>NZ_JBMYXC010000018.1:30117-63921 GCF_049608025.1 Mycobacterium sp. | reverse complement strand
TCTTCTTCGGCTCAAGGCGAGCCACGCCAGCCTCTCGGAAGATGCGTGCCAGCGACGCGACCGAGGGTACCGGATCCAGGCCCATCGCCCCCATCTTGTCGTGCACGCTGATCGGCCCGTGGTCCAAGCCGGAGGCCTCCAGGGCGGCGCGCACTGCCACGGCCCGAGCCTTGACCTCATCGCTGAGCTTCCACGGGTTGGACTTCGGTCGTCGCGTCCGAGGCTCCAGCACCGCGGCCGGCCCATCAGCCTTCACACGTTTGCGCAACTCGTAGAACGACTTTCGCGAGATGTCATGCTCGACGCAGAATGCCGAGACCGCCCCTCGGGGCGCATCATCGGGCCACTGCGAGATCGCGAGGCGGACACGGGGATCGATCGGTTCATTGACGGCCACCGCCCGAGCCTCAGGGCAGAAGTGTCACCACCAAGACCAATCGAAGTGTCACCAATGTCCTGATGCAGAACTGTCACCGATGTCTTGGGAGATGACACGCCGAGTGTCTGACCCCTGGGCTATTATCGAATGTATGTTCGAGGAATCGCAGACGGCGGCGCGGTCGGTCGTGGACCGCATCGCTGCGTCGCGGCGCAGCGAGAATCGGGCTGCGGCGCGCACGTTGATCGATGTGAACAATTTGTTCCGGATTCGGTTGCGCGAGCACGGCGAGTGCGCGCAGTGGGCCGCCGACACCACCGACGCGGTGGCTGCCGAGATCTCCACGGCGCTCAATATCAGTGCCGGGCTGGCTGCTGACTACGTGTTTCATGCCCGCTGCCTGCACGAGGACCTGCCGGCTGTCGGGGCGGTGTTCGCCGCCGGAGACATCGACTACGCCACCTTCAAGCTGGTGCGTTCCCGTACTTCGCTGATCACCGACGACGACGCGATAGCCGCCGTGGATGCCGCGGTGGCGGCCGGGCTGGGCCGCTGGCACCGGGTATCGCCGGGCCAGCTACGGGCCCGGGTCGACAAGATCGTCGTGCGCCAAGACCGCGACGCGATACGCCGCCGGGAACGCAAACGCCGCGACCGTGTCATCGAGATCTGGGACTCCGGCGACGGGCTGGCCGAGATCCGCGGCTTTCTACAGAACATCGACGCCCACCTACTCGAGGAACGCCTCGCCGCGCTCGCGGCCACCGTGTGCGGGCAGGACATGCGCACCCCGGCGGCCCGGCGCGCTGATGCGATCGGCGCTCTGGCCTTGGGCGCCGACCGGCTGCAATGCTGCTGCCCGGACCCCGACTGCCCGGGATCAGACCGGCCCGTCACATCACCGGTCGTCATCCATGTCGTCGCCGAGGCCGCCACCATCGACGGCGCGGGCACCGAACCCGCAGTCGTCATCGGCACAGATTGGTTGATCCCCGCCGAGATCGTCGCTGAACTGGCCCGTACCGCACGGGTGCGCCCGATCAACCATCCCGGCCGCGCAGCCCCCGAGTGCGGCTACACCCCCACCCAAGCGTTGGCCGACTTCGTCCGCTGCCGCGACCTGAACTGCCGATTCCCCGGTTGCGACCGCCCCGCCACCGGTTGCGACCTCGACCACACCATCCCCTACACCGACGGCGGGCCCACCCAGGCGGGCAACCTGAAACTCCTGTGCCGAAAACACCACTTGCTGAAAACATTTTGGGGCTGGCGCGACCAACAACTACCCAACGGCACCGTCATCTGGACCTCCCCCTCAGGGGACACCCACACCACCACACCAGGATCGGCCGAACTTTTCCCCACACTCTGCGCGCCGACCGCCGCTGCGGCGCCTGCCCAACTGCAAAGCCAGTCCGACCGTCCCGACCAGCAGGGCAGCCACTGTACCGCCGCGATGCCGCTACGGTGCACCACCCGCACCCAGAACCGCAACGCGACAATCGAGGCCGAACGCCGACTCAACCGCCACCACCGCGAAGCCGACGAACGCTGGCAACAACAACTCGACGCCATCACCGCCATCCACGACCCACCGCCCTTCTGAGTAGAAGACCGCCGGTCACCCCAAGGCAGCAGTTGATAGGCGATTGAATTGCGCCGATCAACAGAAAAACTGTAACGTGTTCTAATTAGAGACACTTTGTTGGGAGGCCCACAGTGAGCACCGAAACCGCAGCCGTACGCGAGATCGACACCGGCGTGCTGCCCGACCGGTATGCCAGAGGCTGGCACTGCCTCGGGCCGGTGAAGGACTACCTCGACGGCAAGCCCCACGGCGTCGAGGCCTTCGGCACCATGCTGGTGGTCTTTGCCGACTCGCAGGGCGAACTCAAGGTCCTCGACGGCTACTGCCGTCACATGGGTGGAAACCTGACCCAGGGCACCATCAAGGGTGACGAGGTGGCATGCCCGTTCCACGATTGGCGTTGGGGCGGCGACGGCAAGTGCAAGCTGGTTCCCTATGCCAAGCGCACACCGCGACTGGCACGCACCCGGGCCTGGGAGACCGACGTTCGTGCCGGTCTGTTGTTCGTCTGGCATGACCACCAGGGCAACCCGCCGCCGCCGGAGGTACGCATCCCCGACATCCCCGAGTTCGCCAGGGACGACTGGACCGACTGGCGCTGGAACACGATGCTCATCGAAGGGTCCAACTGCCGCGAGATCATCGACAACGTCACCGACATGGCGCACTTCTTCTACATCCACTACGGCCTGCCGACGTACTTCAAGAACGTCTTCGAAGGACACATCGCCAGCCAGTACCTGCACAACGTTGGCCGGCCGGATATCAGCGATATGGGCACCAGCTACGGAGAAGCGCACCTCGACTCGGAGGCTACGTACTTCGGACCGTCATTCATGATCAACTGGCTGCACAACAACTACAGCGGCTACAAGGCCGAGTCGATCCTGATCAACTGCCACTACCCGGTATCCCAGGACTCGTTTGTGCTGCAGTGGGGCGTCATCGTCGAAAAGCCCAAGGGCTTGGACGAAAAGACCAGCGACAAGTTGGCCCGGGTTTTCACCGATGGGGTCAGCAAGGGCTTCCTGCAGGACGTGGAGATCTGGAAGCACAAGACCCGCATTGACAATCCGCTGCTGGTCGAAGAGGACGGCGCGGTGTACCAGATGCGCCGCTGGTATCAGCAGTTCTACGTGGATGCCGCCGATGTCACCGCTGAGATGACGGACCGCTTCGAGATGGAGGTCGACACCACCGCGGCCAACGAGAAGTGGCATGTCGAGGTCAAGGAGAATCTGCAGCGCCAGGCCGAGGACGCGGAGCAGCCCACCGAGGTTTCCTGACATGTCTCCGGACGAGTCACCACCGGACGTCGATCGGCTGGCCCGATCGATGTTGCTGCTGCACGGCGGCCACGACGACGATCACGAGCACGCCGCCGGTTCCCACGACGAGGGCCAACTCACCGGATCTTGGCGCAAGGCACCGGATTTCTCGTCCGATCCCGACCGGGCGGCAGTAGTTCACGCGGACACCGCACGGGATCGCGAACGCTATCTGACCTCTGGACTGGCGTCGGTCGACTGCCGATACTGTCACGTCGTCGTCCAGGCGAAGAAGCTCGGGCCGGCCTACACAGCGGTGCAGTGGAACTCCGAGGCGACGCAGCATTGCGCGCACTTCGCCGAGATTCGCGCATCCGGCGAGGACCCGGCCAGGGTGCGGTCCTGCCCGCGGTTGGTCGACAGCATCAAGCACGCTGTGGCAGAGGGCTGCCTGGAGGAAGTGTCGTCTGCGCCGTCGCCGGGGGACGGCTGACACCCTGTCTCAGAAGCCCGGTCCCCCAGCGGCCCGGTACCTCAGAGACCCTTGAACCGCGCCTTGACCTGTTCGTCGGTCAGGCCGTAGTCGGCCAGCGAGTAGGTGTGTTTGGGGGCCCGCGGGCCGCTCTGGCTCTGGGAGTGCATATCGGTAATCGCTGAGCGGGCCGCGTCGGTGAAGTCGATGCCGAACCGTCGATAGATTCCTTCGACGGCGGCAACCGGATCCTTGATGAACTCGAAGTAGTCGAGGTCACAGAACTGCGCCGGATCATGCTTGGCACGCTCGACATCGAACAGGTGCAGACCGCGCGCCCAAGTCTCCAGGGCGTCGTGGCCGATCACATCACCGGTGAAGTTGTTGGACCAGCCTGCGGTGGTGTGCTGGGCCAACGAGCACATTGACGCCATGATCGTCTCGGCCGGCCGATGGCACTGCACCACCAGAGCATCCGGGTAGACAGCGAACAGGGCGTCCAGCGCGAAGAGGTGACTGGGATTCTTGAGCACCCAGCGTTTCTCGCGGTCGTTGAGCCCGATCAGTTGAAGGTTCTTGCGGTGCCGCTGATACGACTTGGTCCAATCCTGCTCGGCAAGCCAGCGCGAGTAGGTCGGCAGGTGTGCCAGCGTCTCATAAGACACCGAGTGCAGAGATTGGCGCAACAGCTGCCAGCACTCCTCCACCTCGGCAGCCGTCATGAAGTGCAGCCCGGTGTAGTCGGGATTATCTTTGTGCGCCTTGCTGAACCGGGCATCGAGCTGTTGGAAAACCGGGTTCTGGGGCCAGGTCTCGCGGGGGGGACGAGGCTGCGGGAATTCGGCGAGCCAGAGTTCGAGCCCCTGGTGCGCCGGATCGGCTGTGAGCAGCCGGTGAACGACGGTGGTCCCGGTGCGCGGTAGCCCGGTCACGAAAATCGGGCGCTCCACACTCACGTCGGCGTGCCGTGGGTGCTGCTTGAACGCCGACTCCGAAACCAACCGGGCAACCAGGGCATTCCTGACGAAGAACCGGTGCATCTTGCTACCGAGTTCGGTGAGATCGGCATCACGGCGGAATGACTCGAGTAGCACGCCGAGCGCTTCACGGTAGTTGTCGTCGTCCACCCCGAAGTCATCGAGCCCGCAGGCCTTGACCGCTGAGGCGTGCAGGTCCTCGACAGTGCCCACATCGGTGCGGATGCTCATGGCTCGACTCCCCCTCGCTCCGGTCCTCGCTCGCGCTGCCTTCGCATGCTCATCAGGCCTTGTACTCCCCGCAGTTCACATCCAGAGCCTGGCCGGTGATACCGCTGGACAGATCGCCGGCCATGAACAAGATGGCCGAGGCCACCTCGTCCTCGGTGGGCAGTCGTTTCAAGTCAGACGATGCTGCGGTGGCCTGGTAGATCGCATCGACGGTGGTGCCGTACTTGCCGGCCTGGTGGTTGAAGTAGCTCTCCAGCGTGCCCCCCCAGATATAGCCCGGAAGGATCGAATTCACTCGGATGCCCTGCTCTCCCAGCTCCGTGGCCAGCGACTGCGACATGGCCAGTAGCGCCGACTTGGCCATCTTGTATGCACCGTATTTCGCTTGGGAATGCCGCACCACCATCGAGTTGACGTTCACCACAGAGCCTTTGGACTCAGCCAGCGCCGGCGTGAAGCCCTGGATCATTCGCAGAGCCCCGAACACCGTCAACTCGATCGCCTCGCGCATATGGTCGAATGTGGTGTTGGCCAATGGCTTCATCGAAGGCACTCGGAAAGCGTTGTTGATCAACACGTCGACCTTGCCGTATGCCGTCAACGACTCGTCGACGAGATTGCGCACCTGCGCCTCATCAGTGATGTCGGTGCCCACCGAGACCGCACGCCGCCCCAGATCTGTGACCTGCCTGGCAACCTCATCCAACCGCTCGACCGTCCGGGCGGCCAGGACCAGATCGGCTCCGTTCTCGGCGCACCGACGGGCGAGGGTCGTGCCCAACGCCGGTCCCACACCACTGATCACGACAACTTTGCCTTCGAGGAGAAGGCCGGAATCTGGCATGAGCTAGCCCACCATTCTCTCGCCGATCTGTTTCTGACGCAGTGCGATGCGCGCGCGCCAGTCGTGCTCTGAGATCTTGTTCGACTCGAAGTACGGCAGGGCCTCGGACACCTGCTCTGCATCGACGAGGTCAACGACAGGGCCATCGGCCTCGGTCAGCTCGCGCGAGACCCGCTGCCAGCGGAACTGCAGGAAACCCTTCCGGTGTCCCAGCGTCTCAACCCAATTGGTGACGCCCGGATTGTTGTCGGATACAACGATACGAATCTTGCCGTCCGGATCCACTTGGGCCTGAGTGCCGTTCAGTGAGGTCTGGTGATTGATGTAGTCCAGCGAGATGTACCACAGACTGCCCAGCTGGAAGCCTAGGTAGGGTGCGTCGGTGCCGGGCAGCGTGATGATGAGCGCCTGGTCCTCGGCCAGGTCGAATTTCCCAGCCGACGAATACTGGGTGGCCAGCCCCCCAGGCGTCAGCCGTGGCGAAACCATCGTGTTGGGCGGGCTGTCGGTATAGAACCACTGCGGGAACTGCAGCCAGGTCTTGACTCGCTGAACCAATTGTTTACCCGCTACCGCATAACGCTTTTCGATCAGCTCGCGGGTGAGCGCGGGCGGCGCGGTGCCGACGGTGTCGGTCCGCGATATCGAGAAGGTTCCGCGACGGGCCGACCAGTCGTTGTACACCTCCCGGATGACCAGTTGAGCCGGGCCGGCAGGTGTGAATCGCCATTCGAAGGTGCCGTCGTCGGCGATGTCGAGTTTTCGGTCGTCGAACGCCGTTGCACTGTCGGGCACGTTGTCGTCGGTGTATTCGCCGCCCAGCAGTTGAAAACTCACATCGGTCGTGGTGCCGCGGATACCGGTCACCACATACTCGTGGCCCGGTTGCACCCGAGTACCGAAGTACATCGTGTCCGGGTTGTCCAGACCCATCTTGGTGAAGGGGCCGGTGCCGGTGTGCAGGAACGGGTGGTCGCGGTCGTAGTCGAACGCCACGTGCGTGCAAGCGGCGATGCAGCCGGCCAGGTACTGCAAACCCTCGAGGAGATCAGCCTCGGTCTCGATGAATGGTGCAGCGGCGACGAGGCTCTCGGCCTCGGCGATGGCCTCGGCCAACGGCTGAGAAAAAATCGGGATCAACGCCTCTCAGTGTTCCAGTCTCCACGGTCCATTCTTTCCACGGCCCATTCTCTCTGCGGTCCAGTGTCTCTGCGGTCCAGTGTCTCTGTGCCCCACTATCGAGCCCATGTTTCGCTATTGAGCCGGTGTTCCATTATTGAACCGTAGTGGTAGATTTCCTGACCTGACACTAGAAGGCGTTCCAACTCCAGTCAACGGGCGGGTCATGCAGGAGCCGAATGTGCCACCAACCGGTACGCCACCCAGTAGCGCCGGCCGGACATCGCCGCCGACCGAGCGCGTCATCGCCATCCTCGGATTTCTGTCCGCGCATCCGCACGATCGGTTCGGCCTGTCCGACCTGGCCCGCCGCCTGGGTCTGAGTAAGCCCACCTGCCTGGGCATCCTCACGACGCTGACGGCAGCGGGCTACCTCGTGCGCGACGAAGAGGACAAGACCTACCGCCTCGGCCCGACGCTCATCACGATCGGTCACACGGCGCAGGAGTCCCTGCGGGTGAATCCCGCTGCGCGGGAGGAGCTGCGCCGGCTGTCGACGACCTACGCCACCACCGCAGCCCTGTCCGCGGTGGTCGATGACCGCATCACGCTGCTCGAGGTGGTCGGACCACCCGGAGCCGACTCCGGCGTCAAGGTTGGTCAGAGCTATCCGTTCGCTCCGCCGGTAGGCCTGATGTTCGTGTTGTGGGACGAGGTGGCCCTGCGCGCCTGGCTGGAAAAGGAGCCCACGATCCCGCTGCGCACCGACACCGCGCGGCTCGATCGGGTGATCAGCGAATGTCGCGCAGCGGGATACCTTGTCGAGCGTCTCACCCCGAGCGGACGGCGGTTGTACGCGATGATGGCGGGCATGTCGAGTACGCTGCCGCAGGAATTGCGGGCGTTACTGGGCGAGTTGATCTCCGATGTCGGCGAGCGGGTGTACCTGAGCAGCGAGGGCAGTCCGGGCGAACGCCGCCGCGGTGCACGTTCGGACATCAGCGTGATCTCCGCTCCCGTCTTCGACCACCACCGACGCCAGGCCATGGTGGTGTCCCTGCAGATCGGACGCGCCCTGACTGACGGCGAAATCAGCAGGCATGCAGACGGATTGATGGCTTCCGCGCGGGCGCTGACCGCTCAACTCGCTGGCGATGTAGCCAAGGTCAGGGCCCCTTTCCCATAGTCAGCTGATCGGCACACGGGAGCCCCTACTCGGCGGTGACCGCACCGCAATTCCTACAGCGACCTAGGATTCGAACCGTATGGGGTCGCAACTTCCGGGAACGGTCCTTCGGCCACTGGTCACTGGGGAGAGGTTGCGATGGACGTGCCGGAGTTCACGATCGCAGAGCTGCAGGCGGCATTCGACCGGGGTGAGTGGAGCGCCGCCGGCCTGGCGAAGGGCTACCTGAAGCGGGTCTCGGAGATCGATCGATCGGGCCCGATGCTGCGCTCGGTGATCGAGGTCAATCCTGATGCTTTGGTGATCGCCGAAAGGCTCGACGAGGAGCGCCAACAGCAGCGAACGCGCGGCCCGCTGCACGGTGTACCCGTCGTCGTCAAGGACAGCATCGACACCGGCGACAAGATGATGACAACTGCCGGATCGTTGGCTCTCGAAGGCAATGTCGCGGAACGAGACGCCTTCATCGTCATGAAATTGCGCAAAGCCGGTGCCCTCATCCTTGGCAAGGCCAACATGAGCGAGTGGGGCTACATGCGCTCCACTCGACCCTGTAGCGGGTGGAGCAGTCGCGGCGGTCAGGTGCGTAACCCATACGTCTTGGATCGAAGCCCACTGGGCTCGAGTTCGGGGTCGGCAGTCGCGGTGGCCGCCAACCTCTGTGTCGGCGCAATCGGCGCGGAGGTCGACGGATCCATCGTCCGGCCCGCCTCGAGCAACTCGGTCGTCGGCCTCAAACCCACGGTGGGGCTACTGAGTCGCTCGGGCGTGATCGGGGTCGCGGCTCCCCAGGACACGGCGGGGCCGATGGCCCGCACCGTCGCTGATGTAGCGACACTTCTGACGGCGCTGACCGGTTACGACGAGGGCGATCCGGCAACGAGGAACGGCGCTGAGCACGCGCTGACCGACTATCGCCACTTCCTCGACCGTGGCTCCCTCGAGGGAGCGAGGCTCGGGGTGGCCCGGGAGTGTTTCGGCCAGCACGAAGGAACCGACGCAGTGATTGAGGACGCGATCGGTCGCCTGGCGGAGCTGGGCGCAGAGATCGTCGACCCGGTTCGGGCGAGCTCGCTGCCCTTCTTCGGAGAGCTCGAACTCGACCTGCTCCGCTACGGCCTCAAGGCGAGTCTGGACGCCTATCTGGGCGGTCATCCCCGCTCTCGGGTGCGGAGCCTGGAAGAACTCATCCGGTTCAACGAGGAGAACGCCGACGCGGTAATGCCGTACTTCGGTCAGGAGTTCCTTCGGCAGGCGCAGGCCAAAGATAGCCTGACCAGCCAGGAGTACCTGCTGATCGAGTCCGAGCTGCGCCGTCGAGGGCGCGGGGAGGGCATAGACAAGGCGCTGAGTGAGCACCGCCTGGACGCCATCGTGGCACCCACCGAGGGGTCACCGGCATTTGTGATCGACCCGGTGGTCGGGGACAACCTGTTGCCAGGCGGCTGCTCGACACCGCCGGCGGTCGCCGGCTATCCGCACATCTCGGTTCCCGCCGGCTACGTTCATGGACTTCCCGTGGGGTTGTCATTCTTCGGTGGGGCATTCCAGGAGCCGAAGCTCATCGCCTACGCCTATGCCTTCGAACAGGCAACCTCGGTCCGGCAGCCGCCACGATTTATCCCGACCCTCGACATCTGACCGGAGGTTATCGGCGGCACACCGGTCGCCGCGATCGACGAGAATCACTGAGCGGCAAGTGCTGCCACGCAGGCCTGGACCCCAGCGTCGCTGTCGCCGCGTAGCGGAGGTAGGACAACGCCGTCAGCCGTAGCCCCGAAGCGGGCTGCGAGCAACCGCGGCAAGTCGTCGTAGCACGCGGACACGACGAACTCGTCCACGACATCGTCGGTCAGCACTGCGGGTAGCCGGTCCCATTGCTGCGCCCGTACCAGCTCGCGGAGCCGTTCGGGCAAGTCCGGCCATCCCCGGCTGATCAACGCCGGCGCGTAGGCCGGTGTCGAGTACAGGAACGCCAGCATCCGACGATGTCGTTGCCGCTCGGCGGCGACCGCGGCGGCGTTGACACCCGTGGCGATGGCAGGCGATGCGATAACCGCAGCCATGGTCGTCCGCCGGGAGGTGGCCGCCCCGCGCCGCAGCGCGGGACGGACCACGTTGTGCAAATGTTCGGGCCCGGAGTTGGTGGAGTGGGTCACCACCCCGGCGGCAACCTCCCCGGCGAGTTCACACATGCCCGCGTTCACGGCCCCCAACCAGATTGGCGGTGTCGATGCGTCGCTGGGGCCGGGGTTGAAGTACGGCTGCATCCGGGTCAACCGGTAGTGGGTGCCTTCGAAGTTCAGCGCCCCACCTGTGCGGAACGCTTCGAACAGCGCCTGCAGCGCACCCACGTAGTCCCGCATCCGTTCGACCGGCTCAGTCCATGGCATGCCGAATCGGTCCTCGATGTTCTGCTTGATCTGGCTGCCCAGCCCTAGTTCGAACCGCCCACCCGACAGCTCCGACAGATCCCAGGCGGCATAGGCCACCGCAGTCGGACTGCGGACGAACGCCAGGGTTACCGCCGTGCGGACGGTGATCCGAGTCGTGTGTTCCAGTGCGAGCAGAGCCACCGCCAGGGAATCGTGGATCGTCTCGGGAACGTGCAGGCCGGCAAAGCCGAGCCGCTCCGCACGCTGCGCGTAGGCGGGGACTGATGCCAGCGATTGCTCCGGATCCAGCGCAAGGTAGGCCAACATCAGCTGGTAGCCGCCAGCGCAAACGGCAATACCTCGGGAGCCCCGGCGGCGCGTACCACCCGCGCGGCCATGGTCAGCGTCCATCCGGTGTCGGTCCTGTCATCCACCAGGAGCACCGGCCCGCCCGCGGCACTTCCCAGGTCCTCATCTGGCGCCGACCAGGCCCGGTGCAACGCCGCGACACGGTATGCGGAGTTTGCCGCGGTGACCGGTCGCCGCTCTGGCGCGTAGCGCAGGGTGCCGAGGTCGGTGAGCCGACCCAACTCAGCCAACTTGGAAGCTAGTGACGAGATCAACAGTGGATGCGTGTCCGAATCCAGCGCCATGACCGCGGTCGGTCGCACCGCCCAGTTCCACGATGCCAACACCTTCACCGCGGCGCGCACGACGTCCTCGGGCACCTCCGCGTCGTCGTGGTCGAGCAACTTGCGCAGTCGAGCCCCCCACCCCAGGTCGGTCAGTCGGCCCAGGACGCGCCCCGGTTCGGGACCGTCGGTAATCTTCCCGCTGAGCTCTACCCCGAGCTTGCCCAACCCGGACGGCCACTGCTTGCGCGGGGTGATCTCCACTCCGGGCCGCATCAGCCGGGCCCGAGTATCGGCGGCCGCGGTCGCGTCGACATCGCCGCCGAACCGAGGACCGGTGCAGTTGTCACACCGGCCGCAGGACTCCTCGGCGCCCAGCGTTGGATCGTCGAGTTGACTGCGCAGGAACGCCATTCGGCAGCCCCGGGCGGCCTGGTAGTCGAGCATGGCCCGCTGCTCGCGTTGACGGGCCGCGTCGAGCGCACGGTAGCGCGGCTCGTCGTACTCCCACGGCACGCCGGTCCCGACCCAGCCGCCCTTCACCCGCCGCACCGCACCATCGACGTCGAGCACCTTCAAGACCATCTCCAGGCGGGACCGTCCAAGGTCGACCAGTGGCTCCAGCGCGGGCGTCGATTGGGGTCGATCCTGGTCGAGTACCTGAATTACGTTGCGCACCATTGATTCCGATGGAAAGGCGACCGAAGAGAAGTATCGCCACACATCTTGGTCTTCGCTTCCGGGCAAGAGGATCACCTCGGCACTGTCGGTGGACCGTCCTGCGCGGCCGACCTGCTGGTAGTAAGCGATCGGCGACGACGGCGCGCCCAGATGCACGACGAAGCCGAGATCAGGCTTGTCGAAGCCCATGCCGAGCGCAGATGTGGCGATGAGTGCCTTGACACTGTTGGCCAGTAGATCCGCCTCGAGCTGCGCGCGTTCAGCCGCCTCGGTGGAGCCGGTGTAGGCCGCGACCTGATAACCCCGCTCGCGCAACAGCGCCGCGATATCGTGTGCCTGCGCGACAGTCAGCGTGTACACGATGCCGGAACCGGGAAGTGAATCGATATGCGCGGCAAGCCAAGCCGCACGCTGTGCCGGATTTCCCGCGTTCACCACCGACAGTCGCAGTGACTCCCGGTCCAGGCCGCCGCGGAGCACCAACGTATCTCCCTGAGTATCAGATCCGCCGACCCCCAATTGAGTAGCGACATCGGCAACGACACGATCGTTGGCGGTAGCGGTGGTGGCCAGCACCGGTACATCGGAGCCGAGTTCGGCGATCAGCGTGCGGATGCGCCGGTAATCGGGACGGAAATCGTGGCCCCAGTCCGACACGCAGTGCGCCTCATCCACCACCACCAGCCCGGCGTCACGGGCCAGCGCGGGCAGTACCTGGTCGCGGAAGTCCGGGTTGTTCAACCGTTCCGGGCTGACCAGCAGCACATCGAGCTCGCCGCCACGCACCCGCTCGTGGATCTCATCCCAGTCGGCCATATTGCTCGAATTGATGGTGGCGGCATGTACACCCGCTCGTTCGGCGGCCATCACCTGGTTTCGCATGAGCGCCAACAGCGGCGAGACGATGACCGTGGCGCCGCGTCCGGCGGCTCGTAACAGCTTGGCGGCGATGAAGTACACCGCCGACTTTCCCCATCCCGTGCGCTGGACGACAAGCGCCCGGCGGCGCTGCACGACTAGCGCCTCGATGGCCGACCACTGGTCATCGCGCAACCGCGCGTCAGGGCCGGCCAATTGTTCGAGGATCGCCTGCGCCTCGGCTCGTGTCGCCATGCCCCCATCGTGCACCTCGGGGCTGACAGGCCGGTCCGCCAGTGGGTCCAGCGCCTAGACCGACGCGTCCATCTCCCGCTTGATCTCCAGAGCGATGTCGATCAGCTGGTCCTCCTGGCCGCCGATCAATTTGCGTTCTCCGGCCCGGTGTAGCAGCGCGTGTGCGGGCACCCCGTAGCGCTCGGATTGGCGGATCGCGTGCTTGAGGAAGCTGGAGTAGACCCCGGAGTACCCCATGATCAGCGCGTTGCGGTCCAGCAGGCACTCGGCGGGCATCGCCGGCGCAACGACCTCTTCCGCGGCATCAGCGATGTCGAAGAAGTCGATCCCGGTCTTCACGCCGATCTTGTCGAACACGCCGATGAGGGCCTCGACCGGTGCGTTACCCGCGCCCGCGCCGAAGCGGCGACACGAACCGTCGATCTGCTTGGCGCCGGCCCGCACGGCTTCGATCGAGTTGGCCACCCCGAGACCCAGGTTCTCGTGGCCATGAAAACCAACCTGTGCGTCGTCCCCCAGTTCGGCGACCAGAGCCGAGACGCGGTCGGCCACACCCTCGAGCACCAGCGCACCCGCCGAGTCGACGACGTAGACGCACTGGCAGCCGGCATCGGCCATGATCCGGGCCTGGGCGGCCAGTTTCTCCGGGGAGATGGTGTGGCTCATCATCAGGAACCCGACGGTCTCCAGACCGAGTTCGCGGGCCAGACCGAAATGCTGGATGGAGACGTCCGCCTCAGTGCAGTGGGTGGCGATGCGGCAAATCGAGCCGCCGTTGTTCTGCGCCTCCTTGATGTCCTCCTTGGTGCCCACGCCGGGCAGCATCAGGAAGGCGATCTTGGACTCTTTCGCGGTCTCGGCGGCCAGCTTGATGAGTTCCTGCTCGGGAGTTTTGGAGAAGCCGTAGTTGAAGCTCGAGCCACCCAGTCCGTCGCCGTGGGTGACCTCGATGACCGGTACGCCGGCGGCATCCAGAGCGGCGACGATGGCGCCGACCTCATCGGCGGTGAACTGGTGGCGCTTGTGGTGACTACCGTCGCGCAGCGACGTGTCGGTCAACCGGACGTCCCAGATCGGGTTGAAGTAGATGTCGCTCATTCAGACCGTCTCCCTAGCCAGTGTCTCCTGCGCGATCTCCTCGCCGACCTTCGTCGCCGCGGCGGTCATGATGTCCAGGTTTCCAGCGTACGGCGGTAGGTAGTCGCCGGCACCCTCCACTTCCACGAATGTGGTGACGACGGCCTGTCCGCCGGAGTTCATCGACGGGTCGTCGAACTGGGGTTCGTTGAGGAGTCGATAACCCGGCACATAGCTCTGCACATCGGCGACGACGTCCCTGATGGACTGCGCGATCGCGTCGCGATCGGCGTCCTCGGGGATGGCGCAGAAGATGGTGTCGCGCATGATCATCGGAGGATCGGCCGGGTTGAGGATGATGATCGCCTTGCCGCGTGCGGCGCCGCCGATGGCCTGCACACCGGCGCTGGTGGTCTTGGTGAACTCGTCGATGTTGGCCCTGGTTCCGGGTCCGGCAGACGCCGAGGACACCGACGCAACGATCTCCGCGTAGGGCACGGTGCCGCCTTGTTCGGCGACGGCCCGACACACCGCGTACACGATCGGAATCGTGGCCTGGCCGCCGCAGGTCACCATGTTGACGTTCGGCGCATCGAGGTGCTCGCGCAGGTTCGCCGGCGGTATCACTCCGGGGCCGACAGCGGCCGGGGTGAGGTCGATGGCGCGGATGCCGGCCTCGGCGTACCGGGGCGCCGCATCGCGGTGCACGTAGGCGCTGGTGGCCTCGAATACCAGATCGGGCTTCTCATCGAGGCCCAGCAGCCAGTCCACTCCCTCGTGGCTGGTCTCCAACCCCAGTTTGCGGGCCCGGGCCAACCCCTCGCTGTCTGGATCGATGCCGATCATCCAGCGCGGCTCAAGCCAGTCCGACCTCAGCAGTTTGTACAGCAGATCGGTACTGATGTTGCCCGATCCGACGATCGCGACTTGAGTTTTGCGTCCAGCCGTACCAGGCATTGGTTCTCCTTAGTCATCCATTCGGACAGTCATCCATTCGGACGTCGCTCGGAAGCTCATTCGAAACTAAGTTGCACTGAACCTAATCCGGCGAAGTCCGCGACGAAATTGCTGCCCGGTGGCGCGTCGATGGCGCGGGTGCACGAGCCGGGCAGCACGATGTCGCCGGCCTTCAGTCGCACCCCGAAGGCCTCGACCTTGCGAGCCAGCCAGGCGACCGCTGTGACCGGATTTCCCAGCACCGCATCACTGCGCCCCTCGGCAACGACTTCGCCGTTGTTCTTGAGGACTGCCTCGATGGCTCTGATATCCACGTCCTTGGGTGACACCCGCGCCTGCCCGAGTACCCAACCGGCCGACGAGGCGTTGTCGGCGATCGTGTCGCAGAGTTTGATCTTCCAGTCGGTGATGCGGGTGTCGATGAGCTCGATCGAAGGCGCGAACGCTGCCGTTGCCGCCAGCACGTCGTCCTCGGTGCAGCCTGCCCCAGGCAGGTCATCGGCGAGTACGAAACCGACCTCCACCTCGACGCGCGGATAGAGAAATCGACCGGACTGCACCGGCGTGTCCTCGAAGACCTCCATCTCGTCGAGCAGGTGCCCGTAATCGGGCTCGTCGACATTCATCATCTTCTGCATGGCCTCTGACGAGAGGCCGACTTTGTGCCCGATCACACGGGCGCCCTCGGCGACCTTCTGCCGAATGTTGATCAGCTGAATCTCGTACGCGTCGACCACGTCGATGTCCGGTTCTCTTGCTGTGAGCGGGCCGATCGGGACCCGGCTTCGCTCGGCCTGCGCCAAGTCGGCGGCCAACCAGTCACGCACCTCAACGGACAACATTCGTGAAGTCCCCTCATTCCGTGGACCGGCACAGTTGTGGGTCGGCCGAACAATTCTATAACGTGTTCTAGATGACTGGACAGGAGTACGACGCCATTGTGGTCGGCAGTGGCGCCGCCGGCATGGTCGCCGCCCTCACGGCCGCCCACCAGGGTCTGTCAACAGTAGTCGTCGAGAAGGCACCGCACTTCGGAGGTTCCACTGCGCGGTCCGGTGGTGGCGTCTGGATTCCCAACAACGAGATCCTCAAGCGTGACGGAGTCTCGGATACCCCAGAGTCGGCCCGCACCTATTTGCACACGATCATCGGCGACGTGGTCCCGGCAGAGAAGATCGACACCTATCTGGATCGCGGCCCGGAGATGCTGTCCTTCGTTCTCAGGCACACCCCACTCAAGCTCTGCTGGGTGCCGAAGTACTCCGACTACTACCCCGAGACAGCGGGCGGCAAGGCTTCGGGCCGGTCGGTGGAACCCAAGCCGTTCGACGCCAAGAAACTGGGGCCCGACGCCAAAGGGCTGGAGCCGGCCTACGGCAAGGTGCCCCTCAACGTCGTCGTCATGCAGCAGGACTACATGCGGCTGAACCAGCTCAAGCGGCATCCACGGGGTGTGCTGCGCAGCCTGCGGGTGGGCGCGCGCACCATGTGGGCGCAGGCGACCGGGAAGAACCTGGTAGGTATGGGCCGCGCGCTCATCGCCCCACTGCGTATCGGCCTGCAGAAAGCCGGCGTGCCGGTCCGGCTCAACACCGCGATGACCGACCTCTACGTCGAGGACGGCGCGGTACGTGGCATCTGGGTGCTGCCCCCTGATTCCCCGGACAATGCTGAGCCACAACTCATTCGAGCCCGTCGTGGGGTGATCCTCGGCAGCGGGGGGTTTGAGCACAACGAGCAGATGAGGGTGAAGTACCAGCGAGCCCCGATCACCACGGCGTGGACGGTCGGCGCCAAGGCCAACACCGGTGACGGCATCCTGGCCGCCGAGAAGTTGGGCGCGGCACTGGATGTCATGGAAGACGCATGGTGGGGGCCGACGGTACCCCTGGTCGATGCGCCGTGGTTCGCCCTGTCCGAGCGCAACTCCCCCGGTTCGATCATCGTCAACATGACCGGCAAGCGCTTCATGAACGAATCAATGCCCTACGTCGAGGCATGCCACCACATGTATGGCGGAAAATACGGACAGGGCCCGGGCCCCGGCGAGAACATCCCGGCCTGGCTGGTGTTCGACCAGCAGTACCGCGATCGCTACATCTTCGCCGGACTCCAACCGGGCCAGCGCATTCCGAAGAAGTGGATGGAGTCAGGAGTGATCGTCTCGGCTCCGAGCCTCGACGAACTCACCGCGAAGACCGGGTTGCCCGCGGACACCTTCAAGGCGACCATCGAGCGATTCAACGGCTTCGCGCGTTCCGGCGTCGACGAGGACTTCAGACGAGGCGAGAGCGCCTACGACCGCTACTACGGTGACCCCACCAACAAGCCGAACCCAAACCTCGGCGAGATCAGCCATCCGCCGTTCTACGCGGTGAAAATGGTCCCGGGTGATTTGGGCACCAAAGGCGGCGTCGTCACCGATGTGCACGGCCGCGCCCTGCGCGACGACGGCTCGATCATCGAGGGTCTCTACGCCGCGGGCAACGCAAGTGCACCTGTAATGGGCCACACCTATCCGGGCCCCGGCGGCACCATCGGCCCGGCGATGACGTTCGGGTATCTTGCGGCACTGCATCTCGCCGGAGCCACCCCATCGGCCACGACGCGTACCTGGAAGGACTGAGCGGTGCCCATCAACCTCGAGGAAGCTATCGGCGCTGAGCTCGACCCCGTCGAATTCTCCTGGACCAGTAGCGATGTCCAGCTCTATCACCTCGGTCTGGGCGCGGGCGGCAACCCCATGGACAAGCGCGAACTGCGCTACCTGACCGACGCCACGCCGCAGGTGCTACCGACGTTCGGCAACGTCGCGCAGAGCTTCCACATGACCGAAGCGCCCGCAGTGCGCTTCCCCGGTATCGACATCGATCTGAGCCGGGTGCTGCACGCGAGCGAGTCCGTGACTGTACCCGGGCCGATCCCGCCGTCGGGTAGGGGCGTTGCGGTCACCAAGTTCACCGAGATCTGGGACAAGGGCAAGGCCGCGGTGATCTGGTCGGAGACGACGGTGACCGATCCCGGCGGCACGTTGCTGTGGAGCCAGAAGCGATCGATCTTCGCGCGCGGCGAGGGTGGCTTCGGCGGCGACCGCGGTCCGTCTGGATCTTCATCGGCTCCCGATCGGGCTCCCGACCTCGAGCTGTCCATCCCGGTATCGCCCCAGCAGGCGCTGCTCTACCGGATGTGCGGTGACCGCAATCCGCTGCACTCAGATCCGGATTTCGCTGCCGCAGCCGGATTTCCGCGTCCGATCCTGCACGGGCTGTGCACCTACGGCATGACGTGCAAGGCGTTGGTCGACAACCTACTCGACGGTGACGTCCGCCGGCTCCGGTCCTACGGCGCCCGGATGGCCGGCGTGGTGTTTCCCGGCGAGACGCTGCGCGTGTGCGTCTGGAAGAACAGCGATGACCCTCAGGCCGGCTTCCAAGCCGTTGTGCAGATACCCGAGCGTGACAACGCCGTAGCGCTGGCCGGGGTCGACTTCATCCCTGCGTGAGCGTCGGCTACTCGCAGAGTTCCACGACGCGCTCGGCGTCTGCCTGAGCATCGTTCAGGCGTGTCGTCTGGTTCGGATCCTGGGCGGGTACGCCCGCGAGTTGTCCCATCCCGATGTATTCGAGGTTGTTCGCAAACGAGCGCACCGCGTCGGCCAGGTCGGCGGGAACCTCATTGGTGTCCAGCCTGGCCAACATGAACTGGCCGCCGCCCAGTGTGGCCAGGCGGGCATTGGCCGCCACTGCTTGAGTAGCCGCCCGATCCTTGCCGAGATCTGCGTTGGTCTGCAGGGACACCGCGGTCCGCACTATCTTGAATGCCCCGCAGACCGCTGTCTTGGCCTCCTCACCGCTGGCCGTGGGAGCGTCCCCCGAGGAGGACGATCGCACCAACCCGAGGGCCGCGAGAGCTACGGCGACGACGGCGATGACGAGCGCGGTAGGGGCGACCCAGCCGAGTTTGGTGTCAGACATGGGGCGATCATAGCCCGACATGTGCGCACGACCGTCCCTACCGGGCCGAAAGTCGCTAAGTAGCAGGGCTATTGAGGCCTTACACCCAGAACTCGTTCATCGGGACGGCGAACTTGTCGTTATTGGACAGTGTCGGAAGTCCCAGCGAGTCCTCGATCATGCGCATCAGGCTGTAATGGTCGTACTTGTCGGTGGCGGTGAAGTGACCGCCCCGCATTCCGCCCACGACGGCTGCCGGTGACGGGATGACGACCGTCACGATGCGATTGCCCTCGTCGCCGAAGCCCAGCGACAAGTTGTCGTTGTCCTCGTCGAACGTGACGACCAGGACGGACTCTTCGGCCGGGTCGTTCCACACCACGGAATCCATGATGACCGGCACCGTCTCGGACAGGAACTGGTCAAGTGCCGGAACGTTGTACTGGTGGCCGGGGGTGATCTGGCTCCAGGCGAACTGCAGTATGTCCCCGAGGGAATCGATCGGGCCTTCGCCGTTGAAGCTTTCGTTGGCGGCGAACCACGCGTAGTCCGGGGCGGTCTCCGAGGACGAGAGATCGATCGCCATCTGATCGAGCGGGAACAGGTGCTGCTCCGCGTAGGCCTGATCGTTGCCGATACCCTCGAACGCCACGAAGGGCAACTGCGCGACGCTGTAGTCGCCCGAATTCTCCAGGGGTTGTCCAGGGGGCTGACTCTGCGCGTAACCCCGCCAGGTCATTCCCGCGGCATCGATGTTGTCGGTCAGGATTGTTCCGTGGTCGAAGATGCAGACTGCCTCGCACTCATAGGTCAACCCGTAGTCCGTGCCGCCGATGACCGGGTAGTAGTTGGGCAGGCTGGGATGGGTCAGGCCGAAGAAGTTGTTCGCAGACCCATAGGCGTTGATCAAACTGTTCAGGAACGGCGCGTCGGGGCTGCCGACGATGTCGCTGTAACCCTTGTTTTCCATGTACACCATGAACACGTGGTCCAACTCACCGACAGTCGACACCAACGGCGTCGGTGGCGGGGGGGCCGGCAGGTCGGCGCTGATGGTGAACGAGATGTTGTCGGCGAAGGCCGAGTTGTAGTCGACGTTGATTCCCAGCGGGAAAATGTTGACCTGGTCGAGAATGACGTCGACCTGGGCGTAGCGGGTCCCCGTCGGGACTGACCCGGCGGTCTGGCGCTCCAACAACTTGGTGCCGAAGAAGCGTTCCAGAACGCCGACCGACCCGATGCTCGTGGTGTCGAGGTAGGTCTTGTTGGCGTCGAGGAAGTCGACCTTGACCGAGGCGGAGGACAAATTGGCCAGCCAACCGCCCAGCCAGCCACTGAGGTTGTAGGTCACCTCGCCGGTGTCGATGTCGGCCGCAGCGGCGCTGAGGTCGACGATCTGGGTCAGTTGGGAGTCGGCCACATTCCCGCCGCCGAACATCTGCGCACCGCCGTCTGGCGGCCCGTTGTGCGCCTTCGGGTAGCCCATGAACGAGGGCAGATTTGGCAACGGGAAGGAGAGGCCGAGCGGCCAGGAGTTGCGCAGTGCGCCGTACGGGATCGCCGTCGGAGTGCCCGTCACCATCCAGCCCGGGATCGAGACCGCGCTGTTGCCCGACAGCGACGCATCTCCCACCTCGGCGCCCGGGTTCACCAACAGGTTCGGGCTCTGGGCGACGGCAAGCTGAGCAGTTGCCTGTTGCGAAACCCGGTACGGGGCCAGGAAGGCCTGGTCAATCTCACGCCGCAGTCCGGCCACCAGGACCAGCCCCCACGGCAGCTCTGAGTCTTCATAGGTGGTCCCCGAGGCGGCCAGCACCCAATCCAATACATCGACCACCACCTGCGCGGTCGCCCTGACCACACCGGCGAACGCGTCCTGGAGGGTCGGCACCGTCTTTGCCGGGGAACTCACGGCGGCAGCGGACTCCGTGGTGAGCGCCGAGGCCGGTGCGGCGAGCGAAGACGGGGCGGGATCGTCGGCAACCGCCGCAACGTCAAGGGGCGCCGGCCCATCGGCCTCGACGGAAGATTCGGCTGCGGCAGCCGCGACGGCTTGGTCAGCCTCAGCAGCAGGGTCCGACTCGGTCGAGGCGCTCTCGGCATCCCCGCCCGCTGCCACCCCGGTAGCCGAGTCGCCGCTCGCCGACTCCGCGTCCGGTGCCGATGCCTCAACGGCGGGGTCCGCTGCCAACGCAGCGTCCCCTTCAGCGGCGACCGGTTCAGCGTCCGCATCAACAACGTCCGCATCAACAACGTCCGCATCAACAACGTCAGCATCATCAACGTCGGCATCAACAACCTCGGCATCAACAACGCCGTCGTCACCATCGGCAGCGTCAACAACCTCGGCGTCGGCGTCGGCGTCAACAACCTCGGCATCAGCGGTATCAGCAAGATCGTCAAGGTCAGCCGCGTCGTCAAGGTCGGCAAGGTCAGCCGCTTCAACAGGGTCGGCATCAACGAGGGATCCCGACAGCCCATCGGCTGCGCTGCCCGACTCCGACGACTCGGTGCCGTCAGACCCGCCAGAAGACGCCCCATCACCATCTCCGGAGGGCCCCGTCGTCGCCGACGCACCACCCGCCGACTGTGACGACGAACCCACATCTGATGGCTCGGCATAGGCAACGCCCGGCGTGCTCGCCACCGCCAGCCCCACGCCAAGCGCCACCGCCAACGGGCCGATGCGACCGATACTCCTGGTAAAGCCCATTTCAGCGCCCTTTCGTTTCGTTCGATCGCTCCGTGCCGCCAGCGTGAAGATCAACCACGGGGATCAGTTCGTGCGGTGATGCGCCACACCCCCGAACAATGTGGGACTGGTGCATCGGTCTTGGAGGATGCAGCCGACCCTGCTTGCCCCATGTATCCCTCATCGCATCTCGCGTGGAACTGCTGTCAGGCAAAGTACGCCATCCGCGGCGTCCTAAAGGGCAGAACTTTGAACTCAAGGGTAAAACTTTGAACTTTGCTGGCTGCCACACCGCGCCTCGCGCTCCATCCGGCCCCAGAGTTCTCCTCGAGAACCCCGAACTGAGTTCCGACAGGCCTCGGGAATTTTGGCCTGCCCGTTCGCGACGCCGAAGGTGGTCATGATGGCCAGGCCACGCTGACACGGCGTCGACGCGAGCGGACTGGACTCAATCGGCCACGTCGGGGAACAGTCTCTTCATGCGACGTTTCCACACCTCGAAAATCTGGTGGTAGGCAAATTCGATATTGGATTCGGCATCGTCAGATGCATGCATGCTGTTCAGGACCACATCGCGTTCAGCCGGGATGCTTGAAATGATCGCGTCGGAGATGGGCACCACTTCCGCGCTCAGCGCCCTGACTTGAATTGAGCAGCCTTTTTCAAAGAAAAACATATAAAAGAAGGCCTCCGACATAGTCGGCCCCACGTATATGTTTCCGTGGTTCCTCAGGACCAGCACCCTCTTGTCCCCCAGGTCCTGCAGTAACCTGGGAGCTTCGTCTGGGTCGATCACGATTCCCTCGTAATCGTGGTAGGCGATTTTATCGTAGAACAGCACAGAGTCCTGACAGAGAGGCAGGAATCCGTTCTTCTGACTGGATACAGCAACTCCGTCCAACGTATGAAGATGCATTATCACATTGATTCTATCGTCGTTGAACATGATGCCAGAGTGAATATTCCAGGCAGCCTCGTTCAACGAGTACCCGTTTTCCAGGATTATTTGTCTGTCGCTATTTACTTTGACCAGGCTGGATGCGGTAATCTCATCGAAACCCAGACCGAAAGGGTTCAACAGCATGCAGTTCGGCTCGTCGGGCACCCGGGCCGACAAATGCCCGAATGTGGATTGCTCGTAACCGAGATAAAAGCATGCGCGATAGGCGGTGGCCAGTGCTACACGCGTATCCCACTCATTCTTGCTGACAGACTTCTTCACGTCTTCCAGTAGCATCGCTGACTCCCCGGCGGCCGTGGTTACTTTGCTGTCTGCGCCGGTAAGGGAATGGAGAGGGGGTGGTGAAAAATATTGCGGGGGTCGTACTTGGCTTTGATCTCCTGCAGACGCGGCAGGTGGTTTCCGAAGTAACTTTCCAGCGCGTCTCTGCCGTTCCCGGCTTCTTCTATGTCGTCGTCACCGATGTATCCGCCGTCGCAGAGTGGGTAGAACAGTTCATAGGCTTCCGTAAGCCAAGGTCGGCGCGCCACTCCCGCGGCCGTGGCACCTTCTTCGCCGTCGTATTCGGAGGCTTCAAGCCAGACGGACATGCCCATCAGCCATGGGAAATTGCGCACTTTGATCGACGTGGTATCGGGATCCGGAGTGCGGTCAGGGTCCATGGCAAGAATCTGAACACGCACTCCGCAATCTGGTTGCGTAACAGCAAGTGCCCCAAGATCGTCGAGAAAGCTGTCCGGCATTTCCGCGGGCAGAAATCCGGCTTTGATCTTCATGTACCGAAGATGCTCGCGACCCTCACGGGACACCGTCGTGAGGTCGTGATACCAGGGCGCCGAAGTCTGGGACAGACCCAGGTCGCGCACGGACTCGATGAAGGTTTGCGCTCGAAAGTCCGTCGCAGTCGGCTGCGGAAGATCTTCGAGGAAATCAACCCATACCTTGTCGCGCTCGACCGGGTCGTCGGTCAAGATCGTTCCGGATACCTCGAGCACACCCAGCCACATCATGACCATCGGATTGAACGAAAGAGGCGCGTCAAGGCATTTACGTTGAATCCTCTTCAGGAGATCGGGAATGTCGAATTCCTTGAGCGCCCACCGGACCATGAAATTTCCGACGGCAGTGGGGGAATCGTTGGTTCGCAAGGACACTTTGGTGATGGCGCCGAAAGACCCCGTACCCGACCCGCGGAGCGCATAGAATAAATCAGCGTGAACATTTTCGTTGACCGTCCGAACCTCGCCGTCGGCGGTCACCAACTCGAATTCGATAACACGGTCGGAAAGAATGCCGAAGGTGCGGGAATAATGGCCGTAACCTCCGGCCTGAACTTGTCCACCCAAGCCCACAGTAACGCAGGAACCCATGGGGATCATTTGCTGGCCATGTTCCCAAGCTTGCATATATACGTCGCCTAGTAAAGCGCCGCCCTCTGCATGCAGAACGTGCTGCTCGGAATCACACGTAATGTTATTCATCTCGATCATATCGATGACCAGAGAGGCGCCGCCTTCGCCGCCCAAACTCAACCCCTCGAATGAGTGCCCCCCGGAGCGCATGCTGACTTGTTCCACCCCGTACTCGGACGCAATCTTGAGTATGGTGCTCACATCACGAGTACTACGAGGCTGAACTACGCCCGCCGGTCGATACTGGGTCAAGATATTCCATGCTGCCCTCTTTTCCCCGTAATCTTCGTCGTCGCTGTAGCTTTGCGACACATCGGGCAGCGCATCAGCCAAGGCCTGGCGAAATTCGCTGGAAAGCGCTTCGGAGACGTCCATCAACATCGATGATCCTTTCGCTCGGTCCAGGACCACTATTCTGGTCTTCGCAGGACCTGAAAAACCGCTTCACACCCTAGAGGCACCAAACCCGGCCCCGCCTCGTTTTGGTGCGCTACGTTATCGGCGCCTCACGGACGGATCGGCGGCTAACCCAGGATGAGCCCCGATGTCGGCACGCCGGTGCCCGCCGTGACCAGCACGTGCTCCACGTCGGGGACCGGGTTCACCGAAGTCCCGCGCAACTGCCGCACCCCTTCGGCGATTCCGTTCATTCCATGGATGTACGCCTCCCCCAACTGGCCACCGTGGGTGTTGATCGGCAATCTGCCGCCGATCTCGATCGCACCGTCGGCGATGTAGTCCTTAGCCTCACCGGGCCCGCAGAACCCGAGCTCTTCGAGCTGGATCAACGTGAACGGGGTGAAGTGGTCGTAGAGGATTGCGGTCTGGATATCGGCGGGCTGCAGACCGGACTGCTGCCAGAGTTGCCTACCGACCAACCCCATCTCGGGCAGCCCCAGCTCAGGGCGGTAGTAGCTGACCATCGAATACTGATCCGGGCTGGAGCCCTGAGAGGCCGCCTCGACGATCGCTGGCCGGTGCTTGAGATCCCGGGCTCGCTCGGGCGTCGTCACGACCAGCGCCACACCGCCGTCGGTTTCCTGGCAGCAGTCGAGCAGGCGCAGCGGCTCAGCGATCCACCGTGAGTTCTGGTGCTCCTCGATGGTGATCGGCTTACCGTAGAAGTAGGCCTTGGGGTTGTTCGCCGCATGCCTGCGGTCAGCCACCGAGACCGCGCCGAGGTCTCTGCTCGTGGCACCGGACAAATGCATATAGCGCCGGGCGATCATCGCCACCTGCGCGGCGGGCGTCGACAATCCGTGCGGATAGCAGAATGAATTGTCGACGCCGGTGGAGTCGGCGTTCTCCACCAGCCGCATTTGCACCTGGCCGAACCGCATACCGGAGCGTTCGTTGAAGGCACGGTAAGCCACAACGCATTCGGCCACGCCGGTCGCCACGGCGATCGCCGCCTGCTGAATCGTCGCGCAGGCCGCGCCGCCACCGTGGTGAATCTTGGAGAAGAACTTCAACTCTCCGATCCCGGTGGCGCGCGCGACGGCCACCTCGGTGTTGGAATCCATCGTGAACGTGACCATGCCGTCGACGTCCGCGGGGGTCAGCCCCGCATCGTCGAGCGCGCCAAGCACTGCCTCGGCAGCCAGTCGCAGTTCGCTGCGGCCGGAGTTCTTCGAGAATTCTGTGGCACCGATACCGGCGATCGCCGCCTTGCCGGAAAGTCCGTCGTTCACGGGGTACCCCCGGCGGTCCGCGACGCGCGCGCGTCCACAGGGCCCAGGACCAGCGTCGCGTTCGCGATCACATGGTCGCCGAGGCTATTGCTGCCGATGATTTTCAGCGTGATCACATCGTCCACGATCTCGGTCACCTCACCAGTGAAGGTCACGGTGTCGTAGGCATACCAGGGCACGCCCAGTCGCAGGCCGATCGACTTGATGACGGCGGTGGGGCCGGCCCAGTCGGTGATGAAGCGCTGTACCAGACCGGTATCGGTGAGGATGTTGACGAAGATGTCCTTGGACCCCTTGGCCTGCGCCTTGTCTCGGTCGTGGTGCACATCCTGGTAGTCACGCGTCGCGATGGCCGTCGAGACGATGAATGTGGGGTCGCCGTAGAGCTTGAGTTCGGGGAGCTTGGTGCCGATGGCGATGGTAGGTGTGCTCACTTCGCGGGCTCCCACGCATAGAGCGTCCACGCCGGGCCGGAAGACCCTTCGGGAAAATCGATATACGTTGCTTGAACAGGCATTCCGATCTCCACGGTCGCTGGGTCCATGTTGCGGAGCTCGCCGAGCATCCGCACTCCTTCTTCGAGTTCCACGAGCGCGATCACGAACGGCAAGGTGCGGCCGGGCACCTTCGGGGCGTGGTGCACGACAAAACTGAAGACCGCACCCCTCCCGCTGGCAACGAGATAGTCCGACGGCCCCACCTCATCCTTCGGATCGGCCCACAGCGCGGGCACCGGCGGATGCTGCAGCGTGCCATCGGGCCGCTTCTGAATCCGCAACTCATGAGCACACACGCCGTCCCAAAAAAACTTGGTGTCCTTCGATGACGCGGGCCGCATCATCGAGTCGGCGTCGAGATCGTCGGGCACCGGATTCGTCGCCGCAGCGGAATCCTCAGAGTCCTTCTCCCGCGGCCTGAATTTCATCATCCGCCAGAGCATCTCGGCGACCGGCTCCTTACCGACCGTCCACGTGATCTTCTGCGTGATGAAGAAGCCATCGCCCAGCGCAGTCCGTTTAGGGCCGACGACGTCGACCAGCTCAGCAGCGACGCCGACTTCCTCACCAGGGCGAAGGTAGCGGTGATAGGTCTGTTCACAGTTGGTGGCGACCACGCCGACATACCCTGCATCGTCGAACAATGCCAGCATTCTGCCGAGCGGGTCATCGTCGGGGCGGACACCGCCAAGACCCATCATCGTCCACACTTGGATCATCGCCGGCGGCGCGACCACTCCTGGGTGACCGGCAGCCTTCGCGGCAGCCTCATCGACGTATATCGGGTTCCGGTCGCCCATCGCGTCCAGCCAGTGGTCCATCATGGGCTGGTTGACCGGATGGCGACCGGTCCGCAGCTCGCTCTTCCCTTCGGCCTTGACCCGCTCCGCGGCAGCCTTGATTTCCTGGCCGCTCACCGTGGGACCCGCGGCACGTTCAGACCCGCGGCAGCGATCATCTCGCGCATCACCTCGTTCACACCTCCGCCGAAGGTGATCACCAGATTGCGCTTGGTCATCTTGTCCAACCAGTCGAGCAGTTCATTGGTGTCCGGATCGGCCGGGTTGCCGTAGCTGCCGACGATCTCCTCTGCCAACCGGCCGACATCCTGAATACGTTCGGTGGAAAAGACTTTCGTGGCCGCGGCGTCGGCGACTGCGATGGTCTCGCCCGAAGCAGCCACCTGCCAGTTGAGGAGTTCGTTCACTCGCCAGATTGCCTTGATCTGCCCCAGCAACCGCTGCACGTCGTCGTGCTCGATCGGAGTGACACCATCCGAACCCGGCTTTGACGCCCACGCGCAAACCCGGTCATAGATGCCGGCGACGCGTCCGGCCGGACCCAGGCCGACTCGCTCATGGTTGAGTTGGGTGGTGATGAGCTTCCATCCGCCGTTCTCCTCGCCAACCAGCATTTCGGCAGGAACTCGGACATCGTTGTAGTACGACGCGTTCGTGTGGTGAGCGCCATCGGACAGGATGATCGGAGTCCAGGAGAAGCCGGGATCCTTGGTGTCGACGATGAGAATCGAGATGCCCTTGTGCTTGGCGGCATCCGGGTCGGTGCGGCACGCGAGCCAGATGTAGTCGGCGTCGTGGGCACCGGTGGTCCACATCTTCTGGCCATTGACGATGTATTCGTCGCCGTGCCGGATCGCGGCCGTTCGTAGCGAGGCAAGGTCAGTACCGGCTTCAGGTTCAGAGTAGCCGATAGCGAAATGCAGTTCACCTGAAAGGATTCCGGGCAGAAATTTCTTCTTCTGTTCCTCGGTGCCGTACTCCTGCAACGTGGGTCCCACCGTCTGCAGAGTTACCAATGGCAGCGGGACATCCGCTCGGTTGGCCTCGTTGACGAAGATTTGCTGCTCGATGGGTCCGAAGCCCAAACCGCCGTACTCCTTGGGCCAGCCGACCCCCAGCTTGCCGTCAGCGCCCATCCGTTTGATCACCGCCCGATAGGCTTCGTTATGCCGGTTCGACTCCATCTCTTCGGCCTCGCCGGCTGTGATGAGAGTCGAGAAATACTGCCTCAGTTCGGTTTGCAGCTGCCGCTGCTCGGGTGTCAGTTCTATGTACATTTACGCTCCCGCCCATGTCGAGGCCCCGACAAGATCCAGCCTGTGCGAGGGGCCGCCCAGCAGTCGGGTCAGGTCTTTGATCGAGGAGTAGTAGCGGTCCATCGGGTAGGTGATATCCATACCCATGCCGCCGTGCAGGTGATGGCACGTCCGCATCGCAGGCGGCGCCTGTGAGGTGAGCCAGTATCCGAGGATCGCCAGTTCGCTGTCGATGTCCGCGTCCGCATCATGCCCCTCAGCGAGCAGCCAAGCTGCCGATGTGGCCACCAAAGAGATTGTGCGAGAGGCGATATAGACCTCTGAAAGCTGGGCCGCCACCGTCTGGAAGGTGGACAGCGGCCGACCGAACTGTTCCCGGGTAGCAACGTAGTCGGCGGTCAGCCGCAATGCACCAGCCACCAAGCCGGCGGAAAAGGCGCCGATCATCGCCAACACCAGTTGGTTGACCCGGCGCGGCGTTGCGCCCTCCAAAATGTCGGCTCCGGTGACTGCAACATCGACGAACGACACTACGAATTCGTCAGAACCGCTAGAAGTCGGCGTCTTCGTGACCGTCAATCCGTCGGCATCGCCGGAGACGATCGCAACACCGCTGTCAGTGCTGACGATGATCCAATCTGCCTGTACCGCGTAGCCCACGGCAACCTTGGTGCCGTTGAGCGTGTTCCCCACAAGGGTCGTCGCCGGTCGGTCAGGCAGGGACGCGCCGGGCTCACTTAGCGCGAACGTCAGCACCGAGCCCTTCGCGACGCCGGCCAGATAACGATCCTGTTGGGCATCGGAACCCATATCCAGCAGTACCGCTGTAGAACCGAGAGTGGCCAGCGCCGGACTGACCGTGCCATGCCTGCCGATTTCGGTCAGCGCTGTCGCAATCTCGGCCAGCCCGACACCGTCGCCGCCGAGTCGTTCAGGCACCGCCAGAGCAGGCACACCGCCGGCGACCAAAGCCTCCCAGCTGTTTTCGCGGTCCAGCACCGAAGTGACCACATCGGCGACCGCCTGCTGCCCTTCATCGGGACTGAAATCCACCCGATTCCTCCTTGATCCGTTTGTGCTCAGTGATACTCGAGGTGATCGGCGCCCGTGTAATCCACCTGCCAATGCCTGATTCCGTTGAGCCAACCCGACCGCAGCCGCTCCGGCTCGGTGATCGGCTTGAGGTCGGGCATGTGGTCGGCCACTGCGTTGAAAATCAAATTAATGGTCATGCGGGCCAGGTTGGCGCCGATGCAGTAGTGCGCACCGGTGCCGCCGAACCCGACGTGCGGATTCGGATCGCGCAGAATATTGAAGGCTTGGGGGTTGTCGAAAACATCTTCATCGAAGTTGGCCGACCGGTAGGACATCACCAGCCGCTCGCCCTTCTTGATCTGCACGCCGGCCAGTTCGGTGTCCTCGTTGGCGGTGCGCTGGAACGACGTGACCGGTGTTGCCCAGCGGACGATCTCGTCGACTGCGGTACCCGGGCGCTCCTTCTTGAATAGCTCCCACTGATCTGGGTGGTCGGCGAACGCGATCATGCCGTGGGTGATGGAGTTGCGGGTGGTCTCATTGCCTGCGACGGCGAGCATGATGACGAAGAAGCCGAATTCGTCGTCAGAGAGCTTCTCGCCGTCGATGTCGGCCTGAATCAGCGCCGTCACAATATCGTCGGTCGGGTTCTTGCCGCGCTCGTCGGCCATCGCCATCGCGTACATGATCAGCTCCAGCGAGGACTGTGCGGGATCGACGTCGGCGTACTCGGGATCTTCGGCACCGGTCATCTCGTTAGACCAGCGGAACAACTTGTCGCGGTCTTCCTGGGGGACGCCGAGCAGACCGGCGATGGCCTGCAGCGGCAACTCGCATGACACCTGCTCGACGAAGTCGCCACTACCCTCGGCGGCCGCGGTCTTGGCGATGCTCTGGGCGCGCTGTGCGAGTTCCTCCTCGAGCCGTCCAACCGCACGCGGCGTGAACCCGCGCGAGATGATCTTGCGCAGGCGGGTGTGGTGCGGCGCATCCATGTTGAGCATGACACTGCGCTGCATCTCGATCTTGTCGAAGGTCATATCCTGCGGCCAGACCGGGATCACGCCGTTCTGCCAGCTGGAGAAGACATCGCTGCGACGGGAAACCTCCTTGACGTCCGCGTGCTTGGTGACAAGCCAGTAACCCTTGTCGCCGAAGCCTCCGGTACCACCGGGCACATCGACCCAGTGCAGCGGCTGGGACGACCGACGCAGCGCGGCGAGCTCGGCCTCGGGCAAACCGGCCAGGTTGACGTCAGGATCGAGGAAGTCGAAGCCGGGCGGGAACTCGGGGGCTGGAATATCAGACGATGAGCCCTGGGGTGAAGTCACAGCATGCGCTCCTCAATTGCAACGTGTTCTAGTGCCAGTAAAACATGCCTCCTACGCAGATCAAAGGCATGGCTGTATCGCAGCTTGTCAGCGTTATGAAACGTGTTCTAGCCTGACGCATATGGGTAACCCTGTCATCGTCGAAGCCACTCGCAGCCCCATCGGCAAGCGGAAAGGATGGCTATCCGGCCTGCACGCTACTGAGTTGCTCGGGGCCACTCAGCGGGCGCTCGTCGAGAAGGCCGGTGTCGACTCAAACTTCCGAGCAGACCACGTCGAACAGGTCATCGGTGGGTGCGTGACACAGTTTGGCGAGCAGTCCAACAACATCACCAGGGTGGCTTGGCTGGTGGCCGGACTGCCCGATGAGGTGGGCGCGATGACCGTCGACTGCCAGTGCGGCAGCGGGCAGCAGGCCAACGGGTTGGTCGCCGGCCTGATCGCCGCGGGCGCCATCGACGTCGGCATCGCCTGCGGGATCGAAGCGATGAGCCGCGTCGGCCTGGGCGCCAACGCCGGCCCTGACCGCAGCATCATCCGACCCGAGTCATGGGACATCGACCTACCCGATCAGTTCACCGCCGCAGAGCGGATCGCCAAGCGCCGTGGCATCACCCGCGAAGACATCGACCAGTTCGGATTCGACTCACAGCGCAAAGCCAAGCAGGCCTGGGCCGAGGGCCGGTTCGACCGCGAGATCAGCCCCATCGAGGCGCCGGTCCTCGACGAGAATAGGCAGCCGACCTCGGAGCGGGCCCTCGTGCACCGCGATCAGGGCCTGCGCGACACCACGCTAGAAGGTCTGTCGTCGCTGAATCCGGTTCTGGAGGGCGGTATCCACACTGCTGGAACGTCTTCGCAGATCTCCGACGGTGCTGCCGCGGTGCTGTGGATGGACGAAGAGAAGGCCAAGGCACTGGGCCTGAGGCCGCGGGCCCGCATCGTCAGCCAGGCGCTCATCGGCGCCGAACCGTACTATCATCTCGACGGCCCCGTTCAGTCGACGGCGAAGGTTCTGGAGAAGGCCGGGATGAAGATGGGCGACATCGACATCACCGAGGTCAACGAAGCCTTCGCGTCAGTGGTGCTGTCGTGGGCCAGGGTGCATGAGCCCGACATGGCTACCGTCAACGTCAATGGTGGCGCCATCGCGTTGGGCCATCCGGTGGGCAGTACCGGCAGCCGACTCATCACCACGGCGCTGCACGAGTTGGAGCGCACCGACCAGACCACCGCGCTGATCACGATGTGCGCCGGTGGAGCATTGTCCACCGGAACGATCATCGAGCGGATCTAGCGGGATGCCCGTGATACCGGCAGCCGACCGCATCGCCGCGGCTCAGGCCTACATCGATGCGCTGGCCAGCCACGACGCCGCCGCAGTGCCGTTCGCGCCCGACTGCACACGAATCGAGTTCGGACTGAAGACCGGTTTCTCGGGAGATCATCTGCGCCGCAGTCTTAATCGCGGACTGCAGTATCGAGTGATCAAGTCGATCACGATGCCGGAGTTCAGCATCGACGGCGACACGGTGCGGGCCCGGTTTGATTTGTCGACCAGCCCGGCGGTGGCCGGACGTCGCGTCGGTGCCCACATCGACGAGACGTTCCGCATTCCGGCCGACGACCCCGCCGGGAAGGCGCAGATCCACCATATCCGCGCCGACGTCCGGCCGTTTCTCACCCGATAGGATTCGCACATGGCCAAACAACCACGCCCCCTGAGCCCCAAGCAGGTTGAAGGACTCAATTCGAAGGCGGCCGGCATCGGCATCAAGTGGATGTCGCGGTTCAACACCTGGGCGTTCAAGGCCACCGGCGGCCGCATCGGGTCCAAGTGGCGCGGCGGGGCCAACCGTTTCAGCGCTCCCCCACCGGTCGGCATCCTCACGACCACCGGTCGGAAGTCCGGCGAAGCCCGGGAGAGCCCGCTGATATTCCTGCGCGAGGGGGACCGGGTGATTCTTGTGGCCTCGCAGGGCGGCCGCGCTAACAACCCCATGTGGTACTTGAATGCTCAGGCTGAGCCCAGCGTCACTTTCCAGATCAAGAACGAGGTGCTCAAGCTCACCACTCGCGACGCGACCGACGCCGAGCGTGACGAGTACTGGCCCAAGCTCGATGCCTTGTATCCGGACTTCGCCAACTACCGGACCTACACCGACCGCAAGATCCCGATACTCATCTGCGACCCCGCCTGATCAAGCGCCGTAGACCGGCACCGGGCGCCGAGCCTGGGCCAGCAGGTCGGTGACCACCGGCCCCAGTTCGGCGGGATCCCACCTGGCACGCCTGTCGATCTCGGGGCCGTGGGCCCATCCTTCAGCGACGCGGATCTTGCCGCCCTCGACCTCGAACACCCGGCCGGTGACGTCCCGGGATTCCACGCTGCCCAGCCACACCACCAGCGGCGAGATGTTCTCCGGGGCCATCGCATCGAAATCGGCGTCCTGAGTCGCCATCATGTCGGCGAAGACGGTTTCGGTCATCCTGGTGCGCGCCGACGGCGCAATCGCGTTGACGGTGACCCCGTAGCGGCCCATCTCGGCGGATGCGACCAGCGTCAGGGCCGCGATCCCGGCTTTGGAGGCGCTGTAGTTCGCCTGTCCCACACTGCCTTGCAACCCTGCGCCGGAACTGGTGTTGATGATGCGGGCATCTACCTTTTCGCCCGCCTTGGACTTCGCGCGCCAGTACGCGGCGGCGTGCCGCATCGTGGCGAAGTGCCCCTTGAGATGCACGGCGGTCACGGCGTCGAACTCTTCTTCGCTGGTGTTGGCGAACATCCGGTCTCGGACGATGCCCGCATTGTTCACCAGGATGTCGAGGGAGCCGAAACTGTCGGCAGCGGTCCGGATGAGGCCCTCGGCTTGCGCCCAGTCCGCGACGTTGGCCCCACTGGGCACGGCTTCGCCACCGGCGGCAACGATTTCGTCCACGACACCCTGCGCGGCGCTACCCCCGCCGGCGGCCGAACCGTCCAGTCCTACGCCGATATCGTTGACCACGACCCGCGCGCCCTCGGCAGCGAACGCCAGAGCGTGCGCTCGCCCGATTCCGCCACCCGCACCCGTCACGATGGCCACGCGGCCGTCCAGCAATCCCATTCCCTAGTCTCCTATTTCTTCCCTGCGTGTTTGATGCGCTATTTGATGTCGGCAGTTGTGGTCGACAGGTAGTGCGGCGGTTCTCCACCGCCATGCACCTCGAGCGATGCGCCGCTGATGTAGGACGCTGCATCCGAGGCGAGAAACGCAGTGGCCCAGCCGATGTCCTC
>NZ_JBMYXC010000018.1:0-30108 GCF_049608025.1 Mycobacterium sp. | reverse complement strand
CTGATGTAGGACGCTGCATCCGAGGCGAGAAACGCAGTGGCCCAGCCGATGTCCTCGGGCTTGCCAAGCCTGCCGAGCGGCACGTTACGTGAGATCGCGGCAATGGAATCGGCGTCACCGTAGAACAGCTCCGACTGCTCGGTCTCGACCATGCCGACCACCACCGAGTTCACCCGCACCTTCGGCGCCCACTCGACCGCCAGTGTGCTGGTCATGTTCTCGACGCCGGCCTTGGCCGCACCGTAGGCCACGGTTCCCGGAGTTGGACGTCGGCTGCTCACGCTGGTGATGTTGATGATCGATCCACCGGAACTCTGGTTCTGCATCACTGCGTTGGCGTGCGTCGAGACCGACAGTGCACCAAGCAGATTGAGCTCAACAATTTTCCTGCTGAATTTGGCTGACGATTCTGCCGCGAGCACGTAGGGCGAGCCTCCCGCGTTGTTGACCACCACGTCCAGACGGCCGTGTTCGGCCACGATCGCCGCAACGAGCGCCTTGACCGCATCGTCGTCACGGATGTCGCAGGAATGGAACTCGTAGGGCAGGCCTTCCACCGGGCGACGCGCGCAGGTCACCACGGTCGCACCCTGGTCGGTGAAGACCTTGCTGATACCGGCACCGACGCCGCGCACCCCTCCGGTCACGAGTACGACGCGACCGGAGAGCGCGAACCGGATGGCGCGAAGAGCACTGTCGACGGTGTCAGTCACTGTGCTAGCGTACCAAGCAAGTGCTTGCTTAGGTAGCCGCCCCAGGACACCCAGGAGTCCCGTTGACCATCGCCTCGAAAACTGTGGAGCCGGGCATCGTCTCGGTCACCGTCGACTACCCGCCCGTCAACGCGATCCCGTCGCAGGGCTGGTTTGAACTCGGCGATGCCATCACCGCCGCAGGCCGAGACCACACCACCCACGTGGTGATCCTGCGGGCCGAGGGGCGCGGATTCAACGCCGGTGTCGACATCAAGGAGATGCAGAATACCGAGGGGTTCAGCGCGCTCATCGATGCCAACCGAGGCTGCTTTCACGCCTTCCGTGCGGTGTACGAGTGCCCGGTTCCGGTCGTCGCCGCGATCAACGGCTTCTGCGTTGGCGGGGGAATCGGACTGATCGGCAACGCTGATGTCTTGGTGGCCTCCGACGACGCGACCTTCGGACTGCCCGAGGTCGAACGGGGCGCGCTGGGGGCTGCCACCCACCTATCACGCCTGGTACCCCAGCACATGATGCGCCGGCTGTTTTTCACCGCGGCCACGGTGGACGCCCAAACGCTGCACCACTTCGGATCGGTGCACGCAGTGGTTCCGAGGGCAGAACTCGACGAGGCCGCACTCAGCGTGGCCCGCGACATCGCCGCCAAGGACACTCGGGTGATCCGCGCCGCGAAGGAAGCGCTGAACCTCATCGACGTACAGAAAGTGAACTCCAGTTACCGCATGGAACAGGGTTTCACGTTCGAGCTGAACCTCGCCGGGGTGGCCGATGAGCACCGCGACGCGTTCGCCGGAACGGACAAGGGGAAGCATGCCTGACAAGACCAGCACGTTGGACGAGGCGGTCTCGTCCATCGAGAGCGGTATGACCATTGGCATCGGCGGTTGGGGTTCCCGGCGCAAGCCGATGGCGTTCGTGCGTGCCCTGCTGCGCAGCGATGTCACCGATCTGACCGTCGTCACTTACGGCGGCCCCGACCTCGGGCTGCTTTGCTCGGCAGGCAAGGTCAAGCGCGCGTACTACGGCTTCGTGTCACTGGACTCGCCTCCGTTCTACGACCCTTGGTTCGCAAAGGCCCGCACTTCAGGGAGCATCGAGTCCCGCGAGATGGACGAGGGCATGCTGCGCTGCGGGCTTCAAGCCGCCGCGCAGCGGCTGCCGTTCCTGCCGATTCGCGCCGGGCTCGGCAGCGACGTCCGGGCCTTCTGGGGTGACGAGCTCAAGACGGTGTGCTCGCCGTACCCAACCGACGGGGCATTCGAGGAGCTGGTCGCCATGCCCGCGCTGGGGCTGGACGCGGCGTTCGTGCACATGAATCTCGGCGACGCACAGGGCAATGCGGCGTACACCGGAATCGATCCCTACTTCGACGACCTGTTCCTGATGGCCGCGGAGAAACGCCACCTCTCGGTCGAGCGGGTGGTAACCACTGCCGAACTCGTGAAGTCTGTTCCGCCACAGGCACTGTTGATCAACCGCATGATGGTGGACACCGTTGTCGAGGTACCCAATGGTGCCCACTTCACCACCGCCGAGCCAGACTACCGGCGCGACGAGAAATTTCAGCGCCACTACGCCCAAGCAGCCGGCTCGGATCAGACGTGGGCGGCTTTCGTCGAAACGTACCTGGCCGGAAGCGAAGCCGACTACCAGGCCGCTATCGGGAAGTTTTCGGCAACGTCAGAGGCAGATGTGGAGGTAGCCAAGTGATTTCCGTGACCCGCGCCGAGGTGTGCGCCGTAGCGTGCGCCGAACTCTTCCGTGATGCCGGGGAGATCATGATCAGCCCGATGACAACCGTCGCCTCGATCGGTGCCAGGCTCGCGCGACTGACCTTTTCCCCAGGCATCCTGCTGACCGACGGCGAAGCCCGAATCATCGCCGATACTCCGGCCATCGGCGCAGCAGCCGCGATCGAGGGCTGGATGCCTTTCGGCCGGGTTTTCGAGACACTGGCGTGGGGCCGCCGCCATGTAGTGATGGGCGCGAACCAGATTGACCGTTACGGCAACCAGAACCTGTCGGCATTTGGGCCGCTGCAGCATCCGACCCGCCAGATGTTCGGTGTCCGAGGCGCACCAGGTAACACGATCAACCACGCCACCAGCTATTTCGTCGGCAACCACTCCCCTCGCGTGTTCGCCGACTCGGTCGACATCGTATCCGGGATCGGTTGGGACAAAATTGATTCAGGAAATCCCGCATACCGCTTCGTCAATGTGTATCGAGTGGTGTCCAACCTTGGCGTCTTCGACTTCAACGGCCCGGACCACCAGATGCGGGCGGTGTCGCTGCATCCAGGCGTCGAAGCCGGGCAGGTAGCCGAGAACACCTCCTTCGAGGTGCACGGGCTGACCGACGCGGAGACAACCCGACTGCCATCCGCTGACGAGCAGCGGCTTATTCGGGAGGTCATTGATCCGAAGTCACTGCGCGACAGAGAAGTCAAGGTAGTCAAAGAAGCCACGGCATGACACGCTCAAGGCTGAAGACTCCGCTGACCGAACTGGTCGGCATCGAGCATCCCATCGTCCAAACCGGCATGGGCTGGGTGGCAGGCGCCCGACTGGTCGCAGCCACATCCAACGCCGGTGGGTTGGGCATCCTGGCGTCGGCCACGATGACGCTCGATGAGCTCCGGACTGCGGTCGCCAAGGTCAAGGCCGCCACCGATAAGCCTTTCGGCATCAACATGCGCGCCGACGCCGGGGACGCCAACCAGCGCGTCGACCTCCTGATCAGCGAAGGAGTCAGCGTCGCCTCCTTCGCCTTGGCGCCCAAACCGGAACTCATCGCCAAACTCAAAGAGGCAGGCGTCGTGGTCATTCCGTCCGTCGGGCTGGCTAAACACGCCAAGAAAGTCGCGGGCTGGGGGGCCGACGCCGTCATCGTGCAGGGCGGCGAGGGCGGCGGCCATACCGGACCGATCGCCACCACGCTGCTATTGCCTTCGGTGCTCGACGCCGTCGCCGACACGGGTATGCCGGTGATCGCGGCCGGCGGCTTCTTCGACGGCCGGGGCTTGGCCGCCGCCCTGAGCTACGGAGCGGCCGGGGTCGCTATGGGGACTCGATTCTTGCTGACCTCCGACTCGACTGTCCCCGACGCGGTCAAGCAGCGCTATCTGACCGCTGCGTTGGACGGAACCGTGGTGTCCACCCGGGTTGACGGCATGCCGCACCGGGTGCTGCGCACCGGCCTGGTCGAGAAGCTCGAAAGCGGATCCCGGCTGCGCGGCTTCACCGCCGCGGTGCGCAACGCACAGCGGTTCAAGAAGATGTCTCAGATGTCTTGGCGCTCGATGATCAAAGACGGTCTCCAAATGCGGCATGGCAAGGAACTGACCTGGTCGCAGGTGGTGATGGCGGCCAATACCCCGATGCTGCTCAAGGCCGGTCTGGTCGAGGGCAACACCGACGCCGGTGTGCTGGCTTCGGGACAGGTGGCCGGAATCATCGGCGACCTGCCGTCATGCGCCGAGCTCATCGACTCGATAGTCGCCGAGGCGGTGCAGCACCTCGAGTCGGCAGCCGGCCGAATCCAATAGCCGATTCGCCCCTGCCGGCCGGCGCCTAGACTCGACCGGGTGAAGACGAACGCCGCCATCCTGTGGGAATTCGGGACCGACTGGTCCGTCGAGGAGATCGACCTGGATCCCCCGTCATACGGCGAAGTGCTGGTGTCCTGGGAGGCCACCGGTCTGTGCCACTCCGACGAGCACGTACGCACAGCTGACCTACCCACGCCACTTCCGATGATCGGCGGTCACGAAGGAGCCGGGATCGTGCAGGAGGTGGGACCGGGTGTGCCGGGCCTCGCTCCCGGCGACCACGTCGTCGCCTCGTTCCTGCCGTCGTGCGGGCGGTGCCGGTTCTGCTCGACCGGCCAGCAGAATCTCTGCGACCTCGGCGCGTTGATCATGACGGGCGCCCAGCTCGACGGCACCTACCGTCGCCGGGCCCGCGGGCAGGATGTTGGCGCGATGGCCCTTGTCGGAACATTCTCCCAATACGGCACGGTGCCCGAGGCCTCGGTGGTGAAGATCGACGACGACGTGCCGCTCTCCCGCGCCTGCTTGTTGGGTTGCGGCGTCACCACCGGCTGGGGCTCAGCAGTGAACACCGCCGCTGTCGCGCCCGGTGACACCGTCGTGGTGGTTGGCTGTGGCGGCATCGGCAGCGGAGCCATCCAGGGGGCACGGCTGGCCGGTGCCGAGAAGATCATCGTGGTCGACCTGGTCGAGACCAAGCGCGCCAACGCCTTCCAGTTCGGCGCTACCCACTTCGTCACATCGATGGCCGAGGCCACCGCGCTGGCAGCAGATTTGACCCGGGGAGTGATGGCCGATTCGGTAATTCTCACCATGGGACTGCTGGAGGGCTCCATGATCGACGAGGCCGCCAACATCGTCCGTAAAGGCGGCGCTGTGGTGGTGACGGCTGTCGCGGCGATAACCGATACGACGGCATCGTTCTCGCTGATGATGCTCACCCTCTACCAGAAGCGCATACTGGGCAGCCTCTACGGTGAGGCCAACCCGCGCGCCGACATCCCGCGACTGGTCAGCCTGTACCGAGAGGGAAAGCTGCTGTTGGATGAAACCGTCACCCACGAGTACAAACTCGCCGAGGTCAACGAGGGCTACGAAGACATGCGCGCCGGCCGCAATATCCGCGGTGTCGTCGTCCACGACCACTGAACCTCACCGCGAGCAGACGTAAACTCGCACTAATTCACGGCTATCGGGGCGATTTCGCGTCTTGTCGCCCAATGAACCGACCCAGGGGGCTAGAGGCGCTCGATGATGGTGACGTTAGCTGTGCCGCCGCCCTCGCACATCGTCTGCAGACCGTAGCGGCCGCCTGTGCGCTCCAGCGTGTTCAGCATCGTGGTGAAGAGCTTTGCGCCGGTGGCACCTAGGGGGTGGCCGAGCGCGATCGCACCACCGTTCGGATTCACCTTCTCCGGATCAGCCCGGGTCTCCTTGAGCCACGCCTGCACCACGGGCGCGAATGCCTCGTTGATCTCGACGGTGTCCATGTCGTCGATCGACAGCCCGGTCTTTTCCAGCGCGTAACGGGTTGCGGGGATGGGACCGGTGAGCATGAAAACCGGGTCGGCGCCGCGCGCGCTGATGTGGTGGATCCGGGCCCGCGGCGTGAGTCCGTGCTGCTTGACCGCTCCCTCCGAAGCAAGCAAGACGGCGCTGGCACCGTCTGAGATCTGGCTGGCCATGGCCGCGGTGAGCCGACCGCCATCAACGAGAGGCTTGAGGCCGGCCATCTTCGCCAACGAAGTTTCGCGTGGACCCTCGTCGACCGCGAAGCGGCCCCCGTCCACATCGATCGGGAGGATCTCATGTGCGAAGTGCCCGGCGCGGATCGCCGCCCGCGCGCGTTCGTGGCTGGTCAGCGCGTACCGCTCCATCTCCTCGCGAGACAGATCCCACTTTTCGGCGATCAGTTCGGATCCGCGGAACTGTGAGATCTCCTGGTCACCGTAGCGGTGCAGCCAGCTCTTCGATTCGTTTGTCGGAGAGGTGAAACCAAACCGTTCGGCGACAGTCATCGCCGAGCTGATCGGGATCTGACTCATGTTCTGCATACCGCCGGCGACGATCAGATCGGCCGTGCCCGACATGATGGCCTGCGCTCCGAAGGAGATGGCCTGCTGGCTCGAACCGCACTGGCGATCAACCGTGACCCCTGGTACCTCCTCGGGGAAGCCGGCGGCCAGCCACGACAGCCGGGCGATGTTGCCGGCCTGCGGCCCGATGGCGTCCACACAGCCGGCGATGACGTCGTCGACCGCGCCCGGGTCGACGTCCACCCGCTCCAACAAGCCGTGCCACGCCGCGGCTCCGAGGTCGACAGGGTGCACGCCGGCCAGCGACCCATTGCGCTTTCCGACCGCGGTACGCACCGCATCAACAACATAGGCCTGGGAAACTCCCGTAGCCCCTGTGCTGCCCGCCATTTCAGACTCCTCTTGTCGTCATGCCACTTCTGCTGTTATGCCACCCAGCACGATGGCGAGGTATTGCTGACCAACCTGCTCCGCTGTCAGCGGCCCGCCCGGCTGATACCAGCGAACCGAAACCCAGGTGGTGTCGCGGATGAATCGGTACACCAGGTCGACATCGACATCACGACGGAAGTAGCCCTGCGCGATGCCCTCGTTCAGCACCTCGACCCACATCTTGCGCTGTTCTTTGTTGCGCTCATCCACGTAGGCGAACCGGTCTTGTAGAGCCAGTCGCTTAGCCTCATCCTGGTAGATGACGACCTCGGCGTGCCTGGTCTCGATTGCCTCGAACGAGGCCATGAACAGACCTTTCAGCCGCTCCAGAGGATTCGGCTCGGTCGACACAATCTGCCGATAGCGTTCGAACAACCAGTCGAGGAAGCCACGCAACACCTCGTCGACCATCTCCTCCTTCGACGAAAAGTGGTGATACAGGCTGCCGGAGAGAATCCCCGCGGAATCGGCGATGTCACGCACGGTGGTGGCCCGCAGCCCCCGCTGCGCGAACATCGTCGCGGCGAGTTGCAGGAGTTCATCGCGTCTGGTGTTTGCCTGCGTATTGGACCCGGCGGCCGGGCGCGACACGGTCATGGGTGCTGACTCGACACCGAGATAACCTCGCCGGTGAGGTAACTGGAGTAGTCGCTGGCCAGGAAGGCGATCGTGGCCGCGACCTCCCACGGCTCGGCGGCACGGCCGAAGGCCTCGCCCTCTGAGAGCCGGTCGAGCAGTTCGGAGCTGCTGGTCTTCTCCAGGAACTTGTGCCGCGCAATGCTGGGCGACACCGCATTGACCCTCACACCGTATTCAACGGCTTCGATTGCGCTGCAACGGGTCAGAGCCATCACGCCGGCTTTGGCCGCCGCATAGTGAGACTGCGAATGCTGCGCGCGCCATCCCAGCACGCTGGCGTTGTTGACGATGACCCCGCCGTGCGGCGCGGCGCGAAAGTACTGCAGCGCGGCCCGGGTCGCACGCATCGTCGACGTCAGCGTCACGTTGAGAACGCGGTCCCATTCATCGTCGGCCATGTCGACGACCGGCGTCTGGCCGCCCAGCCCTGCGTTGTTGACCAGTACATCCAATCGTCCTAGCGCAGCCACCGTGCCCGCGATCATTGCATCGACCGCGGTCGTGGAGGTCACGTCGCACACAAGGCTCTCGACCCGGCCCAGGCCCAATCCGGCGAGTTGCTCGCGGGTCTCCCCCAGGCGACGCTCGTGATAGTCGGACACGACGACATCGGCGCCCTCCATGAGGGCGCGGCGGGCAACCGAGGAGCCGATCCCGGTGCCCGCGGCTGCGGTCACCAGAACGATCTTTCCGGCTAACAGACCGTGTCCGTCAATCTCTTTCGGCGCTGTGGACAGAGTCATCCGCGAACCTCCCGGGGCAGCCCGAGCACTCGCTCGGCGATGATGTTTCGCTGAATCTCGTTGGATCCGCCGTATATCGTGTCCGAGCGGGAGAACAGGTACAGACGCTGCCACTCGTCGAACTCGCCTCCGTCGAGCGTGAGACCTGCCATCCCCTGAACATCCATCGCGATCTCGCCGAGCTCACGATGCCAATTGGCCCACAACAACTTCGACACGCTGTCTTGCCCCGGTCGCTCGACGTCCATGGTCGCAAGCGCATAGGACCGCATCGCCTTCAACCCCGCCCAGGATCGGGTGAGTTGCTCGCGGATCAGTGGGTCATCGACGGCACCGGTACGCTTCGCCAGCGCGACCAAGTTGGAATGCTCACGTGCATAACGGATCTGCTGGCCCAATGTTGACACGCCACGCTCGAACGTCAGCGTGCCCATCGCCACACGCCAGCCATCGCCCGGTTCGCCGACCACCAGGCCGGCATCGGTGCGGGCGTCGTCGAAGAAGACCTCATTGAACTCCGAATCACCAGTCAGTTGGGTGATCGGGCGTATCTCGACGCCGGGTTGATCGAGCGGAACCAACAGGTAGGACAGACCGGCGTGGCGCTGAGAGCCTTTCTCGGTGCGGGCCAACACGAAGCACCATTGCGCCCAGTGCGCCAGCGAGGTCCATACCTTCTGCCCGTTGATGACCCATGCGTCACCGTCCAGCACAGCTGACGTCGAGACATTGGCGAGATCGCTTCCTGCACCGGGTTCGGAGTAGCCCTGGCACCACAGTTCGGTGACGTTCCGGATCGAGGGCAGGAATCTTTTCTGCTGCTCGGGGGTCCCGTAGGCGATGAGGGTGGGCCCCACCAATTCCTCACCCAAGTGGTTGATCTTGTCCGGGGCGTCGGCTTTGGCGTACTCCTCGTAAAACGCGACGCGGTGCGCCACGGACAGGCCGCGGCCGCCGTCCTCCTCCGGCCAACCCAGGCACGTCAGGCCTGCGGCCGCCAGATGCTGGTTCCATGCCCGACGTTCCTCGAACGCTTCGTGCTCGCGGCCGGGCCCACCAAGGCCCTTGAGCGCGGCATATTCACCGACGAGGTTGTCGGCGAGCCAGTCGCGGACCTCGGCCCTGAACTCCTGGACCTCTATCACCCCTGTAGGCTAACCTACCAAGCACTTGCTTTGTTAGAGGGACAGGGGACGACCCGGGAATGTCAGAGCTGAGCACCACTCCCGCGGTCCTTGACCGGATGGCGCGCGAGCTTCCCAACCACCCTGCGGTGGTTTCGGCGCACAGAACGCTGACGTTCGCCGAGCTGCGTTCGGAGGTGAGGCAAGCCGCCGCGGCGATCATCGAGCTGGGTGTCCAGCCGGGCGACCGTGTCGCGATTTGGTCACCGAACACCTGGCACTGGGTGGTGGCCTGCCTGGCCACCCACTATGCCGGCGGCGTGCTGGTCCCCCTCAACACGCGCTACACCGAAAGTGAAGCCACTGACATCCTCGCGCGCACGGCCGCACCGCTGCTGTTCGCATCGGGCGATTTCCTGGGTGCCGACAAGGCGGCCGGCATCGACCGCCCCGAAGTCGCTGCATCCCTGCCCGCGCTGCGCCACGTCGTGCGTGTCCCGATCGAGAAGTCCGACGGCACGTGGGACGAGTTCATGGCCCACGGTGCCAGCCTTGATGCTGTAGGTGCCAACCCTGATGCTGTAGGTGCCAACCCTGATTTGGTAGACGCCCGGGCCGCTGATGTCCGTCCCGATGACGTCTCCGACATCCTGTTCACCTCGGGCACCACCGGCCGCAGCAAGGGCGTGCTGTGCGCGCACCGCCAGTCGCTGGACGCCTCGGCAGCATGGGCGGCGTGCGGGAAGCTCACCAGCGCAGACCGCTACCTTTGCATCAACCCGTTCTTCCATAATTTCGGCTACAAGGCCGGCATCCTGGCCTGCCTACAGACGGGCGCGACGCTCATCCCCGAGCTGACCTTCGACCCGGAACAGGCAATGCAAGCAGTGCAGGACCACCGGATCACCGTGCTACCCGGCCCGCCCACGATTTACCAGGCCCTGCTCGACCATCCCAATCGCAGCGACTACGACCTGACCTCGTTACGGTTCGCGGTTACCGGCGCAGCCACGATCCCGGTCGTGCTGATCGAGCGAATGCAGAACCAACTCGACATCGACACCGTGCTGACCGCGTACGGGCTCACGGAGGCCAGCGGTTTCGGCACCATGTGCCGCGCCGACGACGACGCCCTCACGGTCGCCACGACCTCCGGGCGCCCGATCGCGGGCTTCGAAATGCGGATCGCGGGCGGCAGCGGCAGCGGCAGCGGCAGCGACACAGGAGAGGTACTGCTGCGCGGACCCAACGTAATGCTGGGCTACTTGGATGACCCTGAAGCCACCGCTGCGGCCATCGACGACAAGGGCTGGCTTCACACGGGCGACATCGGCGAACTGGACGACGCGGGAAACCTGAAGATCACCGACCGGCTCAAGGATATGTACATCTGTGGCGGCTTCAACGTGTACCCCGCCGAGATCGAGCAGGTGCTGGCGCGACTCGAGGGCGTTGCCGAAGCCGCGGTGATCGGAATACCGGAGGAGAGGCTGGGCGAGGTCGGCAAGGCCTTCGTCGTTACCCTGCCCGGCGTCGAACTCGACGAGAGAACCGTGATCGAATACACCCGAAGCCATCTCGCCAACTTCAAGATCCCACGATCAGTGACGTTCGTCGATGCGCTACCCCGCAACCCGGGCGGCAAGGTGGTAAAACCCCAGCTTCGCGAACTCGCCAAACACATGGAAGGGGCCTGAGTTGGACCTGAACTTCGATGACGCCACATGTGAATTCCGCAACGAAGTGCGTGACTTCCTTGCGTCCAACAAGAGCAAATTCCCGACCAGGTCCTACGACACCGCAGAAGGCTTCGACCAGCACCGCCATTGGGACAGAGTGCTTTTCGACGCCGGCCTATCGGTGATCACCTGGCCGGAGCACTACGGTGGCCGCGATGCGACACTGCTCCAGTGGGTGGTGTTCGAAGAGGAGTATTTCCGCGCGGGCGCCCCCGGTCGGGCCAGCGCCAACGGCATATCGATGCTGGCGCCGACACTGTTCACGCATGGCACACAAGAGCAGCTCGACAGGGTGCTGCCGAAAATGGCCAGTGGCGAAGAGATTTGGGCTCAGGCCTGGTCCGAGCCGGAGTCCGGAAGCGACCTGGCATCGCTGCGCTCGACGGCGACCAGGACCGATGGGGGCTGGCGCCTCAACGGACAGAAGATCTGGAGTTCGCGGGCGGTCTTCGGGGAACGGGCTTTCGGACTATTCCGGTCCGACCCACTAGCAGAGCGACACAAGGGCCTGACGTACTTCATGTTCGACCTGAAGTCCGCCGGCGTCACCGTGCGGCCGATCGCCCAGCTGGGAGGGGACACCGGATTCGGCGAGATCTTCCTCGACGACGTGTTCGTGCCCGACCGGGACGTCGTCGGCGGCGTGCACGAGGGCTGGGGGGCGGCGATGAGCACCTCAAGCAATGAGCGCGGGATGTCGCTGCGCAGCCCCGGGCGCTTCCTGGCACCCGCCGAACGGCTGGTAGCCCAATGGCGCGACCATCCTGACCCGGCATTCACCGATCGCGTCGCCGATGCGTGGATAAAGGCTCAGGCCTACCGGCTGCACACCTTCGGTACCGTTACCCGGCTGGCCAACGGCGGTGAGCTGGGCGCGGAATCCTCGGTGACCAAGGTGTTCTGGTCCGACCTGGACGTGGCGCTGCACCAGACGGCCCTGGATCTGTGCGGCGGCGACGGTGAACTTGCGACTCCCCTGGCCGACGGGCTGTTATTCGCGTTGGGCGGACCAATCTATGCAGGCACCAACGAGATTCAGCGCAACATAGTCGCCGAGCGGCTTCTGGGCCTGCCCCGAAAGTAGACGATTGTGAACTTTGAGATAGACGAACCACAGCGTGACTTCGCTGCCAGTATCGACGCTGCCCTGGGTGCCGCCGACCTGCCCGCCGCGGTGCGAGCGTGGGCCGAGGGTGACACCGCGCCGGGACGCAAGGTCTGGGCTCAACTGGCGGACCTCGGCGTGCCGGCACTAATGGTGCCCGAGAAGTTCGACGGAATGGCTGCGCATCCGACCGACCTCATGGTGGCAATGGAGCGGATCGGCCGCTGGGCGGTTCCCGGCCCGGTGACCGAATCCATTGCGGTCGCTCCGGTCCTGCTTTCCGGCCGTGGCGAATGGGGCGAGCGCAGCGCCGCCCTGGCATCCGGTGAACTGATCGCCACAGTGGCGCTGCCGCCACTGGTGCCCCGCGCCGTGGACGCGGACACCGCTGGTCTGATACTGCTCGCCCAGGATGGGCAGGTGCTCGACGGCGCGGCGGGTGCCAGGCACGAGTGCATCGATCGCAGCCGACACCTGTTCGACGTCAGCGCATCCGGCGACGCGCATCACGCCGATGTAGCAAGAGCTTTCGAATTCGGCGTGTTGAGCACGGCGGCTCAGCTGGTCGGGGCGGGCCAGGCGATGCTCGATGCCGCGGTCGAATATGCCAAGCAGCGCAGCCAGTTCGGCAAACTCATCGGCAGTTACCAGGCGATCAAGCACAAGCTCGCCGACGTGCTCATCGCGATCGAGTTGGCGCGGCCGCTGGTCTACGGAGCAGCGCTGGCGCTGGCTCAATCTCCTCGGGGAGCATCTGACTGCGCCGTCCGCGATGTCAGTGCCGCCAAGGTGGCCGCTGCAGACGCGGCCTTGCTCGCGGCGCGTGCGGCGCTGCAGACACACGGCGCCATCGGCTACACCCAGGAGCACGACCTGTCACTGCTACTGGTGCGGACACAGGCGTTGCGCCCCGCATGGGGAGACCCGACCTGGCATCGGCGCCGAGTTCTGAAGGTGCTGACCGCATGACGGCAGAGCGGGAAATGCTGCGCGACACTGTCGCAGCGCTCGTCGACAAGCACGCGTCGCCGGAGTCGGTACGCGAGGCGATGAGTTCGGAGCGCGGATATGACGAGTCGCTCTGGCGGATGTTGTGCGAACAGGTCGGTGCCGCGGCGCTGGTAGTCCCCGAGGAATTGGGCGGTGCCGGTGGCGAACTGGCCGATGCAGCAGTTGTTCTTGAGGAGCTGGGCAAGGCTCTGGTGCCCACCCCGCTGTTGGGGACCACGCTGGCCGAGTTGGCACTCTTGTCGGCCGACGAACCCGATGGCGATGTTCTCGAGAAACTGGCGGAGGGATCGTGTCTGGGCGCGGTGGTGTTCGATCCGGGTTACGTGGTGAACGGCGACGTCGCCGACGTGGTCGTCGCGGCCGACGGTGAGACCCTCACGCGCTGGACATCGTTCACTGTTGATGCTGCGGTCTCGATGGACCCGACACGGCGATTGGCGCGAGTGGACGCCACCCAGACCGCTGCGATCGGAGCGGATCCCGGCTTGGCGAGCATCGCGTCGATTCTGCTGGCAACCGAGCAGATCGGCGCGGCAGCGAAGTGTCTCGATCTGACCGTGCAGTACACCAAGGACAGGGTGCAGTTCGGCCGCCCGATCGGCAGCTTCCAAGCGCTCAAACACCGCATGGCCGATCTCTACGTCGCGGTGGAGGCGGCGCGGGCCGTCGTCAACGAGGCGGTGGCGGACCCCTCACCGACGACAGCTGCCCTCGCCCGGCTCGCGGCCAGCGACGCGTTCTCCATGGTGGCCGCCGAGGCCGTCCAGCTCCACGGCGGAATCGCGATCACCTGGGAGAGCGATATCCAGTTCTACTTCAAACGCGCCCACGGCAGCGCGCAGATGCTCGGTCCGCCGCGGGATCAGCTGCGTCGCCTCGAATCCGAGGTGTTCTAGCCTGGGAGCGTGACCGTTTCCAACCGGGCTGGTATTCCGCCGTTCTATGTCATGGATGTCTGGTTGGCCGCGGCCGAACGGCAGCGCACCCATGGCGATCTCGTCAATCTGTCGGCGGGGCAGCCCAGCGCGGGGGCACCATCTCCGGTCCGCGACACCGCCGTGGCGGCGCTGAACCGAAATCAGCTCGGCTACTCCGTTGCGTTAGGTATCCCGGAGTTGCGCGCCGCGATAGCGGACTCCTATCAAGCGCGCCACCTCGTCGTTGAACCAGATGACGTCGTGGTGACCACCGGCTCGTCGGGCGGATTCCTGCTGGCGTTCCTCGCGTGCTTCGACGTCGGAGATCGGGTGGCGATCGCCAGCCCCGGCTATCCGTGCTACCGCAACATCCTGACCGCACTCGGCTGCGAGGTCGTCGAGTTGCCGTGCGGACCCGACACCCGATTCCAGCCGACGGTGCAGATGCTGGCCGACCTCGATCCCCCGGTCGCGGGGGTGATTGTGGCGAGTCCGGCCAACCCCACCGGAACGGTGATCCCGCCTGAGGAACTCGCGGCGATCGCCTCCTGGTGCACATCGTCAGGAGTACGTCTGATCAGCGATGAGGTGTACCACGGGCTGGTGTACCCCGGCTCGCCGGCAACCAGCTGTGCGTGGGAGACATCACGGGATTCGATTGTGGTGAACAGCTTTTCGAAGTACTTCGCCATGACGGGATGGCGGCTGGGCTGGTTGTTGGTCCCGCAGGAACTGAAGCGGGCGATCGACCGCCTGACGGGAAACTTCACGATCTGCCCGCCGGCGCTTCCCCAGGTGGCCGCAGTCTCGGCGTTCACGCCGGAGGCGATCGCAGAGGCCGAATCACTTCTGGACGGCTACACCGCGAACCGACTCCTGCTGTTGAACGGGCTTCGCAACCTCGGGATACACCGACTGGCCCCGACCGACGGCGCATTCTATGTCTACGCCGACGTCTCGCATCTGACCGCGGATTCGCTGTCATTCTGTTCAAAGCTGCTGGCCGAGACGGGGGTGGCGATCGCACCCGGCGTCGACTTCGACACGATTCGGGGCGGGTCGTTCGTGCGACTGTCCTTCGCGGGCCCGTCCTCCGACGTCGAGGAAGCGCTGCGCCGCATCGGCACCTGGCTCGGCTAGAGCGCACCAGCTCTGTCGGGGGTGTGGAGTAGCGTCGGGTTCATGTTCGAAAGTTTGTGCGATTTTGATTCGGAGTCGAGCGAGGCGCAGTTGCGGGCCCGGGTCCAGGAGTTGGAACGGGTGAAGTCGGCTGCAGCAGCAGCCCAGGTACGGGCTACCGCGTTGTGGGCCGCCAAGCGCCGCGCCGCTGAGGCGGCTGCCGGGGTACCTGCAGCAAAACAGGGCCGTGGCCTGGCCGGCGAGGTCGCGTTGGCGCGCCGCGACGCCCCGGTGCGCGGCGGGCGGCATCTGGGTTTCGCCAAGGCACTGTTCAACGAGATGCCCCACACCCTGGCAGCGTTGTCGTCTGGCCATCTCTCGGAGTGGCGGGCCACCCTGATCGTGCGGGAGTCAGCCTGTCTATCGGTTCAGCACCGACGGGAGTTGGATGCGCGACTGTGCGCCGATGCCGACAGGCTCAACGGGTGGAGTGATCGGCGGGTGGCCGCCGAGGCCAAGAAGATCGCCTGCGAGCTTGACGTCGCCGCGGTGGTGGACCGGTGTGCCAAAGCCGCCCAGGATCGGTGTGTGACGATCCGCCCGGCCCCCGACACCATGACCTATGTGACCGCCCTGCTGCCAGTGGCACAGGGTGTCGGGGTGTACGCGGCATTGACTAAGGCCGCGAATACCACCTTCGACGACCGCTCACGTGGGCAGGTCATGGCCGACACCCTCTATGAGCAGGTCACCGGCCGCTCAGTCGCCGAACCGGCATCGGTGACGTTGAACCTGGTCATGGCCGACACCACCCTGTTCGGCTGCGACCAAGCGCCGGCCTGGCTGGACGGCTACGGACCTGTGCCCGCGCAGATCGCCTGCATCCTGGCAGGCGACGCCGTCACCGACGAGACGGCCAAAGCCAGCCTGCGCCGGCTGTACCGCCACCCCCGTTCCGGGCAGCTGGTCGCGATGGAGTCGCGTTCGCGGCTGTTCCCGAAGGGGCTGGCGGCGTTCATCGGCATCCGGGATCAGAGTTGCCGCACTCCCTACTGTGACGCCACGATCCGTCATTGCGACCACGCCGTCCCCAAACACCGCGCCGGCCCTACCAGCGCGGCCAACGGCTTGGGACTGTGCGAGGCCTGCAACTACGCCAAAGAAGCCCCCGGTTGGTCAGTGAACACCGAAGAGACCAACGGCGAACATGCCGCGGAGTTCACCACCCCGACCGGCGCGACCTACCACTCCACCGCGCCACCGCTACCCGGACCACCGCTACGACGGAGAATGAGCCTCGTCGAAGGCGGACTCAGCATCGACCTCGTCACCTTCGACGCTGCGTGACGTACCAGTCGAGCAGTGCGGGGTCATCGACTGCGCTACGCTCGACGACCTTGGCCGGGTCCCCGCCCTGGAACAACTTCTTGATCGGTACCTCAAGCTTCTTGCCGGTACGGGTATGCGGAATTCCTGGGGCAAGGGTGATTTCGTCGGGGACGTGACGCGGGGAGACGTCGGTGCGGATGGTGTCGTTGATTCGGTCGCGCAACTCGTCGGTGAGTTCGCTACCTTCGGCGAGGACTACGAACAGCGGCATCCAATAGCCGCCGTCGGGTTGCTCAGCTCCGATCACCAACGCCTCGACGATCTCTGGCAGCCTCTCGACCGCCTGGTAGATGTCGGCGCTGCCCATCCGGATACCGTGGCGGTTCAGCGTCGAGTCCGACCGCCCGTGCACGATGACGCTGTGGTGATCGGTGATGGTGATCCAGTCACCATGGCGCCATACACCGGGATACACCCCGAAGTATGCGTCCCGGTAGCGCTTTCCGTCCGGATCGTTCCAGAAGCACACCGGCATAGACGGCATGGGCTTGGTGACGACGAGTTCGCCCACTTCGCCGCGCACAGGCTTGCCGTCCTGGTCCCACGCATCCAGCGCCACCCCGAGAAACGGCGCCGACAACTCGCCCGGCCAGACCGGCACCGTGCGAACACCGCCGACGAACGCCGACACCACGTCGGTGCCTCCGCTGATCGAGGCCACCTGCACATGCTTACCGGCGTTGTCCCGCAGCCAAAGTGAAGACGCGGGCGGCAGGGAGGACCCGGTGATCCCGACAGTCCGCAGCCCAGAAAGATCGTAACTCTGCCTCGGCCGCGCATCCGCCTTCATGCAGCCAAGAACATAGCCGGGACTGGTGCCGAGCACGGTCGCTCGCACCCGGGCAGCTATCTCCCACAGTGCATCTGGGCGGCCGGCCGACGGACTTCCGTCGTAGCAGACGATCGTGGCTCCGACGAGCAGTCCCGCCACCTGGAAGTTCCACATCATCCAGCTGGGGCTGGTGAACCAGAAGAAGGTGTCGCCGCGTCCGATGTCAGACTGCAGAGCGACGGCTTTGAGATGCTCCACAACAACCCCGCCGTGACCATGCACGATGCCCTTCGGGAGCCCAGTAGTGCCGGAGGAGAACAGGATCGACAGTGGGTGATCGAATGGGACAGCGACCGCATCTAGGTCGCGATCGCTACGCGCCGCGAGGTCTTCGGCGAAAAACGTAGCCCGCAGCGTCGGCAGGCCCGCACGAAGCGCAGCGACATCGTCGCGCTTGTCCCGGTACTTCCCGGCAAAGGTATATCCATCAGCGGTCACCAGCGTCTTGGGCTCGAGTTGTCCGAGCCGATCCAGCGCCGCCTTCGCCGAGTAGTCCTGGCCACAGACGCTCCACACCGCACCAACCGCTGCGGTGGCCAGAAACGCGATCACTGCCTCAGGGATATTCGGGAGATAACCGACGACGCGGTCGCCCGGACCGACTCCTGCCGCACGCAGGGTGTCGGCGAACGCCGCGGTACGCCCCAACAGCTCACCCCAGGACACTTCGCGGTCCGGCCCATCCTCACTGACCTGGACAATCGCCGGTCGGTCGGTGCGGGTATTCCGCGCAACCTGGTCGACGTAGTTCAGCGTGGTTCCCGGAAACCAGCGCGCCCCCGGCATCTCGCTGCTCTGCAGCACCGTCCGCCCGCGCTCACCAACCTCGAAATAGTCCCACAGCAAGGCCCAGAAACTCTCAATCTCGTCAACCGACCATTGCCACAGTGCTTCGTAGTCCGGAAAAGCTGCACCCGTGTGCTTTTCGGCGAATCGCGCGAAGTGGGTGACCCGCGCGTCAGCGATGTCCCGCTGAGTCGGAACCCACTGTGGTTCATCTGTCGTGGCTTTCACCGAGCACTCCATCCGCCGTCCATCGTGTACGTAGCTCCAGACACCATTCCAGCAGACGCTGAGGGAAGCGAGCACGGCAATTGCCACACCGCTTCCTACGCGGGATGGCGATCACCGCCTCCGCTGTCATCGTCGACGCGCGAACCTGGCGAACCGCCAAAAATAGCGGGGAAGGCTCAAGATCGACGGCCCTTTCGGCCAAGCGTCGGGACGAAAATAGGCGTCAGAACCACCGTCGATGAAAATGACGCTGCCACAAAGGAAGTCAGCGGCGTCCGACAACATGAAAAGAATCCAGTCGGCGATCTGGCCCGCATCCCCGAAACCCCCGATAGGAACCGGGAACGCCCTTACCGCTTTGGATTGCCCTGGCGCAGCCAATTGCTCTTCCAACAGGGGAGTCAGAATGGCACCGGGCGCCAGTACGTTCAGCCGGATACCGGCGCCAGCCCAGTCGGCGCTCACGGCATGCCGCCGCACCCACCTGGACACCGCGATCTTGGAAGCAGCGTAGGCCAGCGAGGACGCGCCCGGACCGAAGGGACGCACGGCGCGCAGGGCCTTGTCTGGACGGCCCGCCAGCAGGGCACGCACCGCGCGCCGGGGCACCGCAGGGGTCGTTGTGGTCGAATTGCTGCCTACCACAACGACCTTGGCCTTGCCCGCGGCCAGCACCGGTTGCCAGGCGGTCAACAGTTCGACGACTCCAGCGAAGTTGACCTGATAGATCAACGCGGCCCGGTCGGCGCCGGGCAATGGCCCCAGACCCGCTGCGAGGACGGCTCCGTCCAGGCAACCACCCTCAACGGCCGCCAAGACGCCCTGGGCGGCAGTCACTCGCCCTTGCGGTGTTGACAGATCGGCAATCACCTCAGCGTCCCGCAGGTCCACCCCGATAACCGACTGTCCGGCGGCCCGAAGACGGTCCGCAGCCTGGCATCCCATGCCAGATGCTGATCCGGTGACTACGTAGGTGCCCACTCGCTTCTACCTTTCGACAGCCAAACCGCGCTATAACCAGGTGTCGTCCGTCGTGGCGGTTAGGAAGGCCTCAAGATCATCGCGCCAATCCGCCGGCGTGGTCTTGTCGGGCTCGATACCGGTGTACTGCCCTTGATAGAACAGCAGCGGTCTCGGCTTCTTACGCGGAACGTCGGAGAGCGATTGCACTGCGCCGAAGACCACGAGGTGGTCCCCACCATCGTAGACAGATTGCACAGTGCAGTCGATGTGCGCCAATGTGCCCTCGATGATCGGCGATCCCAGTTTCGAAGGTATCCAATCAATTCCGGCGAACTTATCGGGCTCCCGGGAGCCGAAGCGCGCCGATACATCTTTCTGGTTCTCGTGCAGGATGTTGACGCAGAAGTTACCGCTGGCTTCGATCGCCTGCCAGGACCGGGAAACCTTCGTCGGACAGAAAAGCACCAGCGGTGGATCCAGCGACAACGCGGCAAAGGACTGGCAGGCGAAGCCGACCGGGGTGTCGTTGTGCACGGTGCTGATGATCGTGATTCCGGTACAAAACTGACCCAACACATTTCGAAATGTGCGCGGGTCGATCGGAGGATTGCTCACTGGCTTCATGTTTCCTCGCGCAAGCGCTCGTCAGTCCTTGAAGCCGACGCTGAAGTCGTGGCCCCAAAGAGAGACAGCGGTACTCTCCCGCGCCACCCAGCTGTCGTCCTCGACTTCGAGTCCTTCGCAACCGAATTCGATGTCGAAGCCACCTGGTGTCTTCATGTAGAAGGACAGCATCTTGTCGTTGACATGGCGGCCGAGTGTCGCCGACATCTTCACTTTGCGGCGCAACGCCCGGTCCAGGCACAAGCCGACATCGTCGGCGCTTTCTACCTCCATCATGAGATGCACTATGCCGCTTGGCGTATCACCCGGCATAAAGGCGAGGCTGTGATGGCGAGGATTCACACCGAAGAACCGCAACCACACGGGAGGGCCATCGGCGGGCCGGCCCACCAGCTGCGGTGGCAGACGCATCGAATCACGCAGACTGAAACCGAGCACATCGCGGTAGAAGTGCAGCGATTCCGCGTCGTCCCGAGTGGTCAGAACGACGTGCCCCAGACCCTGCTCCTCGGTGACAAACTTGTGCCCGTAGGGGCTCACCACCCGCCGGTGTTGAAGAGCGACGCCATGGAAGACTTCCAGGGTGTTGCCGGAGGGGTCGGAGAAGGTGATCATCTCGTCGACCCTGCGGTCAGCCAGTGCGGCGGCGGTGGCTTCTTTGTACGGAGTGCCTTCGACCTCGAGACGGTTACGAATATTCTGCAGGCCAGCTGCATTCGCGGTTTCCCAACCGGACTCCATCAACCGGTCCCGCTCGCCGGGCACAATCACCAGGCGGGCCGGGAACTCGTCCATCCGCAGATAGAGAGCGCCATCCGGACTTGCCCCGGCTACCCCGGACCCTTCGACCATCCCGAGCACCTTGAGCCCGTACTCGCGCCAGGCTCCGATGTCGGTCGTCTCGACACGCAGATATCCCAGCGATCGGATGGTCACGACTGCGCCCCCTTGCCATTCTTCAGGAAGTCCACGGTCAGCTTGTTGAACTCTTCGAACTTCTCCAACTGCGCCCAATGACCGCACTGCCCGAAGACATGCAGTTGCATACGCGGTATCTGCTTGATAGCCACCAGGGCACCGTCGAGAGGATTGACTCGGTCCTCACGGCCCCAGATCAGCAGCACCGGCTGGCGTAGCTTATAGACGTCGCGCCACATCATTCCCAACTCGAAATCGGCGCCGACGAAAGACTTGCCCATCGCTTTCGTGGCCGCCAGCGACTCCGGGGTACTCGCGATCTGGAACCGTTCCTCGACGAGTTCGGGCGTGATCAGCTTCTGGTCGAAGACCATGATGCGCAGGAACTTCTCGATGTTCTCGCGTGTCGGGTCCGCGGCGAATCGACCCAGCAGCTTGACGCCTTCGGTGGGATCGGGGGCAAAGAGGTTGACGCTCAAACCGCCCGGGCCCATCAATACCAGTCGGCCAGCCCGCTTGGGATTGTCCAGGGCGAACCGCACCGCGGTACCGCCGCCGAGCGAGTTACCCACCAGTGCAGCACGTTCGAGGCCCAGATGGTCAAAGAGATTCAGCAGCGCTGTGGAACTGTAGCGGTTGTACTGCTCGTGTTCGGTGTGCTTATCGGAGTGACCGTAGCCGGGCTGGTCAACGGCCAGTACGTGGAAGTGCTTGGCCAGCACCGGAATATTACGGCCGAAGTTGGACCAGCTGGATGCGCCCGGACCTCCGCCGTGCAGCAACACCACGGTCTGATCGTTTCCGACACCGGCCTCGTGGTAGTGCAGCCGCATATCATCACGGACCTGCGCGTACCGGGACGTCGACTCGAAGGTGACAGCTTGCTGTTGGGCGGCTTCGGCTGCGAAGGATGTCATCAGGCCAGCCAATCAAACCATCGTGTCCTGCGGCGGCAGTCCGAACTCGTTGTTGCCGAAGATCAGGTATGCCCGCTCCGGCTCGTTCGCCGCGTGCACCCGACCGGCGTGTGCGTCCCGCCAGAACCGCTGCACAGGTTGTTCGACACCCAGCGCAGTAGCGCCGGATGCCTCGAACAACAGGTCGATCGAGGAGATGGCCCGGGCCGTGGCCCGCACCTGGTCACGGCGAGCACGGGCGCGCAGCTCGAAAGGGATCTCCTGATCGGTCCTGAGCAACTCGTACTCGTCGCGAACATTCCCGATGAGCTGTCGCCAGCCGGCATCGATGTCACTGGCAGCCTGGGCAATCCGCACCTTGGCGAATGGGTCATCCTTGGACTTTTCGCCGGCGAAGGCGGCACGCACCCGCTTGCCCTGGTGCTCGACATGGGCGTCATAGGCGCCGTAGGCCATTCCCATGATGGGGGCCGAGATAGTGGTGGGATGCATTGTGCCCCAAGGCATTTTGTACACCGGTGCGGTGTTGTTCTCCAACCCACCCGCCGTGCGGTCATTCATCGCCTTGTACGACAGGAAACGGTGTCGGGGTACGAACACGTCCTTGACGACGACGTTGTTGCTGCCCGTTCCCTTCAACCCCACCACGTGCCAGACATCGTCGATGCGATATTCGTCGCGCGGGATCAGAAAGCTGCCGAAATCGACGGGCCTGCCGTCCTTGATCACCGGCCCACCGAGGAATGCCCACGTCGCATGGTCGCAACCCGACGACCACTGCCAGGCGCCGCTGACCAGGTAGCCGCCGTCGACCACGGTGCCTGCACCCATGGGTGCATAAGAGGACGACACCCGAACGGTCGGGTCCATTCCCCACACCTCGTCCTGCGCCTGCTGGTCGAACAGGGCCAGGTGCCAGTTGTGCACGCCGATGATCGACGACACCCACCCGGTGGACCCGCACGCGCTGGCGATCCGGCGAACGGCTTCGTAGAAGACGGTGGGGTCGCACTGCAGTCCGCCCCACTGCTCGGGTTGGAGCAGTTTGAAGAAGCCGACTTCGTCGAGTTCGCTCACGGTGTCATCGGGCAGGCGCCGTAGTTCTTCGGCGACCTGCGCGCGCTTGGCGATCCGCGGCAGCAGATCATCGACGCCGGTGAGGACCGACTGCACGTCAAGCTGTTGAATGGACGTCACGGGTTTGCCTCCTGGAGACTAGGACCAGGTGATGAGCGCTTGGGCGAGGAGCAGACCAATGACGATGAGCTCTCGCACGAAGATCAGATCACTGTACAAAGATTAGAACACGTTACGATTTGTGTCGAGTAGCGCATTGCTGTGGCCTCTGGACCAGCGCACATGCATTTCTGTAACCTGTTCTAGTTATTGACAGTTATTGCTCCGGGGGCGGGGCGAAGGGAGGCCATCCAGTGCCGGACGAGCCACTCGGTAGCCACGTACTCGAGCTTGAAGTGGTCGGCGTCATCGACGAGACCTCCGATGCGCGCTCGCTGGTGTTCCGAGCGTCCGACGGCCGGGCAGACCAAGCGATTCCCCCGGAGAAGCTCCGCTACGCCCCGGGCCAGTTCTTGACGCTGCGCGTGCCCAGCGATCGAACGGGATCGGTGGCTCGTTGCTACTCGCTGTGCAGTTCGCCGTTCACCGGCGACCCGTTGACCGTCACGGTCAAGCGCACCGTCGACGGCTACGCGTCGAACTGGCTCTGCGACAACGCCCATCCCGGCATGAAGTTGCACGTGCTGGCACCGTCGGGCACGTTCGTCCCCAAAACGCTGGACACCGATTTTCTACTGCTGGCCGCCGGCAGTGGGATCACCCCGATGATGGCGATCCTGAAGTCCGCCCTCTCAGAGGGCAGCGGCAAAGTGGCGCTGATCTATGCCAATCGCGACGAGAACTCGATCATCTTCGCCGCAGCACTGCGAGAGTTGGCGGCCCAACACCCCGACCGCCTCACTGCCCTGCACTGGCTGGAGTCGGTGCAGGGTCTACCCAGTGCGACCGCACTCTCAGAGATGATCGGCCCGTACGCCACGCGGGAGACGTTCATCTGCGGTCCCGGGCCGTTCATGGCGGCCGCCGAGCAAGCTCTGAAGTCGTCAGGGACTCCCGCAGACCGAGTGCACATCGAGGTGTTCAAATCCCTGGAGTCCGACCCCTTCGCCACTGTGGTGATCGAAGAGGACAACAGCGACGAGGGCCCGGCCACGGCGATCGTGACGCTTGACGGTGACACCCACGAGGTGTCCTGGCCGCGCACCGCGAAACTGCTTGACGTGCTGCTCGCCAAGGGCCTGGAAGCACCGTTCTCCTGCCGCGAAGGCCACTGCGGTGCATGTGCGGTCGTGGCCAAGGCCGGCGACGTCGAAATGGAAGTCAACGACGTGCTCGAACAACAGGATCTCGACGAAGGACTGATCCTTGCCTGCCAGGCGCACCCGCGCTCCGAATCGGTCGAAATCACCTACGACGAGTAAGTCCCCTCCGACGGTTGACGTCCCTGACGAGGAGTGCGTCACTCAGCGCGGCAGACCCAGCAACCGCTCCCCCGCCATGGTGAGCAGGATCTGTTCGGTGCCACCGGCGATCGTGAGGCAGCGGGTGTTGAGGAAATCGTGGACCTCTGGATTCTCGACTGCACCCGACCCCTCCGACAGCTCCATCCGGAATTCGGCGAGAGCCTGGCGATAGCGCACGCCGATGAGTTTGCGCGCGCTGGCCTGCGCGCCCGGGTCCTGTCCGCCCACAGCAAGTTGGGCGATGCGCTGGTCCAGCAGCGACCCGACCTGCGCGGTGACGATCAACCCGCCGAGCTGATCCAGTTGCGCAGCATCGATTTCGAGCCCTCCTACGGCGCGCAACACCTTTTCCATCGGGTTGCCGAGTGCAGTGCCCTGAGCCATCGCGACACGCTCGTTAGCCAGCGTGGTTCGCGCCAACCGCCAGCCGTCGTTGACTTGACCGACCACCATCTCGTCGGGCACGAATACGTCGTCGAAGAACACCTCGTTGAACAGTTCGTCGCCGGTGATCTCACGTAGCGGCCGGATCATGATGCCCGGCGTCTTCATATCGATGAGGAAGTAGGTGATGCCCTTGTGCTTTGGAGCTTCTTGGTCCGTTCTGGCCAGACACACACCCCAATGTGCCTTCTGTGCAGCCGAAGTCCACACCTTCTGTCCGGTGAGGCGCCAACCCCCCTCCGCGCGAACAGCCTTGGTCCTCAGAGCGGCCAGGTCCGACCCCGCACCTGGCTCGCTGAACAGCTGACACCAAGTCAACTCGCCCCGCAACGTCGCAGGGACGAACTGCTCGACCTGCTGCGGGCTGCCGCAGTCGAGGATCGTCGGAACCGTCCACCACCCGATGATCAGGTCGGGACGCACGATCTCGGCGGCCGCCAATTCCTGATCGATCACCAGCTGCTCGGCCGGGCTTGCCGCCCGGCCGTAAGGCCGCGGCCAATGGGGCGCCAAGAGTCCGGTCTCGGCGAACACAACCTGCCGCTCCTCCTCGGGTGCTGCAGCGACTTCAGCCACCGCAGAGGCGATCTCGGGCCGAAGGTCGGCCACCGACGCCAAATCGATGTGCAGATCACGGCGTACACCCTGCTGAGTCAGCGCCGCCACCCGTCGAAGCCAGCGCGACCGACCACCCAGGAACTGCGCGATGCCGTACGCGCGTCGCAGATACAGGTGTGCATCGTGCTCCCAGGTGATTCCGATACCGCCGAGGATCTGGATGCAATCCTTGGCGTTCATCTTGGCGGCCTCGATGCCCACAGACGCCGCCAACGCCGCCGCAATCGCGAGCTGGCCGGCGTCTGATTCGGTATCGGCTGCGTTCGCGGCACGGGCGGCGTCGGCTGCGGCCACCGAAGCCTGCTCGGAGCGCAGCAGCATCTCCGCGCACATGTGCTTGATCGCCTGGAAGCTGCCGATCGGCTTGCCGAATTGCTCACGAACCTTTGCGTACTCGGTCGCGGTCTCGAGAAGCCAGCGTGCAAGGCCGGCCGCCTCGGCGGCCAGCACGGTAACCGCCAGATCGACACCTCGTCCCGCGGACACAGACAATTCCTCGGCAGCCGCGCCGTCGAACAACACCCGCGACAGTGGGCGGGAGAAATCGGTGGCCTCGAGCGGTTGCACCGTCACGCCGTCGGCAGCGCCGTCGACCAGCAGCCAGCGGTCATCCGCGCACAGGAGCAACACTGCGCCGGTTGAATCCTCGCTGCCTCCGAGCACGTAGGGCGCGACGCCCGAGACGCTGCCATCCGAATAGGTGAGCTCGGTTCTCAGCGCGACCCCCGCGGTGCGCTCACCGGCAGCCAAGGCCTCCAGCAGCTTCGGATGCGAACCGTCCAGCACAAGTGTGGCCAGCGCCGTGGTGGCCACCGGACCGGGAACCAACGCAGCGGCCGCTTCTTCGACCATCGCGCAGAGGTCCGGCACGGTGCCGTCGGCCCCGCCATATTCCTCGGGTAGCGCAACGCCGAAGATTCCCAGTTGCGCCAAACCCTCGAACGCCGGCCGCCAGCCGGTGGGATCTCCTCGCTCCATGTATCGCGCGGCGTCGACCGCCATGGACCCGGCGGCCCAGCTACGGACTAATTCGCGCGCGTCGGACTGCTCGTCGGCGATGGCCGCCGAGGCTTTGAGAGATTGAGCCGACACCGGCACTCCTAGCGATTGGGCGAGAAGAAGGTGCTTCCCACTAGAACGTGTTCTAATAGTGCCAGCGTTCGACCGTCAAGTCGACCGCCATCGCAGCAGAACACGCGGGTGTCGGCACGGCACTGAGGTGAGGAAACGGGGATCGGTATGCGTATCGTTTTCGACGAGACCGCACCACGAAGGAGCCGTTCGTCGGATGCCGAGGATTCCTGAGTTGTCATCGGAGATGCCATCATCGCCGGCTCGCGCCTCTGGGTCTGCGGGTTCCGGCTCGCGACCCCGCCAGGTGATGAACGTGGCGGTACTGGCCGAGTCCGAACTGGGTTCTGAAGCGCAGCGCGAGCGTCGGAAGCGCATCCTCGACGCAACCCTGGCGATCGCGTCCAAAGGCGGCTACGAAGCCGTCCAGATGCGGGCCGTGGCAGAGCGCGCCGATGTCGCGGTGGGAACCTTGTACCGGTACTTCCCGTCGAAGGTCCATCTTCTGGTGTCCGCGCTGGGCCGGGAGTTCGAGCGCATCGACGCCAAGACCGACCGTTCGACGTTGTCCGCCGGTGCCACCGCCTACCAGCGACTCAACATGATGGTCGGCAAGCTCAACCGGGCAATGCAACGCAATCCGCTGCTCACTGAGGCCATGACGCGGGCGTTCGTCTTCGCCGACGCGTCGGCGGCCGGCGAGGTCGACCACGTCGGCAAGCTCATGGACTCGATGTTCGCGCGAGCCATGAGCGACGGCGAACCCACCGAGGAGCAATACCACATCGCACGGGTGATCTCCGACGTGTGGTTGTCCAACCTGCTGGCGTGGCTGACGCGGCGCGCCTCGGCCACCGACGTAAGCAAGCGGCTGGATCTGGCGGTGCGGCTGCTCATCGGAGACGGCGACCAGCCGAAGGTCTGACCGGTGGGCAGCAGGGATTCGACTCGGGGATGCGACCGGTGAATTTCGCAGCCGAGTTGGCCACTGCTCTCGAGGTGGCGGCGCGAACTCCGCGTCTGTTGGTCACCTCTGATTTCGACGGAACCCTTGCGCCGATCGTCAACAATCCGGCCGACGCCCGGGCGCTCCCGGAGGCTGGGCAGGCTCTCACCGAACTCGCCGACCTGCCGGCGACGGCAGCCGCGCTGATTTCCGGACGTTCTGTGCGTGATCTGCGCTCGCTGTCGGAAATGCCGCCGACGGTGTGTCTGGTCGGCAGCCACGGCGCCGAGTTCGACTCCGGGTTCTCCAAAGAGATCGACCTGGAGTTGTTGCAGACGATCACCGACACGTTGGCCGCCATCGCCTCCGGCAAGCCGGGCGTGACGATCGAGACGAAGCCGGCCAGCGTCGCCCTGCATGTCCGCAATGCCAGTCCTGTCCACGGCGAGGATGCACTGCGCGAGGCGCGGGCGGCGTCCAACTCGTGGAGTGCGCACGCCACGGAGGGCAAAGCCGTCCTCGAGTTCGCGGTGATCTCGACCGACAAAGGCGAGGCGATCGACATCCTGCGTGAGCGGAATGACGCGACGGCAGTGGTTTTCTTCGGCGACGACGTCACCGACGAGAAGGCTTTCCGACGCCTGCGCATGGCCGACATCGGTGTGAAGGTCGGGCCGGGCGAAACCGCCGCTTCCTACCGCATCGACTCGCCAGAAGACGTGGCCGCGGCGCTGAGTCACCTGCTCAACGTGCGGCGCGGTTGGACGGATCGACGCTAGCCCGCGAAGAGTTGCCAATGGAGTTCACTAAGCGCGCGGATCATTACCCCCAGGGATGCCAGGTTGCGACGAAGGGCGCATGGGCAGAATCGTTCAATCAGCAGTGGACGCCACGGAGTGCGTCACGGACCGCCGACTCGGGCGCGGTACCCGACTGCCTACCCAGACCGCCAACCAGATGCCACACGCGATGGTCACGATCACAAAGCTCGGCGGCAGATTGAACATCGCCGACGTCACGAGGCCGACCCACACCGACACCAACCCGATGGCCGCCGAGACAGCCATCGCGACAACCGGCCGCGCGGTCAGCATCAGCGCCGTCGCGGCGGGCGTGACGACGAGGGCGAACAGCAACAGTGTCCCCACGGCCTGGACAGCCATCGTGACGGTAACTCCGAGTAGAACCACGAATGCGATCGAGAGGCCGCGCACGGGAACGCCTTTGGCCTCGGCGACCTGACTGTTCACCGAAGTGAACAGCAGCGGGCGGTAGATGACCGTGATGCTCGCCGCGAGCACCATCAACAGCGCGAGAAAACCCAGGAGTTGGTCCGGGGTGATCGCGAGGAGATTCCCGAACAAGACATTCGTCAGCGTTGATGAGTTGCGGGTGGCCAGGGAGTTGAAGAACAGACCAAGCCCGGTCGCGAACGCCAGCACGGTGCCCGTCGCGGCGTCGCGATCGGTGGCCCGCTTACCGAGCGCACCGATCACCAGTGCACCGCCGACGCAGAAGACCCCTAAACCCAATGCTGCTGGCAATCCGAGCAATACAGCGCCAGTTGCCCCCGGCAGACCGATGTGCGCCAAGGCGTGGGCGGCAAACGACGAGTTGCGCACGACGATGAAGTACCCCATCAGCCCGGCGGCCAGTGCGACGATCGTCCCCCCCAGCCATGCGTTGCGCATAAACGAGGAGCCCAGAATCTGCATCCAGTTGTCCTGATAACCCATTGCGACGATGCTCGTCGTCATCACGTACTCCGCATGAAGAGATCGCCCTGCAGAGTGTGGGCCACCTTGATCGGCGCACCGTACAGGTGGGTGAGGAGTTCGGAATCCACGACCTCCCCGATCGCGGCGTGATGCGCATGACCGTCCAGAAGGTAGATCACGTCGTCGAGAACGGACAGCAGGGGGTTCAGGTCGTGCGCAACGACGAATACGGCCACGCCCAGTTCCCGATTGAGGCGCGCCAGGAGCGCCACGATTTCATGCTGATTGCGCAGGTCCAGTGAGGCCAATGGCTCGTCGAGGATCAACATCTTCGGTTGCGCCACCAAGGCGCTGGCCAGGGCGATCCGCTGACGTTGCCCTCCGGAGAGTTCCGACAGTCTCCGGTCGGCGAAGTCCGCCGCCTCGACCCAATGCAACGCCTCATCGATTCGCCGACGGTCATCGGCATTGATGCGAGTGAATCCCCAGCGCCGTCCGGTCAGCCCCAGCGAGACGGCGTCCCAGGCTCGGATGGCTTGGTTGGCATCGGTGTCGTAATTCTGTGGCACATAACCGATTTCATCGTTGAGCGCGCCGGGCCGCTCTCCGTAGACCTGCACCGTACCGGTGGAGATCGGCACGAGCCCCAGCATCACCTGCAGCAGGGTGGTCTTCCCGGATCCGTTCGGCCCGATCATTGCCACGAATCGGCTGGCGTCAACGCGTAGGGTCGAATCCGACCAAATCAGTCTGCCGCCTCGGATCACGCTGACATTGTCGAATGTCAGCGCCGGATCGGGCGCCTCCTCATGCGGGGACACCGAGCGCCTCGGCCAGGGAGTCGAGTTGGCCAACCTGCCAGGTCTGGAATGACTGAGCGTTCGGTGGCACCGTCTCAGTGACCCCAACCACCGGAACTCCCGCTTCCTCGGCCGCCGCGCGGATCTTCTGTGGCACAGATCCTTCCGTCTGCGTGTTGTAGA
>NZ_JBMYXC010000017.1:43469-75823 GCF_049608025.1 Mycobacterium sp. | reverse complement strand
CCGGGGGCGCCGGGGGCGCTGGCAGGTCCGACGCTGGCAGGTCCGGGGGCGCCGGGGGCGCTGGCAGGTCCGACGCTGGCAGGTCCGGGGGCGCCGGTGGGGCTGGCAGGGTGGTGTGGACGAGCGTGACCGCCGGCGACTGCCCGCCGCAGCCGGTCAGTCCGAGGGTCAACAGCGCACCCCCGAACGCCGCGAGCGCGCGCAAAATGACAGAGATTCCCGGCGCGCCGCGTGCAGACACGCGCGCTCGCGGAGAAGTTAAACCCATTGCACCAGTTCCTTCTTGAGCACCTTACCCATCGCGTTGCGAGGCAGACGGTCGACCAGTCGGACGGCGCGCGGGCGCTTGTGCACCGAGAGTTGTTGTGCCACATACTCGATCAGCGCCTCCGGTGATACGTCACCGACTACGAAGGCGACGATGCGTTGGCCCAGATCGTCGTCGGGCGCGCCGATCACCGCCACCTCCCGCACACCCGAGTGACCCAACAGAGCAGTCTCGATCTCACCTGCACCCACCCGGAAGCCGCCGGTCTTGATCAGGTCGACCGATTCACGACCCACGATCCGGTGCATCCCGTCAGGGTCGATGACAGCGACATCTCCGGTGCGGTACCAGCCGTCTGTCCCGAGTACCTCGGCGGTGGCATCGGCGCGGTTGAGGTATCCGTCGAACATCGTCGGGCTCTGAACATGAAGCTGCCCGATGCTGTCGCCGTCGTGAATCACCTCATCGCCGCTCTCGGAGACCAGCCGCGTCCGCACACCGCGGAGCGGCAGCCCGACCCAGCCCGGCCGACGCTCACCGGCGGCCAGGGTGCTCAGGGTGATCAGCGATTCGGTGCTGCCGTAGCGCTCGACGGGCTGGTGTCCGCTCAGCCCGGCAAGCCCGTCGAAAACCGGAACAGGCAGCGGCGCGCTGCCCGATACGAGCAGTCGCGCCCCAGCCAGCGCCCGCGCCGCATCGCCGTCATCGACGATCCGCGACCACACCGTCGGAACCCCGAACACCAAAGATCCGCCGGCCTCGGAAACCGCTCGAGCGTATGCCGCCGGACTGGGTTTCCCGGTGTGCACGAAGCGGTTCCCGATACGCAGCGATCCCAGCAGACCCAGCACGAGACCGTGCACGTGGTAGAGCGGCAGCCCGTGCACCAAGGTGTCTTCGGCCGTCCACTGCCAGGCCTCGGCCAACATGTCGATATCGGCGGCGATCGCCCGACGGCTCACAACGACACCCTTGGGCAGCCCGGTAGTGCCGGAGGTGTAGATGATCAGCGCCGTGGCGTCCGGCGAGGGTTCCGGATAGCGATGCCACGAGCGGGCGTGCAGCCGTACCGGAATGTGCGGCAGATCTTTTAGCCCGTCAGTGTCCGAGGGCTTTTCACCCAGCCACGCCTGTGCGCCAGAGTCGGTGAGGATGTGCCGCCGCTCGGCCGAGCCGACGTCGGCGGGCACCGGAACCACCGGCACCCCGGCGATCAGACAGCCCACGATGGCGAGAGCGGTCACCGGCGTGGGTCTGGCCAATACGGCTACCCGGGCGGCGTTACCGACGCGTTCGGCTACCGATGTCGCAGCCCCCAGAACGTCACTCCGGCTCAGCGAGATTCCGTCGATGCGCACCACGTCATCAGCGTCGACGCCGGCGGCGGGGTTCAGGGAGTCCAGCAGCACAAAATCTGAGGCTACTCCCCGCATACTGGGCCGATGGATTCCATCCGGACCGTGAGGTCACGTGAGTTGTATCGGAACAACTGGTTGACGATCCGGGAGGACGATATCCGCAGGCCGGACGGCAGCGCCGGAATCTACGCGGTGGTCGACAAGCCTACATATGCGCTGGTAATTCCTCGAGACTCCCGCACTGGCTCTGACCGATTCCACCTCGTCGAACAGTTCCGCTACCCACTCGGGCTCCGGCGCTGGGAGTTCCCGCAGGGCACCGTGCCCGGTCAGCCCGACATCGACCCCGCCGAGCTCGCTGCACGTGAGCTGCGGGAGGAGACGGGGCTGCGCGCCGCTTCGATGACGGAACTTGGGCTGCTCGACGTCGCGCCCGGAATGAGCAGCCAGCGCGGCCGGGTATTCCTCGCATTGGATATCACCGAAGGCCCCCACGAGCGCGAGCACGAGGAACAGGACATGCGCAGCGCATGGTTCACCCGCACCGAGGTCGAGAAGATGATCCGCGAGGGCACCATCACCGACGCCCAGACGATCGCGGCCTGGGCCCTCATGGAGCTCGCCGAGCGGCAGTAGCGGGGTCCATTCCGCCGGAAGGCCATTCGCTCGGCGACGTCGATACCAACCCGTAGTCAAACCGTTTCCCAACCCGCCGTGTCGATCGGGCGCGGGGACCGCGAAGGCCGTTAGGTTGCAATTGCCACACTCAGACCATTTGTGAGGAAACCATGTCTGCCCGACGGGCTTGCAGCGCAACCGCATCCGCGACTCTGGTCGCCGCCGCATGCGCGTGCACCCAGGCCACGGCACAGGCAGCGCCCCTGAAATGGAGCGGTCCCTACACCATGGTGACCTTCGCGTCGGAAAAGATCGGCACCAGCATCGCCGCCCGTCAGCCGGAAGCCGACTTCAGCGGCCAGTACACATTCACCACCTCGTGTACCAGCACCTGCGTGGCCACGGCTTCGGGCGGCCCGGCGCCGAGCAACCCCACGGTGCCCCAGCCGAGCCGCTACACATGGGACGGACAGCAGTGGGTGTTCAACTACAACTGGCAGTGGGAGTGTTTCCGGGGCAGCGATGTGCCCACCGAGTTCGCGGCCGCCCGCTCTCTCGTGTTCTATTCGCCGACACTGGACGGATCGATGTTCGGGACTTGGCGTACCGAGATCCTCGAGGGCGTATGCAAGGGCAACATCGTTATGCCGGTCGCGGCATACCCGGCCTAAAACGTATCGAACGGGCCAGTGCCCCCACCCATCCAGAGTGCACCCACCGCGCCATGGCCGAGCAGAGCTCGCCATCAGCGCAGGATCAACGTGCGGATTGTCAGCGTTGGCGTTCGGCCAGGGCCCGTAGGAAGAAGGTGAAGTTCGCCGGCCGCTCGGCGAGTCGCCTGACGAAGTAGCCGTACCACTGGGTGCCGAACGGCACATAGACGCGTAGGTGATTGCCCTCGTCGGCCAATCGACGCTGCTCGCCATCACGAATGCCGTAGAGCATCTGGTATTCGAAATCGTCCATACCGCGACCATTCTCGCGGACCAGCGCGGGCACGGCAGCGAGGATCTCTGGGTCATGTGAAGCCACCATCGGATAGCCGCTGCCACCCATCAGCACCCCCAGGCACCGCAGATAGGACTCAGTGACGTCGTCGCGGTCCCGGTAGGCCACCGACGACGGTTCGTCGTAAGCCCCCTTGCACAGCCGGATCCGCGCGCCGGAAGCGGCAAACTCGGAACAGTCGGCGTGAGTGCGTTTGAGGTAGGCCTGCAGCACCGTTCCGACCCAGTCGAAGTCGATGCGCAGCTCGCGAACGAGCGCCAGAGTCGAGTCAGTCGTCGTATGGTCCTCAGCGTCGATGGTCACCCACACGCCGGCGCGCTGGGCGCGTTCGCAGATCGCGCGCGCGTTCTCCAGAGCGATCTTCTCTCCGTCCCGCGGCAGCGCCTGCCCCAGCGCGGACAACTTGAGCGAAACCTCCAGCGGCCGTACCACAGCCGCCTCTTCGCTCCGGGTTGAAAAGGCTTCCAGGATCCGTAGATAGGCATCGACGGTGACTTCCGCGGCATCAGCGTCGGTGACGTCCTCGCCGAGATAGTCGATCGATATCAGCCGCCGGGAATCCCGCAGCGGCTCAACCGAACTCATTGCATCGGCAATGCTCTCACCGGGAACAAACCGGTGCACGACCCTGCGGGTGACCGGCAACCGCTCGGCAAACCGTCGCAGACCGTCCCGTCTGCCGGCGGCGAGGATCGCAGGCCGGGCGAAGCGCTCGAAGATGCCCATGGCTCACACCTGCATGTGGGGATAGGAGTACTCGGTGGCCGGCACGAAGGTCTCCTTGATCGACCGGGCCGACGTCCAGCGCAGCAAGTTCAGTGCAGATCCGGCCTTGTCGTTGGTGCCCGAGGCCCGCGCCCCTCCGAATGGCTGCTGGCCGACCACCGCGCCACTGGGCTTGTCGTTGACGTAGAAGTTGCCTGCTGCGTGGCGTAGGCGTCGCTCGGCCTGCAGCACCGCCGCGCGGTCGTCGCCGATCACGGCACCGGTCAAGGCATAGCGCGAGCCGGAATCGACGACGTCGAGAATCCGCCCATAGTCCTCGTCGGGGTAGACATGCACCGACAGGATGGGGCCGAAGTACTCGGTCGAGAACGCCTCATCGGCCGGATCGTCGGACAGCAGCACCGTTGGTCTGACGAAATAGCCTTCACTGTCATCGTATTCGCCGCCGACCGCGATCGTCACGTTGGCCGCGCTCTTTGCTCTCTCGATGGCCGCGACATTCTTGGCGAACGACCGCTCGTCGATCAACGCGCCGCCGAAATTGGCGAAATCGGTGATGTCGCCGTAGCGCAGTTCACTTGTGGCTCCGAGGAAGTCGTCGCCCATCTGCTGCCACACCGAGCGGGGAACGAAAGCCCGCGACGCTGCCGAGCATTTCTGCCCCTGATAGTCGAACGCACCCCGAATCAGGGCTGTGCGCAACACCTCTGGGCGCGCTGAGGAGTGAGCCACCACAAAGTCCTTACCGCCGGTCTCACCAACCAGCCGCGGGTAGGTGTCATAGCGATCGATGTGGGTGCCTACCTCACGCCACAGATGCTGAAAGGTCGCAGTCGAGCCGGTGAAGTGGATGCCGGCCATGCGAGAATCAGCGAGAACGACATCCGAAACCGCTTGCCCGTCGCCGGTGAGCAGGTTGATCACACCCGGGGGTAGCCCGGCTGCCTCGAGCAACTGCATGGTCAGGTAAGCGGCAAAGGTCTGGGTGGGCGAAGGCTTCCACACCACCGTGTTGCCCATCAGAGCGGGGGCGGTGGGCAGATTGCCCGCGATCGCGGTGAAATTGAAGGGCGTGATCGCGTAGACGAAGCCCTCCAACGGCCGGTAGTCGGTGCGGTTCCACACTCCGGGCGAGCTGACCGGCTGTTCGGCGAGGATGGTGCGAGCGAACGCGACGTTGAAACGCCAGAAGTCGATGAGCTCGCAGGGCGAGTCGATCTCGGCCTGATAGGGGGTCTTGGACTGGCCCAGCATCGTCGCCGCCGCGATCTTCTCCCGCCAGGGTCCGGCCAGCAGGTCCGCGGCTCGTAGGAAAACCGCTGCACGTTCGTCGAACGGGAGGGCTTCCCAGTCCTTCTTGGCCGTGACGGCGGCCTCGACCGCGGACCGGGCGTCCGAGTGGTCGGCGTTGGTGAAGGTGCCCAGCCGCGCCGCATGCCGGTGTGGCTGAACGACGTCGATCCGGTGCTTGCCGCCGATCACGTGCGGCAGCTCGATGGGGTCGTTCGCAAGGCTGTTCAGCGAACCGGCGAGCCTGCTGCGCTCTGGGGAACCCGCAGCGTATTCGTGAACCGGCTCGTTGTGGGGCACCGGCACCTGAGTAATCGCAACGATCGAGTCCATGCAGCAAGGATGCCCGCTTTTCGCGCGTTATCCGATGGCCGATCGGACAAGCTCTGAGACACTTGATGGTCGGATCGAACAAAGGAGAGCAGTGGTGGCTGTGCTGCCGGGCGGCCTCGAACTCGGCCTGGGACTCGGGCGGCTATTGCTGGCGTTGGACCGCACTATGGTCACGCTGGTTGACGCGCCACGCGGACTGGACATGCCGGTGAACTCGGTGGCGCTCGTCGACGCCGATGACATACGGCTGGGGCCCGCGGTCGGGCCCGGCTCGGCCGATCTGTTCTTCCTGCTCGGGGTGTCCGACGCGGAAGCCGCCGGCTGGCTGGAACAACACGCCGCGCCACCGGCGGCGATCTTCGTCAAGGACCCCGGCCCCACGGTGGTGGCCCGCGCGGTCGCACAGGGCACAGCGGTCGTCGGCGTCGAACCCCGGGCCCGCTGGGAACACCTGTACCGCCTGGTCAACTACGCCCTTGAGCATCATGGCGATCGCAGCGATCCGCTGCGCGACTCGGGCACCGATCTGTTCGGCCTGGCACAGTCGATCGCCGATCGCACCCGCGGCATGATCTGCATCGAGGACGCCGACAGCCGCATGCTGGCCTACTCGGCCTCCAGCGAGGAAGCTGACGAGCTGCGCCGCGTGACCATTCTGGGCCGCGCCGGACCACCAGAGCATCTCGAGTGGATCGGACAGTGGGGCATCTTCGACGCACTGCGCTCGGGCTCGGAGGTAGTCAGCGTGGACGAACGTCCCGAACTGGGGCTGCGACCCCGCCTCGCGGTCGGTGTGCACCTACCCCGAACCGATGGGCGCCGGAGACCGGCCTTCGCCGGAACCATCTGGCTCCAGCAGGGGTCGACGCCGCTGGCCGGGGACTCCAGGGAGATCCTGCGGGGCGGCGCAGTCTTGGCGGCCCGGATCATGTCACGGCTGGCGGCCGCGCCCTCGCAGCACGCCGCACGCGTACAACAGCTACTCGGAATGACGGGTCGGGACACCAACGACGTCGGAGTGCTCGCCCGCGAGCTCGGCATCCCCGCCGACGCCCGCGCCGCCCTGGTCGGCTTCCGCGGAGTGGGCGCGACAGTACCCTCCGATGTGATCGCGTTGAATGCCAGCGCTTTTCGCGCCGACTCCCAGGTTGCTTCCGCTGGTGATCGCGTCTATGTGCTGCTCCCGAAGATCACGGCGGCGGCGACGGTCACGTCGTGGACCCGCGGAGTCGTCGCCGCGCTACACCGCGAACTGGGCCTCGACGTCCGCGCCGTGACGGCCGCGCCGATGACCGGCCTGGCCGCCGCGGCGGCGGTGCGTACCGAGGTGGACCGCGTGTTCGACAGCGCTGAACGTCACCCGGCTGCCATCGGTCAGATCACGTCTCTGGACGAGGCACGCACGACGGTGCTCCTCGACGAGATCGTCTCGCTTATCGCGGCCGAAGCCCGTCTGGTGGACCCCCGGGTGCGCGAACTCTGCGCGCAAGACCCGATGCTGGCCGACACACTGCGGGCCTATCTGGACGGGTTCGGTGACGTCGCCGGAACGGCGCGGCAGCTGCACGTCCACCCCAACACGGTGCGCTACCGCATCCGCCGCGTCGAGCAGATACTCGCGATTTCGCTCGATGACCCCGAAGAACGTCTGGTGCTCGCGCTCGGGTTGCGCGCTGCTGAACGTTGAGGCGTGTCGCGTGCGACACCCGCCGAGGTGCTTCAGCGCGCCGGAACCGCCAATCGCTGCGCTGCTGCGGCGATGCGTTCGTCGGTAGCCGTCAACGCCACCCGAACATGCCGGGCTCCCCGGGGACCGTAGAACTCCCCAGGCGCGACGAGGATGCCGCGCTGCGACAACCAAGTGACGGTGTCGCGGCACGGCTCGCCGCGCGTCGCCCACAGGTAGAGCCCCGCCTCGGAGTAATCGACGGTGAAATCGGCGGACCGCAACGCCGCCAGCAGGACATCGCGCCGGTGCGCATAGCGCTCTCGCTGGGCCTGTTCGTGCGCGTCGTCGTCGAGCGCCGCGGCCATCGCTGCCTGTACCGGGGTGGGCATCATCATGCCCGCGTGCTTGCGCACCGCTAGGAGTTCGGCCACGACACCGGGATCACCGGCGACGAAACCCGCACGGTAGCCGGCCAATGAGGACGTCTTCGACAAAGAGTGCATCGCCAGCAGTCCGGTGTGGTCACCGCCGCAGACCTGCGGGTGCAGCACCGACACCGGCGTCTGATCCCAACCCAGCCCGAGGTAGCACTCATCGGAGGCAACGAGCACCCCGCGCTCCCGGGCCCATGCCACGACTTTTCGCAGGTGGTCGACACCGAGCACTTTTCCGGTCGGATTGCTCGGCGAGTTCAGATAAAGCAGGCGTGGTGTTGATGAGCCGCTTGCGCGAAGAGCGGAACGAACAGTGGGGCCCACCTGCGTCAACGAGTCAGCCCGCAGCACCCCGGCGCCAGTGAGCAGGGCACCCACCTCGTAGGTGGGGTACGCGAGCTCTGGCACGACGACCGTGTCGGCGCCGCTCAAGCCGAGCAACGTCGGCAGCCAGGCGATGAACTCCTTGGTACCGATCACCGGAAGGACCGCGCTGGGCCTCAGCCCGGTGATCCCGTATCTGCGCTGCAGCGCACCGACGACCGACTCCCGCAACGCCGGCGTGCCGGCGGTGGTCGGATATCCGGGCGCGGCGCTGGCGGCGGCGAGCGCGTCACGGATCAGCGGGGCGACGTCGTCCACGGGGGTGCCGACCGACAGGTCCACGATGCCGTCGGGGTGTTCACGGGCTGCCGCGGTCGCCTCCGAAAGGGTGTCCCACGGGAATACCGGCAGCGACCCGGAAACAGTTCCGGCCGTCGGCGGCCGAAGGGGGACCTCAGGCGATTCCTGGCGGTCAGATGGCTGCGCCGTGGCTCTCAGTCCTCACCCTGCGGCGGCAAGTCTTTAACAACCTGCGGATCGTTGTCGGTCTGGCCGACTTTCGATGCACCGCCAGGCGAGCCTAGTTCGGCGAAGAAGTCGGCGTTGATCTGCGTGTACGCCTCCCACTGATCTGGGACGTCGTCTTCGTAGTAGATGGCCTCGACCGGGCACACCGGCTCACAGGCGCCGCAGTCGACGCACTCGTCCGGATGGATGTACAGCATGCGTGCGCCCTCGTAGATGCAGTCGACAGGACACTCTTCAATGCATGCCTTGTCTTTGACGTCGACGCAGGGTTCGGCGATCGTGTACGTCACTAACTTCTCCTCAAGTCCTCTCGAACTACCTAGGGTGGAGCTGTTCTCTAGGCAGGGCTCAGCGGGGGGCGGCGACCGGCCCCAGCAAGTATCCCTGCCGGCCGGCGGGCGCCTGTCTCAGTGTGCCCTAAGTTCTACGTCTCCCCGGTTGGGGTCTTACATGATTACTGATACTAAACGTTGCACATACAAGCCGCCTAGCAAAACTCGGCTATGCCACCAAGTGCACTGCAACTAGTTGCATAAGGCACTATTGATGCCTACGCTGCGCCCATGGCCCTGCCGCACGCGATCCTGGTGTCGCTCTGTGAGCAGTCGGGCTCCGGGTATGAACTGGCCCGGCGCTTCGATCGATCGATCGGCTATTTCTGGGCCGCCAGCCACCAGCAGATCTACCGAACGCTGCGCACGATGGAGGCGGACCACTGGGTGCATTGCACCGCGGTGATCCAACACGGCCGGCCCGACAAGAAAATATATTCGGTCTCTGCGGACGGTCGCGCCGAACTTGCGCGCTGGATCGCAGCTCCCCTGGCAGGGCGAAGCGGCAGGAATGGCACAGTTGCCGATCGGCGAACGCGCGACCTCGCCGTCAAGATCCGGGGCGCGTCGCACGGCGACATCGAGGCATTGCGTGCGCAGGTCATTTCGCTGCTCTCCGAGCGTGCCGAGTTGCTGGATGTCTACCGAGGATTCGAGAAGAGTCAGTTCCCGGATCCCGGAGCCATCACCGGCGCCGACCTACACCAATACCTCGTGCTGCGGGGTGGCATCCGGGCCGAGGAGAGCGCCATCGAATGGCTCGACGAAGTAGCGGCAAGTCTGGGAGGACGAAAATGAACCACGGCTTGAAGAACCACGGCTTAGAGAACCACGGCTTGCCCTACCCGAACCTGTTGTCGCCATTAGACCTTGGCTTCACGACGCTACGCAACCGCGTCGTGATGGGGTCGATGCACACCGGCCTCGAAGATCGCGCGCGTGACACCGACCGCCTCGCCGAATACTTCGCCGAGCGTGCCCGTGGCGGAGTGGGACTGATCATCACCGGCGGTTATGCGCCCAATCGCACCGGTTGGCTGCTTCCTTTCGCGGCCCAGATGACCTCGGGCTCGGACGCCCGCAGACACCGGCGGATCACCGGCGGAGTCCATGACGCCGGCGGCAAGATACTGCTGCAGATCCTGCATGCGGGACGCTATGCATTCCATCCGCTCTCGGTGAGCGCCTCGTCCATCAAGGCCCGCACCAACCCCTTTCGGCCACGCCCACTGCGCGACGTGGACGGCACCATCGACGACTTCACCCGCAGCGCAGTCTTGGCCCGGGACGCGGGCTACGACGGCGTCGAGATCATGGGAAGCGAAGGCTACCTGCTCAACCAGTTCCTGGCGCCACGCACCAACAAGCGCACCGACGCCTGGGGTGGCACACCCGAGAAGCGCCGCCGGATGCCCGTCGAGATCGTCCGTCGCACCCGCGCGGCCGTCGGGCCGGACTTCATCATCTGCTATCGGCTGTCCATGGCCGATTACGTCGAGGATGGCCAAAGCTGGGACGAGATCGTTGCTCTGGCAACCGAAGTCGAAGACGCCGGCGCGACGATCATCAATACCGGGATCGGCTGGCACGAGGCGCGGGTCCCGACCATCGTGACCTCTGTGCCCAACAGCGCGTTTGTCGACATCAGCAACGCGGTCGCCGAATACGTCGACATTCCCGTGATGGCGTCCAACCGGATCAACATGCCCCAGACCGCCGAGCAGATCCTCGCCGACACCGATGTCAGCTTGATCTCGATGGCCCGGCCGCTACTGGCCGACCCGGACTGGGTACACAAGGCGCACGCCGACGCCGCCGACGAGATCAACACGTGCATATCGTGCAACCAGGCCTGCCTGGACCATGCGTTCGCACGCAAGACGGTGTCGTGCCTGCTGAATCCGCGCGCCGGCCACGAAACGACATTGATGCTCGGCCCGACCCGACGCACGAAACGCATTGCTATCGTCGGCGCCGGACCCGCCGGTTTGGCCACCGCCGTCACTGCCGCCCAGCGCGGACATCATGTCACGCTGTTCGAGTCCCGATCACAGATCGGCGGCCAATTCGATTTGGCCCGAAGAATTCCCGGCAAGGAGGAGTTCAGCGAGACCATCCGCTACTTCACCCGCATGCTCGACAAACACGGAGTCGATGTTCGGCTGGGCACCCGCGCTGACGTCGACGAGTTGCTCAGCTACGACGAGGTCGTCCTGGCTACCGGTGTCGCACCGCGGATGCCCGACATTCCCGGTATCGACCATCCGATGGTGCTGTCCTATGCCGAGGCGATCAACGGTAAACCCGTCGGCAAGTCGGTTGCGGTGGTCGGGGCCGGCGGCATCGGTTTCGACGTCAGCGAATTCCTGACCACCGACCATTCCCCCACGCTCAACCTCAAGGAGTGGAAGGCCGAGTGGGGTGCGGCCGACCCGCAGGAGGCACGCGGCGCCTTGACAACACCGGTGCCGGCACCAGCGACGCGGGAGGTCTACCTCCTGCAGCGAACGAAGGGAGCCCAAGGCCGCAGCCTGGGCAAGACCACGGGCTGGGTACACCGGGCATCGTTGCGGGCCAAAGGAGTTCACCAACTATCCGGGGTGAACTATGAGGGCATCGACGATAGCGGGCTGCACATCAGCTTCGGTCCGAACCACTCTGGGCCTCGGTTGCTCGGCGTCGACAATGTGGTGATCTGCGCGGGCCAGGAGCCGGTGCGCGATCTTGAGGACGGCCTGCTGGAACGTGGAATCACCCCGCGGGTCATCGGCGGGGCCGCAGTTGCCGCTGAACTGGATGCCAAGCGCGCTATCCGCCAAGGCACCGAACTAGCTGCGCGCATCTAGAGTCCGCGTCCAGCGAATTCACAGCTAGGGCAGTTAACCTCCAGAAAGAGACTCGTACTGCACTCTGATCGGCAAGCCCCGCATCTCCCTATCTCGTCAATACCCAGCGAAGCTCGTCGCCGCGTGCTAAGGGTTGGTCAATCGAGCTGTTCCTGAAGCTATGCGCCCTACGGGGGCCAAGGGGTTCGCGATGGAAGGTACGAGGTACATAGGCTGGGCCGGATCGTTGGCGGTGGCACTAGGTGTCGCCGGCGCCGGGGCTGCTGCTCCCGGGGTCGCCTGGGCTGAGCCCAGCCCCGGAACGGATACCACGGAGTCGAAATCCCCGGATTCTTCCCCTCGATCGCCATCGCGCGACGGTTACTCGACAACCGACGCGGTATCCACCGGTCCCGAGTCATCCACTGGCCCTGAGGCATCCACCGGCCCCGAGTCCACTTCCGCCGACCCCGAGTCCCCTTCTTCCGCCGACCCGGATTCCTATTCGGATTCTGCCGAGTCGAATTCGGAATCCGACGATGAGTCCGATTTCGACGTGTCAGAGCCAGGCAGCAGCGACGAGGTTGCCGAGCCAGACATGGCCGACGAACCCACCGAAGAAGATGTGATCAACGATGCGGACGGCGCCACCGATGAATTAGTGCCCGAAGTTCCTGCTGAAGAAACGGTCGCCGACGTTGTTCCCAACGCTGCGACGCCCGACGATGACGCCAGGGCGGGCTACGGTGACGAATCCGCTCAGGGCCGGGCCGCCGAACCTGTGCTGTCGAGCACCGGGATTGAGGGTACTGACGCCGCTCAGGAGTCGCCTTCGTCGCCGACGAACCGGTTGGCGGCGATCACGGCGGACGAAATCCCCGAAACCTCTGATCCTGCGGATGAGCCGGTCGCTACCTTGTCGTTGCCGATTTCCACCACCACCTTCGGGTCAGCGCCGGACATGGTGGAGATTTCCCATCCCACCCCCGGCGCGGTTCCTCAGATCTCTCCAGTGGCGCTGACGCCATATCAGCCTCCCGGCACCCCGAGCGTTCCGGTGCCCTCGCCGGCACCGCTGGCCGCGTTGGCCTGGGCCCGACGCGACGCCGAACAACCACCGCTAAACAGCAGTGTCGACAGCAGCGCACGCGTCAGCGTGGCAGCCACCGGGGCGACGACGGCTGGCCCCGTTTCGACGGCTGCGAGGGTGGCGGCCGCCAGCCAACAGGAGTCCATATTCACCGCCATCGGGAATTGGTTCCAGCGCACCTTCTTCGCCGCCTCGCCCACCTTCGCGCCCCAATCGGTGTCGGTGAACATCCAAGAGGGGGCGAGCAGCCAGGCGTTCGAGTTGGGCGCCGAGGATGCCGACACCGACACCCTCATCTATACCGTCGACGGAAAGGCGACCGGAACCGGAACCGCCTCCGGCACGTTGAACATCACCGGCGAGTCGGCCACCTATACCCCGCCAGCCGGCTGGGACGGCGCAACCGCGTACACCGACACCTTCACCGTTACCGCTTCCGATGACGACGGCGGCTTCCATATCCACGGGCTCTCAGGTCTGCTCCACCGGCTGACCTTCGGCTTGATCGGCGACTCGGGGCACACCGCTACCAGCACAGTCACCGTCACTGCGCTCGGCGTGCCCACACCACCGCAACCCCCTGCGCCCGAACCAGAACCCCCCGCACCAGAACCCGAACCCCCTGCGCCCGAACCAGAACCCGAACCCGAACCTCCCGCACCCGAACCTGAGCCCCCTGCACCCGAGCCCGAGCCCCCCGCGCCCGAGCCAGAACCACCCGCACCCGAGCCCCCCGCGCCCGAGCCAGAACCCGAACCGCCTGCGGGCCCGAATCTGTTGCAGAATGCGACGTTTACCGATGGCTTGAGCAGATGGCAGTTGTCCGGGGATGTCTCCAGCATCGAGGACGGCGGCGACGCGGCGGTGCGTCTCGCGGCAACCGCGACCTCCGATGCTCGAATCTCCCAGCGGGTCACCAACCTGAAACCACAGACGCTGTACACGCTGGCCCTCACGATGCGCACCAGCGGGTCTGTTCCGAGCGATGTCTGGGGGGTGTGGGGTGTCATCGACGGACCCCAGCTCGACAAAACTGGGGCGGGCCAATCAGCGACGTTGGCCCAACGGCGCCTGACGGTCTACACCGGCGCCGAGGCCACCGAGGTCACCGTTTTCGTCACCGCGGGTCGCAACTCCCCCGCCGGAGTTGTCACCGTCACCGACGTCCGGTTCGTCGAGGGCGCTATGGATCCACCGGTGATCGATCCCGACGCCCCCGGTGCATCGCCGCCACCGTTGGTGAGTCTGCCCGGTCCCGGCGAGAACCTCGTCAGCAACGGGCAATTCGCACCTGGCGCCCAAGGCTGGGTGCTCGACCAGGCGGCGCTTCAACCTGACGGCACCATGCGCATCGTGTCCACGCCGGAACAAACCGGGCGCATAGCCCAGGATCTGCCCATGCTGCTGGCACCCAACAGCGACTACGTGCTGAGCGCGCGCGCCCGAGTCGATGTCGGTGACGCCACCGTCACTGTCGCCAGCCCGGACGGCTCGCTGCACGCATGGCAGCTGATCAACGACGACGCCTGGCAGCCTGTGGAAATCGCGTTTACCACCCCGGACCACTGGGTATCGGTGAAGGTGGCCGCCGAGAACTGGCGCGGCGACCACAGCGCGCTCTACGTCGACGACCTCACCCTCCTTGCCAACGGCCACGAATGGCTCGACACCCCCGACCCTTATCCCAGCCCGCAGCCCGAACTATTCGATGACTTCACCAACGGCATAGATCCCGAGCGCTGGCTCATCGCCGACAAAGCGTGGGGCGGGGACAACGGCGGCGTGGTCCCCGCCAACGTCGACGTTGTCGACGGCATCGTACGCCTGGCCGCCCACGGCGACCTGTACGCCGGCGATGTCGTGGGACACGGCGACCGCACCAGCCGCGTCGGCGCAACCATCGTCACCCGTGATTACTACGCCTCCGGACGCTACGAAGTCCGTGCCCGCGTGCCGCGGGCGCTGGGAGCGGCGAGTGCCTTCTGGAGCTATCACTACATCGAATATCACCCCGCGCAGCCGGAATACTGGACCGAGCCCAACCGAATCCGCAATTCCGAAATCGACTGGGAGTTCCCCACTGCGCGTGATGATGGATCCCCAAATGACCCAGTGAGTTTCGAGCACGCACGGGCCAACACGTGGGGTGGCAAGTTCGGTGGCGAAGGCGGCAACGTGTCGCTGCGACCCAACATCGGTGACCTCGTCGCCGACGGTGAATTCCACACTTATGCTTACGAATGGCACGCCGGCGGAGACGGCCGGGACCCGTTTGTCGCATGGTCTATCGACGACGTCGAAGTGGCCCGTTACACCGGCGAATCGTTCGGCCAGGACAACGTCCCCCATCGCGCATCCCGCTTCTGGATCGGAATCTGGTTCCCCGCATCGGCATACCGCGATCATGTCGGATGGGCCGGAGACCCCGACTTCGACACCGCCTACCTCGACATCGACTGGGTGCGCGTCACACCGACATACGCTCCGGCGGACACCTACGAACCAGAAACATGGCCCAATGGCTTCTACGCAACACCAGATCAATACCCGCAGTACCGAATCGACCGAGATCAACCCTGACTACCCTGCTGGCGCAGTGCACCCGGCCCTCAGCACGTGCATGAACGCGATGGCGATCGCCAATTATCGGCAGATTGACCGCACGAGGGGTTGGACTCGCCCAATTCCGTTGCATAACTGGGTCATCGATGTGTGCGCGGTCACGCTCGGACGGCCCGCATGCGGCGCGAGGACGGAATCGGATTGGTGGGACGCGCGGGAAGATATCGCAGTACCATTCCAGCGGCGAGCAGAGCGGCGCATGACCCTACAGCCACCGCGGTTCGGGGTCCGCCCAGGTCGGCGATCCAGCCGATGATCGGGGCTCCGATCGGAAGCCCCCCTAGAAGCACCATCGCAGCCAGGGCCATCACCCGACCACGCATCTCGGGCGCACATCGCTGCTGCAGCAACGCAGTCGAGGCGGTGACGAAAAACAGAGCGGTAGCCCCGGCGGCAAGACCGGCGACCGCAGCCAGCACCACGCTCGGCGAGACCGCAATCAAGCCGTTCGCCAGCGCGAAGGCGATGATGGCGCCGATGAGCAGTCGCAGGTCGATCTCGCGAAGACGCGCCACTGCCAGGGCACCAATAACGGACCCGACACTTATAGCGGTGTAAAGCAAGACGTAGACGGCTACGCCGCCGTCGAACGTTTGATGCGCCAGCAATGGGACGAGCACCTGGTGGTTGAACCCGAACGTGGCGACGACCCCGGTCAGCAGCAGGGCAATCCGCAACTCGGGGACTCGCCAGGCGTATCGAAAACCCGCGCGCACCGCGTGGGGTTCCTGCCCCGCTTGAGTGATCTGCAGTGCGTCACGGCGTATCAGCAGCAAGAGAGCCAGGGTGACGACATGACTGACGGCGTTGACGACGAAGCACCAACCGATACCCGTTGAGGCAATGAGAACGCCGGCGGCGAGCGGTCCGAGGACCCGACCTACCGAAGTGATGGCACTGTTGAGGCTTACCGCACGGGCGATGCCGTCCTCTCCGACGAGTTCTGCGACGAAGGCTCGACGCACGGGGTTCTCGACGGCGTGCAGCACCCCGTACACCAGCGTCAACCCGTAGATCAATGCCACGGTGCCGGCTCCAGCGAGCACCACCGCACCGAGGGCCGCAGCTTGCCCGACGACCAGGAGCTGTGTCGCAATGAGCAAGCGGTGCTTGTCGACTCGGTCGGCGAGTGCCCCTGTCCATGGCCCTAACAACAGCAGCGGTCCGAATGTCGCTACAGCGACCCAGCCGAGGGCAGCCCCACCCTCAGTGAGTTCGCTGACGAGCCAGGCCAGCGCCACGAACTGCAGCCAGGTGCCCGACTGGGATGCGACCTGGCTGGCGAGAAAAAGCCGGAAGTTGCGAAGTCGTGGGGAGCGCCGCGAGTGTCGACGATCCCTCGGTGTTTTGCGCATGGCAACGAGCCTGAAGACCCGGGATGGAACTGCGATGAGCGAAAGATGAGCGAACTGTCACAATTCGCCGCGCTCAGCTCGTCTGCTGGCGGATTGGCCGGGCAGGCCCGACACAATCGGCGTCCAGCTTTTGTGAGAGCTCCTTAATCAAACGGACCCGGCTCCTCTCATCCAGGCTCGCGACTCTGGTTGTCACGGAACCGAAAAGGAGTCAAGTCATGAACTTCGTTACGCAGATCGGCGCTGAACCCGCAACTCTCGGGGGCGGCCGTCCCAGTGGCCGGCCCGGCCCACACCAGCACAAAAGCCCCAAGGTAACCGTGACGACGCGCGACGGCATCCAGCTGGCCGTACGCGACTACCGTCCACAATCAATGGGCCATACAGTGGTCTTGCTGCATGGGTTATGTGTCAGCGACGCGGTGTGGTTGCGCCAAATCGACTACTTGAATCGGCTCCACGGCAAGAACATCCGCGTCATCAGCTACGACCACCGCGGTCACGGCAGGTCCAGCCGCGCGTCGGTCGACACCTACCGCATCGACCAGCTTGCCAGCGACTTGGCCGACGTCCTTACCGCACTCGATGTCGGCGACCCGCTCACCCTTGTCGGCCACTCGATGGGCGGGATGACTGCACTGGCCTACCTGGCCCGCTCCAGCGCTGACCGTCCGGTAGATCCCCAGGGTCTGGTCCTGGCCGCCACAACGGCAGGCCAACTCGTGCAACGGGGCCTGGGCCGACTACTGGCAACCCCGGGCGCGGGCGCGCTGCTCACACTTGTCGACCACCTCCCCAAACAGGCCCTCGATGCGCTGGCCGGGCCGGTGTGCTCGACGCTGAGCAGGATCTGGCCAGCACAGCGCGCCATGCTGGCAACGGTGCGGAACAGGATCGCCAACACATCAGTACCCACCGCCGCCGGATTCCTGCCCACGCTGCGTAGCTATGACCAGTACGAGACCCTCGACGGTATCCGCGCCAACACAGTCATCGTCAGCGGTGGCACCGACCCGCTCACCCCGGCGTCGCACTCCCAGGAGCTTGCCAGCGCCATCCCCGGCGCCGCGCACGTGCACCTCCCCCACGCCGGACACATGCTTCCCCGCGAGGTACCCGACGTCATCAACCACGCCATCCGACAGGCGATGCACCCTGATGGCAGCGAGCCGTTCGCCAACAGTAACCACGACATCTGCACGAACACAACGCCTTTGAAGATGGGAGCGTAAACGATGAGATATCGCGCAGCCGACATTGACAGGCCCATCACCCACCACGCAACACTCGATGAGATGAGGAGCTGGCCATGCAACAGCTGACCGGTTTGGATGCAACGTTTTTAGCCCTGGACTCACCCACAGTATGTAGCCATCTTGGCTGCATGGCAGTGCTGGATCCGCCGGCGCGCGGCCCGGCGCTCGATCTGTCACGCCTCACCGAACTCATCGGGTCGCGGCTGCATCTGGCTCCGCCGTTTCGGCGGCGCATAGCCGAGGTGCCATTCGGGTTGGATCAGCCGTACTGGATCGAGGACCCGAACTTCGACATCGAGTTCCATGTCCGCGAACTGGCGTTGCCCGCGCCCGGGGACACTCACCAATTGGCCACTATGGCGGCGCGCTTGCACGAGCGACCGCTGGACCGCAGGCACCCGTTGTGGGAGATGTATCTGATTCATGGACTCGCCGGAGGCCGCAAGGCTCTCTACACCAAAGTTCATCACGCGGCGATCGACGGAGTCGCGGGCAACAACCTGCTCATCGCACTGTTCGACACTTCCGCCGAGCCCCGCGTGGAACGTCCGGCGGTCCCGTGGCGACCGGACGACGAACCCAGCGGGGTGACCTTACTAGCCCACAGCGCAGTGTCGGCGGCGCGCCACCCGGTTCGGTTAGCGCGGCTATCCGCCGATCTGATCCGTTCGCTGCCCGCCGTGGCCAGCAGCCCGGGGCGGCCGCGACTACCTGCGCTCGACCGATTCATTCCGCGCCGGGGCCGCGGCCCGGTGTCGTCCGCCCCACCGCTGATTGCGCCGCAAACACCGTTCAACAAGATGCTCGGCCCACGCCGGCGGTGCGCCTTCGGCGACCTACCTCTGGCAAAGGTGAAGCGGGTCAAGGACTTCGCCGGGGTGACCGTCAACGATGTTGTGATGGCACTGTGCGCCGGCGGGTTGCGCACCTGGCTGCGCGACCACAACGCGCTTCCCTCGGGTCCGCTGCTGGCCGCCGTCCCGGTGTCCATCCGTGCCGAGCATCACGAGGCTACGGAGGGGAATCACTTGTCCAAGGTCATCGCGCCACTACCGACGCACTTGTCAGACCCCGGCGAGCGGCTGCATGCCGTGCACGAGGCTATGGAGGGGGCCAAGGACCAGTTCAGCGCTATGCCAACCGATCTGTTCAGCGATATCGCCCAGTTCTCGATGCCTGCCCTGACCAATCAGGCCTGCCGGCTGGCCAACCGACTGAGGCTGCTCGAGCGCATTTCGCCATTGAATCTGTTCGTCTCCAACGTCCCCGGCCCCACGGTGGATATGTACCTGGGCGGTTCCCGTCTGCACGCCGTCTATCCGATGTCGACGATCGCCGACGGGCAAGGGCTCAACATCACGGTGCTGGGCTCTCGTGGCAGGCTCAACGTTGGGATCGTGGCCGACCCTGACCTGGTCCCCGATGTCGAGGGCCTGATGGACGCACTCGTCGACGAACTCAACTTGCTGGACATGCCGGCAGAGGCCGATTACCGACGCCTGTCTGGTTGACCATATTCGGGAACGGGCGCCGCGCTGAGCCGACAACCGTCCGCACGACGTCGCCGAGCTGCCGAACAGTACTGGGCAGGATCGTGTTACCCACAAACCCACCCACGTAGTACCGACCGGGAGGACATTTCCATGACTGCCAGACTCGCCGAGAGGGTCGCGTTGATCACCGGAGGTGGCACCGGTATCGGTGCGGCCGTCGCCCGTCGGTTCGCCGCGGAGGGTGCCCGGGTCGTGGTGACCGGTCGGCGCCGTGAGCTCAGGCCTACGACTATGGTTGTCACCGCGTCCGGGTCAACACGGTATGCCCCGGCTGGGTCCGCACCCCTATGGCCGACGAGGCCATGGATGCTCTGGCGGCTGCCAGAGGCACTACCCGCGAGCAGGCCTACCAACTTGTGGCCGCCGAACTACCGCTGGGCCGGGTGGCCGCTCCCACCGAGATCGCACAGTGTTGCCTATTCCTTGCCTCTGAGGAGTCATCCTTTGTGACGGGTGCAGTCTTGGTGGCTGATGGCGGTGGCGAGATCGTGGATGTCGGCACACAGGCATTCGACGGCCACGGTTGATCAACCAACGCCGCGGGTTGCTCTGCGGCCGCCTGCCGACCATCCGGCGAGCCAACGCAATCGACACACGCAATCGACACATTGGCCATGGCGCCCGCCGCGATGGTTCGGCAGCTGACGTCGACACGCTTTAGACGACCCGCACCAAGCGTGAGTTCGACGATGCGTCCCCGTCGCTGTCGCCGTCGCTGCGGCCTCCGTGGCTGTCGCCGTCCCCGCCGCTGTCGCTGTCGATACTTGAGATCTGGGGGCCGGTCTCGCCAAGCGCCGCGTCGGCGTCATCCGCCATTGCCGTTCCGGCGCCGACGACACTGCCGCCGATCATGGCGGCACTCAGGACAACAACCTTCCAGGTGGCCGTCTGTTTCACGATATGCTCCGTTCTATCCTTATGACGCGCGTATTTCGCACTGGTACAGAGGATTCCGGACCGGCATGAACTCCGGCAGAGATGAACATGAGCCGCCTCTCATTTCGACGGCGGAGCCGGCGAGACGATCCAGTTGTTACGCCGCCGCGGTGTCAGGAGCGATCTAGCAGGGCGGCCGATTGCGGGCCACCGGCATCCGCGGTGTACGCCGCGGCACGCGGACTGCCGGGCCCATCGGCCGAGAACACCGGCATCAACACAAAGGCATCAACAACGCCACCGATAAGTGCGTGCCGGCAGCCCGGCGGCGGTGGTTATCGTGACTGCGCGGCTCCTGAGATCGAGTGCGCGATTTCACCGATCTGGTCGATCGCCAGCGAAAGCCGATCCCCAGGACGCAACCAGCGGCCGGTCTCCATGCCACAACCTCCGGGAAGGGTTCCGGTCGCGAAGAGTTCACCGGGAAAGAGTTGTTCACTGCGTGAAGCGTGGGCCAGTACGTCCCCGATCGACCATCGCATGCCGCGGCTGAAGACCGTACTGACTGTCTTGCCATTGATAGAGACGGACCCGCTGAGCTCGTCGATGCACGGCAGGATCTCGTCTGCGGTCACCGCAAGCACGGACATCGACGACGCGAAGTGTTTGGATTTCTGCGGTCCGAGCCCGGTCGCCATCTCGGCGCGCTGAACATCGCGGGCGCTGAAGTCATTGATGACGACGAACGCGCCGATAGCGTCGAGGGCTTCCTGGGGGCTCGCGTCATACAGCGGAGCCTTGAGCACGAAGCCGATCTCCAGCTCGAAATCCAGTGCTGACGAGTACGAGGGAATGGCGACCGGAGCGCCACTGGGGAGGAAGCTCAGGTGGTTGGACATGTAGTAGATCGGCTGTCGGTAGAACAGTGCGTTGGGCTTGAACAAGGGGAACGGCCTTCGCGTCACCTTCTCGAACGACTCGGCCGCGCGCGCCTGGCCGGGGTGGAACCGTCGCACCAGCCCCCGCGCGGCGTCGATTGCGTGCTGTTCGTAGAGCATGAAATCGCGAAACGACAGCGGCTGGAACGGCAGCACGTTACCGGACGATTCCACGTGCCGTCGGGCGGTGGCGAGCTCGAAGTCGGGGTGGAAGATCGCACCGCCCAGCGCTGCCTGGTCCGGTGCGGGCACCCAGGATCCGTCCGGCGCGAGAGACTGCAGATCCAGTGTGCTGTCGGCGCAGATACGTCGGAGCTTCACATCCTCCGTCCTACCAGTGATCGGGCAGGAACGGTACGGTCGGCTTCCGCGAGCGGGCCCAAATGCACACGAACCACGGCGCGTCGGCGGGCAGACACGCGCGCTCGCGGGACGGGGGAGGGTGGTTAGGCGGCCAGCGGCGTATACGTGGTGGTGCGCTGCCGGGCGGGACGACCGATGCCTGCGGCGATACCGACGAGGTCCTCGACACTCTTGTACGAGCCGAACTCCGAGCCCGCCATCCTCGAGATGGTCTCCTCCATCAGTGTGCCCCCGAGATCGTTGGCGCCGCCGTTGAGCATCACCCGGGTGCGCTCGGTACCCAGCTTCACCCAGCTGGTCTGGATGTTGGAGATTCTGCCGTGCAACATGATCCGCGCCAGCGCATGCACCGCCCGATTGTCGCGGTGCGTCGGGCCCGGCCGGGCTCCGCCCGCCAGATACAGCGGTGAAGACTGATGCACGAAAGGCAGCGGCACGAACTCAGTGAAACCGCCGGTGCGATCCTGAATTTCGCGTAGCACCCGCAAATGACCTACCCAATGCCGCGGCTGGTCGACATGGCCGTACATCATCGTCGAGCTCGAACGCAGCCCCACCTCGTGCGCCGTGCTGACCACCTCGACCCACAAGGAGGTGGGCAACTTGCCTTTGGTCAGCACCCAGCGCACCTCGTCATCGAGGATCTCGGCGGCCGTACCCGGGATGGACCCGAGCCCGGCCTCGCGTAAGGATATGAGCCACTCACGAATGCTCATCCCACTCTTGGTGACTCCGTTGGCGATCTCCATCGGGCTGAAGGCGTGCACATGCATCGACGGCACTCTCGCCTTGACCGCACGAACCAGGTCGGCGTATCCGGTGACGGGTAACTCCGGGTCGATACCACCCTGCATGCACACCTCGGTGGCGCCGGCGACGTGCGCCTCCCACGCGCGCCCGGCAACCTCGTCGGTCGACAGCGAGAAAGCGTCCGCATCACCCTTGCGCTGAGCAAAGGCGCAGAAACGGCAGCCCGTATAGCAGATGTTGGTGAAGTTGATGTTGCGGTTGACGACGAAGGTGACATCGTCGCCCACCGTGTCGCGTCGCAACGAATCAGCCAGCGCAGCAACGGCATCCATTGCAGGGCCAGCTGCGGTCGCGAGCGCCAGATACTCGTCGTCGCTGCAGCCGGCCGGATCCTGTTCGGCCGAACGCAAGGCTGCCAGCACATCGGTGTCAAGACGTTCGGGCGCGCGCGCGGCCAGCTCGTGCACCTTCTCCCGAATCGACTCCCAGTCGCCGAACGCACTGCCCAGGTCGCTTCGGGTCTCGGTGAGCCTGCCCTCGGCGTCGATCGCCGCGTGCAGGTCCGTGCGACCCAATGACTCGGTCGCCTCGTCGGGCTCCTGCCAAGGCCTGCCCTGCGGGTTGACGTGCAGGGCGTACCCGGTTTCGGGGTCGGCGAGAGCATCGACGTGCCCCTGCACCCGCGGGTCGATCCAGCCGCCGCCTGCCTGGACGTACTGCGGCTGTGCTGTCAGTCGCTGTACCAGGTCGTAGCCCGCTTCGGCCGTCACCGCCCCCAGTTCGTCGAGAGCCGGCCAGGGACGCTCGGGGTTGACGTGGTCAGGCGTCACGGGAGACACGCCGCCCCAGTCGTCCACACCGGCGCCGATCAGTGCCAGGCACTCGGTCCGTGACACCAGGTTCGGCGGAGCCTGGATGCGTATCTTGGGGCCCATAACCAAGCGGGTGACCGCAACCGTCGCAACGAATTCGTCAATGCCGGTGTCCGGTGCCGAGGCCATCGCGGTGTTGTTCTTGGCGCGGAAGTTCTGGACGATCACTTCCTGGATGTGCCCGAACTCCTTGTGAGACCGGCGAATGGCATGGATGGTTTCGGCGCGCTCGGCGAGTGTTTCGCCGATGCCCACCAGCAAACCGGTGGTGAACGGTATCGCCAGCCGGCCAGCGTCGTCCAGCGTGCGCAACCTCACCCGAGGGTCCTTGTCAGGGCTGCCAAAGTGGACTTGTCCCTTGGTCTCGAACAGCCGGCGTGACGTCGTTTCGAGCATCATGCCCATCGAGGGTGCAACCGGCTTGAGCCGCGACAGTTCCGACCAGCTCATAACGCCCGGGTTCAGGTGCGGCAGCAGCCCGGTCTCCTCGAGAACGCGGATCGCCATCGCCCGCACGTAGTCCAGGGTCGAATCGTAACCGCGCTCGTCGAGCCACTGGCGCGCCTCGTCCCACCGCGTCTCCGGGCGGTCTCCGAGCGTGAACAACGCTTCCTTGCAACCTGATTGGGCACCGCGGCGCGCCACGTCGATGATTTCGTCGGGCTCCATGTACATGCCCTTGCCCTCGGCCCGAAGTTTGCCCGGCACCGTCACAAAAGTGCAGTAGTGGCAGGTGTCACGGCACAGGTGGGTGAGGGGTATGAACACTTTGGGTGAGTAACTCACGGGCAACCGGCCGGTGGGGCCTCGGCGGCCCGCAGCCTGCAGTCCGGCGTCCCGCATTCGGGCGGCGCTGGCGCACAGGTCGGCGAGGGCATCCCCGCGCGCCGTCAGGGCGATCGCGGCTTCGTCGATGTTGAGCGCCACGCCGTCCCGTGCCCGGCGCACCACCCGCCTCAGAGCGGCCGGGCTTGGTCCGCCCGACCTCGGCGGAATAGCCGGGTTCGGCAGATCGGTGCCACGCCGGTTGCTTACAGCCACTGTCCTGTAACCCCGGCGTTGTCGCGGATCATCCGCACGTCCGACTATCTGAAACCGCTGCGCCTGACATACCGGCCAGAGTAGTCACTCAGCGGCAGCGCCGGAGTCCGCCCTGTCGATGGGGTCCGGTGCAGCGCCCGGCAAGCACCCCCTGCCCTTCCCGGGCGCTCACCGCTGGGCACCCGCGGGCGCACGCATCAGCACCCAGGCCGCCGGCAGCGCACCCAGCGCGATCAGAAGCACCGGGGCGAACTCCATCATCCCGGACCCGCCGAACACGATGTCGTCGCCGGGTCCACCCAAGGTCAACACCACCACGGTCAGCAGCCAGGCCCACAGGGGCAGCGCCGCCAGGCGCGGGCTCGACGTCCATTGCAGCGCAACCCAGACCAACAACGCGTTCAACACACCACTGAGCAGGGCGCTGACCGGGAACGGCACCGAACCCACTCGCAACGGCAAGAAGAAGGCGGCCATCAGGGCCGAGAGAGCCCCGTCCACACCGAGTAGGGCCAGCACCACGAAACGGAGCCGGTCTGAAGCCGGCGCTAACGACCCGGTCAGATTCGCCTCCGTGCGCAGTCGGTTTCGGGCAGCCTATCCGGTGACGCCATCGTCAACCCACGTTCAGCCCGGCCAGCAGGTCGGCTTCCCAGCCGCGGCTGTCGCGCTCGCCGGCGGTGCCGGCGGCCAGGACGTAGCACTCTCGTGCGTTGACCGGCAGGGCGATGTCATTCGACAGAGCGAACGCCCGTCCGTCCGGGGATACGGACACCTGCGTCTGGTGCGCCCGTAGCGCCGCCACTTTCGCGGGGAGGCGCTCAGGGTGGTCGACAACCGCATCGATCGCGTCGTCGGCAAACCCACCGGAGCCATAGCCGTCATGGGAAGCAGAGCCCGCCGCGTCATGGCTCACCCGGGCCCACTGCTCGGGCACCTCGGTCAGCGCAGCCAATCCGGCAGCCATCTCCGAGTTCGAGGTCACCGTCCAATACAGCTTGGGCACCTGCCAGTGGGCACCCCGGACCGCCGCCGTGGTGACGCGATGAGCATGGATATGGTCGGGGTGGCCATAGCCTCCGTTCGGGTCGTAGGTCACGACGACGTGGGGACGAAGCTCGTCGATCACCGTGCCCAGCGTGGCCACCTGCTCATCCAGGTCACCATCGGCGAAGCGCTGCTGCTGTCGCGATCGTGTTCCGGCCATCCCCGAGTCCCGCCACCGCCCGGCGCCGCCGAGAAATCGGGGGCTGTCCACGCCGAGAGCGGCCAGTGCCGCGGTCAGCTCACCAATGCGGTAGCCGCCCAGCTGATCAGCGCGGTCGGCGGCCAGCTGCGCCCACCGCTCGCCGATGACCTCCCCCTCCTCGCCAAGCGTGCAGGTGATGACCTGCACCTGCGCGCCATGGGCCACGTAATGCGCGATCGTCGCCCCCGTAGTGAGGGTTTCGTCATCGGGATGGGCATGAACGAAGAGCAGCCGCGCGGTCTCCATTCCAACCAGCTTGCCTGCTGATGGCAGTCTGGGCGCAGCGCGCCCCCGTGTCACCGGGGCAGCTTGACCCACTTGCCGGCGTCGCCGACGATTCCGACCGGCACCGCGCCGGTGAGGCTGACGTTCTGCAGACTCGGCCCGGCCGCCACGATGGTCGTGTCCTGCAGGATCGGCAATACCGTCCACATGTTCCACAGGCTCGGCTCGACCTCGGCGATCACTTCGCTGATGTCGGCGGCTCCGCGCAGCGCGGCGTTGATCTCGGGCTGGATGCTGCGGTCGCAGATTCCGGTGATGTTGCTCGGCACCTGGAAGAGCTGACCGGTGTCGGGCGGAGGTGGCGGGGGGGCAGCAGTCGTTGTGGTGCCGGGAGGGTCGGCCCGGGGCGACGTCGGTGTCACCGACGCGGTGGGCGTCACCGACCCTTGCGCGGTGGTGGTCGCAACAGCGGTCGCCTCCAGGGCGGGGCAGCCGAACCGGGAGGCCAACGACGTCGCCAGATCGCCGCCGGCCTGTCGCCAGCCGATCACCGCGTCGACCCGGTTGTTGGCCAGTGCCTCGCCGTAGAGAACGACCGGATTGAGGGCGGACACCGACGCCGCGATCCCGACATTGCGTAACTGGTCGGCGGCTGTGTTGGCGACCGCGACCGACGTCGGATCGTTGGCGGCGGCGCCCAGCACCAACCTCAGTGGCTCGCCATCTTTGGTGAGATGCCCCCGGTTGCTCTGCGGCAGGCTGGGAGCCGGCGGCTCGGAGGTCGGCACCGGGCTGATTTGATACCCGGCGCCGGCCAGCAGCGTCATGGCCTGGGTCTGGGTCATCGCCGGCGGAGCGGTCGGGACGTAGCCGGGGTCCGAGGGGGTACGCACCTGCGCCTGTGCCAGCGTGACCGCGTTTTCGCCGCCCGCCCCAACCGCGGCCAGCAGGTTGACGTCGAGCAAGCCGAGAACGGCCTGCCGCACCTGCGCGTCCTTGAGCGCCGGCCGCTGCGCGCGCAGCGTCAGCTGCAGGACGCGCGGCGTGACGATGCGCGCGGTCCGCACATCAGGGATCGCGGACAGTTGCGCGAACGCCACCGCGCCGCCGTGCACCTGGGCGACCTGAGTGTCGCCGTTGCGGATCGAATCGGCCAACGCGGCGGGCGAGCCGCCGCGGCGGAACAGGATCAGGTCGGGGGTGGCGGGCTTGCCCCAGTACCTGTCGTTGCGCGCCAGCAGGATTTCATCGCGTTGCGGATCTATGTTCTCCACCCGGAACTGCCCGCCGGTCACAGGCATCGCACGGACCAATCCGGCGACGAATCCACCGGGCACATCCTTGACGATATGGGCGGGCAGGATGTTGTTGAACAGCTCCCGCCACGCTGGATAGGGCTCGGAAAACGTCACGACCGCCGTTTTGCCGCCCTCGATGGACTGAACGCCGGTGATGAGGTCGTAGCCGGCCGGGTCCACCGTGCCGGGCTCGCCGACCATCTGACGCCACAAGTACCAATAGTCGTCGGCAGCGATCGGCGCGTTGTCGGTCCACTGCGCTTCGGGACGGATCTTGTAGGTCACCGTGAACGGGTCCTCGCTGGTGACCTTCGCCGACACCAACAACGTGGTGTCCAATTCCCACCGCGACCCGGTCGGCGTCTCTGCGTCGGGAACAGGTCGGAACGAACTGGGCAGTACCAGCGAGCTGATGGCCGCGTTGACCGGGGACAGATCAGAAAGCAGGTGGGCGTTGAACCCGGGACCGATCGAGTCGATCGCCATGATGATCTGGGTCGCCTTCAACGGCGGCGGCGGCGTGGACTCGGTGGTGTCGGTGCTCTGCGGCGCCGGAGGCGGGCTCGCGGTGCAGCCTGTGACCAGGGCCAACGTCGTCAGGATTGCGACCAGTACCGACCCGGGAGCGGCGCTGAAACGTCGGGAGATCGTCGGCACGACCTTCAGGGTATAGACCCGATCAGGCGCCGACGTCCGACTCCTCGATGCGTGGCGCGAACTAACCCCGGGCCTTGGCACGCGAACGGGCGCGCGCCCGCAGCGTCGCGTCGAGCTCGGCCTTGCGGACCCGCACGATCTCGGGCGTGACTTCGACGCACTCGTCCTCGGCGCAGAACTCCATGGCCTGTTCAAGACCCAGCTCCAGGGGACGGGCGAGTGTCTCGAAGACATCGGCCGTCGCGGAGCGCATGTTGGTGAGCTTCTTCTCGCGGGTGACGTTGACGTCGAGGTCCTCGGCCCTCGGGTTGATCCCGACGACCTGCCCTTGGTAGGTGTCGTCTCCCGGTTCGACGAAGAACTGCCCGCGGTCCGACAGTTGCATCATCGCAAAGGGTGTCACCGAACCGGTGCGGTCCGAAACCAGCGAGCCGGTGTGGCGGGCACGGATCTCCCCCGCCCAGGGGCGGTAGCCCTCGAAGACGGCATTGGCGATTCCGGTGCCGCGAGTCAGGGTGAGGAAGTCCGTCCTGAACCCGATCAGGCCGCGGCTGGGCACGATGAAATCCATCCGCACCCATCCGGCGGCGTGGTTGCTCATCTCCTCCATCCGCGCCTTCCGGGCGGCCATCAGCTGCGTGATGGGGCCGACGAATTCCTCAGGACAGTCGATCGTCATCGCCTCGAAGGGCTCGTGCAGTTTGCCGTCGATAGTCCTGGTAACCACCTGCGGCTTGCCAACCGTCAGCTCGAAGCCCTCGCGTCGCATCTGCTCGACCAACACCGCAAGCGCCAGTTCGCCGCGGCCCTGCACTTCCCACGCGTCGGGGCGGTCGATGTCGACGACTTTGATCGACACATTGCCGATGAGTTCGGCGTCCAGTCGCGACTTCACCATCCGGGCGGTCAGCTTGTGCCCGGACACCTTGCCGGCCAACGGCGAGGTGTTGGTGCCGATCGTGACTGAAATGGCCGGCTCGTCGACGGTGATGCGGGGCAGCGCGTGCGCGTGTTCGATGTCGGCCAGCGTGTCGCCGATCATGATTTCCGGCAGGCCTGCCACCGCGACGATATCTCCGGCCGTCGCCTCCTCCATGGACGTGCGTTCCACGCCCTCGGTCACCAGCAACTCGGTGATCTTGGCATTCGTGATCACCGGATGGCCTTCGACCTCACGCATCCACGCAACCTGCTGCCCCTTGCGAATCCGGCCCTTGTAAATGCGGATCAACGCAAGTCGGCCGAGGAACGCCGATGCGTCGAGATTGGTCACCAGCGCCTGCAGCGGCGCCTCGGGATCGCCCTGCGGCGGGGCGATGTTCTCCAGAAGCACGTCGAAGAGCGCGTCGAGATTCTCGCCATCAGGGTTCTCGCCGTTGGCGGGTTCGACAGTGCTGGCGATACCCGCGCGACCGGAGGCGTAGAGGGTAGGTAGCCCGAGCGCGTCCTCGGCGGCCTTCTGGGCTTCCTCGTCGAGGTCGGAGGCCACGTCCAGCAGCAGGTCGTGACTCTCGGATACGACTTCGGCTATCCGGGCATCCGGGCGGTCGGTCTTGTTCACCACCAGGATCACCGGCAGGTGGGCGGACAACGCCTTGCGCAGCACGAAGCGGGTCTGCGGCAGCGGACCCTCAGACGCGTCGACGAGCAGCAGCACCCCGTCGACCATCGACAGGCCGCGTTCGACCTCACCACCGAAGTCCGCGTGTCCCGGGGTGTCGATAACATTGATCACGGTGACCGTTCCGTCCGGGTGCCGCCGATGAACAGCGGTGTTCTTCGCCAGGATGGTGATGCCCTTCTCCTTTTCCAGGTCACCGGAGTCCATCAGGCGTTCGATCGCGTCGTCTCCGCGGTGACTCAGCGCCCCCGATTGGCGCAGCATCGCGTCGACCAGGGTCGTCTTGCCATGGTCGACGTGAGCGACGATAGCGACGTTGCGAAAATCTGGGCGTGAATCCACGTCGGTGATTGTCGCAGTGAAGTGCACAGATCACGAAAACGAGAGAGACAGCTCACCAGGAATAAGGCCGCCAAGGCCGAGCTTTGAGGGCAAACCCGGTGGAGTCGCTGACATTTCTTGGTTGGCCCGGCGTCGGCGAAGGCGGACAGGTATGGTCTTCCCCGCGCCGACTCGCCTGCCCTCCACCCCGAAACCTGCAGTGCTACGTAACTAGACGATGACCGTAACTAGACGATGACGACATGACTAAACGATGACGACGACCAGGAGGAGGCGGTAACCGTGCCGACCCCATCGGACCCCAAGAGCGCCGAATCCCGGCGGCGGAACCCCCTGGTTCAGGCCTGGCGGAGCCTTGAGCCGGCCGTTTTCATTCCCGCATCACTGATCATCATCGCGCTCATTGTGTTCGCGGTGATCTACTCGACGCAGGCCGAGGACGCCTTCACCAGACTCAACGGTGCGATCACCGACGGAGTGGGGTGGTGGTACGTGCTGGTCATCACCGGCTTCGTGGTATTCGCCATCTACTGCGGCGCCTCCCGAATCGGCACCATCCGACTCGGCGAGGACGATGAGCGGCCCGAGTTCAGCTTCGTGGCATGGCTGGCCATGTTGTTCAGCGCCGGGATGGGCATCGGCCTGGTGTTCTACAGCGTCGCCGAACCGCTGACGCACTACGTGAGCCCGCCCGAGTCACGCGGAATCACCGGGCAGACCGACGCGGCGGCCGAACAGGCCATGTCACTGACGCTGTTCCATTGGGCGCTGCACCCGTGGGCGATCTACGTCGTCGTCGGCCTGGGCATGGCCTACATGACCTATCGCCGAGGTCGGCCCCTGGCGGTGCGCTGGCTGCTGGAACCACTGCTGGGCCGCAAGCGGGTCGAGGGGCCCATCGGGCACGCCGTCGACGTCACCGCAGTGGTCGGCACCCTGTTCGGCGTGGCCACCTCCCTCGGCTTCGGTATCACCCAGATCGCTGCGGGCTTGGAATACCTGGGCTGGATCGAGATCAACAACTGGTGGACGATCGGGATGATCGCGGCGATCACACTGGTGGCGACGATCTCGGTCGTCAGCGGTGTCAGCAAGGGTCTGAAGTGGCTGTCGAACATCAATATGACTCTGGCTGCCCTGTTGGCACTATTCGTGATGTTGCTGGGTCCGACGCTGTTCCTGCTGCAGGCTTTCGTGCAGAACCTCGGCGGCTACATTCAAGCGCTGCCGCAGTTGATGCTGCGCACAGCGCCGTTCACCGACGGCGATTGGCTCGGCAGCTGGACCATCTTCTACTGGGGTTGGTGGATCAGCTGGGCACCGTTCGTCGGCATGTTCATCGCGCGGATCTCACGGGGCCGCACTATCCGCGAGTTCGTCGCGGCAGTATTGCTGGTCCCGAGCGTCATCGGCGCGCTGTGGTTCACCATTTTCGGCGATTCGGCAATCCTGCGACAGCGGGACAACGGCGACATGCTGGTCGACGGTGCTGTCGATACCAATACCTCATTGTTCGAGCTCCTCGGCGGGTTACCCATCGCGACGATCACCAGCGTGCTCGCGATCGCGGTGATCGTGTTCTTCTTCGTCACCTCCTCGGACTCCGGGTCACTGGTGATCGACATCCTCTCCTCCGGAGGAGAGTTGGACCCCCCCAAGGCGAGCCGGGTCTACTGGGCAGTCATGGAGGGCGTTGCCGCCGCGGTGCTGCTGGTAGTCGGCGGGTCGGGCTCGCTGACTGCACTGCAGACCGCGTCGATCGCGACGGCGGTACCGTTCTCGCTGGTGATGGTCGCGGCCTGTGTGTCGATGGTTCGGGCGTTCCGCTATGACCTGGCGACTTCTTCACGCCTGATGCACGTCTCAGCACCCGATGGGATACCCCCGCAGCGCCACGATGTCACGGCCACGCTGGCGGGGCTGGTCGAGGTGCGTTCGGTCCAACCCGAATCCTGCGTGTTGCACCCGACCACCGGCGAGCTGACCATCACCGAGCCGGTCGATCCCCTCGACGGTGAGCACTTAGGCAGCGGCGACGCCCCAGCCCACGCGCCCTGACCTCCAGGTCAGCGAAGCAGGGTCGCGAGCTGCGGCAGCCACGCGGCGTCGGCCGGCACCCAGGGCAGATTGTCGAGTTCGTCGATGCCCACCCACCGCAGCGCGCGGTGGTCATTGGGCTGCAGCACACCGTCGGTCTGTGTGACGAGGTAGGCGCGCAGCGTTGACGTTGGGGTCAACGCCACATCAGCGCCGACCCGGGCTCCCACAGCCACGCCGATCCCCAACTCCTCGCGCAGTTCGCGCGTCAGCGCGGCACTGTCGGTCTCGCCGGGCGCCACCTTCCCGCCTGGCAGCTCCCACAAGCCGGCCAACTCGGGAGGCCGGGCACGCTGGGCGACCAGCAGCGCCGCGTCCTGGATCAACGCGCCGGCGACCACGACCAGATTCGGCAGCTGGTTTGGCGGCAACTGTTTGGACGGCAACTGTTTGGACGGCAACTGTTTGGACGGCAACTGTTTGGACGGCAACTGTT
>NZ_JBMYXC010000017.1:9722-43374 GCF_049608025.1 Mycobacterium sp. | reverse complement strand
CTGTTTGGACACTGTCGCGAACGGTATACCTTCGGACACATGGCTGTGTTATCCGACGATCAACTAGAAGCCGCGCTGCCTGAACTCGATGGCTGGGAACATGTCGACGGCGCCCTGCGCCGATCTGTCAAGTTCCCCACATTCCTGGGCGGCATCGCTGCGGTACAGCGCGTGGCCGCCCACGCCGAGGTCGCAGATCACCATCCGGACATCGATATCCGTTGGCGAACAGTAACTTTCGCACTGGTGACCCACTCCGAAGGCGGAATTACCGACAAAGACGTCGAGATGGCGGCCGAGATCAACCGGATCGTCGAGCAGTAGTGGCGATCCATGCCAACGTCACCAGCGTGGCGACGACGTAGACCAGGCCCGCCCAGGCCAGGTACCACGGCCGTGAGATCGCCCAGATGCTCGGCTGGGCAAAGCTGAGCAACCAGGGCACGCCGACAGCGGCCAACACCAGCCAGCCCCACCCGAGGACACGCGCACCCAGCCGACCGCTTTGCGGACCGTGAAGCAGCCACATCATCAGCGGTATCAGCCACACCCAGTGATGAGTCCATGAGATGGGAGACAACAGCAGGCCGAAAAGCTGCACGATCACGATGGCAGCGAGCCGGTCCTCGGCGCCGCCGACCGCACGCCACGCCATCAGCGCCAGTACGGCTGTCACGGCGATTCCGGTCAGCACCATGGGACCGTATCCGGCATCGTGTCCCAGAATTCGCGAGATGCCGCCGCGCCACGATTGATTGAACGATGTCCCGATCGGGCCGACCCGGCTCGCGTCGCCGAGTAGTTGAGTGAAGTAGAAGCGGGTTTGGTCACCGACGACGAGAACCGACACGCCGATCGTCAGGAAGAACACCACCGCAGCGAACACCAACACGCCCCAACGCCGCGCGCCCAGGAAATACAACCCGGACACCGCGGGCGTCAGCTTCACGCCGGCAGCCAAGCCAACCAGCAGCCCCGACAACCACCAGCGCGTGCTGTACACCGCGTAGAGAACGGCTAGCACCAGGAACACGTTGACCTGGCCGTAGTCGAAGGTGCTGCGCAACGGTTCGATCCAGATACCGACAGCGGTCCACAGCATCGCGACGCGCCGCGAGCCGGCTGCCGACGGATCCCGGTCCCGCAGTAGCCGCTGGCTGATGCGCACCACACCGTAGAGCGCTGCGACGATCCCGAGCTCCCAGGCGAACGCGACTGGCCCGAATGGCAGGAGTTGCAACGGGTAGAACAGCACGGCCGCGAAAGGCGGATATGTGAAGGGCAGCGGGAAGTCTGGCGTCTGATCGGCGTAAACGTAGTCGTAAAGGGCGCCAGGGTGATCCAACGCGGCGGCCCCGCCGAGATAGACATGCAGGTCAACGAAGTTCGCGCCGTTGGGCGACAGGTAGGTCCACGCCAAGCGGATGCCGATGCTCAGGATCAGCAGCGCGGGCGCCGCAGCCGACAGTCGGGCGGTCCGCCGCGGGCCGGAGCCGGCTGAGGCAGGGGTGATGGCGTCGATAGGCCCGACTCTATCGAGCCGTCACGATCGGCACTCGCGTCCGTAACGGTTGAATAAATGCCACACGTGTCACTTGAGTACCTCTAGCCACAGGCTAGCTTCGGGTGCAGACGTACATCAGCGCCGTTCGCGGCAGTCAAGGAATCTGGGAGAAGTTCATGCACCGCAACGGAAAACTGTTGGCAACCACAATGATCGCAGCGGCGGGAGCAGCCTCGACTGCACTGGCCTTCAGCGCAGTCGCGGCGGCACAGCCCGCACCTGCACCCGCACCCGTACCCGCGCCTGCGATCGCACCCGAGGTCCCCGGCCTGCCGTTCCTTCAGCAACTCGCGGCCAATCCCGCGGCCGCAGCCCAGTTCATGCAGACGTTCGCCAACGTCCTGGGCGCGACTACGCCGACCACCGCGGCGGCCCCGGCCATCCCACCGGCCACGACCGCGGCAGTCAGTGTCCCCCAGGAGATATCCTCACTGCCCAGCGCGGTAACCGGCGCGGTGACGGCGCTGCCGGAGACGGCTCTGGCGCTGCCGGAGACAGCTCTGGGTCTGGCGGACCCGGCTCTGGCCCTGGCGGACCCCGCTCTGGCCCTGCCGGATCCGGCTCTGGCAATGCCGGGAAATACGACCACGGTTCCTGCCACAGAAGCGATCCCCGCGTCGACGCCGCTCCCGTCGCTGCTGCCGGCAGGCCTCACTGAACAATTGGGCGTCCCCGCCAGTCTCGCTTCGTTGCTGCCGGGCGGCACATCGCTGGCCAGCCTGCTGCCGGTCGCGGCAACCGCCGCCGCACCCAACCCGCCTGCGGCGATCGCTCCTGCGGCGCCGGCCGTGCCGACCGAAACGACATTCACGCCGCTGTCGGCATTGCCCTGACGCCCGTCTGATCCAGCTAACCGGCCCACCGAACCATTGGGGAAAAATGTCAATGACCAGGACGAAGCTCACCACCGCCATAGCGGTGGGCTCCTCGACCGCGTTACTGATGGTCGGCGGGGCCGGCGGCGCTCACGCCGATCCCGTGCCGGCGCCACTGCCGATCGACATGCTGCAGGCACCGGGTCTGCTGGCGATGGAGAGCATCGGACCCGTCATCCAGCAGGCTGCGCTTGACCCAAGCAATGCCGCTTCGATGCTGATGGCCGCTGCCGCAGTGTTCGCCGGCGACGCGCTCGCGCCGCAGCCCTCCCGCGAGGTCGCGGCCGCGGTCAACGAGTTCGTCGCAGCCCCGGTCGCCCACGTTCCGGCCGCCGGGGCGACGCCCGGCACAGACGCTCACCTGCGGGCAGGTGTGAATCCTGCGCACGCGGTGGGCCCGGCGCCAGAGGCGCTGCCGCAGGCAGCACCTGAGATCGCCGACGCCGCCATCCCCGCCGCGGCACCCGCACCTGCACCTGCACCTGCACCTGCACCTGAGGCGGCACCCGCAGCGGTTGACGCACCGGTTCCCGACGCCATCCCCGAGGCGGCACCCGCAGCGGTTGACGCACCGGTTCCCGACGCCATCCCCGCCGCGGCACCAGCACCTGCTCCAGAGGCGGCATCCGCACCGGTTGCCGACTCCGCGCCGACGGCCGGTGATGTGGCGCCCGGCGGCGCGCCTGACTTCGGCCCCGACGCCCCGGTCACTCAGGACTTCCTGTACCCGTCCATCAGCAACGGGTGCCTGGCCGACGGCGGGAACGTGCTGGCGACCACAATCTCGGTGGCCGGTCCCGCCAAGATCCCGACACCCGGCCCCGGACCCGGTCAGACCGCCTACGTCTTCACCGCGATCGGCACTCCAGGTCCGGCCGCCGAGCAGGAGTTGCCGCTCAACGTAACCTGGGTCAACCTGACGACTGGCGAGTCGGGCAGCGCGACGCTCACACCGCAGGCCGATATCAACCCCGCCGGACCGACAACGCTGACAGCGATCGTCGACACCGGATCGGGCAGCATCATGTCGACGATCTTCGGTCAGGTCACCACCACGGAGAAGCAGTGCCAGTTCATGCCGACGATCGGCTCCACGGTCGTCCCCTGATGCAGGGGGATCTCGCCGAACGTGCATCCGTGGTGGCAACAACCTTCGATCAGCTACCGGAGATTCGCCACCTACCAGAGATCCGCGCTGGGCAGATCATCGTGCCGGAAGCTCAGTAGGCCATGAAGAGGATCGCATCGCGGTCATAGTCGAGGCCAGGATGCACGTCTGACAGGTGAGCCTGGGTCTTGTCCACCAGATCGTCTTCGTCCTTGCCGGTGATGGCTTCTCCGCAGGGGCAGTTGAGATGAGTCTTCATCTGTTCACAATGACACAGCATCCACGACGCCCAACGAGGGCCGGCAGCTGCCGCGTGGGTACCCGCGCCACGATTCGGCGGCGAGTCTCTGTGCCGCCGAGCTCACACCGTGAGACCTTGAATGCGTGACGGTCACATTGGGCTACGCCACGGTCGGGAACATCGAGCAGGACCTCGACGAGCAACTCGCCGAACTCGCCGGAGCCGGTGTGGACCGGCGAAGGATCTTCACCGACAGGACGGCAGGGTCGGCGGACAAGATGCGCGCGGGGTTGCTGGCCTTGCTCAGCTATGCCCGCTCGGGCGACATCGTCATGGTCGTGGCACTCGAAAAGCTCGGCCGATCGGCATCCGAGGTCACTCAGACCGTCGCCGACCTCACCACCCGCGGAATCACGCTGCGCTGCCTGCAGAATGGCCTCGACACAGCCACCGCCAGCGGCCGGGCGGTGGCACGGATTCTCGGGGACCTCGCTGCCCTGGATGCAGCCCGCTGCGTTGAGCATGCACACGGATCGTGATCTGGGCGCCCCGCCATCAACCGGACACAGCAGACCCGGTGCCCTGGGCTTGAGCTTCAGCCGCGCCTGATTTCTCCGGCCTCAGCCGCCTTGGCTTCCTGCTTAGCCGCGGCCTTGGCTTCCTTCTTGTAGGTGCGCACCTTCTGCAGCGATCCCGCGTCATTGACGTCCGCTACCGACATGTGGGTGCCCGCTTTGCCATAGTCGCCTGCGGCCGCCCGCCAGCCCTTCGGCCTCACCCCGTATTGCTTGCCCAGCAGTGCGACAAAAATCTTCGCCTTCTGTTCGCCAAAGCCCGGCAACGCCTTCAGCCGTCGGAGCACCTCGGCCCCGTCGGGCTCTCCCGCCGTCCACAGCGCCGCGGCCTCGCCGCCGTACTCGTCGACGATCACCTGAGCCAGCGCCTGAACCCGCTTGGCCATAGAACCCGGAAACCGGTGTATTGCAGGCGTTTGCGAGCACAGGGCGGCGAAATCCGAGGGGTTGTAGTCCGCGATCACCCGCGCATCGAATCCGCCGATGCGGTCGTCGATCTTCCTCGGGCCGGCGAATGCCACTTCCATGGGGATCTGCTGATCCAGCAGCATCCCGGTCAGCAGGGCGAACGGGTTGGAATCGAGCAGCGCGTCTCCCGCAGGTTCCTGCGCCAGGCACAGCTTGGCAGTCATAGCCGAATCTTATCCGGGGCTACAACCCGCGCTCCGTAGTCGGCCGATGGCCCGAATCGAGCCGTTGTGGAACACCGGGGCCGAACGCCGGGGGACGATTGTCCGGTGCTCAAGCGACACTTTTTGTCTCAGCCGCCGCGTGACCGCCGATGACCGGTGCCGGCATCTACCTGGTCTACCTGCTCGCCGGCATTGTTGCCGGACTGGTTTCCGGCCTGTTCGGGCTCGGAGGTGGCTTGACCATCGTGCCCGCGCTTGCGGTGGCTCTGCCATTCCAGGGCGTTTCACCCGAACACGTGATGCACCTCGCCATCGGAACATCCCTTTCGGTGATGTTCTTCACGGCCCTGTATACGACCTTCTTGCGGAGTCGCCACGGGGACCTGGACTGGCCACTGTTCTGGCACCTACTCCCGCCGGTGGTGCTCGGAACGGCGATCGGCGCGTTCGCGGGCGGCCTGCTGCCGGGCGGGATCCTTCGGATCTTCTTCATATGCTTTGTCGCTTACATGCTCACGCGCGCGTTGCACCACCACTACCGGACATCGCAGGTTGCCAGGTCCAGCAACGAACCCGCGCCCGCTCCCGTCATGCCGTCCCGCGCCAGCCGGCTGACCTCTGGGGTAACCACCGGCTTGACCGGTGCACTGCTCGGCGCCGGCGCCGCCATCATCACGGTGCCCTATCTGCAAGCAGCGGGGTATCGGATACAAAGCGCCTCCGCCATCGCGGCCGGGCTGTCCGCGGTGATCGGGATCGGCGCAGGTGCCGGCTACCTGCTCGGGGGACTCAGTGCCACCGGACTTCCCGACGCGGCGATCGGATACCTGTACCTGCCGGCGTTCGCCGGGATGACCGCGGGCGCACTTCTGGGTTCACCGCTGGGTGTCCGAATTTCGCACCGCATGCCTGAGGCCGCTCAGTTCCGGCTCTTCCTCGCCTATCTCGCTGTGGTCCTGATCGCCATGATGTGGCCCGCATAGAAGCAATGCGGACTACCGCAGCGGACCTGGCGCACGGCCTTCCGCGACCCATGGATACGAGCCGGGGATGGGCTAACTAACCGCTCTTGCGACGGAATTCACGACGGTTCTCGACGGGGCCGTGGCTACGTGGCTGTCTGGCCCCGCCGTCCTTGTGCGCCGAACCGGCAACCGACTTGGCGTTCTTGCGCTCGAGCGCCTCCCGGAACTGGCGCTTCGTGTCATCCCCGGAAGACTTCGTGTCATCCCGGGAAGACTCTGGAGACTCCGCTGACCCCTTGGATGCCATGACTGCAGCCTAGCCGCTCACCGTCGCCCCGGCGGCATGCCGTAGACGTGAGAGATGGGCATTGTCATCAAGACCCGCCGGTCGTCGACCATCGCCCTGCGGTAGTCGTCCCAATCCGGGTGCTCACCCGAGATCTCGCGGTACAGGGCGACCAACCCCTCCACCGTGGCGTCGCCGGGGGCCGCGGCCGGTGGGGTCAGGACGGCTTCGGCTTCGGCGACCGCGTAGGCCCAACCATCGTCGGAGCTGACGTGCAGAGCGGCGCGTGGATCGCGGCGCAGATTACGGGTCTTGGCCCTGGTCTCGGTGATCGACACGGAAACCGTCAGCGCGCGAGGATCGAAGTGGTAGGTCACATTGGACAGTTGCGGTCTGCCGTCCCGCTTGAGCGTGGCTAGCACGCCCAGCGAGTTTCCGGCGATCACTGCCAGCAGCTTGTCGTCGAACACATCGCGCGTCATCCCACGAGCCTACGACCACATCCAGACTGCGATGATTGGTCATGTGAGATAGCGCCCGATGAAGTCTTGCGCGGCCGGCGCAGGGCGACATGGATCCAGATGGGAACCAGATGAACGCAAAGCACACCGCCGACCTGACCGGGGTGTCCGAGACCGCGCTGATGACGCTGGCGGTCCGTGCGGCAGAGGCCACGCGGCCCGACTCCATTCTTGAGGACCCGATGGCGATCCAACTCGTCGAATCCATCGACTACGACTTCGCCAAGTTCGGGTTCACCCGGCGCCAGGACATGGCCCTGCGCGCGTTGGTCTTCGACAAACACACCCGTCGTTACCTGCTGGACCATCCCGAAGCCACCGTCGTCGCGCTCGCCGAGGGTCTGCAGACGAGTTTTTTTCGGCTCGACGCCGGTGGCCCCAGTGACGCCCCCGGGACCGGTGGCAGGCAACGATTCCGCTGGCTGACCGTCGACCTGCCCGCCATGATCGCGCTGCGCCGCAAGCTCCTGCCCGCCTCCGCACGGGTCCAGATGTGCGCGCAATCGGCGCTGGACTTCAGCTGGATGGACCAGGTCGATACCGATCACGGCGTGTTCATCACCGCCGAAGGTCTGCTGATGTATCTGCAACCCGACGAAGCCCTGGCACTGATCACCGAATGCGCCGCGCGGTTTCCCGGCGGCCAGATGATGTTCGATCTGCCACCGTCAGGTCTGGCGGCCCTGACCCGGCGCGGCGTGCGGACATCGCTGCGCTACCGGGTGCCGCCGATGCCCTTCACCCTGTCGGTGGCCGAGGCCGCCAACCTGGTCAACACGATTCCCGGTGTGCGGGCGGTCCACGACGTGCCGAGCGGACGCGGGCGCGGAACCGTGCTCAATGCGCTGCTCTGGACGGTTCAGCGCATTCCGCTGCTGGACCCGGTGCGGCCGGTGGTCACACTGCTCGAGTTCGGCTGATCAGCCGAAGGCCGCCTCCACGTAACGCAGAGCCTCGCCTTTGTCGACGCCGAGTGCGCGCGCCTTGGTCACGAACGCATTGGCGGCAGTCGCCAATGCCGCATCGGCGGGATCGGAGCGCGCGACGAATGTTCCGAAGCGGCCCCTGGTTTCCAGAACGCCTGCTGCTTCCAACTCTCGGTAAGCACGCGCGACCGTGTTGACTGCGAGGTTGATCTGTCCCGCCAGCTCGCGGACCGTGGGCAGTCGGGCGCCCGGGGCCAGCTCCCCAGACTTTATGGCACCGATGATCTGCATTCTGAGCTGGTCGAACAACGGCCCGGCATCCTGTGGATCCAGGCGCACCCAATCCCCCAGTTCGGCCACGCCACCAGTATCACCCACTCCGGCTAGTTTGGTGGAGTGCAGGTGACGGTATTCAGCGGGGCGGGGATCTCGGCCGAGAGCGGCGTCCCGACGTTCCGGGACGTCGAGACGGGTCTGTGGGCCAAGGTCGACCCCTATGAAATATCGAGCGCACAGGGCTGGCAGGACCACCCCGACCGGGTGTGGGCCTGGTACCTATGGCGCCACCACATGATGCGCGCCGTCGCGCCCAACAACGGCCATCGCGCCATCGCAGCCTGGGAGGACTTCGCCGAGGTTCACGTGGTGACCCAGAACGTGGACAACCTGCACGAACGTGCCGGCAGCAACCACGTGCACCACGTCCACGGCAGCCTGTTCGCCTTCCGCTGCGACCAGTGCAAATCGGCCTACCGTGGCGAGGTCCCGGCGATGCCCGAGCCGACCCCATCGATCGAACCGCCCCGCTGCGAGTGCACCGGCCTGATCCGGCCCGATGTGGTGTGGTTCGGCGAAGCGCTACCCGATGACGCATGGCAGCAGTCGGTCGACGCGGTGATCGAGGCCGACCTGGTCGTGGTGGTCGGCACGTCGTCGGTTGTGTATCCCGCGGCAGGGCTACCCGAATTGGCGGTAGCCAGAGGTACGCCGGTGATCGAGGTCAATCCCGAGTCCACCCCGCTGTCGAACAGCGCGACGGTGACGCTGCGCGAGTCGGCGGCTACCGCGCTGCCTGGGCTGTTGCAGCGTCTTCCCGCGCTGCTGAGTTGAAATACGCCTCGGTCACGCCGGCTTCACCGCGACACCGAGCGCGAACTCGGCGACCGGCATCGGAACCCACGCGGGAAGGGTCCATTCGCGGCGGGCGCGGGCGACGCGGAACCCAGCGGCGAGGATCGTTTCCTCGGTATGGCGGTGAGTGTGGCAGTTTCCCGCCATCCTGGGCCAGAGCGTGGCGTCGGCGAACTTCTGCAGTCGGGCGCGCGGCCCGATACCGGCGACGTGTTCGAGGTATCGCAGCTCACCGCCCGGGCGAAGCAGCGAATACAGTTGACCCACAACCTGTTCGGGATCGGCTACCGAACACAGCACCAGCGAGCAGACGACCGCGTCGAAATCGCCGCCGTCGGTGAACTTCTCGACCGTACCGGTGTCCACCGTGACCGGCGCCGGCGCACTGGAGGCCGCCGCTCCGGCCAGCGTCGCGAGCCTGCGCTCGGGCTCGAGCGCTACCACTTCGGTGACCGTGTCGGGGTAGAAGCCGAAGTTGGTGCCGGTACCGGCGCCGATCTCCAGGACCCGGCCCGACAGCCCGGCCAGGTTCGCCCGGCGAAGCCGACGCAGGGATTCGGGCTCTCGCGACGACATCGCAATCCACAGTCGCGCGAAGAACGGGTTATCGACGGTGTCGCTCATCGGCGACCTCCTTGAGCCACGTCACCGTCTCAGACGGTGTATCGGTGGGCCGGATGGCCCCTGACACGATGTGTCCGCAACAGAGCGAACGCAACACTCGATCGGCGAATTTCTCCACATCCCCCCAGGGCAGGTAGGGCCGTGAGATGAGCAGCGCCGCGACTCCGTGAGCTGCGGTCCACAGCTCGAGCGCCAGGGCGGTCGGGTCCTTTCGCGGATAGATCCCCTCGTCGATCAACACCTCTATCGTCGCGCGCATGTGCACGAACGCCGAGCTGTTCAATGTGATGTCGACATCGCTTCCTGGATGGCCCCGTTCCATCGTCGCGATGCGATACAGCTCGGGCGTTTTCAACGCGAACCGCACATAGGCCAAACCTTGCGCCCGCAACACGTCGATGGCTGACGACCCGTATTCACCCGCGTGGCCGGCGACCTGCTGCATCTCCTCATCGAGCTTCTCGAAGTACCGCACGCATACCGCATCGAGCAGCGCATCCTTATCGGAAAAATGCAGATAGATCGACGGCGGCGTCACGCCGACGTGCTGCGCGACGGATCGGATCGAAACTGCTTTCGCGTCACCGTATTCCAACAGCAATTCGGTTGCCGCGTCGAGGATCTCGTCTCGCAGTTTATCTCCCGAACCCCGCGGGGCGCGGCGCCGCCGAGCGGTCATGCCCGCCATTCTATTTCCCCAATCCGGCACGTCCGCCGGCCACGGGTTCGCCCGGCAGGTTGTCTTCGACGGTTTCGCTGAGCCCGATCCGTTCATGCAGTTTCGCCAGCGGTTTGGGAGACCACCAGTTCCACCGACCCAGCATGTGCATGAAAGCAGGCACCAGCAGCATCCGGACCAGAGTGGCGTCGGCGAGGATCGCGAGGGTCAGGCCGACGCCGAACATTCGCATGAACGCCACCTTGGCCGCGATCAACGCCGCGAACGAGATCGACATCAACAAGGCCGCGGCCGTCACCACACGCCCGGTTCTGGCCAGACCTAGGGCGACGCTCTCGTCGTTGTCGGCGGCGGTCTGGCCCGATTTCAGCCAGTACTCGCGGATGCGCGAAACGAGGAATACCTCGTAGTCCATCGACAGTCCGAAGGCGACGCAGAACAGCAGCACCGGAATATTGGCCACCAGGGTCCCCGTCGGTGTTGTACCCAGCGCACCCAGGTGGCCTTCCTGGAAGATCCACACCAGTGCCCCGAATGCCGCGGTCAGCGACAATACGTTGAGCACCAACGCTTTCAGCGGTAGCACCACACTTCCGGTCAGCAGGAACAACAAGATGAAGGAGATAGTCGCGATGACGGCGAGCACCATGGGCAGCCGGGATGTGATCGCGCTCGCGCTGTCCCGGTTGACCTGGGCCAGACCGGTCAGCTGCACATGTTGACCGGCGGGCGTGGCGACGGCATGCAGCCGGTCGAGCTGATCTTCGGAGGCGTCGGTGAACAGCGGCGCCGAGCTGGCCACGGTGAGGAATGCACTGCCCTCGGCGAAACCAGCCGCCGCAGAAGGCGGGCCGACCACTTTTCCGTCGACGAATGTGCCGCCCGGCGCGGACACCGACGACACGTCGTGGACGCGGGAAAGCTCGGCCGCGTAGGCACTGAGCGCATCGGGAGTAACCCCTTCGACGCTCGGTAGCACGACTGTCACGTTGGTCGACGAGTCGACCTCGAAGTCGTTACGCAACTCGTCGCCGACCTGACGGGCCGACGCCGAGGACGGCAGCACGCGGTCGTCGGGAAAGCCCCATGTGGCGCTCAGGAACGGTGCGCCCACGAGCAGTAGCAGCGCAACGACCGCGAACCCGATCGGAATCGAGCGGCGCATCACGTACTTGGTCGACCGATACCAGAACATCTGCTCGACCGGCTTGCGCTCGGGCTCGGGCCTGCCCAAGATCCGGCGGAGCAGTCTACGTACGTCCAACGAGTCGAGCCGGTTGCCCGCCAGCACGATCGCGGCCGGCGCCACCACGATCGCGGCGAACGCGGCGAACGCGACGACGGCCATGCCCGCGTAGGCGAAGGACTGTAGGAAGTACATCGGGAACAGCACCATCGCGATCATCGACAGCGCAACCGTCATGGCAGAGAACAGCACCGTGCGGCCGGCGGTCATCATGGTGTGCACCAGCGCGCGGTGGCGCTGCGCGGCATCAACGGGCCCGGCAGAGTCGGCGCGGTCGGCCAGTTCGTCGCGGTATCGGCTGATGATCAGCAGCGTGTAGTCGATCGCCAGGGCAAGGCCCAGCGCGATAGTCAGGTTCAACGCGAAGATCGAGACGTCGGTGATCATCGTGACGGCGCGCAGCACCGCCATCGAACCCAGGATCGCAAACGCGCCGACGGCGAGCGGCAACGCGGCGGCGAGCAGTCCGCCAAAGACCCAGACGAGCACGACGAAGCTCAACGGAACCGCGATGGATTCCATCATGAGCAGGTCTTTTTCGCTCTGGGCGGTGATTTCGACATAGGTCATCGCGACACCGCCGGCCCGCACGGTCACGCCGTCGCGGTCATGCACCAATTCGTCGGTGAGCTCCTTGGCGTGCTTCTGGGCGCCACTCTCCCCGCCGGTGATACCCGCGACGATCAGGCCGGTCTTACCGTCCTTGCTGATCAGCGCCGGGGCCGCGGCGGGCGGCGCCGTCCACGCCGAGGTCACGCCGGCGACATGAGGGGATTGGGCCAACTCGGCGGCGATGTCGGTGCCGACCGCGCGCGCCGCGGTCCCTTCGACGCCGTCGGCCCCCTCGGCGGTCACGCTGATCAGCAACTCCATGTCGCCCTGCCCGAATTTGTCGACCAACAGCGCGGTCGCGCTGGCCGACTCGGAAGTGGGGTCCTGGAGCCCGCCGGCGGACAGGTGTTGGGTCACGGGTACACCGAAGACCCCGCAGCCCGCCATCAGGAGCATCGCGGCGAGCAGGATGCGACGGGGCGCCGCGATGGCCAACAGAGCGATGCGCTGCAACATCTGGCGTCCGTTCGGGTGAAGAGTCCAGAGATAACGCGGCTAACTTATCACCGATAACTTAGGGGAGCCATGCTGCGCCGTGGTCGAGGGCCTGCACTTCACGGCACCACCGGATCTCTGGCTATTCGCCGGCGGCCGGCGACCTTACCGAGCGGTAGGAATTGCCACCATTTTGCGAAACGCGACTCAAAGATTCCTTAATCGCGGTAGTTACTGTCCAGTATATGTGGATCGACGACACCAGCGCGGATGTCATCAAGGTTGATTTCGATGCTCTCTACCACGGCGACGTCCTGGTCGAAGGGATCACCTCGGAGCAACTCGACGACGATCGCGTCCTCCCTACCGCGGTGTGAAAGTGCGCGCGCCCGTTGGTGCGCGTTCCGCACGACCGGTCTAGCCGCCCACCGTCTCGGTTGCCGGCGTCACCATCTCGGCCAATCGCTCGCTGATCAGGGCTTCGCTTTCAGCGACAATGCGTGAGACCAAATCCCCGACCGTCGGGATGTCATTGATCAGACCCATCGCCGTGCCCACAGTCCAGATTCCGGCGTCGACGTCGCCCTCGTCGAAGACCCGGCGCCCTCGCACACCGGCCACCAGGTCTTTGATGTCCTCGAACTGACCGCCGCCGTCGAGGATCTCCACCACCTCGCGCGAGACGGAGTTCGAGGCCACCCTTGCGGTGTTGTGCAGGGTGCGGAAGATCATCTCGGTGCCCCGCTCGTCACCGGCGACGATGGCGTCCTTGACGTTGTCATGGATGCAGGACTCGACGGTGCACATGAAGCGCGAACCCATATTGATGCCGTCGGCACCCAGTGCCAGCGCGGCGACCAGACCGCGGGCGTCGGCGAATCCGCCCGAGGCGATCATCGGGATCTCGATCTTGTCGGCTGCGGCCGGAATCAGCACCAAACCCGGGATGTCGTCCTCACCAGGGTGACCCGCGCATTCGAAGCCGTCGATGCTGATGCCATCCACACCCAGCGACTGGGCCTTGACCCCGTGCCGGACCGAAGTGCACTTGTGCAGCACCTTGATGCCGTTGTCGTGAAACATCGGCAGATGCGGGGCCGGATTGGAACCCGCGGTCTCGACGATCTTGATGCCTGCGTCGACGATGACCCGCCGGTACTCGTCATAGGGCGGCGGGTTGATCGCCGGCAGGATCGTCAGGTTCACACCGAACGGCTTGTCGGTCAGATCGCGGGTCTTGGCGATCTCGTTGGCCAGATCCGCAGGCGTGGGCTGAGTGAGCGCAGTAAGGAACCCCAGCGCACCCGCATTCGCCACGGCGGCGACCAGTTCTGCACGGCCGACCCATTGCATACCGCCCTGAGCGATTGGATGCTCGACGCCGAAGGCCTCGGTGAATTTCGTCTTCAATGTCACGTCTACCGCGGCGCCATGCGGATCGCGCCATCGAGGCGGATCACTTCACCGTTGAGCATCGGGTTCTCCACGATGTGCACCGCAAGCGCACCGTATTCGTCGGGGTCACCCAACCGTGCCGGGTGGGGCACCTGCTTGCCCAGCGAAGCCTGAGCCTCCTCTGGAAGCCCGCCGAGCAGTGGCGTCTTGAACAGTCCCGGCGCGATCGTGACGACGCGGATCAGCTCGCGGGCGAGGTCTCGGGCTATCGGCAACGTCATGCCGACCACCCCGCCTTTGGACGCTGAGTAGGCGGCCTGCCCGACCTGACCGTCGAAAGCGGCCACCGAAGCGGTGTTGACGATGACGCCGCGTTCCTCGCCGAGGGGCTCGGTCTTGGCGATGCGCTCGGCCGCCAGTCGCAGCACGTTGAACGTGCCGATCAGGTTGACCTGCACGACGGCGTTGAAATACTCCAGCGGGAACGGTCCATTCTTTCCCAGCGTCTTGATGGCGTTGCCGATGCCGGCGCAGTTGATGTTGATGCGCAACGGACCCATCTCCTCAGCGGTATCCATCGCCGCCGAGACCTGCTCGGGGTCGGTCACATTGGCCTCGACGAACCGGGCGCGCGAACCCAACTCCTTGACTACGTCGGCACCCTTGAGGTCAATGACGACGACCGACGCTCCCTGGTCGAGCAGTCGCTTCGTCGTCGCGAGACCGAGCCCGGAAGCACCGCCGGTGACGACCGCTACAGCGTCTTTGATCTCCACTGAACTGTCCCTTTCTTTCGTTGTTCTTTAAACCCATTCCTGCAAAACAGCTTCGGTGTCAGCACCGGGCACCCCCGGCGGCTTCGGGGCTGACGGAGCACTGCGCGAGAAACGCGGAGCGGGCGCCGGATACACGTGGCCGTTCTCGCGGTAGAAGGTGTCGCGCTCGGTGTTGTGCGATTCGGATTCCACCTCGGCGAAGGACAGCACCGGCGTGACACACGCGTCGGTGCCACCGAAAACGCCGGCCCAGTGATCACGGTCGTGGGCCGCGAACGCCTCGGTGAGGCGCGTCCGCAGTTCGGGCCAGCGGCTCATGTCGTTCTGGTCGGGCAGGTCGGCCGGGTCGAGGCCGACACCAGCGAGCAGTTGAGCGTAGAACTGCGGCTCGATGGCACCCACCGCGACGTGTCGACCGTCGGCGCACGTATAGGTGTCGTAGTACGGCGCGCCCGTGTCCAGCAGGTTGACGCCGCGGTCATCTGTCCACATGCCCATCCCGCGGAAGGCCCACATCATCATCGACAGCACGCTTGAGCCGTCCACCATCGCGGCATCGACGACCTGCCCCTTGCCGGAGCGCTCCCGCTCCCACAGCGCCGAGAGCACGCCGACAAGCAGGAACATCGACCCCCCGCCGAAGTCGCCGACCAGGTTCAGTGGAGGCACCGGCCGCTCACCAGCCCGCCCGATCGCGTGCAGTACGCCGTTCAGAGAGATGTAATTGATGTCATGGCCGGCCTGCTGGGCGCGCGGGCCGTCCTGGCCCCACCCTGTCATCCGGGCATAGATCAGCCGTTCGTTGAGCTGGGCGCAGTCCTGCGGGCCCAGGCCGAGCCGCTCGGTGACCCCGGGGCGAAAACCCTCGATCAACACATCCGCTTTGCTGATCAACCGCAACACGAGGTCACGGCCCTCTTCGCTCTTCAGATCGGCCGCAACCGAGCGCCTGTTGCGCAGCAGATGATCCCCGCCTGGTTTGGTGGCCGGCCCAGGCCCCCTGCCCGGGCGTTCGACGCGGACGACGTCGGCGCCGAGGTCACCGAGAATCATCCCGGCATGCGGTCCGGGGCCGATGCCGGCCAGTTCCACGACCCGCAGCCCCTGCAGTGGTCCAGCCATGTCTAGTCGCCCTTCGTCGGATCGCTCGGTTGACCGGCCACATAGCTTACTTGTATAACCAAGTCGAACCGGCCACGGGGCATCGACTCTTGGATGACCCCCAGATCAGGGGACAGACATGAGCACCATCGACTCGGATGCCGATGCGCACACGGGCGGCCACCCGGTTGGCTACACAGGAATCGACGATCTCCTCGTCACGCTCGACAAGGGTGTGCTGGGTGTGACGTTCAATCGTCCGGACAGCCTGAACTCGCTGACCGCACCCATGCTGAACACGTTCGCCGCGACGCTGGAACGCGCTGCGGCCGACCCCGGTGTGCGGGTGGTCCGCGTCGGTGGATCCGGGCGCGGTTTCTCCTCCGGGGCCGGAATCAGCGCCGCGGACCACGCCAACCCCGATGCTGCTGGAACACCGGCCGATGTGCTCGATGCGGCCAACCGCAGTATCCGTGCGATCGTGAACCTGCCACAACCGGTAGTGGCCGTGGTGCAGGGAGCGGCCGCAGGTGTCGGCGCGTCCCTGGCCCTGGCATGCGACGTCGTACTGGCATCGGAGAAGGCCTTCTTCATGCTGGCGTTCACCAAGATCGGACTGATGCCCGACGGCGGTGCGTCGGCCCTCATCGCGGCGGCGGTGGGTCGCATCCGCGCGATGCGGATGGCGCTGCTGGCGGAACGCATTTCGGCTGCCGACGCCCATGGATGGGGCCTGGTGAGCGCGGTGTATCCGGTTGATGAGTTCGACGTCGAAGTGGCCACAGTGATCGCGACGCTGGTATCAGGTCCGGCAATAGCACTGCGCAAGACCAAAGATGCGATCAATGCCGCCACCCTGACCGAGTTGGAAGGCGCGCTCGAACGCGAGGCTCAGGGCCAGTCGGTACTACTCGGCACGCGGGACTTCCGCGAAGGCACCAAAGCCTTCCAACAGCGCCGGTCCGCGAACTTCGCCGACTCCTGAAGCAGGACTGCTGACCTCGCCCGCCCGCCGCGATCAGGCTCTACACCCCGAAGATGGGCGGCAGCGCGAGCACCAGCACCAGCCCCCAGAAGAAGTGAGTGAGCATCGGCGCGAGCACTCCCCCGGTCGCGCGGCGCTCGAGCGCACACACCGTGCCCAGGACGATCGCCGCGAAGCCCAGCATCGGGTTGCCCGTCGTGGCGGCCGTCGCGATCACATACAGCACCGTCGATACGATCACCGGCCGATACTTGGCCAGCGCGGTATAGAGAGCGCCACGGAAAAACAGTTCTTCGGCCACCCCGTTGATCACCGTGATGAACACGATGAGCAGCAGCGGACCGGCGGTGGTGAGTTCGAGGACGCGCGTGATGTACTCGCGCACACCGGGTATCTGGCGCGCGACCAACCCGCCCACGACGAAGACCGCGCCCAGCGCCAGCCCGACGACCGTCCCGGTGATGACCGGACGCTGGTTGCGGCCGCGGAACCGCACATGCCCGAGGTGCAGTGGGCCCGAGGCGAACGCACCGACGACCCACACCGCGGCAAGTGCGAACGTGAGCCAGATAAACGATTCGTCGCCCGGCTGGCGACTCAACGAGTAACCGAGCAGTGCCGCACCGATCAGCAGGAAGATCGAGACAACGATCTTGCGGCGGAAGATCACCGAAGGCCATTCGTTGTACGGCGCCGCCTGGGTACGCGCGATGCGGTAGATCTCAGCGGATAAGCCGGGCCGCGTCGTCGGTGTGCTCACGCCGAAATCACCTTCGGTAGCAGGCCGACCACGGCGTCCAACCCGGCGCGCACCGCGCCGGCGACGGGACCGGGAACGATCCCGATCAGACCAAGAAACGGCCGCGCTGCCGACGGCGTCACCGCGCCCGCGAGTTGCTGGATTCTTTCTACATCTCCCCCTGTCCACTGTGGGTCGGTATCGGCGAGGTGGTGCACATCGGCCAGCGCATTAACCGGGCGACGCTTCGGACTCGCGATGGCACGGCGCAGTGCCTCCTCAACCCCCAACAGGCCGCCCGGCGGCTCAGCGACCAGGTCAGCAAGACCGTCCATCGAGGCCATCATCGGATAGTCAAGGGAATCAACGAGATCCGCTGCAAGGCCACCGGGCACCGGCAGCACGGCCCCGGTCACCATCGACACCACGTTGGTGTCGACGCCGTACACCGCCACCGGTGTGCGCCAGATGCCGGCGATTCGCGCGTAGCTTCGCAGCAGTTCCCAGTAGGTGGTCGTCTCGTGACCGGAGATGTCGTAGGCGCCGGCGGGCACGCTGTCCGCGTCGGCCGCCGCGACGAGGTAGTGAAGCACGTCGCGAATCGAGATCGGATCCATCGGGTTGGCCGACCATTCCGGCATCGGCAACACCAGGAACCGGTCCGCGACGTAGCGCAACATTTCGAACGACGTTGACCCGGCTCCGATGATCATCGCTGCACCGAGCCAGACCACATCGGGTCCACCGTCCACGGCGAGTGCGTCCGCGACCTCGGCGCGACTGACCAGATGCTCCGACAACGAGTCGCCCTCCGGCACGAAACCGCCGAGGTAGACGATGCGTTGCACCCCGGCCGCCTTGGCCGCCGAGGCCACGTTGGCTGCCGCCACGTTGTCCGCCTCCCGGAACCCGGGCTGCCCGATGGCATGGACCAGGTAATAGACGACGTCAATCGATCCGGCATCAGCGAACGCCTGGCTCGCCGAGGCGTCGTCCTGTGCGTCGAGCCGCACCATCGAAACGTCGGCATGCCAACCGAAATCCTTGAACCGCCCAGGGTCGCGCCCGGCAGCGACCACCTCATGGCCTTCCTCGAGCAGAGCGGTGACGAGGCGGGAGCCGATGTATCCGGTGGCGCCGGTGACTAGTGTTCGCACAGATTTCACCGTACGTCGGTACCCGGAGTCGGCGTTCCGGAACCCGACCTACGCCCGATCACGATGCAGTTCGACCAGCTGTTGGTACACCAGCGCGTTCTGACGAATATTGGACAGCTCGTCCTCGCTGAGCTCACGGCGAACCTTGCCCGGAACCCCGGCCACCATCGACCGCGGCGGGATCATCGCGCCCTGCGGCACCACCGCACCTGCCGCGATGAGCGATCCGGCACCGATGTTGGCGCCGTTGAGCACTACCGCTCCCATGCCGATCAAGGAGTCGTCCTCGACCGTGCAGCCGTGCAGCACCGCGTTGTGACCAATGCTGACGCCCGCACCAACACGGACCGGGAAACCCGGGTCGACGTGGATGGTGACGCCGTCCTGGATGTTGGTGCCCGCCCCGATCTCGATGAGCTCAGCCTCGGCGCGCAGGATCGCCCCGTACCAGGCGCTCGCCCCGGCCGCCAGAACGACCTGACCGATCAGAGTGGCATTCGGCGCCAGCCAACTCTGCGGGTGCAGTTGGGGCGCGCGCCCGGCGATGGGAAGAATCAGAGGTTCTGGCATGGCCGCCATCGTAGGACCGGAGGCGGTGAAAATGTGAACCGCGCCGGCCGATCGCGGCGGTGTGCGGCGAGGATCACTCGCGCCTTCCGGGGCCGCCTAAGTTCCAGAAAAAGTCCAGTTCAGAGGGCCGGCGGTAACGTTGTCGCCCGTTGGTGCGACACATTCTTGACTTGGATGTGACGTTTTCCTGCGCATACCATTGCCAGGTGATCTGACGAGGATGAGGAGTAGAACGTGAAGACTCATACCAGCAAGGCCTTCGGAGTCGCCGTGGGGGCAGCCGCGCTCGCCGTCTCGGTTCCGCTGGCGGTCAGTGCTCAGGCTGATCCGACCACCACTCCGGTGGCAGAGATCCCCGATCCACAGGGTTCGGAATGCGGCGACTTCAAAGAGGGGCTGCCGAATTGGAAGGGCCTGGCCGAACTTCCGGTGGGTGCTGCCCTGGCTGCCATTCCCGAAGCCAGCTCGTTCAGCGCAGCCATCTCGGGCCGGCTCAACCCGGCCGTCGACATCGTTCCGGTGCTCGACAACGGACCGTACGTGGTGTTCGCGCCGACCAATGAGGCGTTCGCAGAGCTGCCGGCCGAACAGCTCGAGCTGGTGCGCACTGATCCGGCTGCGCTGACCAGCCTCATGTACTACCACGTCTTCCTCGGCCTGCTGGGCCCTGACGACGTCAAGGGGCAGCGGCCCACTCAGCAAGGCACCGAGATCGACGTGACCGGCTCCGGCGGTGACATCGAAGTCAACGAGACCGCCAAGGTCGTCTGTGGCGGAATCCAGGCCGAGAACGCCAGGATCTATCTGATCGATCAGGTGCTCGACCCGGCTGATGCGCCCACACCGATCGCCCCGGCGACGACGAGCACGACCGCGACGGAAACCTCGGCCGCAGAATCGCCCGCCGCGGAAGCACCCGCCGCAGAATCGCCCGCCGCGGAGTCACCGGCCGCGGAGTCGCCCGCCGCGGAGTCACCGGCCGCGGAGTCACCGGCCGGCTAGCGCCTTTCGACTTCGGTGCGCTCGGTCACGCTGAGCGTGACTGGGCGCGCCGAAGTCGCGTTCACAGGCCCGCGTTCACAGGCCCGCGTTCACAGGCCCGCGTTCACAGGCCCAGGTCACGGCCGATGATCTCCTTCATGATCTCGGTGGTGCCGCCGAAGATCGTCTGGATACGGGAGTCCACGTAGGAGCGAGCCACCCGGTACTCCATCATGTAGCCGTAGCCGCCGTGCAGTTGCACGCAGCCGTCGATCACCTTTTTGGCGGTCTCGGTGGCCCACCACTTCGCCTTGGCAGCCTCCACCGCGGTCAGTTCGCCGTCGACAACCCCCTGGAGGCAGCGGTCGATGTATTGCTCGGTGACATCGAGTTCGGTGTCCATCTCGGCGAGCAGGAATCGATTGTGCTGGAAGCTGCCGATCGGCTGCCCGAAGGCCTTGCGGTCCTTCGCGTATTGCACCGTCTGCCGCCAGGTTTCCCGGGCACCGGCGGCAGCGGATATGGCGATCGAGAGCCGCTCGGAAGGCAGGTTCTGCATCAGCTGGTAGAAGCCACGCCCCTCCTTGCCGAGCACGTTGCCCGACGGCACGCGGACGTCCTCGAAGTGCAGTTCGGACGTGTCCTGCGCGTGCAGGCCCATCTTGTCGAGCTTGCGGCCGCGAGTGAAACCAGGCATGTCCCGCTCGACGACCAGCAACGAGAAGCCTTTGTGCCCGGCCTCGGGGTCGGTGCGCGCGACTACGACGACCAGGTCACAGTTGATACCCGAGGAGATGAACGTCTTAGAGCCGTTGAGGATCCAGTCCGCGTCCTCCCCGCTACCGTCGCGGACCGCCGAAGTCCGAATGCCCGCCAGGTCACTGCCGGCGCCCGGTTCGGTCATCGCCACCGCGATGATCGTCTCGCCGCTGACGATGCCGGGCAACCACCGTTTCTTCTGCTCATCGCTGGACAGATCCTTGAAATAAGGTCCGACCACGTCATTGTGCAGGCTCAGCGCAGGCCCGGGCACGCCGGCCTTGGCCATCTCCTCGTCGATGACCGCATTGAACCGGAAGTCGTCGGTACCGCCGCCGCCGTACTCCTCGGGCATGTTGAACCCGATCAGCCCGTGCTTGCCGGCTGCCACATAGGCTGACGGATCGACGAGGCGCTGGGTCTCCCACCTCTCCGTGTTCGGCACCAGCTCGCTGTCGATGTATCCGCGGACGGTATCGCGGAACGCCTCGTGCTCAGCCTCGTAGATCAGTCTCCTCATCGGGTTTGCCTACCTCCGCTCAGGGGCTTGGTTGGTCTGGTTGGTCTGGTTGGCTTGCCTGGCTTACTTGGCCTTCCACACGGGACTGCGCTTCTGCGCGAAGGCCAACGGACCCTCCTTCGCGTCTTCAGTCGCGAACACCGTCGCCACCTCACGCATGGTCCGCGACCACCCGGGCTCGTCCACGGCCACAACTCCCGCGTCGGCTCCGATGGCGACCCGCTTGCTGGCCTGGACAGCCAGGGGAGCGTTGACCGTGATGCGCCGGGCCAGCGCAATCGCCGCCTCGAGTACCGCGTCCTTCTCGCCGTCGGGCACCACCTGGTTGATCAGTCCCAAGTTGAGTGCCTCAGTGGAGGTGATCGGCTCGCCGGTGAACAGCATCTCCAGAGCAACCTTGCGCGGTAGTTGGTCGACGATGCGGAAGACGCCACCCGCAGCGGCGATCAGCCCCCGCTTCACCTCTGGCAGGCCGAACTTCGCGCTCTCGCCCGCCACGACGAGGTCACTGGCCAGCGCCAGTTCGGTGCCACCACCGAGCGCGGTGCCGTTGACGGCGGCGATGGTCGGCTTGTCGATGAAATGGCGCACGTAGCCGGCGAACCCCCACTTGGGGCGTTCGGGATGACCGATGTTCTCACCCCTGGACAGCGCCTTGAGATCGGCACCGGCGCAGAAGGACTTGTCGCCGGCGCCGGTGATCACGACCACCCAGACATCGGGGTCCCGCTGCGCTTCCGCCATAGCCTCACCCACAGCGATGCTGACTGCACCGTTGATGGCGTTACGCGCCTCCGGCCGATTGATCGTGATGATCATGACGTTGCCCCGCCGCTCTGTCAGCGCCGCGGGTGCGCCCGCATCTGGCTCAGTCACAGCAATTCCAGAATGGTGGCATTGGCCTGTCCGCCGCCCTCGCACATCGTCTGCAGTCCGTACTGAATTCCGTTGTCCCGCATGTGGTAGAGCATCGTGGTCATGATTCGGGCACCCGAACCGCCCAGCGGGTGGCCTAACGCGATCGCGCCGCCATTGGGGTTGAGCTTGTTCTCGTCGGCACCGACGTCGTTCAGCCATGCCAACGGCACGGGCGCGAAGGCCTCGTTGACCTCGAATACACCGATTGCGTCGAGTGAGATGCCCGATCGCTTGAGCACCTTCTCGGTCGCCGGGATAGGCGCGGTCAGCATGATCACCGGGTCGGCGGCCGCGAGCACCGCAGTATGAACCTTCGCAAGCGGCTTGAGCCCCAACGACTTCGACTTCTCGGCCGACATGAACAGCAACGCCGCCGAGCCGTCGGAGATTTGCGAACTGTTGCCGGCATGGATCACGCCGTCCTCTTTGAACGCTGGCTTGATCTTGCTGATCGACTCCATGGTGCCGCCGCGGCGGATCCCCTCGTCGATCAACACTTCGCTCTCGTGTGACTCATCTTTGGCCTTGATCCCCACTATCTGATCGTCAAAGGCTCCAGAATCTTGGGCAGCAGCTGCCTTTTCGTGAGACCCGAGTGAGAAGCGATCCAAGTCGGCACGACCAAGACCCCACTGCTCGGCAATCATCTCGGCGCCGATGCCCTGGTTGGGCGTGCGGCGATAGCGAGCGCGGAATGCCTCCGGGTAGGGATGACCGCCGTTGGCCAGCGACGCGCCCATCGGCGTTCGCGACATGGATTCCACACCGCCGGCGACCACCACGTCGTAATGGCCGGCAACCACCCCCGCGGCAGCGAAATGCACCGACTGCTGACTCGACCCGCACTGTCGGTCCACCGTCACCCCGGGCACCGATTCAGGCCACCCGGCCGCGAGCACCGCGGTGCGCGCGATATCCAGCGCCTGCTCTCCGGCCTGCATGACGCAACCCCAGATGACGTCGTCGACCAGGGCGGGGTCCACACCCGCTCGTTCAACCAGCCCATTGAGCACCTGCGCGGAAAGCTCCCCCGGGTGCACCCCCGCCAGGCCGCCGTTGCGCTTTCCGACCGGGGAGCGCGCGGCTTCGACGATCACGGCTTCAGCCATGTGGATACTCCATTCATTCTCAGTGCTCTTCCACGAACGTAAACGAACAAGGTTTACTAGGTCAACCTACTGGTCGGCAGAGCGGCGCCGGTGCGACAGCTTCCTCGTCGGCCCGGCATCAGTGTCACCACATGGTTTACTGAGTTGCACAGCTTGCCGGTTCATCGGTGACCCGTTCTTGGGAGAGGTCGTGACGCGTAGCACCCGGCTGGCGCCGATGATCGGGCCGGATGCCGCCCGGTCCAGTTCGGCGGTCCGCTCCCCCAAAACCGCCGAACTCGTCGCAGGCACTTTGCGTCGCATGGTCGTCGACGGCACCCTCAAAGACGGCGATTTCCTGCCCAACGAGGCCGAGTTGATGACCCATTTCGGGGTAAGCCGCCCGACGCTGCGGGAAGCCGTCAGGGTCCTGGAATCCGAGCGACTCGTCGAGGTGCGCCGCGGCTCCCGCACTGGTGCCCGGGTGCGGGTCCCCGGCCCGGAGATCGTCGCGCGGCCGGCCGGCCTGCTTCTGGAGTTGTCCGGGGCGACGATCGCCGACCTGCTGACCGCCAAGGCCGCTATCGAGCCGATGGCAGTACGGCTGCTCGCCGAATCCGGTTGCGTCGAGGCGTTCGACGAGCTTGAGCAGATGCTCGCCGACGATATCCCGGCGGGCTTGCAATCAGGTCGCCTGGCCGAAAGCACAGGGGCATTTCAGCTGAGGGTGGTGCAGCTGTCGGGCAATGCCACGCTGGGAATCGTCGCCGGCATGCTGCACGAGATCACGGTTCGCCACACGGCATTCGTGGTCAAGGAACGCCGCCCGGTGTCGAAAGCCGATTACCAGAAGCTGCTGCGCTCCTATCGCAAGCTCATGCAGTTCTTGCGGGCGGGCGATGCCGCCGGAGCCGAGGCGCATTGGCGCAAGCACCTCGACACGTCGCGGGAGTTACTGCTCAAGGGACTGGAAAGCGTTCCGGTGCGCGACGTGATGGGGTAACCGGTCCCCAGAAAGTCTCTCTTCGCCTCAGCTCACGGCATCGCTGTCTTTCTGCCAGGTCACCTGCACCGGCACGGTGTCATCCCAGGGCTGGCGGGCCACCATGTCGGCGACCAGGACATAGCCACGCTCGAACTCGCCGGTGGCGGCGTCGACCAAACGGTACTGCTGGCGCTGGCGGTGGATCGGTTGCGCGTCGAGCAGCAGCACCAGCACCTCACCGGGTTCGAAGCGGCATCGCTTCTGCAGGGCGGCGATCAGCTGCTCGTTATGCATGTGCCCGTCGCCGAAGTTCCATCCGATCGCGGTGCTGCAGATCCGCTCGCCGTCGGTCAGCACGTAGTCGGCCTCGTCGTGGCCGGCCATCACCCGGTGGGCGAGCGTGAACATGGCCCGACCGTGGGTGTTGAACGAACGGAACGCGTACCCCATGTACTGGTACATCTCGGCGGTTTCCGGGCTGCCGTAGAACTTCTCCATCTGCGCTGCGGGCATGCTGGCAATCGCGACGATTCCGGCCGCGATCTTCGCCTCAGCCGACGGCTTGATGCACCACAGGGACGTGTCCCAGTTACCCGCGTAGTAGCGCATGCCAGGAAGGAAGGACACCTTGCGCGGGAACAGGTTTCCGAGCACGACGGTGCCCGCGACGACCGCGAACAGCACGATCGGCCATGGGCTCTGCAGATCTGAAAGGCCGATGCCGGCGTGGCCGACGAACAGTGCCAGCACGCTGAACATCATGAAGACATTCCACTCCAGGGGCACACCCATCGGGATGGAGGACAGGATGCCGAAGTGGAAACACAGCATCACGAACGCCGCGATCGTGGTGGCCCATCCGCCGTGCGAGAAGAACAGCACCAACGGCACCAACATCTCGATGGCGGTGGAGAAGTGCGCCAGCCACCGCGATGCCCGGCCGGGGCGCAGATCGTCGGGGAAGCGTTCGAAGAACTTGCGTTTGATCCACCTCGGCCGAAACACCGGGTTGTTGCTCATCATGGTCGATATGACGAACGGGAAGTGCTTGTTGAGCTTGGACGTCGCCGCGCCCATCCAGATGACCAGGCAGACGAGTTTGGCAGCGATGATGATGTCTGCACCGCTGAACAGGAAGCACACCGCCAGCGCGCCGTAGACTTCGCCGCGGGCAGCCAGGAAGATCACCTTGTCACGCAGGCCGGCGACGGTCAGCAGCCCGACGATGGCCGCGGTCTGCCAGACCGGCAGCACACCCACCTGACTGCCCAGCTCGGGGATTGGCCCGGTTCCTTCAGAAAACAGCGCCAAGACCAAGCACGCCAACAGGGCGCCATAGAGCAGTACGTCAAAAGGGGTGCGGGCGTCGCCACTGGTCAGTGGCACACGACCGGGCCAAGGAGGCAACCGAATTGTTCCGGGCCGCAGCCAGTACAAGATCGATCCCATCGGCGGGAAGAACCGGTTGTTCAGCGGCCCGAACCCACAGCCCAGCCCGACGACCTCGAACAGAATGGTGAAGAAGATGACCTTCTGGTAGACGATGGGCTCCTGGTACCAGGAAGCGACGTTGGTGAAGCCATCGATGCCGGTGGTGCTGAGCACGATCAGCCACGCGGCGAGGACGTACAGCAGGATCTTCACGACGTAGAACAGATGCAACACGACCGGAGTGCCGAAACCGACCTCGGCCCAGTGCCGGGCCATCGGGACGATGCGCTCGGCGCGAGTGCCCTTGCTCCACTGCGAGTAATCGACGACGGGCGAGTCTTGCTTGAGAAACCCCATGGCTCAAGAGACTAGAACCTGTTCCAATTTGTTTGGCCGCGAACAGCCGCAAAATCGCACGATCACGCCCGAAAACGTGCGATTTTGCGTCTGCTCGCGGGGAAAGGCTAGGCGCCCTGCTGGGTCGGGGGTCGGTGGAAGATGACGAGTTGGCCGATGCCTCCGGCCAACCCGAGCGCCGTGGCGATGAGCAGACCCCACCAACCGTGCAGCAGGTCATAGAAGCCGGTGCCCGAAAACAGTACGTAGTCCAGGCTCAGCCTGCCCGCACCGATCGTCGCCACGGCGACCGCCGCCACCGCAAGCACCAGGTTGTACTCCCAACCATCCTTGACGATGAAGAAGCCGTTGGGCTTGTGCACGGTCCATGCCGCGACCAGCATCAGCGCGACGAAACCGGCCGCCGGGACCGGGGTGAGCAGACCAACCGCCAAGCCCATGCCCGCCGCCATCTCAGCGCTGGCAGCGATACGGGCATGGAACATGCCCGGTTTCATCCCGATGCTGTCGAACCAGCCCGCGGTACCGGCCAGTCCGCCCCTGCCGAAGAACTTGTTGTAACCATGCGCCGCCATGGTGAGTCCCAGAACGACCCGCAGGATGAGCACACCAACATCGAGAGCACTGCCGTAGGCCGTCATGTAACCGAACATAAGGCGTATCGAACAACTCTGGTGCGTGTTCGGCGCCTACCGGGCGCCACCTATGGCGTCATTGACGGGCCATCGCAGCGTCATTGACGGGCCATGGCAGCGTCATTGACGGGCCATGGCGACGCGGAGACGATCCGCGGGGCTGATGAGGTGGTCGGAGTTCTCGGCGGCGTCGGCGATGTCGAGTTGCACCCACTTCACCTTGCCGTTGAACGTGCTGGCACCGGGCGCATAGTCGTCGCTGACCGCAGTTCCGGTGTCCTCGCCGAGATCGGTGGTCTCGTCGGCGGAGAAGATCATCGGCACTGTCGACTCCACTCGACCGCTTCCCGCCTGCTCGCCGTCGACGAAGAGTGCGACATCACCACCCTTGCCCAGGCCGCCGCCGTCATAGCTGAACTCCACGCGGACCTGGTGCCCGCCCGGCGCGACCTCGCCGTCGGCGTACGTCTTGTACTGCTCAAGGCCAAACAGGTTGTAGCAGTATGCCAGTCGGCCCTCGTGCAGGTACAACGACCAGCCGCCGTATTGGCCGCCCTGGGCTATCAGTACGCCGGATCCACCGCCCTCGGGCACGACGATCTCAGCGGTCACAGCGTGCGACTTGTTCTTGACGTTGATGACGCTGCCCTCGGACAACCGCTTCATGCCACGGAACATGAGCTGGGAGTTACCCTGGACCAGTACGGGTCGGCCGGCAAGGTCGCTGTTGAAACGCTCGACCCGGCGGTCGTCGAGCGGAAACACGTTGTACCTGGCTCCTTCGATCAGGAACAGCCGTTGCAGCTCCGCCAGCTTCTCCGGATGCTGGGCCGCGAGATCGCGTGTCTGGGTCCAGTCGTCAGGGCCATAGAGTTCCCACACGTCGTCCGCGATGTTGGGCGCCTCGCCAAGGATCCAGGGAATACTGTGTCGGGTCACGGCTGTCCAGCCCTGGTGGTAGATGCCGCGGTTGACGAACATCTCGAAGTACTGCGTCTCGTGGCGTTCGTCTGCGGCGCCGTCATCGAACGAGTAACGCATGCTGACGCCGTGCAGCGGTTGCTGGCCGACACCGTGGACTTCCTGCGGCGCGGGCAGACCGGCCGCGTCGAGCACCGTCGCGGCGATGTCGATGACGTGGTGGAAGTGCTGGCGTGTCTCACCTTTGGCGGCGATGCCGGCGGGCCAGTGGACGATCGTTCCATTACGCGTGCCGCCCCAGTGCGAGGCAATCTGCTTGGTCCACTGATAGGGGGTGTCCATCGCGTGCGCCCACCCGACGGCGTAGTGATTGAACGCCGCGGGCGTGCCGAAATCGTCGATCCGCGCCGCCATGAACTCGGCCGTCTCGACATCAGTCACCCCGTTGAGCGTGAGCAACTCATTGAACGTTCCGTTCGGCGTGCCCTCGGCGGACGCGCCGTTGTCGCCGATGATGTAGTACACCAGCGTGTTGTCGAGTGCACCCAGGTCGTCGACGGCGTCGACCAGCCGACCAAGGTGATGGTCGGTGTGGTCGAGGAACCCCGCGTAGACCTCCATCTGCCGTGAGAGCACAGGCTTGAGGTCTTCGGGCATGTCGTCCCAAGCGGGAATCTCGTCTGGGCGAGCGGTCAACTCCGCGTCATCAGGGATGATCCCCAGCTCTTTCTGGCGGGCGAAGGTTCGCTCCCGCTGAGCGTCCCAGCCGTCGTCGAATCTGCCCTTGTACTTTGCCGACCACTCCTCGGGGACGTGATGGGGTGCATGGGTGGCACCCGGCGCCCAGTAGACGAAGAACGGCTTGTCGGGCATCAGTGCCTTCTGCTGGCGAACCCAGTCGATCGCGTGATCGGTCATGTCCTCGGTGAAGTGATATCCCTCCTCCGGTGTACGGTCGGGCTCGACCGGGACGGTGTCGTTGTAGATCGCCGGATAGTACTGATTCGTCTCACCCCCGATGAAGCCGTAGAAGTGCTCGAATCCGCTGCCGGTCGGCCACTGAGTGAAGGGTCCCATCGGACTCGTCTCCCAGACAGGCACCTCATGACACTTGCCGAACTGGGCGGTGGAATAGCCGTTGAGCTTGAGGACCTCAGCCAGCGGAGCCGCCGTGTTCGGCCGGATCGAGTTGTAACCCGGCGCCGAGGTCGCGAGTTCGGCGATCGCGCCCATCCCTACCGAGTGGTGATTGCGCCCCGTGAGAATCGCCTGCCGGGTAGGGGAACAGAGCGCCGTGGTGTGGAATCGGTTGTACTTGAGGCCCCCGCCGGCCAGCCGCTCGGCGGTCGGCGTCTCGCAAGGCCCGCCGAAGGCAGTCGAGGCGCCGAAGCCGACGTCGTCGATCAGGACGATGATCACGTTCGGCGCACCGGGTGGCGGGCGCAGCGGCTCGATCGGAGGAAAGTCCTGACCAGGATCGGTGGCGTCGTACTTGTATCCGACGGTTGGCAGACGGTCCGGGATCGGCAGGACGGCGCGGGTGGGGGCGGGGTTCACGAGAACACAGAATAGTGCCTCGTCCCGCCGGGGAATAGTGCCTCGTCCCGCCCGGCCCCCCCGGTTGTCCCGTCAAGCACGTCGACCCAGCATTGGATGTTGTTCGGCCCCGCGTCTCGCGGGTCGCCGGCTCAGGTGGCGGGCACCCAGTTGCCGTGAAATCCCGCTGGAACGCGGTGTGGCAGTTTGATGCCGGCTATGTGCTCAAGACTCTGCGAATCGACTATTGCGAGCTCGCTACGATCGGTCGGCCGGTCGTACACGTAGCCCATCAGCACCCCATCGTCCTCGACCGCGTCAGGCGAGGAAGGATGGAATACGAACTCGCCCAGCACCTTTCCAGAGCCAAAGGACTTGGATAGGGCGTTGCCACCCACCATGTCGTGCTTGATCAACGTGTCCCCTTCGCCGGTGTCGTAACCGACAGTCGGCGCATAGCCATAGCGATGCCGCTTGCCGACCAAACGCTCGTCGATTCGTGGGAATTCTTGCGCCCGGTCGTCGATGCGCGACTCTCGGACCTTGCCGTCGGCCAGATCCACGGTCCACCGCTCAAGCGTCGGCGGCCCGTCGTTGGGGCCGAGATGATCGGTGTCGAACATCTTGGGATGGCGCACGACGTCGAGGACAATCGAGTCACCTCTCGGAGAGTCCGAGTCGTAGGCGTTCATCGGATGAAAGACGTAGCAGGGTTCGACGTCGAACCATCGCACGTCGGCATTGCCGCCTTCCCGCGGCATGACCCCTACCCGCGCGGGATAGCCCGGGTTCCACGAGTAGGGGAACCGGCGATCGGCTCCGCCGCCGACGGGGATGCGCGCGGCAACGGGGTCGGGGATGCGCACGCGACCGATCAACGCGGACAACAACAGCCGGGCCGGCAACTGAAGGGCAGGCGGCACGGTCATGGTCGCCGCCTGCTGGGCGTCGAACGTAACGGGTAGGTCGTAGAACACCACGTAGCGTTCGGTGAGGGAGAAGTCATGCATCATCGGGCTACCGGTGACTGCTATGTCGACGGTGCGCCGGGCCCGACCGTCCGCACCGATCACGCTGTACTGCACCGAGTTTCCCCGCAGCATGCTGTAGGAGACCGCGTGCAGCTCACCGGTGTCCGGATCGCGTTTGGGATGTGCGGTGTAGCCACCGCTGAGAGTCCCGCCGAAGTCGCAGACGCCCACGGTATCCAGTTCGTCGGTCAGTTCGTAGTTGGCAACCCCGCCCTCGACCAACGCCAGCGTCTTGCCGGCATGACCGATCACGTTGGTGTTGGCGCCGAGCTGCGATATCGAGGAGCGCTTGGGGGGGACCGGCTCACCGAGTGACTCGGCGGCGAGCGGACTGCGGACCCACCGGTTGCGATACCACTCGGCCCTTCCATCGCGGATCCGGATGCCGTGGACCATCCCGTCGCCGGCGAACCAGTGGTAGAGCTCGGGATCGATCTCACCTATGGGATTCGGGCCGTTTCGCAGGTAACGACCGTCGAGGTAGTCCGGGATGGAGCCCGTCACCTCGAGACTGGTGAGCGTGAACTCCTGAGACAACGGCGCATACGATCCCTCGAGATAACGGTTTCCCATCGCGATACTCCTATAACAGTGTTATAGGATGTATAACACTGCTCCAGCCCAGTGGCAACCATGAGCGGACCAACGTGCTGTACCCATCCAGTTCAGATGGGTAATGCGTGAGACGGCTCCGCAACCCGGCGTGGTTCCGGCGCAGGCCATGGCACATGATCCGTCGTATAACGCCGTTATGGCATCATGGCTACCGTGACTGAAAGCCGTGACTCCTTGGTCGAGGCCGGCATCCGCATACTGGAGCGTGACGGACCTCCCGCGCTGAGCGCGCGCAACGTCGCCGCCGAGGCCGGCACCTCGACGATGGCGGTGTACACACATTGCGGCGGCATGACCGGTCTGCTTGACGCCGTCGCCGTGGAGGTGTTCAACCGCTTCACCCAGGCCTTGACGGAAGTACCCCGGACCGAAGACCCGGTGGCCGATTTCCTGGCGATGGGGCTTGCCTATCACCGCTTCGCGCTCGCCAACCCCGCGCGCTACCAGCTGATCTTCGGCACCTCCCCACCGGCATCGATCGCGGCTTACCGAACAGACCTCACGGTCACTGGCAGCGCAACCAATCGAAGTGACTGGGCGGCCTCGTTCGGCGCCCTGCGCAGCGCCGTGCGCCGGATGATGGATGCGGGCCGGATTCGACCCGACGACGAACTATCCGTGGCCGGTCGGCTGTGGAGCCTCAACCACGGCGCGGTGACGCTCGAAATGGCCGGCTTCTTCGGGCACGAAGGCCATGGTCTCAGCCAGATCCTGGGACCACTCATCATCGACACGCTGGTGGGCATGGGTGACGACCGCGAGGCGGCGACCCGGTCGATGTTCACGGTCGCTGCCGCGCTGAGCGGCTAAACCTGCTGCCGCAGTGCGTGTTCCAGCCGCTGAGTGTAGGCGTCGACATCGCCGATCGCTGACTGTGCCGCGTGCACGCTGACCGCAATGGTGTCGCCGACACCGTGCACGCCATGCGTCACACCCATCATCGGCGACAGGCTGGGAAACCCCGCAGTGAGCAGGACTGGAGCACCGCCGAACCGCAAGTCTCCAGCGCCGCGGTTGACGCTGGAGACCACCGTGTTACCGGTCACGGTGGCTGACCGGACATCGGGGTCGAACTGTGCCACGCCCCAACGCAGTGCGGGCGCAGGAATCGCAGCGAACGCCATCCTCTCCGCGCGCATCGCCGGGTGGGCCGCCCGACGCCTGCGGTCGTACAGATCAGCGGCAATCCGGCGTGCCCTCAACCCTTGCTCCGCATCAGCGTGCAGACCGATGCCGACATTGCCGAAATGGTTGTGCGCCAGGCGCGGGCCGGATGCGGCCATCGGAACCTCAGCACCCAAGAGCGCGGGGTCATCGCCAAGCTCGCGTAGGTGTCCGGACAGCGCGGTCGACACCGCGGTGAGCACCCCAACGGTAACCGTTGGCCCCGGCAGCTGCCCACGCTCGCGGATCACCGCCCGGACATGACGTGGCCCGGACGGCCGCGCGTTGGTGCGCAACGCCGGCAGTGAGGGCGCCTGGGCCGGAACCAATCCCGTGGCCGTGTCGCGAACCAACCCGCGGTGGGCACGCCCCGCCGAGAACGCGCGTCGCACCAGGCCGGCCACCGTGTGTCGTCGCACCACCACAGGGGGCACCGCCCCGGCACGGCCGAACAGATAGGCCGCCAGGGCCGAGGCCCGAACACCGTCACCGAGCGCGTGACAGATCTGCAACACCGCAACCGTCCCCCGCAGACGCGCCCCGGGCACACCTTCGATCGCGGGGTAGACATGAATCCGCCAACTCCGCGCCCGCGCATCGAGCTGATCCTCGGCCAGCGCCGTCACCGCAGCCAGGCATCCCGACCAGGTCGGGTCGACCGGGTCGTGCATGACGAATTGGTCTGGACCGACCTCGCGGTGCGCCCATACCGGGTAGCTCCAGCTACGGTTGTCGAGAATGCGCAGTTTCAGCTCGGCGCACGCCTGCGCTCTGCGGTGCACCTCCCGCAGCGCTGCATCAACATCGGTCGAGCTCTCGTCGAAGGCGTACAGCAGGAACTGGTCATTGGGGATCTTGGGCGACATCCAGTAGGTCAGCGCATCGACCGTGGCGAGCCGACGCGTCGATCCGGTGGCCCCGCTCACCGCATGGCGCGGCGCAGAGTGCTGCTGTCGGCGCACACGGCTCCCCGGGGCGGCACGTATTCCTGCCCTGGTGTCAGACCGGGTCGAACTGGGAGATCAGCCAGCGGTCGCCAACCTTCTCCAGCGTGACCTGCAGCCTCGAGGCGGTATCGGTGGGCGGGTCCTGCCCCACACTCACCGTCTGGTTGACGAACAGCAGCACGACCGCCTTGGTAGGGGTTGCCGATACCGACGCCGCGGCGGGAACCGAGGCGACCGCGGCGATCTGCTTTTCCTTCGCGCCCGGGATCACCACGTCGTCCGTCAGCGCGGTGTAAGACTCGCGGAAGTCCCCGGTGAGCAGATCTCGTGCAGCCTGAAGCTGCTCTTCGACGGTCTCAGGCTGGTAGGACAACATCGCGATCGTGGTGTCCTTGGCGGCCTGCACGGAGGTAGCGGCCGCGATCTCACCATTGCGTACCGAGTTGTCCCGCCACTTGAGGTAGCCGGCGCCGAGCGCGAGCACAAGAGCCAACGCCGGCAGGAGTCCGAAGGCGACCACGCGCGGCCATTGGATGCGCCGCTTCTCCTTGGCCCCCGCGTCGTCGGAGTCAGCGTCCTCGGAATCAGCAGCCTCGGAATCAGCAGCCTCGGAATCAGCGC
>NZ_JBMYXC010000017.1:0-9624 GCF_049608025.1 Mycobacterium sp. | reverse complement strand
TAGTCTCCCCAACCTTGGTGTCAGCACCCACAGCCGTGTCATCCTCCGGGGTCGACGTCTTTTCTTCAGCCTTTTTCTCTTTGCTCATGGCACGAACTCCACCCTGGAAACCTTGGCTTCATCGCCCATCTTCTCCACCGTGATCCGCATCCGCCAGGCCCGTGGTTCCTGTTCAGGCGCACCGGCGGTCGTTGTTTCCACGTTGACGGCGACCAGTACCTCGGCCTGGTTGTCGCTGTCGACGGCGGGCTCCACCATTCCCGCCTCGACGATGGTTCCGACCGACGTCGACTGCGCCTGCTTGACCACCTCGGCGAACGGCTGCGCACGCTGCTGGAAGTCGTCGTAGAACACGCCCGTCGCGGAATCGAGAATGCGCTGGACGTCGCCGTCGGCGTTCTGCCAGTCGATGGTCGTGAGGTTCAGCGCACCTTGGCGCCCCACCTGCAGGTAGAGGTCGCGCTCGGCCTCGGCCTGGTTCGACTGATAGGTACGGAATCCCAGCCAAGCGGTCAGCCCGGTCAGCGCCACCACGGCGACCAGACCCGCGATGAGCGCGAGCCTGACGTGCGACATCGGGGCCCGCGCAGGCGCCGCCTCATCGACCGCGTCGTCGTAATCCTCAACGTCTGCGTCGGCCTCTGCTCCTGGGTCGGCCTCTGCTCCCGGGTCGGACTCTGCTTGGGTGTCGGACTCTGCCTCGCTGTCGGCCTCCCCGTCGCCAGCCGGCGTCGCGGCGCCACCATCGGTCGGCTCGGCGGCGGCAGACTCGGGCTCGGCGGCAGCAGACTCGGGCTCAGCGGCGGTTGGCTGGGCCGAATCGGCTTCCGGGCTCGAATCCGAGGACGGCTTTGTCAATTCCCCGTCGGGGGCAGCAGCATCGTCTGCCATGTTTGCTCCTCTGCGGCACTCTGGGCCAGGTTGGACTGTGTGAACACACGTCCGTCCGGTCCAACGTACGTGCCGCTCACGGGGTCGTATTCGGCGGCCGCTATCGGCGGCGGCGGCGGAGCCGGGGCCGGGGCCACTTCTGCAGGTGGCGAGCCTGGCCGCTGCTGCGGTACGGGCTGACCCGACAACGTCGCATTCGGGTCGCCCTTCCAGTTGAATCCGTCGTTCAACGGCACGTATTCCTCATCGCTTTCGCACAACGCCACCGACGGCGCGCGTTTGCCAGGCCTCGTTACGCAGGGCACGTTGCGCGCACCGCGCACGTTGAACGGCCCGTCCTGCGGTACCCGGCAATACAAGTCGCCCTCGGGTCGGTCGGGATAGTCCTGGAACGAGGCCGCCCGCTGCTGTTGGGCCGGCAGGAAGCCCGTCGTACACGGCGGAGGAATGTTCAAGTTGAGATTCAAGGTGAGGTAGTCACCCATGTAGTCCTGCTTGGTCCCCTTCTTCGCCACGCCGATCGCCTGGGTCACCGCGGTGCCCTGCGGAAGCAGCACCAGGATCTGCTCCAGGTTCGGCTGATAGGTGACGGCGACCTCGCCGACACTGACCAGGTTGGCGAGCACGATGGGCAGGGTGGGTTGCAGTTGATCGAACAGCGCCCTCACCTCGTCGGCCGCGCCCGGACCATTGCTGAGAAGGCCCGACACCGACCCATCCTGGCTCTGCAGTTGACCGGTGACGCTCGCCAAGTTGGCGGCCCAGGCTCTGATCGAGCCCCCGGTATCGATCTGGGAGTCCAATATCGGCTTGGTGTCGTCTATCACCGTCGTGAGCGAATCCAGGTTCTCCCGGGCGTCGATCGCCAACGTCGCTGTACCGGCGACCAATCGACGCAACTCCGGACCGAGCCCGCCGACTGCGACGTAGGTCTCGTCGATGACTGTTCGCAGGTTCTCCTGCGGGATGGCCTTCAGGCCACGATTCGTCAGTTCCAGAATCGTGTTCACGTCGGGAGGCACCGTCGCGCGATCACGCGGGATCACGTCGCCATCGCGCAATTTCGGACCGTCCGCGCTCTGCGGGAGCAGCATCACGAAGAGTTCGCCCACCGCCGTCTGGCTGTGCACCTCGGCCACCAGATCGGCGGGAATCTCAGGGTTCGAATTGAGCGAAAGCTCGGCCTCCACACCGGTATCGGTCAAGTTGACGCTGCGCACAATCCCGACCTGCGCACCACGGTAGGTGACGTTGCTCCGCTCGTAAAGACCACCGGACTCCGGCAGTTCCAGGGTAACCCGGTACTGGCCGATCCCCAGCATCGCGGGCACGCGCATGTACCCCAACGCCATGATCGCTATGGCCACCGCGGACACCAGCGAGAAGATCGCGAGCTGGATCAGCATCTGTCTAGTCACGCGCATGTTATGGCCCCTGATCCCAGCGGTACGGAAAGAGCAATGGGTTCCCCTGTGTAGTACCGGGCGACTTCCACGCCACCGACGGCGAGGCGGGCCCGTTACAGGGGCTGGGCATCTGGCCGACCGTGCGACCCCACTGGAGCTCCAACCAGGTCAGGTCGCACTCCCACCGCGTTCCGGTGAAGAACCCCTGATCGATACGACTCAGCGTCAGGTCGATAATCAGGGACAGGTTGGCGTAATCGCCGCGAATCCAGTTGGTCAACGTCTCCTTCGGGAACGGGAACGTGGGGAAGAAGCTCAGTGACCGCGTGAGCGCGGGACCGGCATCCGCCAGGGACTCCAGCACCGGGCCGAGATCCCTGAGTTCCTGGACCAGCGCTTCTCTGGTCTGATTGACAGAGTCCGCCGCCAGTGCGCTGAAGGTCCCGACCTGCACCAGCGCCTCGGACAGCGAGTCGCGCTGGTCGCGCAGCACCGCCAGTGCGTCGGGGATCGTCGTGAGCGCCCGGTCCACCACGGGCTTCTGATCGGCGATCTGTCCAACCAGATTGTTCAGGCTCTCCGACGTGGCGATGATGTCTTCGGACTGATCATCGAGGTGCCCGATCGCGATGTCGAGCTGCTCGATCAGGCTGCGCAGATCATCCTCGCGACCGGTGAACGCGATGCTGAGCGCCGCGGTGATGTCCTGGACGTTACCCAGGCCACCACCGTTGAGCAGTAATGCGACCGCGGACAGAGCCTGCTCGGTGGTCGGGAACGCACCCGCAGATGCGAGCGGGATAAACGCGCCACCTTTGAGCTGCCCCTCGGCCGGAGCGTCTGCTGGTGCGGACAATTCGATGTGTTGCGAACCCAGGAGACTGGTCTGGCCCACCTTGGCGGTCGCGTTGGCGGGCAACACGACATTGCCGTCCAACGTCATTGTCACCAGGGCGTGCCAGCCTTGGCGTTCGATCTTGGTCACGGTGCCGACGTTGACATCGCCGACCCGGACCCGGGAGTTCTGCTCGACATTGTCGACGTCGGGCATCTGCGCCTGAATAGTGAATGCGTCTGGACCGACGCCCTCGACACCGGGCAGCGCAACGGAATTCAATCCGCGCCAACCACATCCCGACGCCACCAACGCTGTCGCGAGCAGCATGACACCGACGGCGGTCCGCATCCGCAATGCATGCCTCATGAGCCCGCTCCAGCCGGCACCATCAGGCCGTGAAGTCCGTCGTTCGGGTTGGTCGCCACCACCATCTCAGCGGGCAGAGGCGGAGTGTCGGCCGGCACCGCGGCAGGCGGCGGAGCCGGCGCCGCGGGCGGCGGAGGACCAGGCGGCGGTATGTAGTCGGGACGCAGCCAATCCTCGCTGAACGTGATTTCGTTCGGCCTGGCCGACGGACCGACGATGAGCTGTTGCAGCCCCAGCGGCGGGTAGTTGTACTGGCGGTTCTTCATGATCGGCGCGAGGTACTGCACGCACAACTTGGCCGACTCTTCGGCCCCCAACCTGGATGCGGCCTGCACCGCGCCACAGAGGAACTGAATCGGGTTGGCGAAGTTGTTGACCGCCAGAATGGCGCTCGCCGCGCCCTGCGCGGGCTGATAGACGTTGATGTAGTTCGCGAATGAATTAGGTGCGATGTGCAGGAACTGCTCGACATCGTCCAGGCTGTCGTTGAGCGCCGTGGTCACACCGGCCAGCTTCTCCGATGTCGTTCCCAATGCGTCACGGTTCTCCGCGACGAAGGACTGTACCTCACCGACAACTCCGCTGAGATCCCTTACCGCACTGGCTACTTCGCCGGGATCATCGGCTAGGAGTCCGGTGACCGAGGCCAAGTTCTGGTTCAGCTGGCGCATCAGGTTCGTGCTGTCCTGCAGCGCCGACACCAAAATCGCGAGGTTCTTGACCGTGGAGAAGATGTCAGTGCTGTGATCGCCGAGCGCCGAGATGGCCTGCGACAGGTTGATGACAGTTTCCCGAATTTCGGCACCCTGACCCCGCACATTCTCGGCAGTCGTGTTGATCACCGACCCCAGCGGACTCGTTTCCCCGGGCTCGGTCGGCTGCAGTTGCTCGGCCAGCCGGTCCAACTGCGCTCGCACCTCATCCCACTCGACGGGCACCACGGTGCGGTCCTGGGGGATCACGGCGTTGTTGGCCATCACCGGCCCGCCGGTGTACACGGGCGTGAGCTGGATTGCACGTGAGGTCACAATCGCGGGGGACAACATCGCTGCTGTCGCGTCCGCGGGCACGTCGTAGCTGCCGTCATACCAGAACGAGATCTTCACCCGCTCGGGTTGGGGTTCGATGGCCTCAATGCCGCCGACTCTGACTCCGAGGATCAGCACGTCGTCCCCGACGTAAATGCCGTTGCTGTTGTCGAAGTACCCCACCACATTGATGCGGTTGACCTTGTCGGTAGTGCGTACCAGCACGGCGATACCGACCACGAGCAACAGCGAGAGTGCCACTGCTACCAAGGTTCTGGGATTTTTCATGGGGTGCCCTCCACAGAGACGAGCGGAGGTGTCTCACCAGGCGCGGGAATGAAGATCGAATTCGGTTCGGGCCCCACGATGGACTCCAGCCCCGCCGGCGCCGGCGCGGGCGGGCCGGGCGGCGGACCGCCCGGCGGCGGCGCAGGCAGCGGTTCGCGGTAGGGATAGCATCCCGTCGGGCCGGGCAGCGCCAGGCCGGGCGGACCGCAACCCGGGTCACCAGGGTTGCCGGTGATGGCATCGGGCAGTTCCAGATGAGGCTGCCCACCTTGACCGGTCCTCGGGTACGGAAGCGGCATCGCAGGTGTCCCCGGCTGCCCGACCGGCGGGTCGGTACGCTCGGACGGCAGCAACACGTTCGGGTCCAGACCGAGGTCGGAGAAGGCCGCGTCGACGAACGGCTGCACAAACTGTCCGGGCAGCAGATTGGAGATGTAGTTCTTGAAGAACGGACCCGCCGAGACAGCCTCGCCCAAGGACATCGAGTAGGCGCTCAACATCTTCAGTGACTTCTGCAGCCGTTCCTTACGATTGTCCAGGATCGTCAGCACCCCGTTGAGCTTCTCCAGCGCGGGCAGCATGGTTTCGCGGTTGTCACCGATGAAACCGCTGAGCTGTTGACTGAGCGCGGAGACATTGCCGGAGATCTGATCGATCGCGGCACTCTGGTTCTGAAGCTCCGCCAGCAGCGCGGTCGTGTTGGAAACCAGGCTGACGACCTGCTCGCTGCGTTCGGCCAGCACGGTAGTGGCTGTGTTCGCGTTACTCAGCAGGTCACGCAGTTCCGAATCGCGCTTATTGAGCGTGTCGGAGAACCGTGCCACGCCCTCGATCGCGATCTTGAGCTGAGGTGGTGTCTCGGCGAACGTCGCCGAGAGCACCCGCAGCGAGTCGGACAGCTGATCGGTATCCAGTCCGCTGATCGCGGTCGACAACTCGCCCAGGGCGTCGGGCAACTCGTAGGGCGGCTGAGTGCGGGAAACCGGAATCGTGCCGTCCAGCTGATCTTCCCCGCGTGCGGTGACCTCGAGAATCTTGGTCCCCAGCAATCCCTTGGTCTTGATCGCGGCTTCGGTGCGGTCACCGAGCCTGATGCCCTTGTCCACCGTGAACTTCACCAGCACCTGCGGCCCGTCTAGCTCGACCGACTGGACCTGGCCCACCTTGAAACCCGAGACCTGCACGCTGGCTTCAGTATTCAGCCCACCTACCTCGGCGAAGTGTGCCGTGTACTCGCGGCCCTGCTCGACGAACGGCAGATCTTGGAAATTCACAGCTCCAACGACGACGGCAGCGGTAGCCACGAGACCGACCGCACCGATCACCAGCTGGTTACGCTCGCTGAAAGGCTTCATCGCGGCGCGCACCTCCCGCTGGGCTGGCCGGCCACCTTGACATACACCGGTTGTCCACCCTTGCCGTTGAGTTTGAGCACAAGATCGCACAAATAGAAGCTGAAGAAATCACCGTAGAGCCCCTGCCGGCCCAGTGCCTGGTAGGCATCCGGCAGCGTGTTGAGAAGATTGTCGAAATACTCGTGGTCGGCCAGCACCACCCCGGCCGTTCGATCGGTCTCCTGGACCGTCTTCTTCAGCGGCGGACGGGCCTCGACCAGCAGATCGGTGATGGTGCCCGCCGCGGCGTTGGTGTAGGCCAGCCCGTTGCTGATCTCGTCGCCTCGGGATTCCAGGCCCTCTACCAGCTCCGAAAGCGAGTCCACCGCCTTGCCGAACTGGTCGCTCTGATCCCCGAGCGATCCCAGCACGGTGTTGAGGTTGACGATGACCGCGCCTATCAGCTGGTCACGGTCAGCCAGCGTGCTCGTCAGCGCCGCCGTCTGGGCCAGGAACGAGTTGATGGTTCCGCCTTGGCCCTGCAAGGCCGAGATGAGTTGCCCGGACAAGGCGTTGAGTTGGTCGGGATCCAGTGCCCTGAACAGCGGCCGGAACCCGCCGATCAGTGCGTCGAGGTCCAAGGCCGGCGAGGTGCGCGCCAGCGGAACGGTGTCGCCCGGGTTGAGTCGTTCGGTGCCGCCGACCCCTTCCTCGAGGGCCACGTACCGGCCACCGATCAGGTCGCTGTAGCGAATCACCACCCTGCTGCCCTGGGTCAGCACCACCGAATCTTCGGCGGTGAAATGGACCAGTGCGGTGGTGTCGGGCTGGATCTCGACTTTCGTCACCTTGCCGACCTCGACGCCGGCGATCCGCACGAAATCGTTGCGCTCCAACCCGGTCACATTGATGAAAGCGGCTCGATACTCATGGGTTTTCTCGCCGAATCGCAAATTGCCGAAGACCGCGAACAAACCGAATACACCGACCAGGCACACGGTCAGGAACACCGCGAGACGCGTTGCGTCTGCCCGGATATTCGTCATCGGTTACCTCTCATGCTGGTGGGTCGGTTCAAGTCAGGGCTGATATGCGGGGTTGAGGGGGATGGGCGGCCCCGCTACGGGCTGTCCAGGCACGGCCGGAACCGCGGGCGGAACAATCGGCCAGGGAATAGCCGTAGGTTGCAGCTGCGCCGGATTCGGAACCACAAAGGGCTCACTACCTGGTGTCGGCCCAGGAGCGCGCGGCGCTCCTGGCGGAGGCGCCGGGGGCAGGCCCGGCCACAGCGGGGTGCCATCCGGTGCGTACAGCTGCGCACCGTAGGCCGGTGCCGGCGGCCACGGCGGCCCGCCCCGCTGCATCGGCCCGATTGCCGGCCCGCCGAACAGGTTGCGGACGCTCGGAGGCTCCGGAATGCCGCGCGTCGACGGGAAGTAGTTGGCGTACGTCGGGAACGCGATTCCCGGGTTGGGGCGATAGTCCAGGCCGCGGCCGAAGCCCGTGTTGGCGACGAGTTGGCGCACCGGCCAGTTCTGCGCGACGTCGGGCAGCGAGCCGCAGCCGGGCTTGCCGCCCGGGCCGCCCTTGGCGCCGATGACCGGCAGGTGGGTGGGATACTTGTATGGGTCGTCGCCAAACGCCAGTCCGGCGTCGAGCACCAGCGAGCGACCGTTACCGCCGGGGCTCTCATAGCCGCCGAAGTCGAGAAGTTGCTTGGCACCCAACAACATGCACGTGTACTGGGGGTCGTATTTGTACAACAGACCAGTGGTCGGCTCCAGCACGTTGATGGCCTTGATCAGGTTGGCCTGGTTGGGCGCCAGCAGGCTGATACCGCTGTTGGACAGTCCGATCGCCGACAGCAACAAGGCGTCAAGGTCCTGGGACTGGTTCACCAGGGTGGTGCTCGTTGTGCTCGCCGAGTCCAGTGTCGCCACGATGTTCTGTGCCGCAGCACTGTAGACATCGCTGAAAGCCCCGAGCGCCTGAATGTCGGACCGAATGGTTTCATGGCGCGGGTTCAGGGCGAGCAGAACCTCGTTGGCGTCAGTGGTGGCCTGACCGAGTCGTTCGCCCTGACCACGGAGACCGTCGCCCAGGGCCGACAGGGTGCTGTTCAGTTTGGCTGTGTCGATTTGGTCAAGCACCGCGACAAGGTTCTGGAACACGGTGTTGACCTCGGGCGTCACGTTTCGTGACTTGACTACCTGCCCAGCTTCGAGGCGCTGGGTGGACGGGTTTTCCGGGTACACCAAGTCGACGTACTTGGCGCCGAATATCGTGGTGGCACGGATTTGCGCCTCGATGTTGGCCGGGATGAACTCCACCTGGCTCGGGTCGATGTCGAGCTGCAACGCGACCGTCGGATCTTCCTGGCCCGTCACCCCGATGTTGGTGACGCTGCCCACCTGCACGCCACGTAGCCTGACCTTGGCGTTGGTCTCCATCACCAGACCGGCCCGGTCCGAAGTCAGGGTCACCGGGACCTTGGACGTGAGGGTTCCGGTGAACAATGCGAAGGTCAGCCAGATGGATGCAGCGAGCGCAATCACGAAGATGAGCGTCCACCAACCGGGCTTCAGACCGTCCTTTTCCATAACCTCAGCCCGCCAGATTGAAATTGCCGGATTGTCCGTACACCGCAAGGGAAATCATCACGAGTACAAACGCGGACACGATCAGTGACGTACGCACCGCACGCCCGACGGCCTCGCCGACTCCGGCCGGTCCGCCACTCGCGGTGAAACCGTAGTAGGTGTGCACCAGCATGATCACGATAGCCAGCGCCACGCACTGACCCAACGACCAGAAGAGATCCACTGGGTTCAGGAACGTCCGGAAGTAGTGGTCGTAGACACCGGTCGACTGGCCGTACAGCACGGTGGTGCCGAATCGGGCGGCCCAGAACGAGGCCAAGACACCCACGCAGTACAGCGGAATAACCACGAGCAGACCGGCCACCACCCGAGTCGAGGCCAGGTAGGCGATGGCCCGGATGCCCATCACCTCGAGCGCGTCGATCTCTTCGTTGATCCGCATCGCACCCAGCTGGGCGGTTGCACCCGCACCGATGGTTGCCGACAAGGCAATGGCCGTCGTCGCCGGGGCTATCAAGCGAACGTTGAAGAAGGCCGAGGCGAAGCCGGTCAGCGCCTCGACGCCGATCTCGGAGAAGTCGGTGTAACCCTGCACCGCCACCAGCGCACCGGTGGTCACGGTGAGGAACCCGACGATCGCGACCGTGCCGCCGACAAGGATCAACGCCCCTGCGCCCAAACCCATCTGGGCTATGAGGCGGAAGAGTTCGACCCGGTATTGCGTGATGGCCACGAAGACCGAGCGCAGCGCACGTTCGTAGAACTTTGCCTGCACGCCGATTTCGTTCCAGGAATCGGCCACAGTCTTAGCCCGACTCCTGAGCCAGGGGAACTGTGAGTGAGGCCGCGAAACTGTCACACTGTCACCTTCAC
>NZ_JBMYXC010000016.1:0-82053 GCF_049608025.1 Mycobacterium sp. | reverse complement strand
GTCAAAGCCCTGGCGATCTGCGACGCGAATTCGGGGCCGTTGTTAGCCAGGGCGAAGCCACCAGCTAGACCGCCCTGTGAACAGAGCTGACGGCGGCGGTGAACCCGCCGGAAAGTGACGCGGCCGGTCTGCGGGTTTACCCGGGGGACCGACACCTTGGCTGTCCTGGGATTGACTGCTGACGGGAAGCGGCGGCCGAGATCGGAGTACGTGGCCTGGTTGCGCGACCAGCGGCGCACAATTCGCCGGGCGCGGATGTAGTCGACCTGGTCGATCTCGACTGTTGCGGTGGCCTTCTTCAGCCCGAAAGCACCTTCGCCTTCATCGTCTACGTGCTGTTCATCGAACTCACCCGGTCTCTCGAGCTGCAGCCACCCCTCGTGCGCCAGACCGTCCGCCGCGTGCGGCTCCTGCTGTTCGCGAGCTGGGGCTTTTATCCCATTGCCTATCTGCTGCCGCTGCTCGACATCAGCGGCGCTGACGCCTGGGTCGGCAAGCAGGTCGGCTACACAATCGCCGACATCGCCTCCAAAGCGATCTACGGCCTGCTCATTTTCAAGATCGCCCGACTCAAATCCTTCGCCGACGATCCAGACTTTGCGCGGGTGGAGATAATCAACCCGGCGAGCAAGTAGAGTTCCGCCGGCTCGACACCGCCACCGGCAAAACAGGACGGGCTTGCTAGGAGTCCAGCGGCCGACTGGCCTGGCCGCTCGCTGAGTGATCTACACGTCGCTGGAAAGCGCCGGATGTAATTGCACTTCTTGGGTCTTGAACACGAAGTACACGGTCTTGCCGGGTTCCAGGTTGAGATCGGCGGCGGATGCGGCCGTGATATCGGCAGCCAGCCCAGTGCCACCGTCAGGCTGGTCCACGCTGCGGATCCGCACGCCGGCTCCCTGGTCGTGGAGTTCGGCGATCGTCACGGCGATGACGTTGCGGGGGCTGGCATGTGGTGGGTCGAGATGGACGGCGACCGCGCCGGGGCCGAACAACGCGATCGCCGCCGCGCCCGGGTCGAGGTCACCGATCCCGCATATGTCAGCGCCCCAGCTGGTTCGGATCACCCCGGGCTCGGAGATGGTTCCCGGGATCAGGTTGATACCCGCGATCCGGGCCGCGAATCTACTGCGCGGAGCGCTGAGGATGCGACGAACGGCGCCGCTCTCCACTAGGCGTCCGTCCTCGACAACGGCGACCTTGTCGGCGACCGCGAGAGCATCGATGAGGTCGTGGGTAACCACGATGGCGGTGCGGCCTTCTGCACGCAGAATCTCGCGCAGCAGTCCTCTCAACGCCGGGGCTGTCGCGACGTCGAGCGCTGCCATGGGTTCGTCGAGTAGCAGCAGTCGGGGTTCGGCAGCGAGCGCGCGGGCGACGGCGACGCGCTGAGCCTGACCGCCCGAGAGTTGTGCGGGCCGTCTGTCGGCGAGATCGGCAGCGTCCACGGCTTCGAGCCAGCGCCGTGCCACGGCTCGTGCTGCCGAGCGGGACTGGCCCTGGCAGCGCGGGGCATAGGCGACGTTGGCGGCAACCGTCATATGCGGGAACAGCATTGCCTGTTGCGAGAGCATGGCCACGCCGCGGGCGGGTGGGGGCACGAAGGTGCCAGCGCAGGTATCGGTGACGACTCTTCCGCCGATCTCGATCCGGCCGCGGTCAGGCCGCAGCAGGCCGGCGATCAAGTTCAGCAGGGTGGACTTTCCGGCACCGTTGGGGCCGAGGACCGCGAGCACCTCGCCGTCATCGACGGCGAGATCGAATTCGACTCCGCGCTGTTGCAGCCCAGCCTGAACGAGTACGCCGCTCACAGCGGCCCTGCCAGTCGGCGACTGGCTGAAGCGACGACGATTGCAGCGGCTACGACGATGAGCAACAACGACAGCGCGAGGGCGGCATCGGAGTCGGTCTCGCGCTGCAGGTAGATCTCCAGCGGCAACGTCCGGGTGACGCCCTGCAGTGAGCCGGCGAACGTTAGCGTCGCGCCGAATTCGCCGAGAGCGCGTGCGAACGCCAGCACCGCGCCGGATATCAGCCCGGGTAGCACCAGCGGCAACGTCACGGTACGCAGCACGGTGGTGGGCCGGGCGCCGAGGGTCGCGGCGATGTGGTCGTAGCCGGATCCTGCTGAGCGCAAGGCACCTTCAAGGCTGAGCACGAGGAAGGGCAGCGATACGAACGACTGGGCGAGCACCACCGCGGTGGTGGAGAAGGCGATCCGCACGCCGAGCACGTCCAGCTGATGGCCCAGTAGTCCTTGTCGGCCGAACGTGTAGAGCAAGGCGATCCCGCCTACCACCGGCGGCAACACAAGTGGCAGCAGCACAAGCGCGCGCAGCACCGACAGGCCGCGGAACCCGCCGCGGGCCAGGACAAGTGCCATCGGCACCCCGACGAGCACACACACCGCGGTGCTGGCCGTTGCGGTTTTCAAGCTCAAGGCCAGCGCAGCTCGAGAGGACTCGGAGGAAATAAGCGCAATGAAGTTCTTCCAGTCGATCCTCAGCAGGATGGCCACCAGCGGCGCGATGACGAACACCGCCCCGGTCAGCGCGGGAACATAGATCCACCTCGGCAGCCCGACTTGGACCAGGCGGTCGGTCCGTCGCTCGTTGCTCACGGTGCGGCGAAACCCGCTGCTGCCAAAACCTTTCGGCCCTGCTGGCCAGACACCAGATCGAGAAACGCCTGTGCGGTGGCCGGGTTGGTGGATTCCTCCAAGACGGCGATCGGATACGTGTTCACCCCAACGCCGGACTCTGGGAACGGGATCGAGGCCACCGTGTCACCGGCACCTGACGCGTCGGTAACGTAAACCAGCCCCGCGTCGGCCTGGCCGGTGGTGATCTTGTTGAGCACGTCGATGACTGCCGACTCCTCACTGACCGGAGTCAGCGTTACACCAGCGGCTTTCTCGACGGCCTCAGTGGCGGATCCACACGGCACCCGGGGGGCGCACACCACCACCTGGACATCAGTCTTGGCTAGATCCGCGAAAGAGGCTATTTCTTTGGGGTTTTCCGACGGTGCCACGATGGTCAGGGTGTTGGTGGCGAAGTCGACCGGGTCGCCGGCGACCAGTCCGGTGTCCACCAGCTTGGCCATGTTGGCGGTGTCGGCGGACGCGAACACATCTGCGGGAGCACCCAGATTGATTTGGGCGACCAGATCGGACGAGCCAGCGAAGTTAAACCTGACTTTCGTCCCAGGGTGGTCTCTTTCGAATTGACTGCCCAGTTCGGTGAACGTGGATTTCAGCGATGCCGCCGCGAAGACGATGATCTCGGCGTTGGCGTTGGTCGGTGCTGACGAGCAACCGGCGACGACGGCTGCGACGCACCATGATGCGGCGACGCCGACGATGAATCTCATGACCTTCCTGCCGCTGTTTCGACGATCACGGTCGTTGCCTTGACCACGGCGACCGCGACGACCCCCGGCTTGAGTCCGAGCTGGTTGGCCGATTCGGAGCTCATCAGCGACACGACGGAGAAGGGGCCGCACTGCATCTGCACCTCGGCCATTACGTGATCGGCAGTGACCTTCGTGACCAGACCGACGAACCGATTGCGCGCGGAGCTACCACCGCCGAGAAGGGCGGGGGGCGGCGAGGCGTGATCGCGGGCGAATTCGGCCAACACCTCGCCGGCGATCACTTTGCGGCCAGACTCGTCCTGATGCGACGGTAACGCTCCGCCGTCGATCCAGCGGCGCACCGTATCGTCGCTGACTCCCAGTAGCACTGCGGCGTCTTTGATCCGAATCGCTGGCACCCCATACCTCCGTGAACGCGGATGAATAGAGCTATTCTATCCGCTTTCGCGGAGCCGGAAAGCAGTTTGCCAAGTGATCTACTCGTCGTCGTTGAGCGCTGAGAGCTGCTACCGCACCTCAAGCAGATCGCAGACGGCCTCGTGGCACAGCTGCACCCCGATAGCGGCCCCCCGGATACCGGGAGCCATCAGCCGCAGCCCGGCAGCGACGTGACCCGCCGACCCGCCCGACCCCTTAGCTCAGCCGGTGGCCGCCGCGTGGCGCCCGGTGGACTGGGGAACCCGCGTGAGGTTGTTGCCGGAATGCGGATCGAACAGATGCAGACGTTCGGCATCCAGCCACAAGGTGGCCTTGTCGCCAGATCGCACCCGGCTGAGCGGGTCCAGCTCCACGCAAAGCTGCGAGCGCAGCTGCTCACTGTCGAGTTCACTGGCCAGCTCGGCCAGCTGTCCGTCGATCTCTGGTGAGGACTCAAAGGGCACGAACGCGTACTGCTCGTTGCCGAGCCATTCGGACATGTCGATGTTCGCATCGAAGGTGACTCCGCGCGAACGCTTGTCGGTGTCGACGAACTCCGCGTCCTCGAATGCGCCAGGGCGGATCCCGGCGATGTACAGCTTTCCGTCCTCGACGACACTGCGCCACTCATCGCGAAGAGGGATCGTCGCGAATGGCAGTTCGATGTCGTTGCCGCGGACCCGGGCGGGCACGAAATTCATCGGCGGGGACCCGATGAAGCCGGCAACGAACAAATTGACTGGCTGATCGTAGAGTTCACGGGGGCTTGCGACCTGTTGCATGACGCCCTTTTTCAGCACCGCGACGCGGTCGCCAAGCGTCATCGCCTCAGTTTGGTCATGGGTGACGTAGACGGTAGTGACGCCGAGGCGGCGCTGCAGACGCAGGATCTCGGTGCGCATCTGGCCGCGGAGCTTGGCATCGAGGTTGCTCAGCGGTTCGTCGAACAGGAACGCATCGGCCTGGCGGACGATGGCGCGTCCCATCGCTACCCGCTGGCGCTGGCCGCCGGAGAGGTGGGCCGGTTTACGTTCGAGGTGTTCACCGAGTTCCAGTGTGTCCGCCGCTTCGTTGACGAGTTTCCGAATTTCGTCGTCGGAGTGCTTGCCGGACAAACGAAGCGGGAATGCGATGTTTTCGAACACGCTCAAGTGCGGGTACAGCGCATAGTTCTGAAACACCATCGCGAGGTTGCGATCACGCGGCGCCTTGTCGTTGACCCGTTGGTCACCGATCAGCATGTCGCCCGAGGTGATGTCCTCCAGGCCGACGATCATCCGCAGCAGGGTCGACTTCCCGCAGCCCGACGGCCCTACCAGGATGACGAACTCGCCATCGGCGATGTCGAGGCTCACGTCGTTCACGGCCGGAAAGCCGTCGCCGTACTTCTTGACGATGTTGCGCATCGATATTTGTGCCATGGGTTATCCCTTCACTGCTCCGGAAGTCAGACCGGCGACGATGCGCCGTTGGAAGATGAGGACCAACACGATCACCGGGATGGTGACGACTACCGATGCCGCCATGATGTAAGGCACCGGTGACTCGAAGTACGAGGCGCCCTGAAAGAAGGCGAGTGCTGCCGGTACGGTGCGCGCGCTGTCGGTGGACGTCAGCGATATGGCGAACAGGAAGTCGTTCCAGCAGAAGAAGAACGTCAGGATCGCGGTGGTGAACACCCCCGGCGCGGCCAACGGCACGATGACTTTTCGGAAAGCCTGCCACTGCGTGGCACCGTCCACCTGTGCGGCATGTTCCATCTCCCAGGGGATCTGACGAAAGAACGCCGACATCGTCCAGATGGAGAGTGGCAACGCGAACGTCAGGTACGGGATGATCAAGCCGATCCACGTGTCGTAGATTCCCAGCCCCCGCCACATGTCGAACAGGGGACCCACCAGCGCCGCCTGCGGGAACATCGCGATGGCCAGCGCGAGCGACAGCAGCACCTTCTTACCCCGGAACTCCAGGCGCGCAATCGCGTACGCCGCGAACATGGCGATGATGACCGAGATGAGCGTGGCGATGATCGCGATCCCGATCGAGTTGATCAACGCATGTGTGAACAGCGGATTGCCGAAGATCTGGGCAAAGTTGTCGAGCGTGACCTTGGTCGGCAGAAACTGGGGGTTTCCCGAGACGATGTCCGACGGCGGCTTGAAGGCCAGGCTGATCATCCACAACAAGGGGAAAAGGCTGTAGAGGACGATGACGATGCCGGCAATGGTCCACCACCGCGTGCTTTTGGCGGAGTTCACTGATCACCCCTGACTTGTGACAAATCGGTGCGGAATACTTTGACGAACATCCATGCGATCAACACAACAGTGAAGAAGAGCAAAACTGAAACTGCCGATCCCATACCGAGATTCACCAGGGTGACGTTCTGGCGGTAAGCCAGGAATGAGATGGTCTCGGTGTTGTTGGCACCGTTGGTCATCACGTAGGGGTTATCGAAAATGCGCCATGCGTCGAGGGTGCGGAACAGCAGTGCCACCATGATGGCTGCCTTCATGTTTGGCAGCGTGATCTTCCAGAGTCGCTGCCAGGCAGTAGCGCCGTCTACCTTGGCCGCCTCCTGCATGTCCTCAGGCACCTGCACCAACCCGGCCAGCAGTAGCAGTGAGATGAAGGGTGTCGTTTTCCAGATCTCGGAAAGGCAGATGACAAAGATGGCCGACCAGCGGTCACCGAACCAGTCGAAGTTCGAGAGGTTGAGCCACTGGTTGACGAACCCGGAGTCGATCGCAAACGCATAGCGCCAGATGAATGCCGAGACCACAGTGACGATGCCGTAGGGGATCAGGATTGCGGTGCGCAACGGGCCGCGGCCCCGGATGATCCGGAGCATGACGAACGCGAACCAGAATCCGACTACGAGTTCGACCGCGACCGTCACGACAGTGATCGCCAGCGTGGTCACGAAGTCGTTCCACCAGACCGGGTCGGTCAGGATCACCAGGTAGTTGCTCAGCCCGACGAAGCTGCGGCCCTGGGGGTCGGTGAGGCGGAAGTTGTACAGGGACAATACCAATGCGTATCCCAGCGGATACGCGGTGACGAGCAGCATCACCGCATAAGAAGGCAGCGTCAGCAACATCCCGAGTCGACGCTCGCCGCGGGCCCGCTCACTGGTGGAGGGTTTGCCGGGGTCCTTCTGGATGGGCGCGTCCTGAATTGCGGTCACAGCAGTCGCCTCCCCGCCAGCACGTCAGCCATGAATTGGTCTGTCTTCTCCGGGGTCTCCGCGTTTACCGCGTCCGGCGGATGCCATGTCTGGGTGATCGCCCCGGAGATATCGGTGTAGAACGGGGTCAACGGCCGGGGGCCCCCTTCGGCGATGGACTCCCGAATCAGATCAGCGTTCTCGTATTCGGCGCGGACCGTGGCGTCGTCGTACGACGCGGAGTAGGGCGACGGTTCACCCTCGTCGAGCATGTACTGGGTGGCCTTGGGCATTGCGTTAATGCATTCCACGAGAGCCACGGCCTGCTCAGGATGCTCGGTGTAGGCGCCGATACCGAGATTGGCCCCACCCAGCGGTGGTGCACTCGGCTGGTCGGGGAGTACCCGTGGGTAACGGGCCCAACCGATGTCGTCGACGACGTCCTGAGCGAGGGTGCCCTCCTCCGCGGCGCCTCGGGCCGCGGCGAGGACGTAGGGCCAGTTGAGCATGAACATGCCGTCATCGGATTGGAAGGTCGCGCGAGCCTGTTCCTCGGCGGCATTGGACAGATCTGCAGGTGCGGCGCTGGAGCGTGCGAGGCTGCCGACAATCTCGGCGGCCGTGTCCCCGGCCGGGCTTGCCATCGAGGGTTTCGCATCGCGGCCGGCTTCCACGTCCTCGAGCACCTGGCCGCCAGCCGAGAGCACCAGTGCGTTGATCCAGACCATGTACCCCTCGTACCGCCGAGCCTGGACAGAGACCTTTTTGCCTTGACCGACAGCGGCTTTGACCATCTCATCCCAGGTGAACGTCGGACTGGCGGGGTCCACTCCGGCGGCGGCTGCCTCGGCCTTGCGGTACCACAACAACTGCGTGTTGGACTTGTAGGGTGCCCCGTAGAGTCGGTTGTCCCACATCCCGGTCTTTACCGGAGACGGGAGCATGCCGGCGGTGAGGCGGTCGGCCTCCTCGACGGTATACGGCCGGAGGAACCCGGCGTTGGCGAACTCAGCGGTGAAGACCACATCGAGACTGACCAGGTCGATGGAGGAGTCGTGGGCGGCCAGGCGGCGAACCATCTGCTCGCGCTGTGCGGTAGCGGTGCTGGGTAGTGACTCGATGCGCACCTGGTATGCACCACCTGAGGCCTCGGCGCATTCCTGTGCCCGCGCCACGGAGCCGCCGTTGTCAGGCAGGATGTACCACGTCAGGGTTGGCGGACCGCCCGGGTTACCGCAGCCGGACAGTAACGTCGCCGCGACCAAAGGCGCGCTGGCCAGTGCGATTGCGCGGCGGCGTCGCCAAGGGGCGAACTGAATAAGTTTCATTACGTCCTCGTTCATGAAGCCTGCCATGTCGCCCGAGTCCGGATGAGGGCCGCGGGCAGCACATTCGGTACGTCGAAGAGTGTGTCACAGTTCACAACGCGGACGGACAGTCGTGTCAGCGTGGCGCACGTGCCCCCGCCGCGTTGTGAACTGCCCCTGCTCGCGCGGCGGTAGCGCTGTCCTCGTCAGTTCACCCATTCGGCAGCTCGGTATTCATCCGATCCCGATCACTCAGACGTGTTGGGGGACAAAAAGTCCTGACTTCTTGCGGTTGTGCAGGGCGCCAATTCGGCGTGCTGCGCTTCTTGTTGACATCGGTCTTGCCAGCGGTGACTCTGGTGGCGAAAGCGCTTACCCAATCGTCGAGGAGTGCCGTGACGTCTGCAGTTCGGTCGTGGTGGCAGACCGCCGTGGTCTACCAGGTCTACATCCGCAGCTTTGCCGACGGAAACGGCGATGGCATAGGTGACATAGCTGGCATGCGTGCTCGGCTGCCGTACTTGGCGCGGTTGGGGGTCGACGCCATCTGGATCAATCCGTGGTACCCGTCGCCGATGGCAGATGCGGGCTATGACGTTGCCGACTACCGCGACATCGAACCCGCCTACGGAACTCTGGACGAGGCGCAGACGCTGATCGCCGAAGCCCACGGCCTCGGTATCCGGGTGCTGCTCGATATCGTGCCCAATCACACTTCGGACGAACACGCGTGGTTCCGCGCCGCGCTCGCCGACGAGCCGGGGGCGCGGCAGCGTTACCACTTCCGGCCGGGGCGGGGCGCCGATGGTGCACTGCCGCCCAACAACTGGCAGAGCGTGTTCGGCGGCCCGGCATGGACCCGAGTGGCCGACGGTGACTGGTACTTGCATCTGTTCGCCCCCGGTCAGCCTGACCTCGACTGGGAGCACGATGAGGTGCGCAGCGAGTTCGAGGACATCCTGGCCTTCTGGTTTGACCGTGGCGTGGACGGCTTCCGCATCGACGTGGCGCACGGCCTGGTCAAGCAAGCAGGGCTACCCGACGTGGGCGACGCGACGCACACCTCTGGGCAGCATCCCGCATGGGATCAGGACCGTGTGCATGATGTATACCGGGGATGGCGGGCGGTTGCCGAACGCTATTCGCCCGATCGGGTCTTCATTGCCGAAGCGTGGGTGTCCAGCAATGAGCGGTTGGCCCGCTATCTGCGCCCCGATGAGTTGCACACCGCGTTTCAGTTTGACTTCCTGCGTGCGCCCTGGCGCGCCACGGCCCTGCGCGCCGTCATCGACGACGCCGTCGGCGCAGCGGCTTCGGTCGGCGCGCCGCCGACCTGGGTGCTGTCCAACCATGACGTGACCCGAACGGTGACCCGGTTCGCCCGATCGCAGCCGAAGGACCTGATCGAGACGGGCTGGGAGCGCGGGCGCTGGACCCTCGAGGATCCCGATCACGAACTGGGGCGTCGACGCGCTCGCGCGGCCGCCCTGGTGCAGTTGGCGCTGCCGGGTACCGCCTATGTGTACCAAGGCGAAGAACTGGGTCTTGAGGAATTCGAGGACCTGCCCGACGAGGTCCGCCAGGACCCGACATGGGCCCAGTCCGGATACACCGATGTGGGTCGCGACGGATGCCGTATCCCGTTGCCGTGGAACGCGACATCCGCGCCTTACGGATTCGGGCCCGACGGCGGTGCTGCCCCCTGGCTGCCACAACCGGCGCATTGGGCCGAACACAGTGTCGAGGCACAGGAGCGCGACCCCGGTTCGACCCTGAACCTGTACCGTGCCGCGCTGCGCTTGCGCCCCACGCTCTGGCGCGATGCGGGAGACCTCACCTGGCTGGATCTGCACCAAGACGTGGCGGCGTTCGCGCGTGGCGGTGCGCAATGCTGGGTCAACACCGGCGAGACCAGCGTGAGGTTGCCGGCCGCGTCGGTGTTGCTGTCGTCAACCTCGGGCGTCGACCGGGTGCTGCCCCCGGACACGGCCGTGTGGCTGAGGTCGGCGGATTCGCTGAGCGCGTGACGTAGAAGGGGTCTTTATGCCCTCTTCAACTGCCCGCCCCGCAGTGCACCCTGGATGGCGATGACGACTTCCTCGAAGGGCGGCGGGATGACGAGTCACTTTCCCGATTCAGAGACCATCCGGTCTGCGCTTTCGCTGGCCTTCCGTGCGCCGTCTGTACACAATTCCCAGCCATGGCAATGGCGGGTGGGCGATGACAGTGTGCACCTCTACGCCAACCCCGATCTGCTTCTACCCCACACCGACCCCGACGCCCGTAATCTCATGCTGAGCTGCGGAGCGGCGTTGAATCACTGTGTGGTGGCGCTGGCCGCGCTTGGCTGGCAGTCCAAGGCGAACCGTTTCCCCAACCCTGCCGAGCCCAACCACCTCGCGGTCCTTGAACTGCACCCTTACCCGGCCGCAGACCTCGACGTGGCTCTGGCCGCGGCGATTCCACGCCGTCGAACTGACCGTCGTCACTACAGTTCGTGGCCGGTGCCCCGCGGCGACATCGCGTCGATGGGTGCACGCGCGGCCCGCGCCGGGGTCAGCATGCGCCGGGTCGACGATCTGGCCGGTCTGAAACGACTGGTCACCCAGGCGGCGTATCAGCACGCGACGGACGATCAGTATCTCGCCGAGATAGCCACGTGGACGGGTCGATACGCGTCGACCGCCGGGGTGCCCGCGCGAAGTGTGCCCAGCGCCGATACCGCGGCGCCTATCCCGTTGCGGAAGTTCGCAGGTGGGGTCCTGCCTCAGACGCCGAACACCGAGCCAGCCGACGACCACGCCGCCGTCCTCGCGCTCGGCACGGTCGGTGACGACCGGTTGTCGCGGCTGCGCGCGGGTGAGGCGACGAGCACCGTGCTGTTGACGGCAACGGCCTTCGGGCTCGCGAGCTGCCCGATCACCGAGCCGCTGGAGGTCGCCGACACGCGGGAGGCGGTGCGCCGTGATGTCTTCGACACCGAAGGTTATCCGCAGATGCTGCTCCGGGTCGGCTGGGCTCCGGTCAACGCTGATCCGCTCCCATCGACGCCACGCCGTGAGTTTTCGGAAGTTGTTGCGCAGCTGGATGGTTCGCCGATGGCATAAACGCACCGCGGTTATCCGTTGTCATCCATCCTGCGTCGGTGCGGCCGGTCGAGCTTGGATACAAACACCGCGGCCTGGGTGCGGCGCTCCATCCCGAGTTTGGCGAGTAGACGCGAGACGTAGTTCTTGACCGTCTTCTCGGCAAGGAACATCCGCGCAGCGATCTGTTTGTTGGTGAGGCCCTCGCCGAGCAGGTCCAGCAACACACGCTCCTGATCTGTCAGACCCGAAAGAGGGTCCGCACGCCCATCTCCGCCGCGCAGTTTGGCCATCAGCGCCGCCGCGGCACGGTTGTCGAGAAGTGATCGGCCCGAGCCGACTTCCTTGATCGCGCTGGCCAGTTCCATGCCCTTGATGTCCTTGACCACGTATCCGCTGGCGCCCGCGAGAATCGCGTCCAACATCGCTTCGTCGGAGGTGAACGAAGTGAGGATGAGACAGCGAAGGTCGGGTAGTCGGGAGAGCAGATCGCGGCACAGTTCGATGCCATTGCCGTCGGGCAATCGGACATCGAGAACAGCGACGTCGGGCTCCAGCGCGGGAATCCGTGCCATCGCAGCAGCCACGGAACCGGCCTCGCCCACCACATCGAGTTCGGGATCGCTGCTGAGCAGATCGATCAGGCCGCGCCGGACGACTTCGTGGTCGTCCACCAGGAAGACCCTCACCATGTTTGCGACGTCATACCCCCAGAGTCAGCACCGTTCACAGTGCGTTGTGTGGTTCACAGACCATTATCGAACAGTCAGTGTCGCGAAGGGCGGCATTGCCGGGCGCGCCGACGAGCGGGCCGACGCCATCTCGCCGTTCACGGCCGACGACCAACAGTTGGATCGATTCTGCGTGCGCGGCGATGTAGTCCAGTCCAGCGCCCTGGTTACTGACCGAGACGATGTCAAGATCAGAGTAGCGGCGATGCCACTCTGCCAGCCGGCGGTCCCACTGGGCTTGGACATCGGCATGCAATCGTGCGGGCGTGAGCACTCGGACCGGAGCACCCAGCCGCTTGGCCGCGTCCAGTCCACGCTGCAACACCGTGCCACCTTTTGCGGTGTCGTCGATTTCGATGACTACCGCGCGGCTGCTGCCGCTCTGGGGGCGCCGCGTTCGCACAATCACGACGGGGGAGCGCGCCGAGGCGGACAAGGCGGCCGCGGTCGAGCCGATACGTCCCTGCGTGGCGTGCTTGAGTCCGCGCGCCCCCACGCACACCATCATGGCGGATCGGGCGGCTTCCAATAGTGCTTGTACCGGCCTTCCTTGCAGGATCTCGACCTCGACAGTGACAGGCCGTTCCGTTGCCTCGACGGCGGCCAGGGCGCTGTGCACAGCAACCTCGGCAGCGGCCATCCGACGCGCCTGCTCGGTTGGATCTGCCCCTGGCGTATCGTTCGCCTCGATCACGTTCACCAACCGCAGCGGAACACCGAGTTCGATTGTCTCGTCTATCACCCACAGTGCAGCGTCGAGCCCGGATTGTGAGCCGTCGATCCCCGCCAGGACGCAAGGCGTGGTGCCGTGGCTCAACATGCTTTCCCCCTGTGTATTTCAAGTACATGCTCGATGCGCCTTCGCGGCGTAGGGGGTGGCAGGGAGTCCAACGAGGGTGCAAGGCCAACCCGGACGAGAACCTGGGGGATGGCATCACGGGGTAGGAGCGAGGCGACCACGCCGCGACTCGTCGGCGCCTCGGTGATATGAGTTAGCGCGCACGTCGACATTCCCGCCACAGTAGCGTCCAGGAGCACAGCGGAAAGCGCTTCGCCACAGCGCAATACACTGTCCGTGGTGTCATCACCATCGGTCGAGAGTACGAGGATCTTCGAGTGGTCGTCGACGAGCTCGCCGCGCCGCTCACCGTGGGCAATGACGGGAAACGTGCGTCCCACATCGACGCGGTCGCTTTCGGCCGCCGATACCAGAGAACTGGACGGGATTCCGTCGCTGACCACGAAGTCAGCTGTCCACCAGGAGAGTTCGCAATGGTAGTCGGAATCGTAGAGCCGTTGCGCCTCGGCCAGGTCGGAGGCCTCTGCCACGGTTCCGCGAAACTCGTCGGCGAGGGCGTCGACACGCACCGCGCCGGTGAGCGTGTGCGCGGTCAAGGTACTCGCCAGTCGCATCCAGTTCGGTGGCGCTGATAGCGGTAGCCGGTCGGTGCGCCGAGTGAGAATGGCATCAGCGCGGCACGTGTGCTCCTCGGAGACCGGCGCCGCGGCGAACTCGATCGTCGCGAGGTGATGAGGGTCGCTCCTGTCGGGGAAGCGCTCCACGATGGTGTTCCAGCCGGCCGCGGACATGGCCACCTGGAAATGGTGAAGAACGGTGCCGCAGCTGATCAGGGCTTCGCGGCCGGTCGGGTCCGCCGACCTCACCAGGCGGCTCGGGTCGGCGAACAGGTCGACGAAGTTGTCGGTGGCCACCCAACGCCAAGGTTGACTGTTGTGCAGTGACGGCGCCCGGCAGGCCAGGCGCAGCGCAGCGACGATTCCTTCTGGTCTGACCTGTGTCGCGGGCATTGTGAACTCCATTCGGGGCACCATCAACATTGCTCGACTTCCATGCTGGTGTACAGGGCCAATAGTCCTCGCCAACCTCGTGTGAATCAGCGTCCTGTGTTGCACCATGGTGTGGTGGCGGACATGGCCGAGTCGGATCCAGGCAGGTGCGGGCGCGCACCGTTGCGTGACACCCTGTCGCAGCTCAGGCTGCGTGAGCTGCTCACCGAGGTGCAGGATCGGGTGGAGCAGATCATCACGGGGCGGGATCGGTTGGACGGCCTCGTCGAAGCGATGCTGGTGGTCACGTCGGGCCTGGAACTCGACGACACCCTGCGCTCGATCGTGAAGACCGCGATCGAGCTCGTCGACGCAAGGTACGGCGCGTTGGGTGTTCGCGGCCACGACGACGAACTCGTCGAGTTCGTATACGAAGGGATCGACGAGGCGACCCGCGATCAGATCGGACAACTGCCCGAGGGTCGTGGTGTGCTGGGCGCCCTGTTGAATGACAGTAAACCCATTCGACTGGAAAACATTTCGAGCCATCCGACTTCGGTTGGATTTCCGCCGAATCACCCACCGATGCGCACCTTTCTCGGCGTTCCGGTGTGCGTACGCGACGATGTCTTTGGCACTCTCTACCTCACCGAGAAGGCCGGCGGGCAGCCCTTCAGCGAAGACGACGAGGTACTGGTGCAGGCGCTCGCCGCCGCCGCGGGTATCGCGATCGACAATGCCCGCCTTTTCGAACAGGTGCGTGCACGTCAGTCGTGGATTGCCGCCACCCGCGACATCGGCACTGAGCTACTCTCGGGCACCGATCCCGCGAGGGTTTTCCGATTGGTCGCCGATGAGGCCCAGAAGCTCAGCGGCGCAATCGCCACCCTGGTGGCGATTCCCGTCGATCCGGACCTGCCCACAGATGACATCTCCACCCTGGTGGTCGTTGCGTGTGCGGGCGAGGTCGCAGGCATTGCGGAAAGCTCGGTGCCCGTGGAGGGAACCGCCATTGGCGATGCGTTCGTGCAGCGGACGCCGCTGAGGTTCAACGGAGCTGACGTCGGTATCGGCGCTGCCGGCGGTCCTTCTCTGGTGCTGCCATTGCGCGCCACCGATGCGGTGGCCGGGGTGCTGGTAGCGCTGAGGCCAACTGGTGGCCAACCATTCAGCGTCGGCGAGCTCGACAGCATGGCGGCTTTCGCGGATCAGGCCACGCTGGCGTGGGAGTTGGCGAGCACGCAGCATCGGATGCGCGAGCTGAGTATCCTCACCGAGCGTGACCGGATAGCGCGCGATCTGCATGACCACGTGATCCAGCGACTCTTCGCAGTTGGGCTCTCGCTGCAGGGAACTATTGCCCGGGCAAGGTCAGACGAAGTGCAGCAACGGGTTTCAGGGTCTGTCGACGATCTGCAGGAAGTCATCCAGGATATCCGGACCACAATCTTCGACCTACACGGTGGCTCCTCGGGCATCACCAGGCTGAGGCAGCGCATCGACGAGGCGGTCGGCGCCTTCCCTGGGTCGGGGGTGCGTACGTCCGTGCAATACGTCGGACCACTCTCGGTCGTCGACGCCGGCTTGGCCGACCACGCTGAAGCCGTGGTGCGCGAGGCCGTCAGCAATACCATCCGCCACGCGAACTCCACGACATTGACCGTTACCGTCAGCGTCGACGACGATCTGACGATCGAGGTCACCGACAACGGGCGGGGAATCGGCGCCGACATCACCGGAAGTGGGCTCACCAACCTGCGGCGCCGCGCCGAGGACGTCGGCGGATCATTCTCGGTGCTGGCTGCTCCGGATGGCGGAACGCACCTCATGTGGCGCGCTCCCTTGCCGTGAGCGAAACCGGCGGCGCAGCCTAAAGCGTTTCGTGCATGACGAATTTCGCATTCCAGCACGTGGCAGAAATTTTCTCTACGCAGGTCACCAAGATCGGCCGGTGACGAGCGCGCGTCTCATCCGCAACGGTTGCATAACGCCAGAATTGTCGCGTCGGCGAATTTAGAAAGTTTCGGTTCAGTAGTCGAGGTAACTACGCGAATGTGATTCGTACGGCACGTAGGCAGAAGGGCTTGGAGTACATGTCACGGACCAAGAAAGGCATGGTCGTTGTCATGCTGGGCAGTGCAGGGACCTTCCTGAGCGCCCCGCTTTTCAGCCCGTTGGCGGCCGCCGACGCAACCCGTGGCGGGGTTCCGTGCGTGGGGATTCTGGAGCAAATCGTTTCCAACCCGGTTGGCATTTCGGAGTCCCTGCAGCAGGCCGCATCGTCGCTGGCTGCTGGGCCCGGGGAGCCGGCGCCCCCGGTCGTGGTGCCGCCCGCGAGTACTTCGGTCGCGGCCACGCCTGCGATTCCGCCGGGTCCGCCGGCCTCGGTGTCGATCCCGTCCGCGGGGGTGCCCCCGGCTTCGCCTCCGGTTCCCGCTGTCCCAGCTGCGACCGCCGGTGCTGGTGCCACCCCTCCACTTCCGCCTGTTCCGGGGGTGCCCGCTGGCACACCGATGGTCAACGTAGGTCCGGCTGCGCCGGGTGTTCCGGGTGCGCCGATTGCGGTGGCCGGCGCCGATGTCGTGCCGGGTCTGCCGGGTGTTCCGGGTCTACCGGTGGTGGGTGAGGCGGGTGTGGTGGCCCCGCCCGGTCTGGGTGTTCCGGGTGTGTCGGGTGCTCCGATTGCGGCGGCGTCCGGTGATGTCGGGTTGCCGGCGGTGGGTGCTCCGTTGGCGGCGGCTTCCGGTGATGTTGCGCCCGTCGCGCCCCCTGCTGTGAGCGCGCCGATCTTGGGCGACGCAGGTGTGGCCCTCCCCGCCGCGCCTGCAGGCGCAGCGGTTCCTGGTGGGATACCGGAGTTCCCGCCGGTTCCAGCAGCGCCGATCTTCGGTGAAGCCGGTGTGGCCCCACCGACCGTCCCGGCGCTGCCTGGTGGAGGAGGCGCGATTCCAGCTGGAACCGTCACTCCACCGGCGCCGCCGGTTCCCGGTGTTCCCGGGGGGATCTCGGTGCCGGCTGCGACGCCGCCCGTACCGGCCGTCCCGCCGTCGTCGTCGAGCGTTGCGGTCAACAACCCGGTTCCGCCCTACCCAGGACCTCCGCCGTCGTCGAATCGCGTCAACCCCGCTACGCCGCAGCCGCCGACACCAGGAACCCCCGGGAGTTCGCTGACAACCTCCGATCTGGTCACGCCGCCCGGCCTGCTTCGCACTTTGCAGGACGGCGCTTCGGCAGTGGCTGGGGCGCTGCCGCCACCGCCGGTTGGGTTGCCGGGTGCGGTCGGAACCGCCGATGTCGCGGTACCAGCAGCGGCGAATCCACTGACCCCGCTGGCAGCGACGGGTCTGTCCAACCTGGTTTCACCGCCGCCGCTGACCATGCCGACCATTCCCGGCCTGCCGGTACCGCTGCCCAGCGAGATCCCGCTTCCGACGGATCTTCTCTGCTTAGACACCGACTGGTCGGCATCTAAAGGAGATCCGGCTGTGGGACCCGCGAGCAACGCCGATATCCCGAAGCCGGCGGTCGCCGCTCCGGAGCCCCTCGGTGAGCGTCGTGATCGCTGGGAAAACTAAAAGCGATAAAGCTGCGGTCAGACTCGCCGATCAAAGGGCATGTAGATAGCGATCGGTGATCAGGCGCTGCATCAGCGAGGTGATCGGGGCTCCCAGTCGGCTCCACCAGGTCGCGTGCCGAGAGAACGCGGCCACCTCGGCGATGACGTCGCCGGTAGGGGGGTCGTAACGGACGAGGAAAAGTTCCTCGCCGGATTCCGGGTGTCCGGGCAGCGTCCCGTACGCGAAACCGCGGCGGTCGGGCTCCTCAACCACATAGACCACCCGGCATGGTGCGATCAGTGGTCCGAGGTGGACCAACACCTCAGCGCCGACCTCCGCGACCGACGTGGTGGCCTCGACACGCAAACCCGCTCCGCGCAGCATGCCCCAGCGCATACCCTTTGCGGCCACGTGGTCGAAGTGGTCTCGGCCGTGTCCGATTACCGACGACTTGCGCAGATGGTGGTACCCGCTGGGCATCGCCGTGGCGGTCGCTCCCACCTCTGTATACGTGAGGGGCTTGGCGGCCAGGTCGCTCAAATTCACGGATGTCAGCTTTCCATCCTCGGATTCCGGTCCGCCGCGCGGCGCGTGGCCATGGCCCAGCCTGAGCCGGGCGGCGCGGATTCGAAACGTTCGGCAAAGGCGGCGCCGGACTGTTGGGGCAACCCATACGGTAGGCGGGTGAGCGCCCATGGATCCGACGATGCTCAGATCGGCGGAGGATTCAGTCAGCCGGAATCTACCAACTGCGGTGGAGCCGACTACGGGCGTTTCGTCGAAGCAGTCCGTGAGTTGCAGGACCACGCGCGCGCGGCCAACGCTCCCGACGCGGCGATTACTGAAGCCGCCGAACTGGTCGAGAAGGCTTCGAACCTGCTCGCGCCCTACGATGCCGACGAGTGGTCATCTCCGTCGGGCCGCCGGATGGACCTGCCGAATCGAGGCAATGTCTTGCAGGTGCCCGCGGAGTTGTACATCACCGAGGACGGCCGTGTCGCCGGCGTCGCGCACTTCCGCAGGTACCACCTCGGCCGCAACGGCGCTGCGCACGGTGGCGCGGTGGCGCTGCTGTTCGACTCACTGCTCGGCTACACGGCGTTCAAGCTCACCAACGGCCGGGCTCAGCGCACCGCATTCCTGCACGTCGACTACCGCAAGATCGCCCCGTTGGGAAAGGAATTCCAGGTCGAAGCCGGCATCGACGCCATCGAGGACCGCAAGATCTTCGTCTCTGGGCGGATTCTCGACGGAAGCGACGTGCTGGCTGCAGGCCGTGCCTTGTTCGTCAAGTTGAAGCCGGGACAACCATGATCGACGACGGCCCGGGGATCGCTAAACGATGGGCGCGTCGGCGCGAGCGGCTGCGCGGACGGCGGTTCGCCGACCTCGGTTACCGCATGGTGGTCGGCGTGGTCGGCATTCTTATCCTGGCCGTGGGGATCGTCGCAATCCCGTACCCGGGCCCGGGGTGGGCGATCGTGTTCGTGGGCTTGGCCGTCCTGGCGACCGAATTCGACTGGGCGCGCAAATTGCTGGGCTACGTGCGCATACGTTACGACGCGGGGATGGGCTGGTTCAAAGAGCAGGGCCTCTGGGTTCAGGTGCTGGGGGTGGCGTTCACCATTGCGATCGTGGTGCTGACGTTGTGGATGCTCGGTGCGCTCGACTGGGCCGGGGAGCTGGTGAACAACGAGAGCGAGTGGCTGGATAGCCCTATTGGTTTCGGATCGTGAGGGTCGGCCCCGATAGCATGGTCGCGGTCGGCGACCCGACCCGCCCCGAACACGTCCTTAGCACCCCCGAAAGTTTGGAGAGCCCGCGATGAGCGCCCCCGCCAGCCTCGCCCCAGCGTCCCCGATCCGGGTCGTTGCCGGGATGACCGCCGGACAGGCGGTGCGCGAAGCGGGACTGCCGACCAGAGGGGCTACCGACGCCGTGGTCGTTGTCCGCGATGTCGACGGACGGCTCCGTGACCTGTCGTGGGTGCCCGAGGCAGACGCCGAGGTCACACCAGTCGCCGCCGACACCGACGACGGCCGCGGCGTCATCCGGCATTCGGCCGCCCACGTGCTCGCCCAGGCGGTGCAGGCACGATTTCCCGACGCGAAACTCGGCATCGGCCCGCCCATCACCGACGGCTTCTACTACGACTTCGAGGTCGCCGAACCGTTCACCCCGGAAGACCTCGAAGCCCTCGAGAAGCGGATGCGCCAGATCGTCAAGGAAGGGCAGCTGTTCTCCCGCCGCGTGTTCGAGTCCAAGGACCAGGCCCGCGAAGAACTAGCCAACGAGCCCTACAAGCTCGAACTCATTGACGACAAGTCCGGTGATCCTGACGTCATGGAGGTCGGCCCGCCCGGCTCCAACGACGAGCTGACCGCCTATGACAACCTCAATCCCCGCACCCGCGAAAGGGAGTGGGGTGACCTTTGTCGCGGCCCGCACATCCCCACCACCCGATACATCCCGGCGTTCAAGTTGACGCGGAGTTCGGCGGCATACTGGCGCGGGAATCAGAACAACGCGAGCCTGCAACGCATCTATGGCACCGCCTGGGAGTCGCAGGAGGCGCTCGACCGCCACTTGGAGCTCATCGAGGAAGCGCAGCGGCGCGACCATCGCAAGCTGGGCGTTGAGCTGGACCTGTTCAGCTTCCCCGACGAGTTGGGTTCGGGCCTGCCGGTTTTTCACCCCAACGGTGGAATCGTTCGCAACGAACTCGAGGACTACTCGCGGCGCAAGCACATCGAAGCCGGCTATCAGTTCGTCAATACTCCGCACCTGACCAAGGAGCACCTCTACCGCACTTCTGGTCACCTGGAGTGGTACGCCGAGGGCATGTTCCCGCCCATGCACATCGATGCCGAATTCAACGAAGACGGCACCGTGCGCAAGCCTGGACAGGACTACTACCTCAAGCCGATGAACTGTCCGATGCACCACTTGATCTACCGGTCTCGCGGCCGGTCCTACCGGGAACTTCCGTTGCGGCTCTTCGAGTTCGGCACCGTGTACCGCTACGAGAAGTCCGGTGTGGTTCATGGTCTGACCCGTGCTCGGGGCTTCACGCAGGACGACGCGCACATTTACACCACCCGCGAACAGATGCACGAGGAACTGGCGTCGTTGCTGCAGTTCGTGCTCGATCTGCTCGCCGACTACGGCCTAAACGACTTCTTCATCGAGTTTTCGACCAAGGATCCGGAGAAGTCCGTCGGTTCCGACGAGATGTGGGATCAGGCCACCACGACGCTGCGGGAAGTTGCCGAATCCTCGGGGCTCGACCTGGTGCCCGACCCGGGCGGCGCCGCGTTCTACGGCCCCAAGATCTCGGTGCAGGCGCGAGATGCGCTGGGGCGAAGCTGGCAGATGTCGACGATCCAGCTCGACTTCACCATGCCCGACCGATTCGATCTCGAGTACACCGCCCCCGATGGATCACGTCGACGGCCCGTTTTGATCCACCGCGCGCTCTTCGGGTCGATCGAGCGGTTCTTCGGCGTGCTCACCGAGCACTACGCGGGTGCCTTTCCCGCCTGGTTGGCGCCGGTACAGGTGGTCGGTATCCCGGTCTCGGACGCTCACAGCGCCTACCTCAACGGAATCATGACCCAACTGCGGGTGCGCGGCATCCGCGCCGAAGCAGACTCCAGCGACGACCGGATGGCCAAGAAGATCGTCAACCACACCAACCAGAAGGTGCCGTTCATGCTGCTCGCGGGTGACCGCGATGTCGATGCCGACGCGGTCAGCTTCCGTTTTCGTGACCGCACACAGATCAACGGGGTTCCACGCGACAAAGCGATCGAGGCCATCGTGGATTGGGTGGCGCGGCGGGAGAACGCCACGCCTACTTCGGAACTGGTCGCTGTCAACGCAACTGCAGACGAGGGCTGACGTGGATGCGGAGGAGGGCATCGTAGACCGCGGCGTCGGCGATCCAGATCACCTGCAGCGGCTTTGGACGCCGCATCGGATGTCCTACATCGCCGAGGCCCCGATGAAGACCGGCCGCGCGACGACTGCCGAGCCGTTCAGCGACATCCCGACGATGTCCGACGAAGACGGCCTGGTGGTGGCCCGCGGCGAACTGGTCTACGCGGTTTTAAACCTCTACCCGTACAACCCCGGCCACCTTATGGTGGTGCCCTACCGCAGGGTGTCTGAGCTCGAGGATCTGACGGTCGAGGAGGGGGTTGAGCTGATGGCGTTCGCGCAGAGGGCGATTCGCGTCATCAAAGCAGTCTCGAGCCCCCACGGGTTCAATGTCGGCCTGAATCTGGGGCAGTCAGCAGGCGGCAGTCTGGCCGAGCACCTGCACATGCATGTAGTGCCGCGGTGGGGCGGCGACGCCAACTTCATCACGATCATCGGGGACTCCAAGGTTATTCCGCAATTGCTGAGGGATACCCGTCAGTTACTGGCGACTGAGTGGAACAAACAACGGTGAGCGACTTCTACCTGATGACCCGGGCGGCCTACGCGAAGCTGTCGCGGCCGTTGGCCAAGGGTGCGTTGCGCCTCGGTCTCACGCCCGACGCGGTGACCATCCTCGGCACCGCGGGTGCGGTGCTCGGCGCGCTGACGCTGTTCCCGACCGGTCAGTTATTCGCGGGTGCGTTCGCCGTCGCGTTCTTTGTCCTGGCCGACATGCTCGACGGGGCGATGGCACGAGAACGGGGCGGGGGCACCCGGTTCGGGGCGGTCCTGGACGCAACGTGTGACCGGATTAGCGACGGTGCCGTGTTCTGCGGCCTGCTCTGGTGGGCTGCCTTCGGGCGCGATAGCGCAGAGCTGGTGGTCGCGACGATGATCTGCCTGGTGTCATCGCAGGTGATCTCGTATATCAAGGCCCGGGCGGAAGCCAGCGGACTGACCGGTGAGGGTGGCCTGATCGAGCGGCCCGAACGTCTGGTGATCATTCTGCTCGCTGCCTGCCTGTCCGACCTGCCTTTCGTTCCGCTGCCGTGGCTGCTCGACGTCGCGATGTGGGGGCTGGCCGTGGCGAGCGTGGTGACGGTCGGACAGCGACTGCACAGCGTCCGGGCCTCGCCTGGAGCGATGGAGCCGCTCCCGGTGACCGACGGCAGCGAGAAACCCGAGGACACCGAGCAATGACGCGGCGCCCGGCCAGGTCGAATGGTGACCGCAGCGGCTTCTTCCAGTACCCGGGCTCGTGGGGCGCCCACCTCACTGACTGGGGTTACGCGGCGGGCTGGCGACTGGTGCGCGCTGCTCCGGAAATCGTGGCACGCAACGCGTTCGGCGCCGGCGCGAAATTCGCCGGGCGCAACGGCGGACCCGAGCAGCTGCGAAAGAATCTGGCCCGGGTGATCGACGCAGCACCCGAGCGGGTGCCGGATGAGCTGGTTCGCGCGTCGCTCGCCTCCTACGCCCGATACTGGCGGGAGGCGTTTCGGTTGCCGTCGATGAATCATGTGGAGCTGGGCAAGCGGCTGACTGTGCACGACATCGAAATGGTTTGGGCCGCACTGGAGAATGGTCGAGGGGCTGTGTTGGCGCTGCCGCACAGTGGCAACTGGGACATGGCCGGGGTGTGGCTGGTGCAGAACTACGGCACGTTCGCCACGGTCGCCGAGCGTCTCAAGCCCGAGTCGCTGTACCACCGATTCCTCGCCTACCGGGAGAGCCTCGGATTTGAGGTGGTGCCGCTCCAGGGTGGGGCGCGGTCGCCGTTCGACGTGCTGTGCGACCGGCTGCGCGGCAACGGCGTGGTGTGTCTGATGGCTGACCGAGACTTGACTCGTACCGGAGTGCAGGTCGACTTCTTCGGCGAGCCGACCCGGCTGCCGGCAGGTCCGGCCAAGCTGGCCGTTCAAACAGGGGCGGCACTGTTTCCGGCGCACTGCTGGTTCGAGGAGGACGGTTGGGGTATCCGGGTTTATCCGGAGCTGGACACCTCCTCGGGCGACGTCACGGCCGTCACCCAGGCATTGGCGGATCGTTTCGCCGGAAATATCGCGGCACACCCGGCTGATTGGCACATGCTGCAGCCGCAATGGCTGGCCGACCTGTCCGATGAGCGCAGAGCTCGTCTGGAGGGGACCTGATGGGTAGCCGCGTGCTGCAAGGGCGGTCCTGATGCGCATCGGCATGGTCTGCCCGTACTCGTTCGATGTGCCCGGTGGTGTGCAATCACACGTTCTGCAGCTTGCCGAGGTGATGCACCAGCGCGGGCACGAGGTCAGTGTGCTCGCGCCGGCCTCCGCCGAGGCGCACGTTTCCCTGCCCGACTACGTGGTCTCCGGCGGCAAGGCCGTACCAATTCCGTACAACGGCTCGGTGGCCAGGCTGCGTTTCGGTCCGGCCACCCATCGGAAGGTGAAGAAATGGCTGGTGGCGGGTGAGTTCGATGTGCTGCATTTGCACGAGCCGAATGCTCCCAGCCTGTCCATGCTGGCGCTGAAGATCGCCGAAGGCCCCATCGTCGCAACTTTTCACACCTCGACGACGAAGTCGCTGACCTTGTCGGTGTTCGAGCCCATCCTTCGTCCGATGCACGAGAAGATTGTCGGCCGCATCGCGGTGTCGGACCTGGCCAGGCGCTGGCAGATGGAGGCGCTTGGCAGCGACGCCGTGGAGATCCCGAACGGCGTGGACGTCGGGTCGTTCGGATCGGCCCCGCGGCTTGACGGGTATCCGCGTCCCGGTAGGACGGTGTTGTTCCTCGGACGCTTCGATGAGCCGCGCAAGGGGATGGCCGTGCTGCTCGCTTCGTTGCCCAGGCTGGTCGAGCGGTTTCCCGATATCGAGATCCTCGTCGTGGGCCGCGGAGATAAAGACGAGTTACGCTCCCGCGCAGGCTCATTGGCCGGTCATCTGCAATTCCTGGGCCAGGTCGACGACGCCGAGAAGGCTTCGGCGATGCGCAGCGCGGACGTGTATTGCGCCCCCAACACCGGTGGCGAGAGCTTCGGCATCGTTCTGGTGGAGGCGATGGCCGCGGGCACCGCGGTGGTGGCCAGCGACCTCGACGCGTTTCGGCGGGTTCTGGTCGACGGCCAGGCCGGACGTTTGACACCTGTCGACGACTCGGCGGCACTGGCCGAGGGCTTGATTGAAGTGCTCAGCGACGATGTCGTCCGTACCCGCTATGTCGATTTTGCGACGCAGTCCGTCCAGCGCTATGACTGGTCGGTTGTCGCCGAGCAGATCATGCGGGTCTACGAGACGGTCGCGGGTGCCGGGGTGAAGGTGCAGGTGGCGGGCTCGGCGGGCAGGAGCGAAGCGACCGGGGGGATTGCACCGGCGGGCAGGAGCGAAGCGACCGGGGGGATTGCACCGGCGGGCAGGAGCGAAGCGACCGGGGGGGCGACGTGATTCCGTGGGTCACCGCGGTCGTCGTCGCCGCGCTGTTGACGACGATACTGCTGGTGGGCGCCTGGGCCTACCAGACTGCGAACCGGCTGGACCGGTTGCACGTGCGCTACGACCTGTCGTGGCAGGCGCTCGACGGGGCGCTGGCCCGGCGGGCGGTGGTGGCGCGCGCGGTGGCGGTCGATGCCTACGGCGAAGGTCCGGAAGGTAAACGGTTGGCCACGTTGGCCGACGCTGCTGAGCGGGCACCGCGGTCGGGCCGCGAGGCGGCGGAGAACGAGCTGTCCGGGTCGCTGGCGAGGGTGGATCCGGCGTCGTTGCCGGTGGCCTTGGTCGCTGAGTTGGCTGACGCAGAAGCACGGGTACTGCTTGCTCGACGATTCCACAATGACGCGGTTCGAGACACCCTGGCTCTGCGCGAACGGCCTGCGGTTCGCATCCTGCGGCTAGGCGGAACAGCATCGCTGCCAAGTTATTTCGAGATCTCCGAGGGCGGTGAGGTCTCGACGCGGGAGGAAGTCCCGGTCAACAGGCGCACGTCGGCGCGTGTCCTCCTGCTCGATCACGACGGCGCCGTGCTCTTGTTGTGCGGCACGGATCCGGCACACTCGGGCGGAGCCACTCCCGCCCCGCGGTGGTGGTTCACCATAGGCGGCGCAGCCCAGGTGGGGGAGTCGCTGGCGCAGACGGCGGTGCGCGAGCTCGAGGAGGAGACCGGCCTGCGCGTGCTGCCCGACGATATGGTCGGCCCGGTCTGGTGTCGTGACGCCGTCATCGACTTCAACGGCTCGGTGATCCGCAGCGAGGAGATCTACTTCATACATCGGGTCGGGCGGTTCGAACCTTCGGGGCTGGGCCGCACAGGCCTGGAGCGGGCCTACATCCATGATCATCGCTGGTGCGATGCGACCACGATCGAGGAGCTGGTCGCCGACGGCGAGACGGTGTACCCGCTGCAATTGGGTGAACTTCTCGACGAGGCGAACGTGCTGGCTGATGCTCCTGATAGGGCCCTGCCGCGGCCACTGGAATCGATCAGGTGATGGTTGTTTGGCACTACTCGACAGCGTCGGGTCGATGACGTTTGCCGCCGCATCTAGACTGATCAGTAGAGTTTGAAGGAGATTACGGTGGAATCCGAAACGTCTGGGCAAGGCCTGGGGGCGCCACCCGCACGCGGGACCGCGCGGGTCAAGCGCGGTATGGCCGAGATGCTCAAGGGTGGCGTCATCATGGACGTCGTCACCCCTGAGCAGGCGCGTCTGGCCGAAGCGGCGGGCGCGGTCGCGGTGATGGCACTCGAACGCGTTCCCGCCGACATCCGGGCGCAGGGCGGGGTGTCGCGCATGAGCGATCCCGACATGATCGAGGGCATCATCGATGCGGTGACGATCCCGGTGATGGCCAAGGCGCGGATCGGCCACTTTGTGGAGGCGCAGATCCTGCAGAGCCTCGGCGTCGACTATGTCGACGAGTCCGAAGTGCTGACGCCGGCCGACTACGCCCACCACATCGACAAATGGAAGTTCACCGTCCCGTTCGTGTGCGGGGCCACCAACCTGGGTGAGGCGTTGCGTCGGATTACCGAGGGAGCTGCGATGATTCGCTCCAAGGGCGAAGCCGGCACCGGAGACGTTTCCAACGCCACCACTCACATGCGCGACATCAGTGGTGAGATTCGCCGTCTCACATCGCTGTCGGAGGACGAATTATTCGTTGCTGCAAAGGAATTGCAGGCGCCCTATGAGCTGGTCGTCGAGGTTGCGCGAGCCGGAAAGTTGCCGGTGACACTGTTCACCGCGGGCGGAATCGCCACACCGGCCGACGCGGCGATGATGATGCAGCTCGGAGCGGAGGGCGTGTTCGTCGGCTCGGGCATCTTCAAGTCCGGTGACCCGGCCCAGCGGGCCGCAGCGATCGTCAAAGCGGCTACCTTCTACGACGACCCGGACGTGCTGGCGAAGGTGTCTCGCGGGCTCGGAGAGGCGATGGTCGGCATCAACGTGGAGGATGTCCCCGCCCCGCACCGCCTCGCCGAACGCGGCTGGTAGACGTATTCGATGAACGGTTCGAGCGAAGAGCGCCGATAATCGGATGGCGATCGAAGAGATCCTCAACTTGGAGCAGATCGACGCCAACATCTATCGCGGTGGCGTATTCAGCCCTGAATCCGGTTTCCTGCAGCGCACATTCGGAGGCCATGTGGCGGGTCAGTCGCTGGTTTCTGCGGTGCGCACCGTTGATCCGAAGTTCCAGGTGCATTCACTGCACGGGTACTTCCTGCGTGCGGGCGACGCCAGGTCGCCGTCGGTCTACACGGTGGAGCGGATCCGTGACGGCGGTTCGTTCTGTACGCGCAGGGTGGCCGCGATCCAGCACGGTGAGACGATCTTCTCGATGTCGGCCTCCTTCCAGCTCGACCAGCGCGGCATCGAGCATCAGGACCCGATGCCGGTTGCGCCGCCGCCCGATGACATTCCGGACTTCAAGGCGGCCAGCCGGGTGTTCGACGATGCCAGCTTCCGGCAGTTCGACGAGTGGGACGTGAGGATCATCCCGCGGGACCGACTTGGTATGCGTGAGGGCAAGGCGTCTCAGCAGCAGGTGTGGTTCCGGCACCGGGATCCGCTGCCCGACGACCACGTACTGCACATCTGTGCGCTGGCCTATATGAGCGATCTGACGCTATTGGGCTCGGCGCAGGTCAACCACACCGACGTGCGGAAGCACCTGACAGTGGCTTCGCTGGACCACGCGATGTGGTTCCTGCGGCGATTCCGGGCTGACGAGTGGCTGCTCTATGACCAGTCCTCGCCGTCTGCAGGTGGAGGGCGTGCGCTGACGCAGGGCAAGATCTTCAATCGAAGCGGCGACATGGTCGCGGCGGTGATGCAGGAGGGACTCACCCGTTTCGCTCGCGACTTCAGCCCCGGCCGCAGGTGAGCCCCCGTATCGGTGTTCTCGCGTTGCAGGGCGATACTCGCGAGCACCTCGCGGCCCTGGCCGTCGCGGGGGCCAAGGCGGTCACCGTGCGGCGGGCCAGCGAACTCGAGGCCGTGGACGCCCTGGTGATTCCGGGCGGCGAGTCGACCACGATGAGCCACCTACTGCGGGAATTCGAGCTCCTGGAGCCGTTGCGTGCGCGACTGGCCGACGGCATGCCTGCCTACGGGTCCTGCGCGGGGATGATCCTTCTGGCCACCGAAATCCTGGATGCCGGCGCTGCCGGACGAGCTGCCATTCCGCTGATGGCGATCGATATAACCGTGCGCCGCAACGCGTTTGGCCGCCAGGTTGATTCATTCGAGAATGATGTGGTGTTCGACGGACTCGACCGACCAGTGCACGCGGTGTTCATCCGGGCGCCATGGGTGGAGCGGGCGGGGCCCGGCGTTGAGGTCTTGGCGCGCGCCGCCGATCATGTGGTGGCCGTGCGCCAGGGGCGCAACCTTGCGACGGCGTTTCATCCGGAGATGACCGGCGACCGTCGCGTGCATGCGTTGTTCGTCGACATAGTCACCGGCCGCGCGTGATTTCGGCGTGTTTATCGACGCTCAGCGACGACGAGCACGCCGAAATCGCTCTCAGGCGGGGCGACGTAGACTCGTCGGGTTGCGACCGAATCAGAAGAGCGAGGTAGTCCGGTATGAGCGGCCATTCCAAGTGGGCCACCACCAAGCACCAGAAGGCCGTCAAAGACGCGCGCCGCGGCAAGGAGTTCGCCCGGCTGATCAAGAACATCGAGGTGGCAGCGCGAACCGGTGGCGGTGATCCGGCGGGCAACCCGACGCTGTACGACGCGATCCAGAAGGCCAAGAAGACCTCGGTGCCCAACGACAACATCGAGCGCGCCCGCAAGCGCGGCGCAGGTGAGGAAGCCGGCGGCGCCGACTGGCAGAACATCACCTACGAGGGCTACGGGCCCAACGGCGTCGCAGTGCTGATCGAGTGCCTCACCGACAACCGCAATAGAGCCGCCAGCGAGGTCCGCATCGCGATGACGCGCAACGGTGGCAACATGGCTGACCCAGGCTCGGTCTCCTACCTGTTTAGCCGCAAGGGCGTGGTGACGCTGGAGAAGAACGGCCTCACCGAGGACGACCTGCTGGTCGCGGTGCTCGATGCCGGCGCCGAGGACGTCAACGATCTCGGCGAGATGTTCGAGGTCATCTCTGAGCCCACCGATCTGGTGGCGGTACGCTCGGCGCTCCAGGACGCCAGTATCGATTACGACTCCGCGGATGCCAGCTTCCAACCGTCGGTGACGGTGCCCGTGGACCTCGACGGCGCCCGGAAAGTACTCAAGCTCATCGATGCGCTCGAGGACAGCGACGATGTGCAGGACGTCTACACCAACATCGACATCCCCGACGATGTCGCCGCTCAACTCGACGACTAGTTCGGTTGTTGACTGAATCGGCGATCGCGAGCTTCTCGGCAGAGATCGCCGACACCAACGAAGAACTTGGGCGCACCGCGACTTGAACGGGCCGCGTGTCCCTGCCCTCACTGGTCGGTGGCAGACGCTAGGCTCTCGAACAAATGTTCTGACGAAGGGGCTGACGTGCGGGTGATGGGAGTCGATCCCGGGCTGACGAGGTGCGGTCTGTCGGTCATCCAGAACGGTCAGGGCCGCCAGGTCATCGCCCTGGACGTCGACGTGGTGCGCACCCCTGCCGAGCAACCCCTTGCGCTCCGACTGCTGGCCATCAGCGACGCCGTGGAACACTGGATGGACACCCATCAGCCCGACGTGATCGCTATCGAGCGTGTGTTCTCACACCAGAACGCATCCACCGCGATGGGCACCGCCCAGGCCGCCGGCGTTATCGCGCTGTCGGCGGCCCGGCGCGCGATCGACGTACACTTCCACACCCCGAGCGAGGTCAAGGCCGCTGTCACCGGTAACGGACGTGCCGACAAATCCCAGGTCACCGAAATGGTCACCAGAATCCTTACGCTGCAACAGAAGCCGACGCCCGCGGACGCCGCTGACGCCCTCGCATTGGCGATCTGCCATTGCTGGCGGGCCCCGATGATCGCCAGGATGGCCGCGGCGGAGGCCATGGCGGCCGAGCAGCGACGCAAGTATCAGGCGACCCTCAAGGCGGCGAAGGCGGGGACCAACTCAGCGCGGGGCGGGATGTCTCGGAGCGCAACATGATTGCCGCCGTCCGGGGCGAAGTCCTCGACATCGCGCTGGACCACGCGGTCATCGATGCGGCCGGTGTCGGCTACAAGGTGATGGCGACCCCCGCGACATTGGCCGCCTTGCGTCGCGGCGAGGAAGCCCGGCTGATCACCGCGATGATCGTCCGTGAGGACGCAATGACGTTGTACGGCTTCGCCGATGCCGACGCGCGGAATCTGTTCCTCACGCTGATCGGGGTCTCCGGAATCGGGCCGAGTATCGCCCTCGGCGCGCTGGCGATGTACGACGGACCCACCCTGCGGCAGGCGATCGGTGATGGCGATTTGACCGCTCTGACCCGCATACCCAAGGTGGGTAAGAAGACCGCGGAACTTTTGTTGCTGACATTGCGAGACAAAGTTGGGGCGGTGGCATCGCCGGGGGTGGTGTTGGCCGGCGGACACAGTGTGCGCGGGCCGGTCATCGAAGCACTGGTTGGCCTCGGGTTCGCTGTCAAGCAGGCCGAAGAGGCCACCGAGAAGGTGCTCGCCGAGGACCCCGATGCCGGGCAATCGAGCGCACTGCGCGCTGCGCTGTCCATGCTCGGAAGGAAGTAATGGGCCGATTCGACGAGACCGAAGAGGTCGAGGGCGAGCAGCGTGCAGTCACCCCCGCGCTGACAGTGGGTGAGGGCGACATCGACGCGAGCCTGCGGCCACGATCGCTGGGCGAGTTCATCGGCCAGCCCCGCGTGCGTGAGCAGTTGCAACTGGTGCTCGAGGGAGCCAAGAACCGTGGCGGTACCCCCGATCACATCCTGCTTTCCGGACCGCCTGGACTGGGCAAAACGTCGCTGGCGATGATCATCGCCGCCGAGTTGGGAACCTCGCTGCGCGTCACCTCCGGCCCCGCGCTCGAGCGCGCGGGAGATCTGGCGGCGATGCTGTCCAACCTCGTCGAGCACGATGTCCTGTTCATCGACGAGATTCATCGGATCGCGCGCCCGGCCGAGGAGATGCTCTATCTGGCCATGGAGGACTTCCGCGTCGACGTCGTCGTCGGTAAAGGTCCCGGTGCTACTTCGATTCCGTTGGAGGTTGCGCCGTTCACACTGGTCGGTGCGACCACCCGGTCAGGGGCCCTGACCGGCCCGCTGCGCGACCGCTTCGGGTTCACCGCGCACATGGACTTCTATGAGCCCGCTGAACTGGAGCGGGTGCTGGCCCGTTCGGCGGGAATCCTCGGCATCGAGTTGGGCGCCGATGCCGGAGCCGAGATCGCCCGCCGCTCACGGGGCACACCACGTATCGCCAACCGCTTGTTGCGCAGGGTTCGCGACTACGCCGAGGTCCGCGCCGACGGCATCATCACCCGCGATATCGCGAAGTCCGCGTTGGCGGTCTACGACGTCGACGAACTCGGCCTGGACCGGCTTGACCGCGCGGTGCTCTCAGCGCTGACCCGCAGCTTCGCCGGAGGCCCGGTCGGGGTGTCCACCCTTGCCGTCGCGGTGGGGGAGGAAGCCACCACCGTCGAGGAAGTGTGCGAGCCCTTCTTGGTGCGCGCCGGGATGATCGCGCGAACCCCGCGCGGGCGCGTCGCCACCGCGACCGCCTGGACGCACCTGGGCATGACGCCGCCCACCGGGGTCGGCGGCATGGGCCAGTCCGGGTTGTTCGAATAACGGGAACCAGTCAACGAGTAAGGGGTCAGTATGGTCACCGCCGGGTTGATCGTGGCTGCACTAGCCGCGGTGCTACACGTCTACATCTTCGTCATGGAGTCAATTACCTGGACTTCGGCGCGGACCCGCGCCGTCTTCGGCACCACCAAAGATGAGGCCGAGACCACCCGGCTGATGGCCTTCAACCAGGGCTTCTACAACCTGTTCCTGGCGGTCGTGACCGCGATTGGCGTGGCGGTCGTGTTCAGCGGCGCGACGGCGGTCGGTGCCGCGCTGGTATTCGCCGGGGCGGGGTCGATGCTGGCGGCGGCCGTGGTGTTGCTTGCGTCCGCGCCGGATAAGGCACGTTCGGCGGTCATTCAGGGTTTTCTCCCGCTCGTCGGGATTGTTCTGCTGGTCGTGGGATTGGCGCTGTAGCGTCGCCGAATTTGCCGCAGGAGATGGGGTGACTACCCCGTATAGGCCATGACGTGCTTGATGCGGGTGTAGTCCTCGAATCCGTACATCGACAAGTCCTTGCCGTGCCCGGAGGACTTGTAGCCGCCGTGGGGCATCTCAGCGACGAGCGGAATGTGAGTGTTGATCCACACGCACCCGAAGTCGAGGGCGTTGGAGACGCGCAGCGCGCGTGACACGTCCCGGGTCCAGACCGACGAGGCCAGCGCGAACTCCACGCCGTTGGCCTTCTCCAGCGCGTCGGCCTCATCTTCGAACGATTGCACGGTGATCACCGGGCCGAAGATCTCCTGCTGGATCAGCCGATCGGCCTGCCGCAGGCCGCCGATCACCGTAGGCGTCACGTAGAAGCCTGAATCGCCCTGCCTATTGCCGCCGGCGGCGATCGTGGCATGCAACGGGACGTCGGAGAAGAAGGACAGCACCTGCTTCATCTGGTTGACATTGTTGACCGGCGGCACCCAGGCGTCCTCATCGTCGGCGGCCCGGCCGAACGTCGTCGTCGCGCCTTCGGCCTGCTGGGCCAGCGCGGCGGTCAGTTCCGCGGCGATCGAGGCATGCGCGAGCACCCGGGTGGCGGCCGTACAGTCCTGGCCGGCGTTGAAGTATCCCGCGGTAGCGATGCCTTCGGCGGCAGCGCCGAGGTCGGCGTCATCGAACACGATCACCGGCGCCTTGCCGCCTAACTCCAGGTGGGTGCGTTTGAGGTTGCCGCCGGCGCTGACCGCCACGGCTTTGCCCGCCGCCACCGATCCGGTAATCGACACCATCTGCGGGGTGGGGTGGGCGACCAGGTTGGCGCCGGTGACACGGTCGCCGGTGACGACGTTGAGCACCCCCGGCGGGAAGTGCTTGGCCGCCAACTCGGCGAGCATCACCGTCGTCACCGGCGTGGTGTCGCTGGGCTTGATCACCACGGTGTTGCCCGCTGCGACGGCGGGGCAGAACTTCCAGACGGCCATCATCATCGGGTAATTCCACGGTGCGACCTGTCCGATCACCCCGACCGGCTCACGACGGATCCACGACGTATGGTCGGCCAGGTACTCACCAGCCGACCTACCCTCGAGAATCCTTGCCGCGCCGGCGAAGAAGCGGATCTGATCGACCATCGGGGGGAGTTCCTCGACCCTGCTCATGTGGAGCGGCTTGCCGGTATTGCGGCCCTCCGCGGCCACGAGATCCTCGGCAGCGTTCTCGACGTCGTCGGCAAAGTCGAGCAGCGCCTTCTGGCGTTCTGACGGAGTTGTGCGCTTCCAGTCCTTGAACGCCGTTGCCGCGGCCCGGTAGGCGTTGTCGATGTCCTCTTCGTTGGAGACCGGCGCGGTGCCGTACCGTTCGCCGGTGCTCGGGTCGACCAGCGGCATGGTCGCCCCGCTCACCGAGTCGACGAGCTCGCCGCCGATGAAGTTCTGAACGGTGGTCATGTCACCCAGCTTCCTGGTCGGTCGGTCTTGGATCAGAGGTCGGCGAGAATGAGTGCCAGCACATCCAGGCCTTCGAGCAGAAGGTCATCGCTGATGGTCAGTGGTGGCAGGAAACGCAGAACATTGCCGAACGTTCCGCACGACAAGACGATCACGCCCGCCTGGTGCGCGGCGGCACACAGCTTCCTGGTCAGCTCCGCGTCGGGTTCGTTGGTGCCGGACTTCACCAACTCGACGGCGATCATGGCGCCGCGCCCGCGAACGTCGCCGACGCGGTCGTCGTCGGCCTGAATCCGGCCCAGCTTGTCCTTCATCAGCGATTCGATGTGAGCCGCCCGCTGCACCAGACCGTCGGCCTCGATCGTCTCGATGGCCGCCAGCGCGGCGGCACACGCTACCGGGTTGCCGCCGTAGGTCCCGCCCAGCCCGCCGACGTGCGGAGCATCCATGATCTCGGCCCGGCCGGTCACACCCGAGAGTGGCATCCCGTCGGCGATGCCTTTGGCGGTGACGATCAGGTCCGGCACGATCCCTTCGTGTTCGCAGGCGAACATGGCGCCGGTGCGGGCGAACCCGGTCTGCACCTCGTCGGCGATGAAGACGACGTTGTTGGCGCGGCACCAGTCCACCAGCGCGGGCAGGAAGCCTTCTGCGGGGACGATGAAACCGCCCTCGCCCTGGATCGGTTCGATGATCAGCGCAGCGAGATTGTCGGCGCCCACCTGTTTGTCGATCACCGTGATGGCCCGGCTGGCGGCTAATTCGCCGTCGGTGGCCAGCTCCTTGCCGAACTCCGCGTCGCGGTATGGATAGGACAACGGTGCGCGGTAGATCTCGGGGGCGAAGGGGCCGAAACCGTGCTTGTAGGGCATCGACTTGGCCGTCAGCGCCATCGTCAAGTTCGTGCGACCGTGGTAGGCGTGGTCGAAGGAGACGACCGCCTGCTTCTGCGTGAACGTCCTGGAGATCTTGACGGCGTTCTCGACGGCCTCCGAGCCCGAGTTGAACAGCGCCGACCGTTTCTCGCCGGTGCCGGGCGTGAGCCTGTTGAGCGCCTCGGCGACGGCGACGTATTTCTCGTATGGGGTGACCATGAAACAGGTGTGGGTGAACTTGCCTGCCTGCTCGGCTACCGCCTCGACGACTCGGGGTGAGGAGTTGCCGATTGTGGTGACCGCGATGCCTGACCCCAGGTCGATCAGCCGGTTGCCGTCGACGTCCTCGACGATGCCGCCGAACGCCCGCGCGGCATAGACGGGCATCGTGGTGCCGACACCACGGGCGACCGCCGCAGTCTTGCGCGTGAGCAGCTCTGATGACCGTGGGCCGGGAATCTCGGTGGCGAGGTGGCGGCTCTGCTCGAGGGTGCTCAACTGGAGATCTCCTAGATGGCCTCAGGGAATACGGAGAAAATGACTGCAGCGGTCCTGTTCGAGCGTAGTCGCTCGGTGCGCCGATCCATCGAAAACCGTGCCAGCTCATAGCGGGATCGGCTGCGAGACTGTGCATGGGCACCGAATTCCGTTGCCCAGGGACCACGAAGGCTGGCCGCGCAACGCTGGCTACGGTCACGGGGCCGCGGTAGCCGACCCGGGGTGCGGTTGGCCGCAATGGCACACTGGTCGACAACTTCATCAACGATGCGGCCCCGACCCCGGGTTGGCGACCGTGACCGCGAGACCGATACGAAACACTTAAGAGAGACACTGCTGCCATGGATCTGGTCATATTCCTTCCACTGCTCATCGTCATGGGCGCGTTCATGTACTTCGCGTCTCGACGTCAGAAGAAATCGATGCAGGCCACCATTGACCTCCATAACTCTCTGCAGGTCGGCGATCAGGTCCACACCACATCGGGGCTGCAGGCGATGATCACCAGCATCGGCGACGACTATGTGGAATTGGAGATCGCGCCCGGGGTCGTCACCACCTGGATGAAGCTGGCGATTCGGGACCGGGTCGTCGATGAGGTCGAGGATTTTGACGACGAGTCCGCCGATGACACGGCGGAGCCCGAGGTGCATGCCGAAGCGCGTTCGAAGGCCGTGGAGATCACCGAAAGCCCGAACAGCAAGACTGATAGCTGACTTCTCAGCACCAGCACGTACTCTTTGCGAGTCTTCGCGCCCCTGTGCGGTACCTGACGACCTGATCTCGAGGAGACCCTGACACGTGGCATCGTCTTCGGCGCCGGTGCACCCTGCCCGCTACCTGACCCTGTTCCTGGTGCTGCTCATCGGCTCCTACCTACTGGTGTTCCTCACCGGCGACAAGCAGCCCGACCCCAAGCTCGGTATCGACCTGCAGGGCGGCACTCGCGTCACATTGACCGCGCGCACCCCGGACGGCACGGCGCCCACCCGGGAGGCGCTCAACCAGGCCCAGCAGATCATCAGCGCCCGGGTCGACGGCCTCGGTGTGTCGGGCTCCGAGGTCATCATCGACGGTCAGAACCTGGTGATCACCGTGCCGGGCAACGACAGCAGTGAGGCCCGCAACCTCGGTCAGACAGCAAGGCTGTACATCCGGCCGGTGATTCACGCCATCCCTGCTGGCGTGACACCGCCGCAGGAAGGACCTCAGCCCGGAGGCCCGCCGGGTGCGGTCCCGGGTTTGCCGCCGGGTGCGATTCCGGGTTTGCCGCCGGGTGCGGTCCCGGGTTTGCCGCCGGGTGCGGTCCCGGGCGCGCCCCCCACGCCGCAACCGCGCCCCTTCCCGGAGCAGCCGGCCCCTAGCCCATCGCCCAGCCCGAGCCCATCGCCCAGCCCGGGTCCGGCACCGGGAACGGACGACGAGGACAAGCCCCTGGCGGCCCGTATCCAGGACGAGAAGCAGCTACGTCAAAGCTCCGAACAGGCAATCCAGATCCTGGCGATGCAGATTCAGGCCGCCCGCTGTGGCGAAGACGACGTGCTGGCGGGCAACGATGACCCAAACCTGCCTTTGGTCACCTGCTCCACCGATGAGCAGGAGGTCTATCTGCTGGACAGTTCGATCATCAGCGGTGAGGAGATTGCGAACGCCACCAGCGGGCTTGATCAGCAGCGCGGCGAGAACGTCGTCGACGTGGAGTTCAAGAGTGAAGCCAGCAAGGTCTGGGCAGACTTCACCGCAGCCAATGTAGGCGTCCAAACCGCCTTCGTTCTCGACTCACAGGTGGTCAGTGCACCCCAGATCCAGGAGGCTATTCCGGGCGGTCGAACGCAGATCACCGGACGTTTCACCGCCGACACTGCGCGGGAGTTGGCCAACGTGCTGAAGTACGGCTCGCTGCCTCTGTCCTTTGAGTCCTCGGAGGCCGAGACCGTCTCGGCGACCCTGGGCTTGTCATCGCTGCGGGCGGGGCTCATCGCCGGCGCTGTCGGGCTGGCGGCGGTGCTGCTGTATTCCCTGCTCTACTACAGGGTGCTCGGCTTGCTGGTCGCGTTGTCACTGGTCGCTTCGGGTGCGATGGTCTTCTCGATCCTGGTGCTGCTCGGCAGGTCCATCAACTACACCCTTGATCTGGCCGGCATCGCCGGTTTGATCATCGGTATCGGAATGACAGCGGACTCGTTCGTGGTGTTCTTCGAACGCATCAAGGACGAGATTCGGGAGGGTCGTTCGTTCCGGTCGGCGGTGCCACGCGGTTGGTCCAGGGCACGGAAGACCATCCTTTCCGGCAACGCCGTGACGTTCCTGGCCGCCGCGGTGCTGTACTTCCTGGCGGTCGGCCAGGTCAAGGGCTTCGCATTCACTCTGGGCCTGACCACCATTCTCGACGTCGTGGTCGTCTTCCTGGTGACCTGGCCGCTGGCCTACCTGGCATCGAAGTCATCGACGATGGCCAAGCCGGTACTCAACGGCTTGGGAGCGGTCCAACAGATTGCGCGCGAACGCCGAGTGGCCGCACAAACGGTGGGACGGGGCTAGCACATGTCGGCACGACATCAGCAACACCAGACGGCCACGTCGCGCGCCGTCGAGGCGCCCGAAATCGAATCCATGGGTACGGATGCGCCACGGCACGGCTTCTTCGTGCGGCTCTACACCGGGACTGGCGCCTTCCAGGTCATGGGCAAGCGCCGGGCCTGGTACACGGCCAGCGCCATCATCGTGGCCATAGCAGTCGGGGCGATCCTGTTGCGGGGCTTCACCTTCGGTATCGACTTCGAGGGCGGCACGAAGGTGTCGTTTCCGCGCGGCGACGCGGAGCAGATCACTGCCGAACAGGTCGAGACGGTTTTCGGCGACGCGATCGGCGAGGCACCGGAGTCGGTGGTCATCGTCGGCAGCGGTGATTCCGCGACGTTCCAGATCCGGTCGGAAACGCTGAGCAACGAGGAAACCGAAAAGCTCCGCATCGCGCTGTTCGAAGAGTTCCAGCCGCGCGGTGCCGACGGGCAGCCCAGCAAGCAGGCGATCAGCGATTCGGCGGTATCGGAGACCTGGGGTGGCCAGATCACCCAGAAGGCGTTCATCGCGCTGGTCGTCTTCCTCGTGCTGGCGGCCATCTACATCACAGTGCGCTACGAGCGATACATGGCGATCGCGGCACTGACGACGCTTGTGTTCGACCTGGTGGTCACCGCCGGTGTGTACGCGCTCGTCGGATTCGAAGTCACTCCTGCCACGGTGATCGGGTTGTTGACGATCCTGGGTTTCTCCCTCTACGACACCGTCATCGTGTTCGACAAGGTTGAGGAGAACACCGAGGGTTTCGAGCACACCACCCGGCGCACCTTCGCCGAGCAGGCCAACCTGGCCGTGAACCAAACTTTCATGCGCTCGATCAACACCAGCCTAATCTCGGTGCTGCCGATCGTCGCACTGATGGTGATCGCGGTGTGGCTGCTGGGCGTCGGCACCCTGATGGACCTCGCGTTGGTTCAGATCGTCGGCGTGATCGTGGGAACGTACTCGTCGATCTTCTTCGCCACTCCGTTCTTGGTGAGCATGCGCGAACGTACCGAATTGGTGAGCAAGCACACCAATCGAGTACTGAACCGCCGCAAGACGGCGGCGGCCAAGACGGTCGACGCCGCGGCGCAGACTGGCGATGCTGACGACCGCCGCGAACCTGAGCCGGCTTCGGTGACGGCACCGCCTTCGTCACACCCAGCACCCCCAGCCGTACCCCCGGACAAGCCTGCGCCCGGGGCCCGTCCCGTCCGGCCGTCCTCCAGTAGGACCGGACGACCGTCGGGTAAGCGACGCCCAGGAAAGCGTTAGGAGCGGTAGGTCCGATGACCCATCGCCCAATCTCGCTGCGTCGCACCGCCCTGCTGTCGGCGGTGCTCGCTCTGGTCGGCTCGTTGGGGCTGACCGCGTGTTCGGATGGCGTGGCAGACTCCGTCGACTTCGCCGTCGACGGCACCCTCATCAGCTACAACACCAATACGGTGGCCGGCGCCGCCTCCGGTGGCCCCCAGGCTTTCGCGCGGGTGCTGACGGGCTTCAACTACCACGGCCCACAAGGTCAAATCGTGGGTGACCGCGATTTCGGCAGCATCTCGGTGGTGGGCCGGACTCCGCTGGTCCTGGACTACGAGATCAATTCCAGCGCTGTGTATTCCGACGGTAAGCCGATTACCTGCGACGACATGGTGCTGGCGTGGGCGTCTCAGTCGGGCAGATTCCCGCGCTTCGACGCAGCTAATCGGGCCGGATACGCCGACATCGCTGCCATCGATTGCGAGCCGGGGCAAAAGAGGGCACGAGTGTCCTTCGCGCCGGACCGCGCGTTCACCGATTACGGGCAACTGTTCGCCGCGACCTCGATGATGCCCGCACACGTCATCGCCGACGTACTCGGACTCGGCGATGGCGGGGTGACGACGGCGTTGCTCAAGAACGACGGGCCGATCGTCGACCGCATAGCCATGGTCTGGAATACCACCTGGAACCTGAAGCCCGACCTGGACATCAAGCGGTTCCCGTCCTCGGGCCCCTACAAGCTTGATTCGGTGACGACCGAGGGCGCGGTGGTCCTGGTGGCCAACGAGCAGTGGTGGGGCACCCAACCGGTCACCGACAAGGTGACCGTGTGGCCCCGCAGTTCCGACATGCAGGACCGGGTGAACGAAGGCGACTATGACGTCGTCGACATCGCGTCGGGATCGCTGGGCACCCTCAACCTGCCCGAAGGCTATGTGCGGACCGATGCGCCGTCGGCGGGTGTCGAGCAGCTGATCTTTGCCCCGGCGGGTCCGCTTGCAGAGGTACCCGCACGTCGGGCGCTGGCATTGTGCACCCCGCGTGACGTTATCGCCCGAAATGCGGATGCGCCGATTTTCAACTCGAGGCTCAACCCCGCAACCGAAGACGCCTACGGGGCTGCGGAGATCACCCCGGAGGCCGGACAGTTCGCCGTCGCTGACCCTGAAGGTTCCCGCGCGGCCCTCAACGACCAGCCCCTGACCGTGCGGATCGGCTATCAGACGCCGAACGCCCGGCTCGCCGCCACGGTGGGCGCGATCGCGAAGTCTTGCGCACCGGCAGGTATCAGCGTCGAGGACGTCGCTTCAGAGACCGTCGGCCCGCTGGCGTTGTCCAACAACGAGATCGACGTGCTTATCGCGAGCACCGGCGGCGCGGCGGGCAGCGGCTCGTCGGGATCCTCGGTGATGGACTCCTATAGTCTGCACAGCGGCAATGGCAACAACCTGCCGCGGTACGCCAACGAACGCATCGACGGCATCATCGCCACGGTGGCCGTGATATCGGACCCCAAGGAACTGGCCCGACTGCTTGGTGAGGCAGGCCCGATCCTGTGGGCCGACATGCCGACCCTGCCGCTGTACCGACAACAGCGGACTCTGCTGACGTCGGCGATGATGTTTGGGGTGAGCAGCAATCCGACTCGTTGGGGTGCAGGGTGGAACATGGATCGTTGGAAGCTGAGCCAGTGAGGCCGGGAGCCGGGCCGCCGGCGACATCCGGGCCCGGGGGGGTCGCGCAGGTCATCGGTTCGTTGCTGCGTGAGGTGCCCGACTTTCCGGAGCCGGGCATCCAGTTCAAAGACTTGACGCCGGTGCTCGCCGACGCGCGAGCTCTTGCCGAGGTCAGTGCGGCGATCGCCGAGATAGCCAAGGGTGCTGATCTGGTGGCCGGGGTGGATGCGCGCGGATTCCTGCTCGGTGGCGCGGTGGCTCTCAAGTTGGGCATCGGCGTGGTAGCGGTACGCAAGGGCGGCAAGCTGCCGCCCCCGGTGCTCAGCGAGACTTACAGTCTCGAGTACGGAACTGCCACCCTGGAGGTCCCGGCCGAGGGCATCGAGTTGGCGGGCCGCTCGATCGTGGTGATCGATGATGTGCTCGCCACCGGGGGAACACTGGCCGCCACCAATCAATTGCTCACCGCAGCTGGAGCGCAGGTGGCCGGTGCGGTGGTAATGCTCGAACTCGCCGCGCTCGGCGGCCGCGCGGTTCTCGATCCATTGTCGGTCGCCAGCCTCTACACCGTCTGAGCGGATATCCTTCGAAGAGCACAGTCACCGGAGGTGGGCATGGCCAGCGAGATCCAGGCGGATCCTCAGCCGGGCCCCGACGTGCAGTCACTACCCGGCGGGGGCGAGCCCAGCCCTGAAACCGAGCCGCTGGAGACTCCCAAGACCGACACAAAAGCGGCGACCAGCGCGTCTCGGCGGGTGCGGGCCCGTCTGGCCCGCCGCATGACCTCGCAGCGCAGCACTGTCAACCCGGTGCTGGAGCCTCTTGTCGCCGTGCACCGCGAGGTCTACCCAAAAGCAGATCTGACGCTGTTGCAGCGTGCCTACGAGGTCGCCGAGCAGCGCCACGCCGACCAGCTGCGCCGCTCCGGGGACCCCTACATCACCCACCCCCTGGCGGTCGCCAACATCCTGGCCGAACTCGAGATGGACACCACCACGCTGATCGCCGCGCTGTTGCACGACACGGTGGAAGACACCGGGTACACGCTGGAGGCGCTCACTGAGGAGTTCGGCACCGAAGTCGGCCACCTCGTTGACGGCGTCACCAAGCTGGACAGGGTGGCGCTGGGCACCGCGGCCGAGGGCGAGACCATCCGCAAGATGATCATCGCCATGGCGCGTGACCCTCGGGTGCTGGTGATCAAAGTCGCCGACCGGTTGCACAATATGCGGACGATGCGGTTCCTGTCCCCGGAGAAGCAGGCGCGAAAGGCTCGCGAAACGCTGGAAGTGATTGCACCGCTGGCTCATCGGCTGGGTATGGCGACCGTCAAATGGGAACTCGAGGATCTCGCGTTCGCGATCCTGCATCCGAAGAAGTACGAAGAGATCGTCCGACTGGTCGCCGACCGCGCGCCGTCCCGTGACACGTATCTGGCCAAGGTGCGCGCAGAGATCATCAACACGTTGACCAAGTCAAAGATCGACGCCACCGTCGAGGGTAGGCCCAAGCACTACTGGTCGATCTACCAGAAGATGATCTTCAAGGGTCGCGACTTCGACGACATCCACGATCTGGTGGCGGTGCGGATTCTCTGCGACGAGATCAGAGACTGCTACGCGGCGGTGGGCGTGGTGCACTCGCTGTGGCAGCCGATGGCAGGTCGTTTCAAGGACTACATCGCGCAACCGCGTTACGGGGTATATCAGTCGCTGCACACCACCGTCGTGGGGCCCGAGGGCAAGCCGCTGGAGGTGCAGATCCGGACCCGAGACATGCACCGCACCGCCGAGTACGGGATTGCCGCCCACTGGCGCTATAAAGAAGTGAAGGGACGCAACGGATTACCGACAGGCCACGCAGCCACCGAGATCGACGACATGGCCTGGATGCGCCAGTTGCTCGACTGGCAGCGGGAGGCGGCTGACCCCGGCGAATTCCTTGAGTCGCTGCGCTACGACTTGGCGGTGAAGGAGATCTTCGTGTTCACCCCCAAGGGCGATGTGATCACCCTGCCCGCCGGATCCACACCGGTGGATTTTGCCTATGCGGTGCACACCGAGGTCGGTCACCGCTGCATCGGCGCCCGGGTCAACGGTCGGTTGGTGGCTTTGGAGCGCGCGCTCGAAAACGGTGCACTGGTGGAGGTCTTCACCTCCAAAGCCCCCAACGCCGGACCGTCGCGGGATTGGCAGACTTTCGTGGTTTCGCCCCGGGCGAAGGCCAAGATCCGGCAGTGGTTCGCGAAGGAGCGCCGCGAGGAGGCGCTCGAGGCCGGCAAGGACGCGATAGCCCGCGAGGTGCGGCGCGGCGGACTTCCCTTGCAGCGCTTGATGACCGGCGATTCGATGAGCGCGCTGGCAGAAGAGCTGCGATATCTCGACGTCTCTGCTCTCTATACCGCGGTCGGCGAGGGACACGTGTCGGCTCGCCACGTGGTTCAGCGACTCGTCGGACAACTCGACGGTGACGACGAGGCTGCCGACGAGTTGGCCGAGAGGTCCACGCCGGCGACCATGCCGATGCGCAAGCGCAGTACCGAGGACGTGGGTATCGCGGTACCGGGGGCGCCGGGAGTGCTGACGAAGCTGGCCAAGTGCTGTACCCCGGTGCCCGGCGACATCATCATGGGGTTTGTGACGCGCGGCGGGGGAGTCAGCGTTCATCGCACGGACTGTACGAACGCCACGTCGCTGCAACAACAATCGGAGCGGATCATCGACGTGCAGTGGGCACCCTCTCCATCGTCGGTGTTCCTCGTCGCGATCCAGGTCGAGGCTCTGGACCGGCACCGGCTGTTGTCGGATGTCACCCGAGTGTTGGCCGACGAGAAGGTGAACATTCTGTCAGCGTCGGTGACGACGACCAACGATCGGGTAGCGGTCAGCAGGTTCACCTTCGAGATGGGCGACCCCAAGCATCTCGGCCACGTGCTCAATGTGGTGCGCAATATCGAAGGTGTCTACGACGTCTACCGCGTCACCTCTGCAGCCTGAGCTGCCCGTCCTGATCGCGCTAGCCGAGGCGGACCGACTCGATCGTCACCTCGGTCACCGGGTATCCGTCCTGCGCTCCGTCGACGACTCCGGCGGCGGCGATCTTGTCAACTGTGGCAAGTCCTTTGGCGTCGATTGCGCCGAACGCCGTGTACGTCGGCGGCAGCGCCGAGTCCTCGTACACCAGGAAGAACTGGCTGCCATTTGTGCCCGGACCCGTATTCGCCATCGCCAATGTCCCTCTTGGGTAGAGCACCGGTGTCATCATCGCCGGGTCGGTCAGCCTGTACTGATTGCTCGGGTACTCGCTGGGGAACCGGTAGCCCGGCCCGCCGGACCCGGTTGCGGTTGGGTCGCCGCACTGCAGGACGCCGAGCTCGGCGCCAACGGTGAGCCGATGGCAGCGCGTGCCATCGAAGAACCCCTGTTCGGCCAGGCTGGTGAAGTTCTTCACCGTGCACGGAGCCTTCTCATTATCGAGGTCCAGGCCGATAGCGCCGCGGTCGGTGAGGATGCTGGCCGGGATCGATTCCGGTGTGGTCGGCGTGCTGCCCATCAGCGGCGGCTGCACCGGCTTGCTCGGTGGTTCGGTGGTGGCCGGGTACTGGCAGTTGGATCCGAGTGTTTCCGGAGGGTCGAAGGCGGGCAGTGGATTACCTTGCGCCGGCACGGCGGTGGCGCCCGGATATTCGGAGTCGATACGCCCGCGGGTGTCCATGGGGTCGAAATTGCGCGCCAACACCACCAGGAACACCAGGCTCACCACCACGATGAGCGCCGTGAAACCCACCACCAGATAACTGATCACCAATCCGGCCACGGCCAGCCCGCGGCCCTCTTCGCCGGTCCTCTTGATCTGCGAGAGCGACATATGGCCGAACAGGATGCCCAGCGGGGCGAAAAGGAACGCGCACACCAGCGAGGTGATCGCGAGCGAGTTGGTGGCTCGGGGCGGCGGATATCCAGCCGGATACCCAGCCGGATACCCAGCCGGATACCCAGCCGGATACCCAGCCGGATACCCGTAGTAGCTCTCCGGGTGGCCGCCCGGTACCGGCGGAGGGTATCCGCCATAGGGATCGGGCGGGGTCGTCACGGCGGCTCCAGTTCAGTCCAGCGCGATGTCAGTCCAGCGCGATCGACTTCACATTGACGTCGAGTTTTGGCGAGCCATCCGGCCCACCCTCGGCGGTGCCTTCGGCGGCGATCTTGTCCAGCGTGGCCAATCCGGTTTCGTCGATGGTGCCGAACACCGTGTAGTTCGGTGGCAGCTGCGAGTCCTGGAATACCAGGAAGAACTGGCTCCCGTTGGTGCCGGGCCCCGCGTTGGCCATCGCCAGCGTCCCCCGCGGATAGAGCACCGGTTGCATCAACTCGGGATCACCTGGCTGGTACTGGTTTGTCGGGTATTCGTCGGCGAACTCGTAACCCGGACCACCGGTGCCCTCGCCGGAGGGATCACCGCACTGCAGAACCGCCAGCGCCTCGCTCGTGGTCAGCCGGTGGCACGGGGTGCCGTCGAAGAAACCCTGTTGGGCCAGGCTGGCGAAGCTGTTGACGGTGCATGGCGACTTGGCGTTGTCCAGCTGAAGCCCGATGTTGCCCTGGTTGGTCGCCATGCTGGCGCTGACCTGGGCGGGCTCGGTCGGCACCTTACCGGCGCGGGGCGCCTCGTTCGGCTTGCTAGCCGGCTCAGCCGAGGCGGGGTATTGGCAGTCGCTGCCCAGCCCCTCTGGTGCCGCGAAGGGAGGCAGCGCACCAATCTGCCCGGGCCCAGGCCCGGGGGCGTCGAGCGGAGAGGCCTCCGACGTGGTCGGCGAGGTGCCGGCCGAAGAAGCGGTTTGTCCGCCTGAATCACGGTTGGTGATAAAGATGGTCGCCACCACGGCGCCGATGACCACCACCGCGGCCACCGCCGATCCGATGATCGTGTACTGACGGCGCTTGCGTTCGTTGTCGGCCCGTCGCTCGAGTTGCCGCTCGAGCTTGCGCTTGGCTGTCGCCCGCCGTTGTTCGTTAGTCGGCACCGCCGGTCTCCTCCTCGCTGTTGATCCGGTCGGCACCGAGTGTGCCAGCTGTTGCTGAGTGCCAGTGCCGCGACCCTCATGAACAGCAGCATGACCTGGACGTGGGAAGCTGGAAGGGTGTTGATCACCGGATTCCCGGCCGGCATGTTGGCGTGCAACTGCTATGTGCTGGCCCCTCGTGCCGGCGCCGACGCCATCGTCGTCGACCCGGGCCAGCGCGCGATGGCTCCGCTGCGCGGAGTTCTGGACCGGCACCGCCTCACGCCGGCAGCGGTTCTACTGACCCACGGCCACATCGACCACATGTGGTCGGCCCAGAAAGTCGCCGACATGTACGGCTGTCCCGTGTACATCCACCCCGAGGATCGCTTCATGCTTACCGATCCCATCAAGGGCTTCGGACCCCGACTGGCGCAACGGGCGTTCGGCGCCATGTTTCGCGAACCCCGGCAGGTCATCGAACTGGATCGTGACGGCGACAAGATCGAACTTGGCAACATCACGGTGGCGGTGGATCACACACCGGGGCACACGCGGGGCTCAGTGGTTTTTCGGGTGGAAGGCAATCTCGAGTCGGGTCCTGACTCGGTCGCCTTCACCGGCGATACGTTGTTCCGCCAGTCGGTGGGGCGCACCGATCTGTTCGGTGGCAGCGGTCGCGACCTGCTTCAGTCGATCCTGACGAAACTGTTGGTGCTCGACGACGACACGCTGCTACTGCCGGGGCACGGCGAGCGGACGACCATCGGCGCTGAACGTCGCACAAATCCATTCCTCGAAGGTTTGACCCCGTGACCGAATCCTTGTCCTTCCGCGCGCCCAAAGGCGTTCCCGATTACCTGCCTGCGGAATCGGCCGCCTTCGTGGCGGTTCGCGACGGTCTGCTCGATGCTGCCCGCCGCGCCGGATACGGGGACATCGAGCTACCCATCTTTGAGGACACAGCACTGTTCGCTCGGGGAGTGGGGGAGTCCACCGACGTGGTCTCCAAGGAGATGTACACCTTCGCCGACCGCGGTCACCGGTCGGTGACGTTGCGTCCGGAGGGCACCGCGGGCGTGATGCGCGCGGTGATCGAGCATGGCCTCGACCGTGGCCAGCTACCCGTCAAGCTGTGCTATTCAGGCCCCTTCTTCCGCTATGAGCGGCCCCAATCAGGACGCTACCGGCAGCTCCAGCAGGTCGGCGTCGAGGCGATCGGCGTCGATGACCCGGCGCTGGACGCCGAGGTCATCGCTGTGGCCGATTCCGGATTCCGGGCCCTCGGCCTTGACGGGTTCCGCCTGGAGATCACCTCACTCGGCGATGACAGTTGTCGGCCGCAGTACCGGGAACTGTTGCAGGACTTCCTGTTCGGGCTTGACTTGGACGAAGAAACACAGCGACGCGTTCGGCTGAACCCGTTGCGCGTCCTGGACGACAAGCGCGCGAGCATGCGGGAGATGACCGCCGAAGCCCCGTTGATGATCGATCACCTTTCCAGTGCAGCCAAGGAACACTTCGATACGGTGCTGGCGCATCTGGATGCCCTGGCCGTGCCGTACCTGATAAACCCGAGAATGGTCCGGGGGCTCGACTACTACACCAAGACCACGTTCGAGTTCGTTCACGACGGCCTGGGTGCGCAGTCCGGAATCGGCGGCGGCGGTCGTTATGACGGGCTGATGCACCAACTTGGCGGGCGGGACCTGTCGGGCATCGGGTTCGGGCTCGGTGTCGACCGGACGCTGTTGGCGCTGCGTGCGGAAGGCAGGTCGGTGGGATCGGCAAACCGCGTTGACGTGTATTGCGTGCCGTTGGGGGAACGGGCCAAGCTGGAACTGGCGGTACTGGCGGCGAAGCTTCGAGGCGCCGGCGTTCGTGTCGACCTGGCCTACGGCGACCGCGGTGTCAAGAGCGCGATGCGTGCCGCTGACCGGTCCGGGGCTTCCTTCGCGTTGGTGGCCGGTGACCGCGACATCGAGGCGGGTACCGTCGGCCTCAAGGATCTTGCGACAGGGGATCAGGTGGACATCGCGACCAATGAGGTTGTCGCCGAGCTGCTTTCACGTCGTTCGTAGCAGTTTCCGGCGTTGATTCCCCGGTCCGCCGGCGGGCCCCCGCGCCGCGCGAGTATCTGCAGTCCACACCGTTAGCGGCTGCTGCCCCTTGCGATGTCATTGAGTATCCGGTCGACCTCGCCCATGCTGCCGTCGAAGGGGTTGCCTCGTTTGAGGACGAATGCGGCGTTGGGTGTGATCGCGACGAGCTTGGACGAGCTCGAGCCGAGCTGCATCCGTCGGGCGAAGTTCACCTGATCCAGCGGTAGCAGCGCGCCGCCGGTCACGGTGAACACGCCCAACTTGCGATCCAGCACCGCCACCGAGCTGCAGCTGCCCAGCGGTTGGGTGCGCCGGCGTTTCACCTTGCGCACGGCAACGGCCGCCGCGGCAGCGACGACCAGGCCGATCGCCAAGAAGATCCCTCCCAGGGCCGGTGAAGGAGCACCTGTAGCCAGCGCAACCGCGCCGAATCCGCCGACCACGAGGGCTGTCACCCCGAGCAAGAAGGCGAGGGTCGACAACTTACCGGTGGCACGGTCGATGATATTGACCCGCCGTCCGTCATCGGTCACCACGAGCCCGCCGGTGTCGGACAGTATCCGAGGTTGCGAGGGGATATCCATGCGCTGAGCCTCCCATCCCGTCGCCGGCGAGCGTGCAGGTTTGCCCGCTAAACGCGGTGTGTCGCTGTACTGACGCGCGCGCTCGCCGGACAAGGGGGCTAGATGGACAAGGGGGCTAGATGGACAGGGGAGCTAGATAGCCATGGCGGCGCGTACGTCTTCTTCGGAGGACAAACCACCGGTGCCGCTGGAGGTGACCCGCCCGGCCTCGACAACGTAGTACTGCTGCGAGGCCTCCAGCGCGAAGCCGATGTGCTGTTCGACCAGTAGGACGCCAAGGTCGCCGCGGGCGGTCAGCGCGGTGATCGTCTGCTCGATCTCACTCACGACCGACGGCTGGATGCCCTCGGTCGGCTCGTCCAGAATGAGGCATTTCGGCGTTGTGATGAGGGCCCGCGCGATCGCGAGTTGTTGGCGCTGACCACCGGAGAGCAGCCCGGCCCGTCGGCTCATCAGTTCCTTGAGCGCTGGGAAGAGATCGAGTTGCTCGTCGATGAGCCGCTTTCCGTTCTTTCGGCCGTCGGCGACGACCTGCAGGTTCTCGGCGGTGGTCAGTTGTCCGAACGATTGCTGACCTTGCGGGACATAAGCCAGGCCGCGGGCCACCCGCGCGGACGGGCGCAGCTTGGTGATGTCCTGCCCCTCGAACAGCACTCTGCCCGAGTTGCACCTGAGCAGGCCCACTGCCGCTCGCAGCAGGGTGGTCTTACCAGCCCCGTTGTGCCCCATCACAGCCGCCACCCCGTTGGCGGGCACCTCGACGCTCACCCCGTGGATGACCTCAGAGCGGCCGTAACCGCTGTGCACGTCAACGAGTTGCAGCATCTAGGGAGCCTCCGCCTGATCGGTGATTTCCTCGGGAGACCCGTCAGCACCGGCGGCGGCCGTTCCCAGATATACCTCTTGAACCTTGGGGTTGGCCTGCACCTCGGCGACTGAGCCCTGGGCGATCACCTGTCCGCGGGCCAGCACGGTGACCGATGTCGCGAACGCGCGCATGAAGTCCATATCGTGCTCGACCACCACTACTGTGCGCTCGGCACCTATGCGCCGCAATAGATTTCCCGTCTCCTCGCGTTCTTCGTGGCTCATACCGGCCACCGGCTCGTCGAGCAGCAGCACGTCGGAGTTCTGGACCAGCAGCATGCCGATCTCCAACCACTGCTTCTGCCCGTGTGCGAGGACGCCGGCGGGCTGCTCGGCCATGCCGGTGAGCCCGATGGTCTCCAAGGTCTGCTCGATCACCGGGAGAACGCCACTGCGCCTGCGCAGCAAGGTCCACGGCGATCGGTGGGCGCCGGCGGCGATGTCGAGGTTCTGCAGCACGGTCAGCTGCTCGAACACGCTAGCGGTCTGGAACGTCCGCCCGACACCGCGGCGGGCGATCTGGTGCACTTTCTTACCCAGCAATTCCACGCCGGACTTGCTGACTGAACCAGATGCCGGCACCAGCCCGGTGATTGCGTCGATCACTGTGGTCTTGCCTGCGCCGTTGGGTCCGATCAGGAACCGCAGGTCGCCCTGGAACAAGGTGAGGTCGACGTCGGTAACCGCCTTGAAGCCGTCGAAATCGACTGTCAAGCCGCATACTTCGAGGTACTCGGTTCCCATACCGACGTTGCCGCCGGCAACCGGTTCACGTTCCGGGGTCACGCCATGTGCTTCGGTCATGAGGCAATCCCGGTCATGAGGTAGTCCCGGTCATGAGGTAGTCCCGGTCATGAGGTGGCTCCCACCTTGTCCGAGTCGGGGCCGGGGTCGACTTCGGGTGTCTGCCCGGATTCGCCCTCGGACGTGTTCGTGGCTGTGCGCCTCCGTTTGAGTAGGACCCCCAGCCCGGCGAAACCGGCGGGGAAGAATCCGACGACCACGATGAACAGTAGCCCCTGGGCGTAGGTCCATTCCGACGGAAAGCGTTCGGAGAACAGGGTTTGTGCCCACGCCACACCGATGGCGCCCAATACGGGCCCCAGCAGCGTGGTACGGCCGCCGATGGCGACGCCGATCAGGAAGGCGATGGACGGCAGGATTCCGACTTGAGAGGGTGCGATGAAGCCGACGATCGGCGCGAACAACGCACCGGCGATACTCGCGCACAGCGCGGCGACGGTATAGGCCACCACCTTGATGTTGGCTGGGTCGTACCCCAGGAAGCGCACTCGTTCCTCGCCGTCGCGCACGGCGACGAGCAGTTCGCCGTAGCGACTCTGCATGAGTTGGCGGACCACGGCGACCACGATCAGCAGGACCCCGGCGGCGATGAAATACAACATCCGCCGATTCGCCGGATCGCTGAGCGTGAAGCCGAAGAATGTGCGGAACCTGTTGAGTCCGTTGCTGCCACCGAGGGTGGTCTGGCCGACCAGCAAGATGGCCAGGGCCGCCGCGAGCGCCTGGGAGAGGATCGCGAAGTAGGCGCCTTTGACCCGGCGCTTGAAAACACCTAGCCCGAGCGCTGCCGCGATCGCCGTGGGAATCAACACGATAGCCAGCATGGTGAACGCCGGCGAGGCGAACGGGGCCCAGTATGCGGGAAGTTCACGCACACCGGCGATTTGCATGAAGTCGGGCACGTCGTTGCCGAAGATCTGGGCGTCGGCGATCTTGAGGTGCATCCCCATCAGGTAGCCGCCGAGGCCGAAGAAGACGCCCTGGCCCAGGACCAGCATGCCGCCCCGTCCCCACGCCAGACCGATACCGACCGCGACGATGGCGAAGCACAGGAACTTGCCGAGCAGACTGAGTCGGAACTCCGACAACGCAACCGGTGCCACGCCGAATAGCAGCACCGCGGCGACGCCGAACCCGGCCCAGGTCTGCCAGCGACCGAGAAGGCTCCTCATACGAGACTCCTCGTCCGGACGGTGAACAGACCCTGCGGGCGAACCTGCAGGAAGATCACGATGAGCACAAAGACGATCACCTTCGCCAGCGAGGCCGTCGTGTTGTACTCGATGAACGAGTTCAGGAAGCCGAGCGTGAAGGCAGCGATCACGGTGCCCTTGATCTGACCCAGGCCGCCCACGACCACGACCAGGAACGCGTCGATAAGGTAGCTCTGCCCGATCGTCGGACTGGTGGAGCCGATCAGAGTCAGCGCCACTCCCGCCACGGCGGCGAGTCCGGAACCGATGAAGAACGTGGTGATGTCGGTCCTGCGGGACGAAATACCGCTGGTTTCAGCGAGATCGCGGTTCTGCACCACTGCCCTGATCCGGCGCCCCATGGGGCTGACTTTCAATACGGCGGCCAGCACAGCGACACAGAGAATGGCGAGCACCAGGATGAAGATGCGAGTTTTGGGCACCACCGCGCCGAGGATGTCCACACCCCCGGACAACCATTCGGGGGCTACGACGTTGACTGCGGGCGCGCCGAATATGTCCCGCGCCACCTGCTGCAGGATCAGCCCGACCCCGAAGGTCACGAGCAAGGTGTCCAAGGGCCGGGAGTACATCCGCCGGATCAGCGTTACTTCCAGCAGTGCGCCCATCGCGCCGCCGATGAAGAATCCGACGATGAGCGAGAGGAACAGCGAAGTCCCGGCGCTGGATACCACCTGCTGCACCACGTAGGCGGTGTAGCAGCCGGCCATGATGAATTCGCCGTGCGCCATGTTGATGACGCCCATCTGGCCGAAGGTCAGCGACAACCCCAGCGCGGCCAGCAACAGGATCGAGCCGAGGCTCAACCCTGTTGCCAGCTGTCCGATCACGATGTCCACGTGGACGTACTTCCCGTCGCTCCGCTCAACGGACTATTGTCCGTCGCTTCGCTCGCCCCTGATGTCAGCCGGACAGGCCGGCAGCCCACGGGTATGACTTCAGGAATGGATCAGGCTCGATGGGTTCGGGGGATTCCCAGATCGTGTAGATCAAGCCGTCGGAACGGATTTCACCGATGCGCGCGGTCTTGGTGATGTGCTGGTTCTCGCCGTCGATGGTGACGAGGCCCTCCGGGGCGTCGAAGGTGACTCCGCCCGCGTTGTCCTGGATTGCCTTGACGTCGAACGATTGTGCCTTCTCGGCGGTGTTCTTCCATAGATAAACCGACACATAGGCCGCCTCCATCGGGTCCGATGTCGGCTTGTCGGCGCCGTACATGTCCTTGTAGGCCTTGACGAACTCGTTGTTCACCGGAGTGTCGATGGTCTGGTAGTAGTCCCATGCCGTGAGCTGGCCTTCGATGTTCTGCACGCCGATGCCGCCGACCTCTTCCTCAGCGATCGACACCGACACCACCGGCATCTCCTCCGGGGTCAGGCCGACGTTCTTGTACTCCCGGAAGAACGCCACGTTCGAGTCGCCGTTGAGGGTGTTGAACACCGCGTCGGCGTCGGCGCTGCGGATCTTGTTGACGATGGTCGAGAAATCGGTCGAGCCCAGGGGTGTGTAGTCCTCGCCCTTGATCTCGATTCCGTTGGCGTCGGCGTATGCCCTGATGATGCGGTTGGCGGTCTGGGGAAAGACGTAGTCGCTTCCCACCAGGTACAGCGACTTGGTGCCTTTCTCCTTGAGGTAGTCAAGGGCAGGCACGATCTGCTGGTTGGTTGTCGCACCGGTATAGAAGATGTTCGGGGAGGACTCCAGGCCTTCGTACTGCACAGGGTAGTAGAGCAACGAGTTGTTGCCCTCGAACACCGGCAGCATGGCTTTGCGACTCGACGATGTCCAGCCGCCGAACACCGCGGCGACACAGTCGCTGCTGATCAGCTTCTCGGACTTCTCGGCGAAGACGGTGGGCTCGGACGCGCCGTCCTCGCCAACAACCTCGATCTGCTTACCCAGCACGCCGCCGTCGGCGTTGATCTGCTCGACCGCCAGCTTGATGGCGTCGCGGACGGTGACCTCGGAGATCGCCATGGTGCCCGACAAGGAGTTCAACGAGCCCACCTTGATGGTGTCACCGGAGGTGTCCACGCAGGACTCGGCATTTGCTGCGTCCGTCTCAGTGGCCTTGCTGCCGCACCCGGCCAGCAGCAGGCTGGTTACTGCTACAGCACTTCCTGCAGCTAGGGCGGATCGCCTGAAGTACGAGCGTCGGGGGTGTTCCATGAACAGCCTTTCTGGGTGTCAACAGCGCTTAATGCCTGATGAGGCGTTGGGTCGGCGCACTTCAGAGCGCATAAAAACGCAGAAGCGACGACACCTCGGTGGGTGTCGAGTCGCGACGTTAGAACGCCCGTGTTTCTAGCAGGTGTCTGCGTGTCACAAACAAATTAACCCGCTGGCAATCCAGGTATTCGTTTGCCGTTAGCCAGGCCGGCTGTCTGGTATCGCGTTCCGCACGTAACATTCCGGTATTGGAGGCCGATGTGACGGACATGGGAAAAGCAACAGCCAAGATAGGGGCGGCGGCCGCAGTGTCACTGATGCTGGCCGCCGCATCGGTTGCCGGTGGCCAGTCGACGGCGAATGCTCAGCCGGCCTCGCAGCAGGTCCGCTACACCCTCACGTCGGCAGGCGCCTACGAGTTCGACCTGTTCTATCTCACGTCTCAACCTTCCAGCATGGAGGCCTTCAACGCCGATGCCTACGCGTTTGCCAAACGGGAGAAGGTCAATGTGGCTCCGGGTGCGCCGTGGGTGTTCGAAACTACGCTCGAAGACCCGCAGTGGGCGATCCTGACCGTCAGCAGCACGACCCGCGGCGGGCAGGCAGCGCCGAATGCCAGCTGTGACATCGCCGTCGATGGTGAGGTCGTCGTGCAGCACGAGGATCCTTACAACGTGCGGTGCCAGCTGTCCCGGTGGTGAACGTTCGGTGCCAGCTGTGCCGGTGGTGATTCCTCGGGTAGAGGTTGCCCGTTGCCCTCAGTCGGCAGCCACCGCCGTGCGCAGGACATCCAGCGGTAGACCGCCCAGATCCAGCGCCCGGCTGTGGAAGTCTTTGAGGGGTATACCCCTGGATTGTGTCTCGTCACGTAGCTGCTGCCAGATCCGCTGTCCGATGGCGTACGACGGAGCCTGACCGGGCCAGCTCAGATAGCGGTCCAGTTCGAAACGAAGGTTTTCATCTGCCATCGCGCTATGGGACTTCAGGAAGGCCCACGCTCGGTCGACATCCCAGATGCCGCCGTCTGGCGCGGCAAGACCGCAGTGCACTCCGATGTCGATGACCACGCGCGCGGCCCGGAATCGTTGGGCATCCAGCATTCCCATTCGGTTTCCAGAATCATCGAGCCAGCCCAAGTCGGCCATCAGGCGCTCGGCGTAGAGCGCCCACCCCTCGCCGTGGCCGGATACCCAGCAGCCGAGCCTGCGCCACCGGTTGAGTTGATCGGCCAGCATCACAGCGCGCCCGATCTGCAGATGGTGGCCCGGCACCCCCTCGTGAAACACCGTCGTGGTCTCCTGCCACGTATGGAACGTGTCGACACCGTCGGGGACCGACCACCACATCCGCCCGGGTCGGGACAGATCCTCGGATGGCCCGGTGTAGTAGATGCCACCGGTTTGGGTGGGCGCGATCCGACACTCCAGGTTGCGCAGTTGTTCGGCGATGTCGAAGTGTCGGCCGACCAACGAATCCACCACCCGATCAGACAGATCCTGCATCCACCGCTGGAGTGCGTCGGTACCGTGGATGACATACCGGGGATCGCCGTCCAGTCGCCGCAGGGCTTCGGCTGCCGAGGTGCCGGGGTAGAGCCGGTCGGCTATTGAGTCCTGCTCGGCAACAATGCTTTCGAGCTGATCGAGCCCCCAGTGGTAAGCCTCGTCGAGGTTGATCGCGGTGCCGAGGAAGGCCCGCGAGAAGATCGCATAGGCATCACGTCCACAGGCGTCCTCTTCGCGGGTGTGCGGGCCGATATCGTCGCAGAACACCGTGGCCAGCCCAGCATAGGCATTCGCGGCGTCCGCGGCGTGCCGACTCAACTCGGCATGCAGAATGTCGTCGCCGGGGGCGGCGTCGGCGACCATTGCGATGAACAGCCGCTGGATCTGGCCGGATTGTTCGATAGCCCTTCGCAATTGGCGGGTGGCCGGTGCTCGCCCGGCGGATGCCGCGGCGCGCAGTCCGTCGGCATAGTCGGCGACCCGTTGCGGGATGCAGGAGAGCCTGCGGTTGATCACCGCCCAGTCGTCTTCGGTGTCGGCGGCCATCAGGTCGAAGACATCGCGCATCGTTTGCAGCGGCGAGGCGATCACGTTCAGTTCGCCGAGGTCCAACTGTGCGGCATGCATGTCGAGCAGCACGGTCAAGCGCTCGCGCATCGCCGCAGTGGTGACGACGTCGACGTCATCGACTGGTTGGGCACTGTCGAGTTCCCTCAGCGCCTGGCGCGCGGCTTCGGCGCGTGCGGTCACTCCTTCGGGGGAGTAGTCGGTGATCTGGTCGTCGAATCCGGTGATTCCTGATGTTGTTGCCGCGCAGGGGTCGAGAGCTGCGAAGGCGTTCAGGTATCGCTCGGCGACGGCGTCGACTGCCGTGGCCGCCCTAGCCAAGGTTGTCGGTGGCGAACGTGTCGCACTTGGCGGGGTCGCCGGTTTGATATCCAACGGTGAACCACTTTTGTCGCTGCTCGGAAGAGCCGTGGGTCCAGGACTCCGGAGTCACCCGGCCCGTCGCGGCCTCCTGAATGCGGTCGTCGCCCACAGCGGAGGCCGCCGAGAGCGCATCGGCGATGTCCTTGTCGCTCAACGGTTCAAGAAACGCCACGTCGGTGCCCTCCTGCTTGGTGATGGCCGCATAGTGCGCCCACACCCCCGCGTAGCAGTCCGCCTGTAGCTCCGTGCGGACTCCTCCGCCGGTGGCGCCCTTGGGGTCCTGCTGGGCGCGGCCGAGCACCCCCTGCAGATTCTGCACGTGATGGCCGAACTCGTGGGCGACCACATACTCCTGCGCGAATGGGCCACCGCTGGAGCCGAACTGGTCGACCAGCACATCGAAGAAGTCGGTGTCGAAGTACGCCGTCTGGTCGACTGGGCAGTAGAACGGCCCGACACTACTGGTCGCCGGCCCGCATCCGGTGCTGACCCGCCCGCTGAATAACTCGATCTGAGGCCGAACGTATTCAGGCATCAGCTGCTGCCAGACTGCGTCAACGGAGTTGCCTGTCGCCACCACGCGGCACTGCACGATGCGGTTGGCGTCCTCACCGGTTTTGCACTGGCTCAGATCGAACCCTGGGGCGTTGACATCCTGGGTGTTGATCTGAGCCTGCTGGGGGATGACGGTGCTGGGATCGACGCCCAGGAACAGCGCCACCACCACGATCAGCAGGCCGCCCAGGCCGCCGCCGATCGCGATACCCCGACCCGGGCCCCGGCCCCCGCCGCTGCTGGAGGTGGTGCTTGTGTCGATCCGCATGCCCTCGTTGAAGGTCATCGCACCACCTCGTCAACTCTGTCCGGCGAGCCTGGGAACCAGGTCGGTCAAGCTTTGCACACTACGATTTTGCACACTACGATTCAGCGAACCGTTCGGCGGCATACCGGCGCAGATTGTAGAGAAATCGCTGGAACATCCAGCCCATCACGGGCCTACCGGTGAACAGCCCGAACCGTCCCGCAAGGCCGTTGGGTTTCATGGCCATGATCCAGGTCAGGTGACAACCGTTGGCAGTGGGTAGGACGCGGTAGTCCTCGGCGAAGGCGGCGACGGAGCCAGTGGTCGATTCATTGAAGCGAAACGCCATCCGGGTGAAGGGTTCCCAGGCCAGGAATTCCTCGTCTGCGGTGATGCCGCCGAGCATGTCGACTGTCCGGGTGGTGCCTACGCCACGGGGTAGCGGACTGGTCCACGTCACCTTGGTGATGACACTCGCCCACTGCGGCCATGAGGTCTCGTCGGCCAGCACGTCGAAGAGCTGCTCCGGCGTGATCGCCAGGTCGACGGTGCTGACGAACCGGTAGGGCGCCCGGTCGACGAAATCCAGGTCGACACGCTCGCAGGGGTGACGCCTGACCATTTTCCCGCGCCTTTCGTTCCGCCCACCATTGCTAGACACATCACGATAGCTGTCTAGTCGGGGGCCGGGGGTCGCCCCTTACACTGAGCAGTCGTTTCAGAACCCCGATTCGAGGAGTACTCCGTGCTGCGCACCCGCACCGCCGGTTCGTTGCGCGCCGCCGATGCCGGCCAGATTGTGACGCTGGCCGGCTGGGTGGCGCGCCGTCGCGACCACGGCGGCGTAATTTTCATCGACCTCCGCGACGCCTCCGGGGTGGCCCAGGTGGTTTTCCGCGAGGGCCTGGAGGAGGGTCAGGTGCTGGCCCAGGCACATCGGTTGCGATCGGAGTTCTGCATCACCGTCACCGGGGTGGTGGAGATCCGGCCCGACGGCAACGCCAACGCCGAGATCGCGACCGGGGAAGTCGAGGTGAACGCGGCCTCGCTGACGGTTCTGGGAGAGAGTGCCCCGCTGCCGTTCCAACTGGACGAGACCGCGGGTGAGGAAGCGCGCCTGAGATACCGCTACCTGGATCTGCGTCGCGAAGGGCCAGGTCAGGTGATTCGATTGCGATCCCAGGTGAATGCTGCCGCGCGTGGGGTGCTGGCCGCGCACGATTTCGTGGAGATCGAGACGCCGACCCTCACCCGATCGACGCCGGAAGGTGCCCGCGACTTCCTGGTGCCCGCCCGGCTGCAGCCAGGGTCCTTCTACGCGCTGCCGCAGAGTCCGCAGCTGTTCAAGCAGTTGCTGATGGTGGCCGGAATGGAGCGCTACTACCAAATCGCCCGGTGCTACCGCGACGAGGACTTCCGGGCCGATCGGCAGCCCGAGTTCACCCAGTTGGACATGGAGATGAGTTTCGTCGACGCCGACGACGTCATCGCGGTGTCGGAAGAGGTGCTGCGGGCCTTGTGGGCACTGGTCGGGTACGACCTGCCGCTTCCGCTGCCGCGGATCGGGTACTCCGAGGCGATGCGTCGGTTCGGTACGGACAAGCCCGATCTGCGCTTCGGTCTGGAACTCGTCGAGTGCGCTGATTACTTCTCCGACACTCCGTTCCGGGTTTTCCAAGCGGCCTATGTCGGGGCCGTGGTCATGCCCGGCGGTGCGTCACAGCCGCGTCGCACGCTGGACGGATGGCAGGAGTTCGCCAAACAGCGGGGACACAAGGGACTGGCCTATGTGTTGATCGGTGACGACGGAGAGCTGGGCGGTCCGGTGGCCAAGAACCTCTCCGCGGCCGAACGCGATGGCTTGGCCGCCCAGGTCGGCGCCAACCCGGGCGACTGTGTCTTCTTCTCCGCGGGATCCGCGAAGTCGGCTCGCGCGTTGCTGGGGTCCACCCGCATCGAGATCGCCAAGCGTCTCGAACTGATCGACCCGAACGCCTGGGCGTTCACCTGGGTAGTGGACTGGCCGTTGTTCGAGGCCGCCGACGAGGCGACAGCCGTCGGCGATGTGGCTGTGGGATCCGGCGCGTGGACTGCGGCGCACCACGCGTTCACCGCGCCCAAGCCCGAGTCGGTGGCTACCTTCGACACCGACCCGGGCGCGGCGCTGGCCGATGCCTACGACATCGTCTGCAACGGCAACGAGATCGGTGGCGGCTCGCTGCGTATCCACCGTCGCGACATCCAGGAGCGGGTGTTCGCGATGATGGGCATCGACACCGATGAGGCCAACGAGAAATTTGGATTCCTCCTAGAAGCATTTGACTTTGGCGCACCACCGCACGGCGGTATCGCCTTCGGCTGGGACCGCATCACCGCTCTGCTCGCGGGTGTGGACTCAATCCGGGAGGTCATCGCGTTCCCCAAGAGTGGTGGCGGGGTCGACCCGTTGACCGACGCGCCGTCACCGATCACACCGCAGCAGCGCAAGGAATCCGGAATAGATGCCAAGCCGGAAAAGCCGGACACGACGCGGCCGGTTTGAGCTGACGCGCGCATAGCTTCGAGCCCATCGGCACCGGTCTCAGAACGTGATGCGGCTGCATCACCGTCTGGGGTGTGATGGGATTCAGAGCTATGGGTATCAAGGTGGCGCTGGAGCACCGCACCAGTTACACATTTGACCGCCTCGTGGAGGTGTATCCGCACGTCGTGCGGTTGCGTCCGGCGCCGCACTCGCGCACCCCGATCGAGGCCTACTCACTGCAGGTCGAACCCGCCGACCACTTCGTCAACTGGCAGCAGGACGCCTTCGGCAACTACATGGGCCGGCTGGTCTTCCCGACGCGTACCCGCAGTCTGACCATCGCGGTCGGGTTGATCGCCGATCTGAAGGTGATCAACCCGTTCGATTTCTTCATCGAGGATTACGCCGAGACTGTCGGTTTCGAGTACCCGAAGGCACTGGCCGAGGACCTCAAGCCCTATCTGAGACCGGTCGACGAGGGCGATGAGGCCTCGGGCCCCGGTGACCTCGCCGAGGCGTGGGTGAGCAACTTCTCCGTCGCGCCGGGCACCCGCACCATCGATTTCCTGGTCGCGCTCAATCATGCGGTCAACGCCGACGTCGGCTACAGCGTCCGGATGGAGGCCGGCGTCCAGACACCCGACTTCACGCTGAGCACCGGGATCGGATCCTGCCGGGACTCGGCGTGGCTATTGGTGTCGATTCTGCGACAGATGGGGCTGGCGGCCCGATTCGTCTCGGGTTACCTGGTTCAGCTGACTTCCGATATCGAGGCGCTCGATGGGCCGTCGGGGCCAGTGGCCGATTTCACCGATCTGCACGCCTGGACCGAGGTGTACATCCCGGGCGCCGGTTGGATCGGCTTGGACCCCACCTCGGGTCTGTTCGCCGGTGAGGGCCATATTCCGCTGTCGGCAACCCCCCATCCCGAGTCCGCGGCACCTATCACCGGTGCGACGGAGCCGTGCGAAACCACCTTGGAATTCAGCAATGTCGTCACTCGGGTACACGAGGATCCGCGTGTCACGCTTCCGTACACCGCACAGGCGTGGGCGGAGATCAACGCGCTCGGTGCCCGCGTCGACGAACGGTTGGCCGCCGGTGACGTGCGGCTCACCGTCGGCGGCGAGCCCACGTTCGTCTCGATCGACAATCAGGTCGATCCGGAGTGGACGACCGACGCCGACGGCGAGCACAAGCGCGAACGGGCCTCGGCGCTGGCCGCGCGACTGAAGAAGATCTGGGCTCCGCAGGGTCTGGTGCAGCGCGGGCAGGGCAAGTGGTACCCCGGGGAGCCGCTGCCACGCTGGCAGATCGGGTTGTTGTGGCGGGCAGACGGCGAACCGCTATGGACCGACGAAGCGCTGTTGGCCGACCCGTGGCTCGAGCAACCGCACACGGCTGCGCTGGCCCCCGACGCAGGCCGTCAACTCCTCGACGGTGTCGCCGGCGGGCTGGGCCTGCCCGCCAGCCAGGTCCGCCCGGTGTTCGAGGACCCGCTGAGCCGGCTGGCCGCGGCGGTCCGGCAACCCGAGGGCGATCCGGTCGCCGGCGAGGACGACCTGGAATCCGATAGTCCCGCTGCCCGCGCCGCGCTGCTGGCGAGACTCGAGGAGCCGATCACCGAACCCGCCACCTATGTGCTGCCCTTGCACCGCCGCGAAGACGGGTCGGGCTGGGCCAGTGCCGACTGGAAGCTGCGCCGCGGCCGCATCGTGCTGCTGGAAGGCGATTCGCCCGCCGGGATGCGGCTGCCGTTGGACTCGATCAGCTGGGAACCGCCGCCGGTGGCCTTTGATTCGGATCCGACCCTGGCCCGGTCCGCGCTCCGGGCCCGCGAAGTGGAGCCGCCCGGAGACGAGGAAGACGATCGCGCTGTGGTGGAGGATGCCGAGAGCCTGCCCAGGACCGCGCTGGTGGCCGAGATCCGGGAGGGCCTGCTCTACGTATTCATGCCGCCCACTGAGGAATTGGACGATTTCGTCGATCTGATTCAGCGGATCGAGCGCGCTGCAGCCCGGGTCGGCTGTCCGCTGGTGATCGAGGGCTACGGTCCGCCCGCAGATGCGCGGCTGTGCTCGATGTCCATCACGCCCGACCCGGGTGTCATCGAGGTCAATGTGGCACCGGCGGCAAGCTTCGCCGAGCAACGGGAGCAACTGGCTACGCTGTACGAAGAGGCGCGTCAGGCGCGTCTCTCCACCGAGTCGTTCGATGTGGACGGCACCCACGGCGGGACCGGCGGCGGTAACCACATCACCCTCGGCGGCCGCACCCCCGCGGACTCGCCCATGCTGCGTCGTCCGGACCTGCTCGTCTCGTTGTTGACGTACTGGCAACGTCACCCGTCGCTGTCCTACCTGTTCGCCGGCCGGTTCATCGGCACGACATCGCAAGCTCCCCGGGTCGACGAGGGCCGCCTGAATTCCCTCTACGAACTCGAGATCGCATTCGCCGAAATAGAGCGGCTCGCTCCTTCTTCCGGCGGTCACACGGCGCCCGCGAAACCGGGTCACGGTCGCTCCGCAAGCTCCGCTCCGTGGGTCACCGATCGGGCGCTGCGGCATCTGCTCACCGACATCACCGGAAACACCCATCGCGCCGAGTTCTGCATCGACAAGCTCTACAGCCCTGACAGCGCCCGCGGCCGGCTCGGACTGCTCGAGTTGCGCGGTTTCGAAATGCCGCCGCACTACCAGATGGCGATGGTGCAGTCGCTACTTGTGCGTTCTCTGGTGGCGCGGTTCTGGGAGGCACCCCTGCGCGCCCCGCTGATTCGGCACGGCGCCAACCTGCACGGCCGATATCTGCTGCCGCACTTCCTGATTCAGGATATCGGCGAGGTGGCCGCTGACCTGCGGGCGCACGGCATCGATTTCGATACCAGCTGGCTGGACCCCTTCACCGAGTTCCGGTTCCCGCGGATCGGAACGGCGGTCTTCGGCGGTGTGGAGATCGAGCTGCGCGGCGCGATCGAGCCGTGGAACGTGCTCGGTGAGGAGTCGACGGCCGGCGGCACGGCTCGCTACGTCGATTCGTCGGTGGAACGGATCCAGCTCAGGCTCATCGGCGCCGACCGGCAGCGCTTCATCGTCACCGCCAACGGCCATCCGATTCCGATGCTGCCAACCGACAACCCCGACGTGCAGGTCGGGGGGGTGCGCTTCCGGGCCTGGCAGCCGCCCAGCGCGCTGCACCCGACGATCACCGTTGATGGCCCGCTGCGTTTCGAACTCGTCGACGCCGTGAGCGGAGTGTCCCGGGGCGGCTGCACCTACCACGTGGCGCACCCCGGTGGGCGCAGCTACGACTCTCCGCCGGTCAACGCCGTCGAGGCAGAGTCGCGGCGCGGTCGCCGGTTCGAGGCCAGCGGTTTCACACCGGGTGAGGCGGACCTGGCGGGGCTACGGGAGAAGCAGGCCCGCCAATCGACCGATGTGGGCGCGCCGGGGGTCTTGGATCTGCGACGAGTGCGTACCGTACTGCGGTAATGGCATTTCCCGCAACAGGTCCCACACCGCCGCCGGGGGTCGGGGGGATCGACTTGGACAACCTGCCGGCGTCGGATCCCACCGTACGGCCCCAGCAGGCGCTGTTCGACGTCCAGCCCCCACTGCACGGCGCGGCCGCCGGCTACGACGAATTCGTGGATGCGGCCGGCGACGTTCGGCCGGGTTGGGTGGAACTGGCCGACTTTGCGCGCGAACGCGGCCGCAGCGGCCTGGACCAGTTGCGGGCGGTGGTACGCAGCCTCATCGACAACGACGGCATCACCTACATCCAGGTCGACCACAAAGGCGATGCGATCACCACCGGGGACGGAACCATGGTGCCGGGGCCGTGGCAGCTCGACGCGATCCCGCTGGTGATCTCGGCTGCCGACTGGGACACCCTGGAATCCGGTCTGGTGCAACGCTCGAGGCTGCTGGATGCCGTGCTGACCGACGTCTACGGTGCGCGGCGCACGATCACCGGCGGCCTGCTGCCTCCGCAACTGCTGTTCGCGCACCCCGGCTACGTTCGGGCCGCCCGCGGCATCGAGGTGCCGGGCCGCCATCAGCTGTTCATGCATGGATGCGATATCAGCAGAAGCTCGTCGGGGGAGTTTCAGGTCAACGCCGATTGGACCCAAGCGCCCTCCGGGGCCGGCTACGCGCTGGCGGACCGCCGTGTGGTCGCGAACGCGATCCCGGACCTCTACGAGGAGATCGGGCCCAGTCCTGCCTCGCCGTGGGCGCAGGCCTTGCGGTTGGCGCTGGTCGATGCCGCGCCGGAATCGGCAGAGACACCGGTCGTGGTCGTGCTGAGCCCGGGCATCTATTCCGAGACGGCGTTCGACCAGGCCTATCTGGCCGGCGCGCTGGGGCTTCCGCTGGTCGAGAGTGCCGATCTGGTTGTGCGCGACGGCAAACTGTGGATGCGATCGATGGGGACCCTCCAACGGGTGGACGTGGTGCTGCGTCGGGTTGATGCCGCCTATGCCGACCCGCTCGAGCTCAAGACTGACTCACGGCTGGGGGTGGTGGGTCTGGTCGAGGTGCTGCGCCGCGGCGCGGTGACGGTGGTCAACACCCTCGGCAGCGGCGTGATGGAAAGCCCTGGGCTGCTTCGGTTTCTGCCGGAACTCGCCGAGGAACTGCTCGACGAGACGCCGCTGCTGGCGACCGCGCCGATGTATTGGGGTGGCATCGACGTCGAGCGTTCCCATCTGCTGGCACATCTGTCCTCGCTGCTGATCAAGCCGGTCACCGGCGGTGAACCGATCGTCGGCCCGGAACTGTCGACCGCACAACTCGAGGCACTCGCCTCGCGAATCGAAGCCATTCCGTGGCAGTGGGTGGGACAGGAGCTGCCCCAGTTCTCCTCGGCACCTTCTGATTTCCTGCCCGGGGGGCTGTCCTCGTCGAGCGTCGGCATGCGCTTGTTCACGGTGGCTCAGCACAGTGGCTATGCTCCGATGACCGGTGGCCTCGGCTATCTGGTGGCACCGGGAACTGCGGCCTATCGCCTCAATACTGTTGCAGCCAAGGATATTTGGGTGCGCACGCCGACACGGGTGAGGGCCGAAAAGGTCTCGGTGACGTCAGCCGAGCCGTCGACGCTCGACGACGCTACCGGTTTGCCCCCCACAGTGATCACCTCGAGTCCGACACGTGACATCAGTTCACCGCGAGTGCTGTCCGACCTGTATTGGATCGGCCGGTATGCCGAACGGGCCGAGAACATGGCCCGGTTGTTGACGGTCACCCGCGAGCGGTATCACGAGTTCCGCTACCGCCGCACGATGCCGGGCAGCGAGTGCGTTCCGGTGCTCCTGACAGCGTTGGGCGCGATCACCGGAACTGACACGGGTGCGGGCAGCGACTACGTCGAAATGGTGGCCACCGCCCCGACCACCCTGTGGTCTTTGACCGCGGACCGGTACCGTTCGGGCTCGCTGGCGCAGTCCGTTGAGCGGCTCGGCCTGGCCGCCAGGTCGGTGCGTGACCAAATGTCCAACGACACCTGGATGGTGCTGTCCGCGCTCGAGCGGGCCCTGCTGCACGGGCCGGAGACTCCGCCGGAGTCCCGGGCCGAGGGCGACGCGTTCCTGGCATCGACGAACACCCTCACCCTGGCGGGCATGCTCGCGCTCTCCGGGGTGGTCGCCGAATCGATGGTGCACGACGTCGGCTGGACGATGATGGACATCGGCAAACGAATCGAACGCGGACTGGCGCTCACGGCCCTCTTGCGCGCCACCCTGACCACGGCTCGGCTACCTGACGCTGAAGCGACCATCACGGAGTCGACTCTGATCGCCTGCGAATCCGTGGTCATCTACCGCCGACGCAATCCAGGCGTGGTTAGTTTGGCGGGCGTGGCGGAGTTGGTGTTGTTCGACGGGGAGAACCCGCGTTCGCTGCTGTACCAGCTGGATCGCTTGCGGACCAACCTCAATTCCTTGCCCGGCGCATCGGGGTCGTCGCGGCCCGAGCGGATGGTCGACGAGATCGCCATGCGATTGCGCCGCATCGAACCCGCCGAGCTGGAGGTGGTCACCGCCACGGGCGAACGAGAAGACTTCGACGGGCTACTGGCCGGCATCCACCACGACCTGAGTGAGCTCTCCGGTGTCATCACCGCGACTCACCTCTCGTTGCCCGGCGGCATGCAGCCGCTGTGGGGACGCGAGGCACGGGTGGTCGTCCCGTGACGGCGTTTCCCGATGGGCTCACCGACTCGAGCACCAGCCGTTGTTACCAGATCACTCATCGCACGGTGTACCGGTACTCCGATGTGGTCACCAGCTCCTACGGCCGGGGCTTCCTGACGCCCAGGGACTCGGCGCGCCAGCGCTGTCTGTTTCACGAGCTCGTGATCGAACCCGAAGCGTCGGACAGCTCTACCAGTCGGGACGCCTACGGCAACCTGAGCTCCTACTTCCATGTCACCAAACGACACCGAAGGCTTGCCATCACCAGCCGGTCGGTCGTCGAGGTGGACCCGCCGCCCCCGGACATCTATCAGGGGCCGTCAGCGCGGGCGCCGTGGGAGATCGCGCGGCCTGTGGGCCCAGACGGTGCGTTGGCCACCGAGTTCACCCTGGACCTGGAGCCTCCCGAAATCACCGAGGAAGTGCGTGCCTACGCAGCCCCGAGTTTCACACCGGGCCGGCCGCTGATCGAGGTAGTGCGCGAGTTGACATCACGGATCTATGCGGACTTCACCTACCGGTCCGGGTCGACGACGGTATCTACGCACGTGGGCGAGGTCCTGGCGGCCCGGGAAGGGGTCTGCCAAGACTTCGCTCGGCTCGCGATCGCCTGTCTGCGCGCCAACGGTCTGGCCGCCAGCTATGTCTCCGGCTATCTGGCCACCGACCCTCCGCCGGGAAAGGAACGCATGGTCGGCGTCGACGCCACGCACGCCTGGGCATCGGTATGGACGCCGCAGCACATCTGGCTGGGGCTGGACCCGACAAACGACCAGATGGTGGACGAGCGCTACGTCACTGTGGGTTTCGGTCGCGATTACGCCGACGTCCCGCCACTTCGCGGCATCATCTACACGGACGCGGAGAGCAGCGTCATCGACGTTTCCGTTGACGTGGCCCCGCACGTAGGGGAAGTGCGGCGTGCGTGATTTCCATTGTCCCAACTGTGGACAACGGTTGTCGTTCGAGAACTCGATCTGCCTCAGCTGCAAGAGTGCTCTGGGATTTTCGCTCGACGACATGGCCCTGCTGGTGATCGCGCCGCCTGCGCAGAGCGAACACGGAGGCGCAGTCGATGAAAGTCACTACCGGCTGTGCGCGAACCTGCATCTGGCCGAATGCAATTGGTTGGTCGAGAAGAGCCCGATCGCCAGGCGGTGTGTGTCGTGTGAGCTGACCCGCACCCGGCCCCACGATGCCGATGCCGTCGCCCTGGGGAGATTTGCGGCCGCCGAGAAAGCCAAAAGGCGACTGATCGCCGAACTGCACGAGATGAAGCTGCCGATCGTCGGGCGCGACGAGGACCCGGTGTACGGTCTGGCCTTCGACCTGCTCTCCAGCCAGGTGGAGCAGGTCTTCACCGGCCACCACAACGGCGTGATCACACTGGATCTCGCCGAAGGCGATGACGTGCATCGCGAACAGCTCCGCATCTCGATGGATGAGCCGTACCGCACGCTGCTCGGCCATTTCCGCCATGAGATCGGCCACTATTACTTCTATCGGCTGGTCGGAACCTCAACCAGCTTCTGGCAACGCTTCATCGAGTTGTTCGGGGACCCCAACTCCGACTACCAGGCTGCACTGGAACGTCACTACAGCCAGGGCGCGCCGGAAGGCTGGCAGCGTGACTATGTGTCGTCCTACGCCACCATGCATTCGGCCGAGGACTGGGCCGAGACGTTCGCCCACTATCTGCACATCCGCGACACCCTCGACACCGCAGCCGCATTCGGGATGGTCCGCGCGGGGGCGACGCTGGAGCGTAAAGTGCTGGGACCCAGTGGATTCGATACGATGATCGAAACGTGGCTGCCACTGGCTTGGGCGCTGAACATGGTGAATCGGTCAATGGGCAAGGACGACCTCTACCCGTTCGTGCTGCCTCCGGCGGTGCTGGAGAAGATACGGTTCGTGCACACCGTCATCGAGGAGCTCACCGGCTGACTCCGGCGAGCGCAGACTTAACGAGCAACACACGGGCGGACCTAGGTCATGATCGCCGCGATTCTCCCTACGATCATCGACGTGGCTGACCGCTATGGCACAGATATCCTGGCCGACAACCCGCACCGCAACCGTCGGCCCCGATCCACCCAGCAGCCGGTCGAGATCGGCATGGTCGTCGAGGACGCGCAGACCGGTTTCGTCGGTGCCGTCGTGCGCGTCGAGTACGGGCGAATGGAACTCGAGGACCGGGGCGGCCGGACCAAACCGTTCCCGGTGGGGCCGGGATATCTGATCGATGGGAAGCCGGTGATTCTCACCGCGCCCGAGAAAGTAGCCGCGGCGGAGCGAGCGCGGACAGCGTCGGGCTCGGTCGCGGTCGCCGGTGCCCGCGCCAAGGTCGCGCGGGCCAGCCGCATCTACGTGGAGGGCCGTCACGACGCCGAACTGGTCGAGCAGGTGTGGGGCGAGGACCTGCGCATCGAGGGCGTTGTGGTCGAGTACCTCGGCGGTATCGATGATTTGGCCGCGATCGTGTCGGACTTCGGGCCGAGCCCCGAGCGTCGGCTGGGGGTGTTGGTCGACCACCTGGTGGCAGGATCCAAGGAGGCCCGCATCGCCCAGACAGTTCGCCGCGGACCCGGCGGTGACCATACGCTGGTCGTCGGGCATCCCTTCATCGACATCTGGCAGGCGGTCAAACCCGCGCGCCTGGGGATACGGGCATGGCCGACCATCCCGAAGGGGCAGGACTGGAAACACGGCATATGTGACGCGCTGGGTTGGCAGCATCGCGACCAGGCCGATATCGCCGCCGCATGGCAGAAGATCCGGGGGCGCGTTCGGGACTGGACAGACCTGGAGCCCGCGCTGATCGGTCGCGTCGAGGAGTTGATCGACTTCGTCACGCAACCCACCGATTCGTGACGCAATCTTGTTGACGGCGCCTTTTTGACGGCACAGCCGGTCGCGTCGTGATGCCGTCGCGTCGTGAGGCAGTGGTAAGCAGGGGGCGTGTCCGACAGCCTGTTCGACGTGCCCGGTTCAGCAGCCGACGGCGCCGCCGGTGACGTGCTCGGCGGTGGGCGGTCGCTGCCCCTGGCGGTGCGGATGCGCCCGTCGTCCCTCGACGAAGTCGTCGGCCAGGAAAGTCTGCTCAAGCCCAACTCGCCGCTGCGCCGGCTGGTCGAAGGGTCCGGGGCCGCCTCGGTCATCCTGTATGGCCCCCCGGGAACCGGAAAGACCACGTTGGCCTTATTGATCTCGCAGGCCACCGGGCGCCGGTTCGAGGCGCTGTCAGCCCTGTCTGCCGGCGTCAAGGAAGTGCGCGCCGTAATAGAAACGGCACGGTCGGCGGCCGTCCGGGGCGAGCAGACGGTGTTGTTCATCGACGAGGTGCACCGGTTCTCCAAGACGCAGCAAGATTCGCTGCTGGCAGCGGTGGAAAACCGGATCGTGCTGCTGGTCGCGGCCACCACGGAAAACCCGTCCTTCTCCGTGGTGGCGCCATTGCTCAGTCGCTCACTGATCCTGCAGTTGCAACCGCTGACGCCCGATGCGGTCCGCAGCGTTGTTCAGCGAGCCGTCGACGACGAGCGCGGGTTGGGCGGTCGGGTGCGGGTCAGCGCTGAGGCGATCGACCTGGTGGTGCGGCTGTCCGCGGGCGATGCGCGGCGAGCGCTGACCGCACTGGAGGTGGCAGCTGAGACCGGTGACGCCGTGACAGTCGAGGTCATCGAACAGTCACTCGACCGGGCAGCGGTGCGCTACGACCGCGACGGCGATCAGCACTACGACGTCGTCAGTGCGTTCATCAAGTCCATCCGCGGTTCCGACGTCGATGCCGCGCTGCACTATCTGGCCCGGATGCTGCTGGCGGGGGAGGACCCGCGATTCGTGGCTCGGCGACTGATGATCCTGGCCAGCGAGGACATCGGGATGGCCGATCCGTCCGCATTGCCGACCGCAGTCGCCGCGGCGCAGACTGTCCAACTGATCGGAATGCCGGAGGCGCAGCTGACCTTGGCACACGCGACCGTGCACCTGGCTACAGCGCCCAAATCCAACTCCGTCACCGCGGCGCTGGGTGCTGCGATGGCCGACATCAAGGCCGGCAAAGCCGGGTTGGTGCCTGCCCACCTGCGCGACGGACATTATTCGGGCGCGTCCGCGCTCGGCAACGCCGTCGGCTACCGCTACGCGCATGACGATCCCGGCGGGGTGGTGGCTCAGCAGTATCCGCCTGATGAGCTGGTGGGAGCCGATTACTACCAGCCCACTGCGCGCGGCGCCGAACGTGAGATTTCGGCCAGGCTGCAGAAGCTACGCGCCATCATTCGGCGAAACTGCTGACCACAGGCGGGCCGGGCGGCTCGTAGGCTGGATCGGGATGAAGACTGAACTGCTCGACGTGGACACCTCCCGATGCCGGATCGTGGACCTCACGGCCTCGGTGCGGATGTTCTGCAGGCCTGAGGGGGCAGGGTTGTGCAACGTCTTCGTCCCGCACGCCACGGCGGGCCTCGCCCTGATCGAGGCCGGAGCCGGCTCCGACGACGACCTCGTCGAGGCGCTGGATAGGCTGCTGCCGCGCGACGGCCGCTATCGCCACGCGCACGGCTCTCCCGGTCACGGGGCCGACCACGTACTCCCAGCTCTGGTGTCGCCTTCGGTGACCTTGCCCGTGGTGGACGGCAAGCCGTTGCTGGGCGTCTGGCAGAGCGTCCTGCTCGTCGATCTGAACAGCGATAACCCCCGCCGTTCGGTCCGGTTGAGCTTCGTGCAGGCGTAGCACGGGGGACCGGTACTGTGGGGCGTCGAGTATTCGCAGGTGACGGCCGATCGAGTGACCGGTGCCATTGACTAGAGCCGAGGACAGCAGGACGTGCAGACACACGAGATCAGGAAGCGGTTCCTTGATCATTTCGTGAAGGCGGGCCATGCCGACGTGCCCAGCGCCTCGGTGATCCTCAATGACCCCAATCTGTTGTTCGTCAACGCCGGGATGGTGCAATTCGTCCCATTCTTCCTCGGCCAGCGCACGCCGCCGTGGGAGCGCGCCACCAGTATCCAGAAGTGCATTCGTACCCCGGATATCGAGGAGGTGGGCATCACCACGCGGCACAACACGTTCTTCCAGATGGCCGGCAACTTTTCGTTCGGCGACTATTTCAAGGCCGGGGCTATCGAGTTGGCGTGGACGCTGCTGACCAATCCGGTGGATCAGGGTGGCTACGGCTTCGACCCCGAAAAACTTTGGGCCACAGTTTATCTGGATGACGATGAGGCGGCGCAATTGTGGCAGGACCTCGCTGGATTGCCGCCGGGCCGCATTCAGCGGCGCGGGATGGCGGACAACTATTGGTCCATGGGAATTCCCGGTCCGTGCGGTCCGTCCTCGGAGATCTACTACGACCGTGGCCCCGCATACGGCGTGGAGGGGGGACCCGAGGCCAACGAGGACCGCTACATCGAAATCTGGAATCTCGTGTTCATGCAGAACGAGCGTGGTGAGGGCACGTCCAAGGAGAGCTTCGAGATCCTGGGCCCGCTGCCGCGCAAGAACATCGACACCGGCATGGGTATCGAGCGGGTGGCCTGCCTACTGCAGGAAGTCGACAACGTCTACGAAACCGACCTGATGCGTCCCGCCATCGACCTGGTGGCCGGCGTTGCCCCGCGCGGGTACGGACAGGGTCGGCACGAAGACGACGTGCGCTACCGGATCATCGCCGACCACAGCCGGACCGCCGCAATCATCATCGCCGACGGGGTAAGTCCGGGCAACGAGGGCCGCGGCTACGTGCTTCGGCGGTTGTTGCGCCGCATCATCCGCGCCGCGAAATTGCTGGGCGTCGAGCAGCCGATCATGGCCGACCTGATGGCCACGGTGCGGGACGCTGTGGGTCCGTCATATCCAGAACTTCTCAGCGACTTCGATCGCATTCAGCGCATCGCGGTGGCCGAGGAGACTGCTTTCAACCGCACGCTGGCGTCGGGATCCCGGCTGTTCGACGATGCGGCACGCGCGACAAAGGCCTCCGGCACCGATGTGCTGTCCGGAGCCGAGGCCTTCACGCTGCACGACACCTATGGTTTCCCGATCGAATTGACCCTCGAGATGGCCGCGGAGGCCGATCTGCGAGTCGACGAGGAAGGTTTCCGCGGCCTGATGGCCGAGCAGCGCCGCCGGGCAAAGGCAGACGCCGCCGCGCGCAAACAGGCACACGCCGATCTATCGGCCTATCGCGACCTCGTTGATGCCGGTCCAACTCAGTTCACCGGTTTCGATGAATTATCTACCGAAGCAAAGATTCTCGGTATCTTCGTGGATGGTAAGCGGGTCCCGGTGGTAGCTCATGACCCCGCTGCGGAGTCGCGGGTCGAGCTGATCCTCGACCGCACCCCGTTCTACGCTGAATCGGGCGGGCAGATCGCCGACGAGGGCAGCGTTAGCGGTACGGGGGCCTCGGAGACGGCGCGGGCGGCCGTGACCGACGTGCAGAAGATTGCGAAAACTCTTTGGGCGCATCGCGTTACGGTGGAGTCGGGCGAGTTCGTCGAAGGTGACACCGTCATGGCGGCAGTCGACCCCCGCTGGCGGCAGGGCGCCACCCAGGGGCATTCCGGAACGCACATGGTGCATGCTGCTTTGCGACAGGTGCTGGGCCCCAACGCTGTTCAGGCAGGTTCACTGAATCGTCCTGGCTATCTGAGGTTCGACTTCAATTGGCATGGTGCGCTCAGCGAGGACCAGCGCACGCAAATCGAAGAGGTCACCAACGAAGCGGTTGAGGCCGATTTCGAGGTGCACAGCTACACCACCGATCTGGATCGGGCGAAGGCGATGGGCGCGATGGCGCTCTTCGGCGAGGCCTACCCCGACGAGGTTCGGGTCGTCGAGATCGGCGGGCCGTTCTCGTTGGAGTTGTGCGGAGGCACCCATGTCCGCAATTCGGCCAAGATCGGTCCGGTCACGCTCCTTGGCGAGTCGTCGGTCGGGTCGGGTATTCGGCGTGTCGAGGCCTATGTCGGGCTGGATTCTTTCCGGCACCTGGCCAAGGAGCGCGCGCTCATGGCGGGTCTGGCGTCGTCGCTCAAGGTCCCCTCGGATGAGGTGCCCGCGCGCGTCGCCGGCCTGGTCGAACGGTTACGGGCGGCCGAGAAGGATCTGGACCGCCTTCGACTGGTGAACGCGCGCGCCGCGGCGGCAAATGCGGCCGCCGGCGCCGAGGAGGTCGGTAAGGTCCGGGTCGTGGCTCAGCGGATGGCCGGCGGAATGGCGGCAGGTGACCTGCGTTCACTGGTCGGCGATATTCGCGGCAAGCTGGGCAGCGGCCCGGCCGTGGTAGCACTGATCGGCGCCCCGGGTGAGCCCGGCGAGGGGAAAGACGCAGGCGGGAGCCTTTCGGTCCCGTATGTGGTGGCGGTAAACCAGTCGGCGCAGGATCTCGGTCTGCGCGCCGACGACCTGATCAAGCAGCTTGGTAGCGCGATCGACGGTCGCGGCGGGGGTAAGGCAGATCTGGCGCAGGGATCCGGTAAGAGTGCCGCCGGCATCGACGCGGCCTTGGCAGCGGTGCGCGCAGAGATCGGCCGGAGATAGCGGGATGGCCCACATCGAGGAACCCGACTGGCGGGACCGCCTTCCGGACCGGCCCGGGGACCCGAAATCGGCTCCCGACCCGGGTTGCGGTCGGCGAGTTGGCATCGACGTCGGTAGCGTCCGTATCGGGGTGGCTGTCAGCGACCCCGACGGCATTCTTGCGACGCCGGTTGAGACCGTCGCCAGAGACCGTCGCTCGGGCAAGCACCTACGTCGGCTCGCGCGGATTGTCGGCGAACACCAAGCCGTCGAGGTGGTGGTGGGGCTGCCGCGCACCCTGGGTGATCGCGCCGGGTCGTCGGCCCAGGATGCCATCGAGATGGCCGACCTGCTGGCAGTGCGGATATCGCCGGTGCCGGTGCGACTGGTCGACGAACGGCTCACCACCGTCACCGCGCAGCGCTCACTGCGCGAGGCCGGTGTGCGGGCCAGGGGGCAACGCTCGATGATCGATCAGGTCGCCGCGGTGGGGATTCTGCAGAACTGGCTGAACCAGCGGCGGGTTGCGCTGACGGCGCACGGAGAGGCCAGGGATGGCTGACGATTGGCCCAGCGAACGCGCCGAACCTCTGGAGGTAGGACCTCCCCGACAGCGGATGGCCCGTCGTGATCGAGCCCGGGACGCCCGACTCAAGCGCAAGCGCCGGTTCGCATTGGTGATGGCGCTGGGCCTGCTCGTGGTGGTGGTGGTCGGCGCGGTGTTCCTGGGTTCCCGGATGTGGAATTCGCTGTTCGACACTACTGCCGGCGACTACGCCGGCGACGGCGTCAACGACGTGGTTATCCAGGTCCACGCGGGCGACTCGACCACCGCGATCGGCAGGACGCTGCAGGAACAGAATGTGGTGGCGACATCCCAGGCTTTCATCGATGCGGCCTCGGGTAATCCGGCCATCGCGGCCATTCAGCCGGGGTTCTACAAGGTTCGCACCGAGATCCCCGCGGCCAGCGTGGTCGTCCGGTTGACCGATCCGGCCAACCGAGTCGGCAGGTTGGTGATTCCCGAGGGTCGGCAGCTCGACGACATCCAGGACGTCCGGACCCACGCGGTCACCGACGGCATCCTCACACTGATCTCCAACGCGTCGTGTGTGGATCTCGACGGCGACCGGAGTTGCGTATCGGCAAGGGATCTCGGCAATATTGCCGGCTCCGCGCCACCGGATCTGCTGGCCGTCCCGCAGTGGGCGATGGGGCCGGTACAGGCGCTCGGGACCGACCATCGCCGGCTGGAGGGGCTGATCGCGCCGGGCACCTGGAACATCGACCCATCGGCAGAGCCGCTGGACATCTTGGCCACGCTGATCTCGGCCAGCGCGGTGCAGTACGGGCAGGGCGGACTGATCGAAACCGCTGCCGAATTGGATATGTCGCCGTACGAGATCTTAATCGTGGCGTCGCTGGTGCAGCGCGAAGCCAAGCCGCAGGACTTCTCGAAGGTAGCCCGGGTGATCTTCAACCGGCTGGCCGAGCAACGGACCCTGCAGTTCGACTCGACAGTGAATTACCCGCTAGACCGCATCGAGGTGGCGACCACCGATGCTGACCGGGGGCGGGAGACGCCGTGGAACACCTATGTGCGGCCCGGACTTCCGGCCACACCGATCTGTTCGCCAGGCCAGCCCGCCCTCGCGGCGGCCGAGCGGCCAGAACCGGGGGACTGGTTGTATTTCGTGACCGTGGACATGCAGGGCAAGACGCTGTTCACTCGCGAGTACGGGGAGCACCTCGCCAACATCGAAATCGCGAAAAGCAACGGCGTCCTCGATTCCGCGCGATGAGCGCTTGCGCGAAGAGCTGTTGAGCGCGATGAGCGGCAGTCCCCGACGGGCCGCGGTCCTCGGTTCTCCGATTGCGCACTCGCGGTCTCCGCAGCTGCACCTGGCGGCCTACCGCGCTCTCGGCCTGGGCGACTGGACCTACGATCGGATCGAGTGCACCGGTGAGCAGCTACCCGGTGTGATGGGTGGATTCGGGCCGGAGTGGGTGGGGGCGTCGGTGACGATGCCGGGCAAGTTCGCCGCGCTGCGGTTCGCCCATAGCGCCACCGCACGCGCGAGGTTGGTCGGGTCGGCCAATACGTTGGTCCGTTCGGCGGCGGGCTGGCATGCCGACAACACCGACATCGACGGAGTGGTTGGCGCGCTGGCAGGTATCGGGGTGTCCGGCCGGGCAATGGTGGTGGGCTCGGGCGGCACCGCTCCCGCGGTGGTCGCCGGCCTCGTTGAGCTTGGCGCGCAACACATCGCGGTCGCCGCGCGGAATGGACAGAAGGCGGAGAATCTGGTTCACCTGGCGATCCGCTGCGGTGCTCGATCGCACTGGTGCGATGTCGCCGACGCGAAGCTGGACCGGGAGGTGGCCGGCGTGGACGTGGTGGTGAACACGGTGCCCGCCGACGCGGTGACCCCGTACGCGCCGAAGCTGGCAATGACGCCGGTTCTGCTCGACGCCATCTACGACCCGTGGCCCACACCACTGGCCTCGGCGGTCCAGGCTGCCGGTGGGACGGTGATCAGCGGCCTGCAGATGCTGCTGAACCAAGCTTGCACGCAGGTCGAGCAGTTCACTGGGCTGCCGGCGCCAAGAGAAGTGATGAGCGCTGCGCTCGGGGTGGCCCCCTGACTCGGTGAAACTGCTGCGCAGACTGGAGTGAAACTGCTGCGCAGGACACCCCGGTAGCGGGCCTAGCCTGGGGGGATGGGGGAGCTCTGGCCGAAATTGGCCGCCATCGGTGTGGCCTGTTGGCTGGTGGCATTGAGTTACATCGATATTCGGCAGCGACGCCTCCCCAATGTGCTGACCCTGCCCGGCGCGGCTCTGCTGCTGGCTGGTGCCGCGCTGACTGGTCACGGCGTGAAGGCTGCGGCGGGGGCGGCGGCGATGTTCGCGGTCTACGCGGTCGTGCACATCGCTGCTCCACGGGCGATGGGTGCCGGCGACATCAAGCTCGCGATCGGTCTCGGTGCCCTCACCGGGGCATTCGGACCCGAGGTCTGGCTGTTGGCCGCGCTGGGCGCGTCGGCCCTCACCTGCCTGCTGGGGTTGGTAAGACTCATCGGCGGTGATCGATCGCCCGTGCCGCACGGTCCGTCGATGTGTGTGGCCGCGGTGGGCGCGGTGGCCGTCGTGCTGATCTAGCGCAGCCTGGTCAGCGGGGTTCCGGCGCCGTGCGAAAATGGGACTCGTGTTGCGATGGACGACAGCAGGTGAATCCCACGGCCGCGCGTTGGTAGCCATGGTCGAAGGCATGGTTGCCGGCGTCCAGGTCACCTCGCACGACATCGCGGGGCAGTTGGCCCGGCGGCGGCTCGGTTACGGCCGGGGAGCGCGCATGAAGTTCGAGCAGGACCAGATCACCCTGCTGGCAGGGTTGCGCCACGGCGTGACTCTGGGCGGTCCGATCGCCATCGAGATCGGCAATACCGAATGGCCGAAATGGGAGACGGTGATGGCCCCCGATCCCCTCGATCCGGCCGCGCCGGCTGACGGGGCAGCCCGCAACGCGCCGCTGACCCGCCCGCGACCCGGTCATGCTGACTATGCCGGGATGCTCAAATACGGCTTCGACGACGCCCGCCCGGTACTGGAGCGCGCCAGCGCCCGCGAAACCGCGGCCCGGGTCGCCGCGGGCACCGTCGCCCGTGCCTTTCTGCATCAGGCACTCGGCGTGGAGGTCATCTCCCACGTCATTTCAATCGGGGCGTCCAAGCCCTACGACGGACCTCCGCCGCAGGCCACAGACTTGGCTGCGATCGACGCCAGCCCGGTACGCGCTTTCGACGAGGCAGCTGAAAGGCTGATGATCGCCGAGATCGAGGACGCGAAACGCGACGGCGACACATTGGGCGGGGTCGTCGAGGTCGTCGCCCACGGACTGCCCATCGGACTCGGCTCATTCACCAGCGGTGCGGACCGGCTGGACAGCCAGTTGGCCGGCGCGGTGATGGGGATACAGGCGATCAAGGGTGTGGAGATCGGTGACGGCTTCGAGACCGCCCGCAGGCGCGGCAGCGGGGCCCATGACGAGATGTATCCGGGGCCCGACGGCGTCGTGCGGTCGACCAACCGAGCCGGCGGACTCGAAGGCGGAATGACCAACGGCCTACCGGTGCGGGTGCGCGCCGCGATGAAGCCGATTTCCACGGTGCCGCGTGCGCTGGCCACGGTGGACATGGCCACCGGCGAGGAAGCGGTGGCCATTCACCAGCGTTCCGACGTGTGTGCGGTGCCTGCTGCCGCTGTCGTGGTCGAGACGATGGTCGCGCTGGTGCTCGCGCGGGCCGCTCTGCAGAAGTTCGGCGGCGACTCCCTGGCCGAGACCCGGGCCAACATCGACTCCTATCTGCGTGCGGTGGCCGACCGCGAACCGTCCGGCATTGTGCAGGCATCGAGCTGATGGTTCCCAAAGCGGTTCTCATCGGGCTACCCGGATCGGGCAAGTCCACGATCGGCCGGCGGCTCGCCAAGACCTTGGACCTCGGGTTGCTCGACACCGACGTGGCGATCGAGAAGACCACCGGCCGCACCATAGCCGAAATCTTCGCCACCGATGGTGAAGCGCAGTTCCGTCGAATCGAGGCGGACGTCGTCCGCGATGCGCTCGCGAACCACGACGGCGTCTTGTCGCTCGGTGGTGGCGCGGTGACCACCGCCGCTGTGCGCGAGGCGCTGCGCGGGCACACGGTGGTCTACCTGGAAATCAACGCGGCCGAAGGGGTTCGCCGTACCGGGGGTTCCACGGTGCGGCCGCTGCTGGCCGGACCGGATCGCGCTGAAAGATTCAAAGCGTTGATGGCAGAACGGGTTCCGCTGTATCGCCAGGTGGCCACTCTGCGGGTCAGCACCAGTCACCGCAACCCCGGATCGGTCGTCCGCTACATCGCGTCCCGCCTGGAGAGCCCGGAGGGCGCCAAGCCCGAACGCCGACGCCGACGACCGCCGTGGCGGCGCGCCCCGATGTCTCTGACAACGCCCCCGTCCACCGAGGCGCCTCCCAGCCCCGCCGCAGTCGCGGCCAGAAAGACCAGTGGATCACCCGGTCTACGAAAGGAAACACCGTGACTGAGCCGGTGCCAGACCCCGTCACGGTCACCGTACGCACCGATCCCCCCTACCCGGTGATCATCGGGACAGGTCTGCTCGATGACTTGGCGCGCCTCCTCGACAACAGACACAGGGTGGCGATCCTGCACCAGCCGACTCTGGCGCAGACAGCCGAGGTGATACGGAACCACCTGTCAGACAAGGGAATCGATGCACATCGGATCGAGATCCCCGATGCCGAGGCGGGGAAAGAGCTCCCGGTCGTAGGGTTCGTGTGGGAAGTTCTGGGCCGGATCGGTATCGGCCGCAAGGACGCGATCGTCAGCTTGGGTGGGGGAGCGGCCACCGATGTCGCCGGCTTCGTCGCGGCCACGTGGCTGCGCGGGGTGGACATCGTGCACGTCCCGACCACGCTGCTCGGCATGGTCGACGCGGCGGTGGGTGGAAAGACCGGGATCAACACCGACGCTGGCAAGAACCTCGTGGGTGCCTTCCACCAGCCCGCCGCGGTGCTGGTGGACCTCGCCACGCTGGAATCACTGCCCCGTAATGAGATCGTGGCGGGGATGGCCGAGGTCGTGAAGGCCGGCTTCATCGCCGACCCGGTGATTCTCGACACCATCGAGGCCGACCCAGAGGCCGCGCTCGATCCCTCCGGCGCGGTGCTGCCAGAGCTGATCAGACGCGCGGTGGCGGTCAAGGCTGAAGTGGTCGCCGCCGACGAGAAAGAGTCGCAGCTGCGAGAAGTCCTCAACTACGGGCACACCCTGGCGCATGCCATCGAACGCCGTGAGCGCTACCAGTGGCGACACGGTGCCGCGGTGTCTGTCGGGCTGGTGTTCGCCGCCGAACTGGGCCGGGTGGCCGGTCGCCTGGATGATGCCACCGCCGAGCGGCACCGGGCGATTCTGAGCGCACTGGGGCTGCCGGTCACCTATGACGCCGATGCGCTTCCGCAACTGCTGGAGACGATGGCCGGTGACAAGAAGACTCGCGCCGGAGTGCTGCGCTTCGTGGTGCTGGACGGGTTGGCCAAGCCGGGCCGGCTGGAAGGGCCCGATCCGTCGCTGCTGGCCGCCGCCTACGCCGAGGTTGCCCGGACAAGGAGTTAGTCCGGCTTGTCGACCGGCCTGGTTTGGTCATCGTCGGCGAGCGCAACCGATGACGTCTGCTGTTCGGGCTGACCTGCGGGCTCTGGGCGTTGGTCAGAAACGTCGCGGTCGTCGGGCACCGCGGGGAACACGTCGGTATCGGCGCGGTCGTCGTCGCCTTCGCGACGGCGCGGTTGGGCAGGGGTCTTTCGATCGACCAGCCAGCGGCCCAGCGCGACACCAACGAACGAGGGGAAGAAGACCAGTAGCGCGGTGAACGCCGCGAACGTCGTCACTTCATTCATCAAGCTCTCGACATACATGTTCTCGTAGATCAACCCGATGAACCAGGCCACCACGCCGCTGACCACTCCTGCGAACAGTCCGGCCAGCAGCCACACCATCGCCAGGTCGGGGCGCCGGTCCGGATCGGGGTTGGCGCGCGCATCCTTGCGGCCGTCCAGGTAGCCCCACACGGGGACAACGATCGCGTAGGCACCGATCAGGAGGGCGCTGATCAATCCCGACTTGGTCTCCCAGACGTTGACCATCGCTCCCTGCAGCAGCCGGACGATCACCATCAGGGCGGCAAATACCAGCCCGCGCACCAGCCACTTGCTCATGAGGGCACACCCTAGCGAGTAGCGTCACCGGCTGTGACGATTTCTCAGCGCCGCGACCGGTTGCGCCAACTCCTGGCTTCGGCAGCACTCGATGCTCTGCTGGTATCAGACCTGCTCAACGTCCGTTATCTGTCCGGATTCACCGGTTCGAATGCCGCGCTGCTGATCCTCACCGGAAGCGAAACTCCGGTGCTCGCCACCGACGGCCGCTACCGCGCCCAGGCCGCCGAGCAGGCACTCGGTGCTGAGATCGTCATCGAGCGGGCGTGTGCTCCGCATCTGGTCAGGCGAGCGGCCGAAGCCGGTGTCGGCAAACTGGGATTCGAAAGCCACGTGGTGACCGTTGATGGGTTCGCTGCGCTGGCCCGCTCGGCCGGTGAGCAGTGCGAGTTGGTGCACGCCGGCGGGATGGTGGAGGGTCTGCGCGAGGTCAAGGACGCCGGGGAGATCGCACTGCTGCGGTTGGCCTGCGAGGCGGCCGACGAGGCGCTGACGGACTTGGTGGAGGGTGGCGGTCTGCGACCCGGCCGAACCGAGAAAGAGGTCAGGCGCGAGTTGGAGGGGTTGATGCTCGACCACGGCGCCGACGGGGCGTCGTTCGAGACCATCGTCGCGACCGGACCGAACTCGGCGATTCCTCATCACCGGCCCACTGACGCCGTCCTGGCCGCCGGTGACTTCGTCAAGATCGACTTCGGCGCCTTGGTGAGCGGCTACCACTCGGACATGACCCGCACGTTTGTGCTCGCCCCGATCGCTCAGTGGCAACACGACATCTACGATCTGGTGGCCACGGCCCAGTGCGCCGGCCGGGAGGCGCTCGCGGCCGGGGTCGCGCTGAGCGCGGTCGATGCGGCATCACGCCAGGTCATCAGCAATGCCGGGTATGCCGACAACTTTGGCCATGGCCTTGGCCACGGCGTGGGCTTGCAGATCCATGAAGCGCCGGGAATCAATGCCGCGGCCGCCGGTACACTCCTTGCTGGCTCCGCGGTGACCGTCGAGCCCGGCGTCTATCTGCCCGACCGCGGCGGGGTCCGCATCGAGGACACGCTGGTGGTTGGCGATGACGGCGGCGCAGGCAGGAACATCGGGGCTGACAGCCCCGAACTACTTACCCGGTTCCCCAAAGAACTGGTGATCCTCTAGAAGCTAGGAGAACAACCGACCGTGGCATCGACCGCAGACTTCAAGAACGGGCTCGTCCTGCAGATCGACGGCCAGCTCTGGCAGATCGTCGAATTCCAGCACGTCAAGCCAGGCAAGGGCCCGGCCTTCGTGCGGACGAAGCTGAAGAATGTGCTGTCCGGCAAGGTCGTCGACAAGACCTACAACGCCGGGGTGAAAGTGGAGATCGCGACGGTGGACCGCCGCGATGCCACCTACCTGTACCGCGACGGATCCGACTTCGTGTTCATGGACTCCGAGGATTTCGAGCAGCACCCGTTGTCGGAGGCGCTGGTCGGCCGTTCCGCGGATTTCCTGCTGGAGAGCTTGCCGGTGCAGATCGCGTTCCATGACGGCGCTCCTCTGTACCTCGAGATGCCGGTGACCGTCGAACTCGAGGTCGCTAACACCGAGCCCGGCCTGCAGGGTGACCGGTCCAGCGCCGGAACGAAGCCGGCGACAATGCAAACCGGTGCCGAGATCCAGGTGCCGTTGTTCATCAACACCGGCGACAAGCTCAAGGTGGATTCCCGCGACGGCAGCTACCTGGGAAGGGTCAATGCCTGACCGGAAAGGTGACCGGGGCCGTCACCAGGCCCGCAAACGCGCCGTCGACCTGCTGTTCGAGGCCGACGCCCGCGGGATCACCCCCGCCGAGGCCGCTGACTGGCGAAACGCGCTGGCGCAGAATCAGTCTGAAGACGTGTCTCCTCTCAACCCCTACACGGTTACGGTCGCACGCGGCGTGACCGAACACTCAGCGCATCTCGACGACTTGATCTCGGCCCACCTGCAGGGCTGGACGCTGGACCGACTGCCTGCAGTCGATCGGGCCATCCTGCGCGTCGCGGTGTGGGAACTCCTCCATGGCGAAGACGTCCCCGAGCCGGTTGCTGTCGACGAGGCTGTCGAACTGGCCAAGCAGCTCTCCACCGACGATTCACCAGGGTTCGTCAATGGCGTTCTGGGGCAGATCATGTTGGTGACTCCGCAGATCCGCGCGGCAGCGGCCGCAGTGCAGGGCAGCCACGAAGGCAGTTCCGGAACGTAGTTGGGCGCGCCGCAGGACTGGGCTCCATACTCCAGTGTCGACGAGGCGGCGGGGGTTTAGGCGGGGTTTATCTGCGCGACCCGGAGTTGGCGCTGGACCAGGTGCGTTCCGTGCTGATCATCTGGTGTGCCGATGACGCGATGTCCAACCCGCACGATGGCAGCGAGTCACGCCCCGCCCGAGCGGCCTCGGTTCGGTCGATCCTGGCATCCAACATCACCGTCCGAATGTCAGCGCCGAATACGAGGTGCTCAGCGATGGCAACCGCCGTCCGTCGGAGGTGAAGTTGCGGATAGTAAAGCTGACCTCTCAAGCGGCTTTGAAGGTGACGAGGTCGATGCTGAGTTGGCCTTCGATGATGCTTATGGTTCGTCGTAGGGGTGGCCCCGGTAGTGGTGGTGCGCTGGATTGGTAGGTCGCCGCGGTGGGGGTGGTGAATTCGGCGAGGTGCTCGCCGCGCTGTTCGGTGGTGGTGACCGTCCAG
>NZ_JBMYXC010000015.1:0-82198 GCF_049608025.1 Mycobacterium sp. | reverse complement strand
GCACGAGGGGGAGCACTCAGCCGCGGAGCCCCGGGTGTGTGCCAACAGCACGGAGCGCTGCCTTGCTGGGGACACGCGGCCACGCCACCCGACCCGGCACCCCGCCGCCAGCGCCACCGCCGGAATCGCACCGAGTAGGTAGCGCCGGGACTTACTGACTCCACCACGGCGGTTGACTCCGCCACCAAGGCTGCCGGCATCCTCCATCGACTTGCCCTCCGTGTTCGCTGTGAGTTCACGGTCGCACCGCAAAGCCACCGCGCCGTTGCACGGCAGGACTACAAGCTGAACCCTGCGGTGGCCGTCTGAATCATGCTCATCGGCAACAATTTTGGGGATCGACGCACCCGGCACTTAACCACCGGTGAAGCTGAGTTCTGTGGGGCCTGAGCGAAGCCTCAGACCCCCGGAACCTTCAGGGGATCAAGCGGGCGGGGCGAGCAAGGAGGGATCTTCGGCCGGGAATGTCGGGCATTTATCCGCAATCTCTTCGGCGTTCGCTTCCGAGGTGGCGAACAGCGGCACGAATTGCGGGAAAATCACCGCCAACTCGTCGACCTCAGCCTGCCGATCTGCGGGACTCTTTTCCAACAGCAGATTCAGGTGATTGATAATCGCGGGCTGCAGAAACGATGGCTCAGAGTTGTACCGCTCGATCAATGCGTCGTAAGTCATGGGTTCCACAGCCTTCGTCGCGGCCAGGAGTTGATCGAGGGAACAGTTGGTGTCGAGCAGAGCGGCAGGTACCGCGTCCGGGTTGATCGGAGGCGCTGGAGGCGGCGGAGGCTGGGCAGCCGCGACACCGGAGAATCCGACGGCGGCAATGGACATGCCCGCGGAGGCGACTACCGCACGGGTAAGAAAAACGTTGAAGGAATTCATGATTGCAGACCGTAACTCAGCCGGAAGAATCCGTCTGGAAAACGTGGATTCCCGCCATTTGCACCTTGCGTCGCCGCAGCGAACGGAAATCCAATCCGGATCAACGGCTGCGTGGTCGGCAGGGCGCTACAGTTATCCACGCGCTGCACAAAAAGCCCATCAGATTACTAGATAGAACGCGATCCGACTGACAGCTGCCGCTGTCGAGACAAGGGAGTCGAGGTTGGAATCCCCGAAGCTCGCTATCCGCAACGCCAATGTGTTCGACAGTGTCCACGGCCGGGTCACCGGACCGGTGGACATTGCCGTCCAGGAAGGGCGGATAACGTCGCTAACACCCTCGGGCTCAACCGAATTCGCGGGCGATGTCGACATCGACGGCACCGGCAAGACGCTGATGCCGGGGCTGATCGACGCGCACTGGCATGCGGCGTTCGCCACCATTCCCACTGATGTGGCTCTGCTCGGCGAGGTCGGCTACCTGTTCGCCAAGGCGGTGGTCGGTGCCCGGGAGACGCTACTGCGGGGATTCACCACGGTCCGCGATGTCGGCGGGCCGGTCTTCGGTATCAAACAGGCCATCGACGAGGACGTGATCCCCGGCCCCCGGATCTTCCCGGCGGGCGCGTTCATCTCCCAGTCCGGCGGGCACGGCGACTTCCGGCTGCCGAATGAAACGCCTCGAGGGGTGGCCGGGCACCTGAGCTACACAGAAATCATCGGTGCCGCAGTCATCGCCGACGGGGAAGCCGAGGTACTGCGAGGCGCACGCGAGGTACTGCGCCGCGGCGCATCGCAGCTCAAGCTCATGGCCGGCGGCGGCTGCGCGTCAAACTACGACCCGCTCGACGTCACCCAGTACACCGAAGCAGAAATGCGGGCCGCGGTACAGGTGGCCGAGAACTGGGGCACCTACGTCACGGTGCACGCCTACACCCCCCGCGCGATCCGGACGGCCGTCGCCGCCGGTGTCCGCTGCATCGAACACGGACAACTCATCGACGAAGAGACCGCCGCACTGCTTGCCGAGAAAGACATCTGGTGGTGCCTGCAGCCGTTTCTTGACGACGAGGACGCAATGCCGCTGCCCCCGGCGAACCGTTCCAAGTTCGTGCAGATGGTTGCCGGTACCGACAACGCATACGGGCTGGCGAAGAAACACCAAGTCAAGCTGGCATTCGGAACGGACACCCTGTTCGACGCCAAACTGGCCGGCCGCCAAGGTGCCCAACTGGCGAAACTCACTCGCTGGTTCACACCCGCCGAGGTGCTGCAGCAAGCCACGATCCGCAACGCCGAACTGCTGGCGATGTCTGGACCACGCAACCCCTACCCCGGACAGCTCGGTGTGGTTGCCGAGGGCGCGTTCGCCGACCTGATTCTGGTCGACGGCGACCCCGTCGCCGACATTTCGCTGATCACCCGACCTGAGGAGACCTTCACCGCGATCATCAAGGACGGTCGCCTCGCCAAAGGATGAACGGGCGGTTGACGTGTGAAAATCGGTTGACGTGTGAAAATGTTGACCTGTGCGAATACTGGCTCCCCCGGCTGGACTCGAACCAGCAACCCTTCGGTTAACAGCCGAATGCTCTGCCAATTGAGCTACAGGGGATTGCACTGCCGCAGTAGGTGCGCCGCGGATCAGAGAGCACTTTAGCTTACCGTTCCTGCGAGGTGCCAATAAGCTCCCGGCCGGGCGCGCAGTGCCCGCGGTGCGGCGGGGTAGGGCAGGATGGGACCGGAACGAACTCGAAAGAGGACTGTCACGTAGTCCACGAATATCGCATTGTCCACCAATATCGCTTGAGGAGGAGCCCTGTGATCGGGTATGTCGCTGTCTTGGCCGTGGGCTATGTGCTGGGCACCAAGGCAGGTAAGCAGCGCTACGAACAGATCGCCGGGACGTACAAAGCCGTCACCGGCAGCCCGGCGGCCAAGGCGGTGATCGACGCGGGGCGGCGCAGAATTGCCGATCGAGTATCACCCGACCCGGCGATGGCGAAGCTCACACAGATCGAGCCGGGCACCGAAGTATTCGAGCCGCACCAGCCGGTAGAGAAAACCCGCTAGCCGAAGTCGCGCGAGAAGGAGCCTCCGGGGAGCAGGGGCCCGGTGTAGACGCCGAGCCCGTACGGACCGAACCCGACGTTCGGGCTGCCGATCATGAAACCGTCGCCGTTGGAGTAACCCATGCAATTGCCGTCTTCTTGATTGCCGAACCAGGCCAGGCAAGCCGGACCAGCGGTCACCTGCGGTGGGGCATCAGTGCTGGCCAGGGCTGTGTAGAGCGGAACGGCCACGGCTGCGGCGGCGAAGGCCCCCGCAATCAACCGGGTGCCCCCGTTTCGGATCGCGTTCACGAACATCACCAGCTCACCTTCTCGACTATGCCTGACCTCAAATATGCCCGACAGCACGCCCAGCATACCCTTCTTGTCGGTTCATGCAGTCAGGTCGTTACCGCTGGCCTGTTCGAGCAGCCCACGCCGATAGCCCTCCATGGCCACCAGGTCGCCGAACAGCGCGTGGTACTCATCCCCCTGTTCGACCGGCGACATGCGCTGCAGTTTCGACTTCACCTCGGCGATCTGGCGGCCGATCCACACTTCCTGCAGTCGGGCCAGCACACCGCCGATATACCGCGGCAACTTCTCGTCATCGGCGTTGATCGCCTCGACGCCCAGTTCATTGACCAGACCGGCCGCCATGGGTGAGGCAGCCTGATCCCGCACCGCCTCGATCCATTGCGCGCCGGTCATCCCGGCCGCGGTGCCGCCGGCGGCTTCAATCGATACCCGAACAGCCGCGTAACCGGCGTGGGTGAAGCTCTCCGCTGCCAGCGAGTCGAAGACCGGTCCGGCCAGGGCGGGATACTGCAACGCCGACTTGAGCGCCTCGCGCTGCGGCCACAGCCCGGGGTCGGCTGGGTCCGGCCGGGCCGCGCCGGGCTCTCCTGCAGGGCCCTCTCCTGCTGGGCCCTCTCCTGCTGGGCCCTCTCCTGCTGGGCGAGGCCCCGGCGACTGGGCCGCCTCGGCCTGAGCGCCGCGACGGCGGGTCCGTAGCGGCATACCGCGCTTGTTCGCCTCTTCACGCACCCGGTTGAGCACCTGGCCTTCATCGCGCCATCCGGTCCATCCCGCGAGCCTGCGTGCATACTCGTCGCGCAGCGCGTAATCCCGAATCCTGGCGACCAACGGCACGCAACGGCGCAGCGCGTCAACTTGCGCCTGCGGGTCGTTGTCCAGGACATCGCCGTCGGGGATGAGACTGCGAATCGCGAACTCGAACATCGGAATCCGGCGAGCCACCAGATCCCGAAGCGCACCGTCGCCGGACTTCAGCCGCAGATCGCACGGATCCATGCCATCGGAAGCGATTGCCACGAAGGACTTTCCGGCGACCTGCTGGTCTCCGTCGAATGCCTTCAGCGCCGCTGCCTGGCCGGCCGCATCGCCATCGAACACGAAGATCAACTCGCCGCGGTACCAGTTGTCGTCCATCATCAGTCGCCGCAGCAGCGCCAGGTGCCCGTCCCCGTAAGCGGTCCCGCAGGATGCGACGGCTGTCGTCTCGCCGGCCAGGTGCATGGCCATCACGTCGGTATAGCCCTCGACGACCACGGCGCGGTGCGACTTTGCGATGTCGCGTCTGGCCAGATCGAGGCCGAACATCACATTGGATTTCTTGTACAACACGGTCTCGGGGGTGTTGACGTACTTCGCTTCCATCTGGTCATCGTCGAAGATCCGTCGGGCACCGAACCCGATGACTTCCCCGCCGCCGGCCCGGATCGGCCACAGCAACCGGCGGTGAAAACGATCCATGGGGCCGCGGCGCCCCTCCCTGGACAACCCCGCCGCCTCGAGCTCCTTGAACTCGAAACCCTTGCGCAACAGATGCTTTGTCAGCGTCTCCCAGCCTGATGGCGCGAATCCGCAGCCGAACTTTGCGGCGGCGTCGGCATTGAAGTCACGCTCGATCAGGTACTGCCGCGCCTGGGCGGCCTCGTCGGACTGCAGCGCCGCGGCGTAGAACTCCTGCGCTGCGGCGTTGGCGGCCAGCAGCCTGCTGCGGCTGCCCCGGTCGCGCTGCACGTTTGTGGTCGAGCCGCCGGTGTAGGTGACGGTGTAGCCCACACGGTCGGCGAGCAGTTCGACGGCTTCGATGAAGCTGACGTGTTCGATCTTCTGCAGGAAGGCGTAGGCGTCACCGCCTTCACCGCAGCCGAAACAGTGGAAGTGCCCGTGGTTGGGCCGAACGTGGAACGAGGGCGACTTCTCGTCGTGGAAGGGGCAAAGGCCCTTCATCGAATCCGCGCCCGCGCGCCGCAGCTGAACGTATTCGCCGACGAGATCCGCGATGTTGAGCTGTTCCCGAATGGCGGCGATATCGCGATCGGGGACCCTGCCCCGTCCCCGCGTCCCGTCGCCTGCCACCCGGCCAGTCTAGAGCCCGCGACGGGAGCGCCTACGCGGGTTCGAGCCGCTCCAGACGACCTTCGGTGATCGAGGCCACCTGGTCGATAACCACCCGCATCCGCGCCCCGTCATCGGCGGCGGCCATGAAGTCCGGGACGAACAGTGGATCCAGCGTCTCCGGCGCTCCGGCCAGCACGAACTGGACCACCGCCTCGATTCGCTCGCGCTGCCGCGCCTGCACATCCAGATGCCGAGGGTCGGACATGATGAACTGCAGCGCGAGAATCTTCAGCACCGCCACCTCCGCGCGCACCAGCGTGGGCACCTCCAGATCGGTGGAATAGCGCACCAATCGACCCGGACCGCAGGCGTTGCGGGTGGCGGCAATGGCCGATGACGCGAATCGGCCGACCAGTCCGCTGGTCATCGTCTTGAGCGCCACCGCCGACGACAGCGTGGCGTCGTACTTGCCGACCCCGGCCACCGCGGGCAGCAACGACAGCCGACCGGCCGCCTCGACCAGGTCCGCCGCCGCCAACCCGCCACCCATGCCGTGCGACTGCCCCAACCGACCCAATGCGTTCACCGCGCCGTCATCGGCAAGAACCCGCAGATCGATACGCCCGGAGGTCACGCCGTCCTCGACATCGTGTACCGAGTAGGCGACGTCGTCGGCCCAGTCCATGATTTGCGCTTCCAGGCAGGGCCTGCGATCGGGCGCGTCGCCGCGGACCCAATCTGCCGCTGCGGCGTCGTCTTCGTAGAAGCCGAACTTGCCGCCCGTCGATGATCGGCACCACGGATACTTCGTCACCGCGTCCAGCGCGGCACGGGTCAGGTTGAGTCCCGCGCTGCGGGGCCGAGCTCCCGGATTGTCAAGAACTTTGGGTTCCAGCCGGGTAAGGATGCGAAAGTTCTGCGCGTTGCCCTCGAACCCACCGCACTCTTCCGCGAGCTGGTTGAGCGCCCGTTCCCCGTTATGCCCGTAGGGCGGGTGGCCGATGTCGTGCGCCAGTCCGGCCAGGTCGACGAGATCGGGGTCGGCGCCCAGCCCTACTGCCATGCCCCGGCCGATCTGAGCCACCTCTAGTGAGTGCGTCAGCCGGGTCCGCGGCGTTTCACTCTGCCGCGGGCCGACCACCTGGGTCTTGTCGGCCAACCGGCGGAACGCCGCGGAGTGCAACACTCGCGCGCGGTCGCGAGCGAAGCCGGTGCGGTGCTCGGTGGCCGTGCCCGGCAACGCGGCACCCTTGGGGGGTTCGACCACCAGACGCTGACGGTCGAACTCGCTGTATGGATCGCATTGCGTGAGATCAGTGGGCACCGACGCACAGTCTGCCAGGCCGATCACCCGGTAATAGCTGCCGCGCAGGTGCGCGGCACTAGATTGGCCTCATGCACGTCCCCCGCCTGCTGAGCATGCTGCTCGCTGTCCTGATCTCAGGGTTTCTCTGCGCGCCGGTCGCAACCGCGGAGCCGCCCTTTCGCATCCCGGATTACGTCACGGACGACTCGGGCGCGCTGTCCCCGGTGCAGCGCGCGCAAGTAGAAGACGCGGTGTCCCGACTGTACGACGAAGAACGCATTCGCCTCTGGGTGGTGTACGTCGACACCTTCGGGCAGTCGGCGCAGGCCTGGGCGCAAACCACGATGCGGCTCAGCGACTTCGGGGACCGCGACGCCCTGCTGGCGGTGGCCACGATGGAACGCGCCTACGCCTTCCAGGTACCCCTGGCTATCATGTCCCAGACCAAGGCCAACAAGCTGCAGCGGGATGTGATCGAGCCGGCGCTGCGAGACGACGACCTGGCCGGCGCGGCGGTAGCCGCCGCCGACGGCATGGGAACCGCAGCCGCGTCGGGCTCTTCCACGGGCACTGGTTCAGGTATCTCGTGGCCCGCGTTCTTGACCGTGATGGCGGTCCTGGGCGTCGCGGTGCTCGTACTGTGGCTGTGGATGCGGCGCCGGCGAGTCAAGCGCCGTGAGGCCGAGTTCGCCGCGGCCCGGCGAGTGGATCCCGCCGATCCCAGCGCGCTGGCGGCGGTGCCCATCGATGCGCTCGACGACCTGAGCAAAGCCATCGTCGTCGATGTCGACAACGCGGTGCGCACCAGTGAAAGCGAACTGGCTCTGGCTGTCCAAGAATTCGGCGACGCCAGGACGGAGCCGTTCAGTCGGGCGGTCGGCACTGCCCGAAAGACACTGGCCCAGGCGTTCAATGTGCGTCAGATCCTCGATGACACGGTGCCCGAGACACCCCAGCAACGCCGTGACCTCTTGACCAGGGTGATCGTCGCCGCCGCGAAGGCCGACCAGGAGCTCGACGCCCAGAGCGACGCCTTCGAGAAGTTGCGCGACCTGGTCATCCACGCACCCAGCCGGCTCGACGGACTGACCCGGGACATGGTCGATCTCACCGCCCGCATGGCGCCGTCCGAGCAGGCCCTCGCGGCGCTGCGCAACCAGTTCGACCCCGCCGCGCTGACGTCGGTCGCCGACAACCCAGCGACCGCCAAAGAACGGCTGGCCTTCGCCGACCGCAGTATCAGCAGCGCCAGGGACCTCGTCGCTCGGCCGACCGGTCAGCAGACCGGACTCGTCGATGCGATTCACGCGGCCGAATCATCGTTGGGCCAGGCACGTTCGCTGCTCGACGCGATCGACTCCGTGGGCACCGACATCAACCGGGCCGTGGGCGCCCTACCTTCGGCGATCACCGACATCCAGAACGGCATCGCCGAGGCCGCAGCACAATTGGGGCGGGGCAACAGTACGCAGCGAGCGGAGTTGGAGGCAGCCCGCAACGCGGCGACCGAGGCCGTCGATGACGCCCAGCGAAATGGCGGCACCGATCCCCTGGGCGTGTTCACCCGGCTGACCAAGGCCGATGCCGATCTCGACCGGCTACTGGCCAGCATCGCCGAGGAACGCGCCGCGGTCGAACGGCTGAACCGCGCCTACGACCAAGCACTGCTGACCGCCCAGTCCCGGGTCCGAGGGGTTTCGGATTTCATCGACACCAGGCGCGGCAGCATCGGTCCTGAGGCCCGCACGCGACTGGCCGAAGCGGTCCGCCAGCTGCAGGCAGCCCGGGACAAGAAGGCGACCAACCTCAGCGAGGCCGTCGCACACGCCAATGGTGCATCGATGCTCGCCGCGCAGGCACAGTCGCTGGCCAACGCAGACGTGCGATCGGCCCAACGCTCCTACACGTCGGGCTGGGGTGGGGGCGGTGGGCGCCGCGGCGGCGGCTCGGATATCGGCGCGGTCATCGGCGGCATCCTGATCGGCAACATCCTCGGCGGCGCCATGCGTGGTGGCCGCGGCGGTCTCGGTCGCGGCTTCGGCGGGGGTTTCGGGGGCTTCGGCGGCGGTTTCGGAGGCGGACGCAGCTCCGGGCGCCCCACGTCCTACGGCGGATCGTCTCGGTCATCGGGCCGCAGCTACGGCGGTGGCGGCGGCCGGTTCTGAGCGCAGACGCGATAGTTTCCGGGACCAACAATTCTCCGGGACCAACGGCGCCCGATGATGTGACCTAGTACTCCAGACTTGCGGCGCCCGTTGCGCAAGCATTGACTTGCGGCGGCCGTTGCCCAAGCATTGAACTCAAGAGGTGTTGGGTCACGGGGCGGAGCACCGTCCTGCGACAGGCACCCGGAACGCCCGCGGAGGTAGCGAGATGACATGGACCGCAGATAGTTCCGGAATTCTGGTCGGTGTCGACGGTTCCCCGTACTCCGATGCCGCCGTGCGGTGGGCAGTTCGGGAAGCCGCGATGCACGGCGAAGCCCTGACGGTATTGGCGGTCGCCGAGCACCAGGACTCGCGCAGCTCCCAAACCGAGGTGCTGGTGGAGCATCGCCGCGCGCAGCGCGACGAAGGCGACCAGATTCTCGCCGCCACACAGCAGCTCATCGACGAAGAGCTCGGCGACCGCACGCTGCGCGAGGTGCACCTGGAGTTCATGTTCGGCCATCCGCTGGCCACCCTGATCGACTCATCACAGGACAAGCGGATGGTGGTGGTGGGCTGCCGCGGCAGAGGATCACTGGGCCGGATGACGCTCGGCTCGGTCAGCAGCGGACTGGTACGTCACGCCCACCGTCCGGTTGCGGTGATTCCCCAGGAGCGTGCTGAGCCCGACGTTTATGCACCGATCCTGCTCGGCGTCGATGGTTCGCCCACCTCGGAGCTCGCCACCGCGATCGCGTTCGACGAGGCTACGCATCGGCACGCTCCGTTGATCGCCATGCACGCGTGGGCCGATCGTCTCACTTCGGGCACACACCTCAATTGGACGATCGACGAGCAGGAAGGCGCAGAAGCACTGAGCGAGCGCCTCGCGGGCTGGCAGGACCGGTACCCGGACGTCCACGTGACACCCACGCTGATCCGGCAAGGGGCGGGCAGTTGGCTGGTCGACCAATCCGACCGGGCACAGCTCATCGTCGTGGGAAGCCACGGCCGCGGTGGATTCGCCAGAATGATGCTCGGTTCAGTGAGCGCATCGGTGGTCGAGGCGGCCGAAGCTCCGGTGATCGTGGCACGGCAGCCGTCCTGACCGCACCAGTCACGCCCCCCTGAGCCGGACTGCCAAGTAGTCCGCGACTGCATCGATCGCCACCCGTTCCTGAGTCATCGCGTCACGTTCGCGAACCGTCACGGCGTGGTCGTCGAGCGAGTCGAAGTCCAGAGTGACGCAGTAGGGCGTGCCGATCTCGTCCTGGCGCCGGTAGCGGCGGCCGATGGCGCCGGCATCGTCGAACTCGATATTCCAGGACTTTCGCAACTCTGCGGCCAGGTCGCGCGCCTTCGGCGACAGGTCGGCATGGCGCGACAGCGGCAGCACCGCCGCCTTGACCGGCGCCAGCCGCGGATCCAACCGCAGCACGGTGCGCTTGTCGACACCGCCCTTGGCATTCGGGGCCTCGTCCTCGTGGTGTGCATCGACCAGGAATGCCATCAACGAACGGGTCAATCCAGCGGCCGGTTCGATCACATAGGGCACGTATCTGGTGTCGGCGGCCTGATCGTAGAAGGACAGGTCGGCACCAGAATGCTTTGAGTGCGTGGATAAGTCGAAGTTGGTGCGATTCGCTACGCCTTCGAGCTCCCCCCACGGGCTGCCCGCGAAGCCGAACTTGTACTCGATGTCGACGGTGCGGTCGGAGTAGTGCGACAACTTCTCCTCAGGGTGCTCGTAGAGCCGAAGGTTGTCCCGGTCGATGCCGAGGTCGACGTACCAGGCCAACCGGGTGTCGATCCAATACTGGTGCCATTGCGCTGCAGTGTCCGGCTCGACGAAGAACTCCATCTCCATTTGCTCGAACTCACGGGTGCGGAAGATGAAGTTGCCCGGTGTGATCTCATTCCGGAAGCTCTTGCCGATTTGGCCGATGCCGAACGGCGGCTTCTTCCGTGCCGTCGTGACCACGTTGGCGAAATTGACGAAAATGCCCTGTGCAGTCTCGGGCCGCAGATAGTGCAGTCCATCCTCGGACTCGATCGGGCCGAGGTAGGTCTTGAGCATCATGTTGAAGTCTCGCGGCTCGGTCCACTGTCCCCTGGTGCCGCAGTCCGGGCAGACGATGTCCGACATGGGCACCGCGCCCGGGTCGACAGGTGCCCCCGCCTTGGCCGCCTTCTTCTCCGCGTACGCCTCCTGCATGTGATCCTGGCGGTGCCGCTTGTGACAGTTAAGGCACTCAACCAGCGGATCGTTGAACACCTCCACGTGACCCGAGGCCACCCACACCTCGCGTGGCAGGACGATGGCACTGTCGAGGCCGACGACGTCGTCGCGACCGGTCACCACCGATCGCCACCACTGCCGCTTGATGTTCTCCTTCAGCTCGACGCCCAGCGGACCATAGTCCCAAGCAGACTTGGTTCCGCCATAGATCTCGCCGGACTGGAATACCAGGCCACGGCGTTTGGCCAGGTTTGCAACGGTGTCGATGATCGAGGAAGACGGAGCCACGGCTCAACAGCGTAGCGAGGTCCACCGCCGGTGGAGGCGACCCCACGATTGACATGCGCGGTCACGCATGTATCGTGGAGTCTAATGAAAATCGTTTCCACCATGGCTGATCCGGCGGCCGGCCATGACCCACAACTACAAGCCGGCGCGCCTGCGCCCGAGGTGCCACCTCGGGCGGTCCTCGACAGGGCGGGTGATCTGCTGCGCGCATTGGCCGCGCCGCTGCGCATCGCCATCGTGCTGCAACTTCGCGAGGATGCGCGCTGCGTTCACGAACTGGTGGACACGTTGGATGTTCCGCAACCGCTGGTCAGCCAGCACCTGCGGATCCTCAAGGCCGCCGGCGTCGTGGACGGGGCCCGTTCAGGCCGGGAAGTGTTGTATCGCTTGGTCGATCATCATCTGGCCGACATCGTGATCGCCGCCGTGACGCATGCTGCCGAGGACGAGGGACTCGGGCCGTGACCGGGACCATCCGGGCGACGCGCCAGCGCGCGGCCATCACAGCGCTGCTGGAGAACCTCGACGAATTCCGTTCCGCCCAGGAACTGCACGACGAACTGCGGCGGCGCGGAGAGGGCATCGGCCTCACCACCGTCTACCGCACTCTGCAGCAGATGGTCGCGACCGGAATCGTCGACACGTTGCGCACCGATACCGGCGAGTCGGTGTACCGCCGCTGCTCAGATCACCATCATCACCACCTCGTCTGCCGGGGGTGCGGTGCGACCATCGAAATCCAGGGCGGTCAGGTCGAGGCCTGGGCCGCCGAGGTAGCCCGCGAACACGGCTTCTCCGAGGTCAGCCACACCATCGAGATCTTCGGCATCTGCAGCGGGTGCGGGGTCGCCCCCGCGTCGGACGGCTAGGGCTGTCGACCCACCAGTCCTCGCCGCACGTCAGCGCCGGTGGCCAACACCATCAGGACCAGCGTGCGCAGGGCGTCATCGGTCAGACCCGCGGCCGGGAAGTTGTAGCGCAACAGCACGTCTGCGGCCTTCGCGGACGGGGACTTCTTGGTGCCGGTTTTCTCCGGATCGATTCTCTCGGGGCCGACTTTCTCCACCAGCGACACCGTGCCCAGCAGCGTGTCATGCGCATGTTTGGCGACCTTGGCGCGAATCTTGCTGTCCAGCGGGAGATCCCACGCCAGAACCTGGGTGAGCGACACCAGATCGAGGTCTTCGGCGATGGTGACCACCCGAAGCGAGGCGAATGTGTCGTCGTGATGCACAGTCAGCGCACCGTCATCCTCGTGCTGAACGGGGAGAATCTCCTCCAGCGCGGCGGTGAGGCGCTGCGACAAATCCGTCGAGTCTTCCATCGCGATCTCAGGCCCTGCCGAAGCGCCGGTTGCGATTGACATACTCCTCGCACGCGGCCCACAGGTCTCGGCGGTCATAGTCGGGCCAGAGCTTGTCCTGGAAAACGTACTCGGCGTAAGCCGCCTGCCAGAGCAGGAAGTTGCTCGCCCGCCGCTCCCCCGAGGTTCGGATGAACAGATCGACGTCGGGAATGTCGGGGCGGTGCAGGCGCTTGGCGAACATCGCCTCGGTGATGCGGTCCGGGTTGATCTTGCCGTCCACCGCCTGCCGTGCGAGTTCGCTTGCCGCCTCCACGATCTCGGTGCGACCGCCGTAGTTCACGCAATAGTTGATCGTGATGACGTCGTTGTCGACGGTCATCTGCTCGGCGATGTCGAACTCCTTGGTGACGCTGCGCCACATCCTGGGCCGCGAGCCGACCCAGCGCATCCGCACGCCCATGTCATTGAGGTTCTCCCGGCGGCGTCGCACCACCTCCCGGTTGAAGCCCATCAAGAACCGGACCTCCTCGGTGCTGCGTTTCCAGTTCTCAGTGGAGAACGCGTACACCGTGAGATGTTTGACGCCGATCTCGATAGCCCCGCAGGTGATGTCGATGAGCACCGCCTCACCCATCTTGTGACCCTCGGTGCGGCCCAACCCGCGCTGGGTGGCCCACCGTCCGTTGCCATCCATCACCACCGCGACGTGATTGGGCACCTGGTCGGCTGGAATCTGCGGCGCAGCGGCCTTTGAGGTGTGCTGCGGGGGGCGGGCGAACTCGCCGTTGGTGCGTGCCGGCAACTCGGGGAAGGGCACCGGCCAGGTCGACTTGTCCGGGAAAGTGGGGTAGTCCTCAGGCGCCGGGGGCAGCTGCGGATAGCTGTTCTTCCCCGTCCGCTTGATTGCCATGCGCCATATCCTGCCCGATGCCCGGCCCTATCACCCGAACACCACGCTCGTTGCCTGCGCGATCCGCCCGATACACGCGCTCGACCAGCGGTAACGTCCGCAGCTGCCGTTCCAGATGCCACTGCAGGTGCGCCGCCACGAGCCCGCTGGCCTGAGTTCGGTGCTGCGACGAGGACGCCTGCGCTTGGTCCCATTCACCCTCGTAGAGCGCGGCCATCAGGTCCAGCACACCCTGCGGCGGCGTCACTGACCCCGACGGTCGGCAGTGCACGCATACACTTCCGCCCGCCGCGACATGGAACGCCCGGTGCGGGCCCGGGGTCGCGCACCGAGCGCATTCGGTCAATGACGGGGCCCACCCGGTGATCCCCATCGCACGCAGCAGGTAGGCATCCAGGACGAGTTCACGGGGGCGCCCGCCGTCGGCCACCGCCCGCAGCGCGGCCACCGTCAACCGGTGCAGCGCGGGGACCGGGGCGCGCTCCTCGCCGGCGAGGCGCTCTGCTGTTTCCAGCACCGCGCAGGCACAGGTGTAGCGGCCGTAATCACAGACGATGTCCGAAGCGAACGCATCGATCGCCTGGACCTGGGTGACGATGTCGAGATTGCGACCCGGATGCAGCTGAACGTCAATGTGCGCGAACGGTTCCAGCCTCGCGCCGAACTTACTGCGAGTGCGCCGCACCCCTTTGGCCACCGCCCGCACCAAACCGTTATCGCGCGTGAGTAGGGTCACAATGCGGTCGGCTTCGCCGAGTTTGTGCTGGCGCAACACCACCGCTCGATCCCGATACAGACGCATTCGACCAGTCTCCCACCGTCGACCGACGAAACCGGTCCCGCAGCGCCGATACTCTACAAAGTGATGCCCGAAACCCCGCCCCCTCAAGATCGATTCCGAGATCGACCCGGGGATCGACCCGGGGATCGACCCGCTCCCCGGTTCCCCACCCTCACCTACCAGCTCTATCAGCTGGCCAGTGGCGCCTCTACGTCCGGCGACCTGGTCCGACGATCTTTGGAGGCCATCGAGGCGAGCCAGGCCACCCTCAACGCCTTCCGCGTGGTTCTCACCGACCAGGCCCTCCTCGAAGCGGCCGAGGCCGACCGTCGACGCGCGGCGGGAGACGATATTTCGCAGCTTCCGTTGCTGGGCATCCCGATCGCCGTCAAGGACGACGTCGACATCGCCGGCGTACCCACCCGATTTGGGACCGCCGGCAGCGACGACACGAAGCGGATCGCCGATACCGACGCAGAGGTGGTCCGGCGGCTGCGGGCGGCCGGTGCGGTAATCGTCGGTAAGACCAACACCTGCGAACTGGGCCAGTGGCCGTTCACCAGTGGACCCGCGTTCGGGCACACCCGTAACCCCTGGTCGCGGGAGCACACCCCGGGTGGTTCGTCAGGCGGCAGCGCCGCGGCGGTCGCGGCGGGTCTGGTGGCGGCCGCGATCGGCTCCGACGGGGCGGGCAGCGTCCGCATTCCGGCAGCCTGGACGCATCTGGTCGGAATCAAGCCGCAACGGGGACGCATCTCGACCTGGCCGCGTGCCGAGACGTTCAACGGCATCACCGTCAACGGCGTGTTGGCCCGCACCGTGGCCGACGCGGCGCTGGTGCTCGACGCCGCATCGGGCAACGCACCCGGCGATCTGCACAAGCCACCGCGCGTGCGCGCTTCAGCCTCCGTGTCCCGGGCGCCGGGACCACTACGGATCGCGCTGTCCACCAGGTTTCCGTTCACTGGTTTCCGGGCCGACCTGCACCCCGAGATCCACTCGGCGCTCCAGGTGGTCGCCGGCCGACTCGAACAGCTGGGCCACACCATGGTGGCGGCCGACCCCGATTACGGCCTGCGCATGTCGTGGAATTTCCTGGCCCGCTCCACCGCGGGCATCCTGGAGTGGATTGAGCTGCTGGGTCCCGACGTGCGGTTGGACAAGCGCACGCGATCCAATGCCGTCATGGGGCGGCTGCTCTCGCAACACATTCTGCGCAAGGCACGCGCCCACGAGGCAGCGTCTCAGGAGCGAATCGGATGGATCTTCAACCTGGCCGACGTCGTGCTCGCGCCCACGACCGCCCAGCCGTCACCGAGGGTCGACGCGTTCGATCAGCTCAGCGGGCTGGCCACCGACCGCAAGATGATCCGCGCCTGCCCGGCGACGTGGCCGTGGAACCTGCTCGGCTGGCCGTCGATCAACGTGCCCGCCGGATTCACCGCCGACGGACTGCCCATCGGGGTCCAGCTGATGGGTCCGGCGCACAGCGAACCGCTGCTGGTGTCGTTGGCGGCTGCCCTGGAAGCCATCAACGACTGGGCTTCCCACGAGCCGGAGAATTGGTGGGACACCCGCACGGTCAGACCCGACCTGCCGACGAATCTCACCGGTCCCCGCTCGACCGCGCACAACGTCGCGTAATGTCCGGGCGGTGAACGTCAGCAAGATGGTGCGCTCCCTGCCTGCGGTGGCACTCGCGGGAACTGCGATCGCGGGCATGCCGAACGCCCACGCGGATTACCCCGACTACCGGCGCCTCAACGAGAGCGTCGTTGTCAACGTCTACACGGTTCAGCAGCGCAACAACTGCACCACCGACATCGAGATCAACCCCAAGCTCCGACTGGCCGCGCAGTGGCACACCAACGATGTACTCAACAACCGTGACCTGAACGGCGACATCGGCTCCGACGGCTCGACCGTGCAGGACCGCGCGAACCGGGCCGGTTTCGTGGGCACAGCCTCCGAGACCGTCGCCATCAACCCCGCGCTGGCCATCAGCGGCATCGAGATCATCAACCAGTGGTTCTTCCGGCCCGACTACTACGCCACCATGTCCAATTGCGCGAACACCCAGATCGGCGTGTGGACCGAGAGCCATTGGGACCGCACGGTGGTAACCGCGGTCTACGGCCAGCCCGGATAGCGATTTCGGCGTCGTTGGTCACGGTGAGCGTGACCAACTGCACCGAAATCACGCGCTCAGACGCTCACCCGCTCAGAAGCCGAGTCGGCCGAGTTGCTTCGGGTCGCGCTGCCAGTTCTTTGCGATTTTCACCCTGAGGTCGAGATAGACCTTTGCTCCGAGCAGCTTCTCGATCTGCGTGCGGGCGGCGGTGCCCACCTCACGCAGACGCGCGCCGCCTTTGCCGATCACGATGCCCTTCTGGGAATCGCGCTCGACGTAGAGCACGGCGTGCACGTCGATGAGAGCCTGATCCTCCGGGCGGCCCGGCCTCAACTCCATCTCCTCGATGACCACGGCCAGCGAGTGCGGTAGCTCGTCGCGGACGCCCTCCAGCGCGGCCTCGCGGATCAGCTCCGCCATCAGCACTTCCTCTGGCTCATCAGTGAGCTCACCGTCGGGGTAGAACGCCGGGCCGGGCGCCAGCTGCGCGGCCAGCACGTCGATCAGCACGTCGAGCTGGGCACCGGTGGTGGCCGAGACCGGCACGATCTCGGCGGCAGGCCCGACGAGCTCGCTGACCGCCATCAGCTGCTCGGCGACCCGGTCCTTGGATACCTTGTCGATCTTGGTGACGATCGCGACCAGCGTCGTCCTCGGCGCGACTGCACCGATCTGCTCGACGATCCACCGATCCCCCGGCCCGATCTTCTCGTCGGCCGCAATGCACAGCCCGATGACGTCGACCTCCGAATAGGTGCCCTTGACCAGGTCGTTAAGGCGCTGACCGAGCAATGTGCGGGGTCGGTGCAACCCTGGGGTGTCGACGAGCACGATCTGGAAATCCGCGCGGTGCACGATGCCGCGGATGGTGTGCCGGGTGGTTTGCGGTCGGTTCGACGTGATCGCCACCTTGGTGCCGACCAGCGCGTTGGTGAGCGTGGACTTGCCCGTGTTCGGTCTGCCCACGAAACAGACGAAGCCCGAACGAAACTCGGTCATCGGGCGTCACCGAGGGTGCGCCGAGATCGCCTCGTGAGGCTTGGAGTCACCCGAATTCGCGATCTCTGTGCACGCTCGGGGTTCACCTCAGCACCTGCCCTGACCGGTCGGTCCGGATGATCACCGCGTCGCCGGACAGTTCGTGTACGGCTGCGACGCCAGGATCGTCGGCGGCCCCACCGACCAGCACGGCTGCCTCCAGACCGGCCGCGCCGCTGGACACCGCAGCGACGACGGCTGCTTGCAGCGCCGTCACCGTGAGCGTCGCCAGCGCCACCGGCGCTCCGGCGTAGGTGCGGCCGTCGGCGTCGCGAACAGCAGCGCCGCTGGCCTGCTCGGCCCGCGCCATCGCGCCCCGGGCGAGAATCACCAGCTTCGTGTCTTCGGGGTCCAGGCGGTTCATGCGCCCTCTTCTTCCTCCTGGTCAGGGTCTGGCTCGGTAGGCCTGACCAGCACGGTGCCGATTCGCAGCCGCCCCCGCGGGTCCGGCCCACCCTCGGCGCGGAGCCGCAGCCCGTCCCACGTCACCTCGGCTCCGGGCAGGGGAACGCGTCCGAGCTCGAGTGCGACCAACCCGCCCACAGTGTCGACGTCGAGCTGCTTGTCGAACTCGACGTCGTAGAGCTCGCCGAGGTCTTCGATCGGCAGCCTGGCCGACACCCGGTAGGACAGATCCCCCAGATCTTCGATGGGCGCGACCTCGTCGGTGTCGTATTCGTCGGCGATCTCCCCGACGATTTCCTCAAGCACATCCTCGATGGTCACCAGGCCCGCGATCGCGCCGTATTCATCGACCAACAGCACCATATGGACCCGGTCGCGCTGCATATCCCTCAGCAGGGCGTCCAAGGGCTTGGAGTCAGGAACGAACGCCGCTGCGCGCATCACGTTGGAGACAGCGGTGTCTCGGCCGCCGTTGGTCGAGTAATAGGTTCGCTGCACGAGATCTTTGAGGTAAACGACACCGATGACGTCGTCGACGTTTTCGCCGACCACCGGAATTCGGGAATGCCCGCTGCGCACCGCCAGCGAGGTGGCCTGGCCGGCGGTTTTGTCCGACTCGATCCAGACCATCTCGGTGCGCGGAACCATCACCTCCCGCGCCGGTGTGTCGCCGAGCTCGAACACCGACTGGATCATCCGGCGCTCATCGTCGGCCACCACTCCCCGCTGCTGGGCCAGGTCAACGACCTCGCGCAACTCGATCTCAGAAGCAAACGGGCCGTTGCGAAAGCCCCGGCCCGGAGTCAACGCATTACCGATCAGGACGAGCAGCCGGCTCACCGGCAGCAGCAGCACCGAGATCATTTGCAGCGGAAGGGCGGTGAGCAGGGCGATGGTGTAAGCGTTCTGCCGGCCCACGGTCCGCGGCCCGACCCCGATCGCCACGAAGCTGACCACCACCATGATCGCGGCCGCGGCGACCAGACCTCCGGTCACACCGAGGCTGCCGTCCAGGAACGCCGCCAGCAGCACCGTCGCGCTGACCTCGCAGGCGATCCGGAGCAACACGATGAGGTTGATGTAGCGGGGCCGCTCCAGCATCACCCGCGCCAACCGCACCGCACCGGGACGTCCCTCGCGGACGAGTTCCTCGACCCGGGCCATCGACACCGTGCTCAATGCGGCGTCGCTCGCCGCGAACATTCCACCTAAGCCGACCAGCACGACGGCGCTGATCAGTTGACCGACCGAGCTCACGAATCGTCGCCGTGGTTCGAATCATCGAAGAACCGGGACTTGTCCACCAGACGACGGTCCTTCTCGGTCTGTCGGTCCTGGTAGTACGAATCGACCTGGTCGGCCACCCACTCCTCGAGCAGTTCGCGCTGCAGCGCGAACATCTCTTTTTCCTCGTCGGGCTCGGCGTGGTCAAAACCCAGTAGATGCAATACCCCGTGCACGGTCAGTAGCGCCAGTTCCTGGCCGAGCGGGTGCCCGGCGTCGGCAGCCTGCTTTGCCGCGAACTCCGGACACAGCACGATGTCGCCGAGCATGGACGGCCCGGGCTCAGGCGCATCCGGCCTGCCCCCGGGCTCGAGTTCGTCCATCGGGAAGCTCATGACGTCGGTCGGGCCGGGCAGGTCCATCCACCGCATGTGCAGATCGGCCATCGCCGCGGAGTCGAGCAGCACCATCGACAGCTCGGCGGCCGGGTTGACGTCCATCTTTCCAATGACGAATTGGGCGACGCTGATCAATTCCTGTTCAGAGATGTCGATGCCCGATTCGTTGGCAACCTCGATACTCATCGGCCGTCCACTAGCGCCTCGGTCTGCCTGCGCCACTCGAACGCCGCTGCGCCCGGTTCATCAATCGGTCGCCGGCTTTCCCGTCCGCCCTCGCATATGCGTCGACGATCTCGCTCACCAGGCGATGGCGAACCACGTCGGCGCTGGTGAGTTCGGAGAAGTGGATGTCGTCGATCCCGTCGAGAGTACGCATCGCCGAGTGCAGCCCCGAGGACGCGCCACCGGGCAGATCAACCTGCGTGATGTCGCCCGTCACAACGATCTTCGAGTCGAAGCCGAGTCGCGTCAGGAACATTTTCATCTGCTGGGCGGTGGTGTTCTGTGCCTCGTCGAGGATGATGAAGGCATCTGACAGCGTCCTGCCCCGCATGTAGGCCAGCGGCGCCACCTCGATCACCCCGGCGTTCATCAGCTTCGGGATCAACTCGGGATCCATCATGTCGTGCAGGGCGTCATACAGCGGGCGCAGATAGGGGTCGATCTTCTCACTCAGGGTGCCGGGCAGAAAGCCAAGGCTCTCACCGGCTTCCACAGCTGGGCGGGTCAGAATGATCCGGCTGACCTGTTTGGACTGCAGCGCGCTGACCGCCTTGGCCATCGCCAGATAGGTCTTGCCGGTGCCCGCCGGACCGACACCGAACACAATGGTGTGCGAATCGATCGCGTCGACGTAGCGCTTCTGGTTCAGCGTCTTGGGCCGGATGGTCTTGCCGCGTCGCGACAGGATGTCCAGAGTCAGCACCTCGGCCGGCGACTCCTCGACCGTGCCCGTCAGCATCGCCACGCTGTGCCGCACCGCGTCCGCTGTCAGCGTCTGGCCGCCGGCGACGACCTCGACCAGTTCAGAGATCGCCCGCTCGGCCAGGGCGACGTCGGCGGGTTCACCCGACAGGGTGATCGCGTTCCCGCGGGCGTGGATGTCGGCGGAAAGCAGATGCTCGAGTGCGCGCAGATTCTCGTCTGAGGACCCCAGCAGGCCCACGACGAGGTCGGGCGGAACAGTCATGCTGCTGCGGACAGCCGTTCGGGGTGCGTCCGAGGCGGCGTTCGTCTCTCGGGGGCTCACGTGTGGTTTTCTGCCTGCTTTCTCTTTTCCGACCGAGCTTCGGGTCGCGCCGGCCGAATCGAAACCTCAGTTTAGCGTCACCGGGGCGTCAGTCGGACAAGTCCTTGCACACCAGCACTCCCTGCACACGACCGCTGGTCGGCCAACGTGAAGGTGTCGGCACAGTCGCGACCCAGCGTGAAGGCGTCTTCACGTTCGGCAACGCGGTTAACACCAACCGCCGACCGATTCCGGGAGCCGAACCCCGAAAGGCCTGATCAGTCCCACCAGCTAGCACCACCGGGAGGTCAGCACCCCAAGAGCGCCCAGCGCCACCGCCGCTGCCGTGGATGTCCGCAACACTGTCGGTCCCAGCCGTATCAACACCGCACCGGCATCGCCCAACGCCTCGAGTTCCTCGTCGGCGATACCGCCCTCCGGCCCAACCACCAGGGTGAGCGCCTCCGCCGCCGGCCGGGTAGCCGAAGCCGGCAGTCCGGCCGCCAAACCGAACAGCCCGGTCGCCGAAGCCAGCAGCCCGGTGGCCGACTCGTGCAGCACCAGCACCGTGGACGGCGATGCGGCGCGCACCCGATCGACAAGTCCGGCCGTCGTCACGACGCCCTCGACTGCCGGGATGTAGGGGCGCCGGGACTGGCGGGCAGCAGACCGCGCCACCGCTGCCCAACGGCGCAGCCCCTTTTCCACCTTTTCGGGTCCACCCCAACGGGCCACGCAGCGCGCCGCCTGCCAACCCACGAACGCGTCCGCACCCGCCTCGGTGGCCAGTTCGATTGCCAGCTCGGAGCGCTCCGCTTTAGGCAGCGCCTGCACGACGGTAACCGTGGGCGTGGGACGTTTCACCAGGTGAATGGCCTGCACCCGGGCCGACAATCTGCCCTTGGCCACATCCTCGACGACGCAGTGCGCCACGGTGCCCGCGCCGTCGCCGAGGTCGAGTTGCTCTCCGGGCCGGGTGCGACGCACGTTGGCCGCGTGAAAACCCTCGTCACCGTCGAGGATCGCAAGCCCACCAACTGCGGGCAGCGTTTCGACGTAGAAGAGCCCTCGGCTCACAGCGCTAGCGACCGGTGAACGTTTCGCGCAGCCGGTTGAACAGACCGCCGCCGTGTGAGGTGTTGTTGCTCTGCGCGCTACGCACCTCGGCCGCGCCGTGGGTGCGCTCCTTGAACGTCCGAAGCAACTCGATGTCCTCGTGATCGAGCCGGGCGGGCACCACGACGTCGATGTGGGCGTTCAGGTTGCCACGCACGCCGGAACGCAGATGGGGCATGCCGCGTCCGCGCAGTGTAGTGATCGAGCCGGGTTGGGTTCCGGCGCCGATGGTGATCTCGATGGGTCCGTCGAGGATCGCATCGACGGTGACCGTGGTGCCCAGCGCGGCGTCGACCATCGGGACCGAGATGGTGCAATGCAGATCGTCGCCGTCGCGGACGAAAACGTCGTGCGGTGTCTCGTGGACCTCGACGTACAGGTCACCTGAAGGCCCGCCACCGGGCCCCACCTCGCCTTGGGCAGCCAGCCGCACCCGCATCCCATCGGCCACGCCGGCCGGAATCTTGACGCTGATATCCCGACGGGCGCGCACCCGGCCGTCCCCGGCGCATCGGTTGCAGGGATCCGGGATGACCTCGCCGACTCCGCCGCAGACCGGGCAGGGTCGCGATGTCATCACCTGGCCGAGCAGCGAGCGCTGCACGGTCTGGATCTCGCCGTTTCCACCGCAGGTATCGCAGGACACCGGCGTCGACGTGCCGTGGGTGCCTTTGCCCTGGCACAAGTCGCACAGTACGGCGGTGTCGACAGTGACCTGCTTGGTCACGCCAGTCGCACACTCGGCCAGGTCCAGCCGCATCCGCAGCAGCGAATCGGACCCGGGCCTGACCCGGCCTGCCGGCCCGCGCGAGGTGGCCCCGCCGCCGAAGAACGCCTCGAAGACATCGCCGAGCCCGCCGAATCCGCCGAACCCGCCGCCGGCGGCCGCCGACTCCATCGGATCGCCACCCATGTCCACGATGCGGCGCTTCTCCGGATCGCTGAGCACCTCGTAGGCGACACTGACCTCCTTGAAGCGGGTCTGCGCCGCCTCGTCAGGATTCACGTCGGGGTGCAGCTCGCGAGCGAGCTTGCGGTAGGCGCGCTTGATCTCCGCGTCACTCGCGCCGTTGTTCAGGCCGAGCATCCCAAAATAGTCGCGTGCCACACTCAACCTTTCCCAGCCGTCGATCCGATCAATACAACGCGGATCAGCGGCTCCCTAAGACCTCGCCAATGTAGAGAGCAACGGCGGCGACATTGGCCATAGTTCCCGGATAGTCCATCCGAGTGGGACCGACCACACCCATGCCGCCGAACACTTTGCCCGAGCTGCCGTAAAGAGTACTGACCACCGAGGTGCCCAACATCTGCTCGGCTTCCGTTTCGTGACCGATGCGCACGGTGACCTTGCCCGCCTCCTGCTGCGCGGCCAGTAGCCGCAACACCACGACCTGCTCCTCGAGCGCCTCGAGCACCGAGCGCAATGATCCCCCGAAGTCGGCGGTGTTGCGCGTCAGGTTGGCCGTGCCGCCCAGCAGTAACCGCTCCTCGCTGTGTTCGACCAGCGACTCCACCAGCACGGTGGCCGACCTGCCGACCGCGTCGGCGAGGCCACCCTGACCGTTGAGATGTGATGCCAGGTCAGAGACCGCGACCGTGGCGGCGGCCAGCGGCTTGCCCTCCAGCGCCTGACCGAGCAGGTCACGCAACTGGGCGAGTTCGACATCGTCGATTCCGTCGCCCAATTCGACAATCCGCTGGTCAACGCGGCCGGAGTCGGTGATCACCACCAGCAACAGCCGCGCCGGTGTCAGCGCCACCACCTCAAGATGTCGGACCGACGACGTCGACAACGTCGGATACTGCACGATCGCGACCTGACGGGTCAGCTGTGCGAGCAGGCGCACCGCGCGGCGCAGCACGTCATCGAGATCGACACCGGTCTCCAGGAACGTGAGGATCGCGCTCCGTTCGGCACTCGACATCGGTTTGACGTTGTCGAGCCGGTCGACGAACTCACGGTAGCCCTTCTCCGTGGGTACCCGACCGGAGCTGGTGTGCGGTTGGGCGATGTAGCCCTCAGCCTCCAGAACCGCCATGTCGTTGCGCACGGTCGCGCTCGAGACACCGAGATTGTGGCGCTCGACGATCGACTTGGAACCGATGGGTTCGTGGGTGGCGACGAAGTCCGCGACGATGGCACGCAACACCTCGAATCGACGATCGTCGGCGTTACCCACCGCCCACCTGCCTTCCGTCCCCGTCCTGGTCGCTGTTCAGTTTACGGTGATCAGCGACGGCCGACGTGCAGGCATGTCCGTCCGGCCCCGTGGCGCTCCGCCGCTGGACACGGTATGGGTAGAAGGCATGGAGCTATCCGGAGTAGGTCTGTGGAGTTCGCAGTTGCGCTACGGCAACCCCGCCAAGGCGGCAGACGCCGCCGCCGAACTCGACGAACTGGGGTATACGGCACTGTGGATACCCGACGTCGGCGGGCCGCTTCTCGATTCGGTCGAAAACCTGCTGTCCGCAACTCGGCAGACGGTGATCGCCACCGGCGTCCTCAACCTATGGATGCACGAGCCGTCCGACGTGGCCGCACGCTACGCCACGCTCACCGAAGCCCACGGGGAGCGTTTCCTGCTCGGCATCGGGGTGAGCCATGCACCGCTGATCGACGCGGCGGAGCCGGGCCGCTACCGCAAGCCGTTGGCTGCCACGAGGGCGTTTCTCGATGGGCTGGACGCCGCGCCCCGTCCGGTTCCGACGGCCAACCGCGTGTTGGCCGCACTGGGGCCGAAGATGCTCCAGCTGTCTGCGACCCGCGCGCGCGGCGCACATCCGTATCTGACGACCCCCGAGCACACGCACACCGCCCGCGAAGCACTCGGCGACGGCCCGTTGCTGCTGCCCGAGCAGGCCGTACTGCTCACCGAGGACAGAGAAGAAGCGCGCACCATCGGAAGTGATTGGCTGCGTTCGTATCTGGGGCTGCCGAACTATGCCAACAACCTGCTGCGATCAGGGTTCACCGAGGACGATCTGGCCTCCGTCAGCGACCGCTTGTTCGATTCGATCATCGCCTGGGGGGACGAAGATGCCGTGCGCCGGCGCGTCCGGGAACACCGGGCGGCGGGGGCCGACCACGTCTGCGTCCAGGTGATCACCGCCGATCCGCGCGAGTTCCCACGCCAGCAATGGCGTCGCCTGGCGCCCGCGCTGCTCTAGCCGTTCAGTCGAGGAGATCCCGCACCACCGCATCCGCGAGCAACCTGCCGCGGTCGGTCAGCACCAGCCGCTCACCCTGGCGCCACAGCAGTCCGTCCTGGATCGCCTCCGAGGCCCGGTCGCGCTCGGCTCCGGACAACACCGCCACCGGTAGCCCGGAGCGCAGCCGCACCCCCAACATCACCTCCTCGGTGTGCGAGGCCTCGGCGTCGAGCTGTTCGAAATCGGCGACTGGCAGCGAACCGCCCGCGAGTACTTCGGCGTAAACGTTGGGGTGCTTGACATTCCACCACCGGGTGGAGCCGACGTATCCGTGCGCGCCGGGGCCGGCGCCCCACCACTGCCCACCACCCCAGTAGCCGAGGTTATGTAGGCACTGCCCGCCGGGACGAGCCCAGCTCGACACCTCGTACCAGTCGAAGCCGGCATCGGCGAGGCGGCGGTCGAGCAGTTCGTAGCGTCGGGCCACCACGTCATTGTCCGGTGCGGCCATCTCGCCGCGGCGCACCCGGCGGGCCAGCGCGGTGCCGTCCTCGACGATCAACGAGTAAGCGGACAGGTGATCGACACCGGCCTCAACGGCCGAGCTGACGGAGCTCAGGAGGTCGTCATCGGTCTCCCCCGGCGTTCCGTAGATGAGGTCGATGCTGACGTTGTCGAATCCCTGCGCGCGGGCTTCCCGGACCGCTTCGAGCGCCCGGCCGGGTGAATGCACGCGGTCCAGCGCCGCGAGCACATGCGGAGCCGTCGACTGCATGCCCAAGGACACTCGGGTGAACCCCGCGGCGCGGAGCTGGGCAAAGAACTCCGGTGACGTCGATTCCGGATTGGCCTCGGTGGTGACCTCGGCTCCCGGGGAGATCGCGAAATTGTCGCCGACCGCATCAAGTACGGACCTGAGGCCGGCCGCTCCGAGCAGGGAGGGCGTACCGCCGCCGACGAACACTGTCTGCACCGGTGGCGCGACACCGAGGTGAGCCGCCGCGAGGCGGAGCTCGATCCGCAACGCGGCCAGCCAGCCCTCCGGGGTGCTGCCACCGGCCAACTCGGCCGGGGTATAGGTGTTGAAGTCGCAGTAGCCACACCGAGTCGCGCAGAACGGCACGTGAACGTAGATCCCGAAAGGGCGCGACGGGCGACCGGTACCGGCCGCCAGCCCCGGCAGCGTCACCCCCGTCCGGACCGTCACGCGAATCAGTCTCCCAGAGCGGGCCGCACCCCCGGTGAACGCAAATTGTGCCCCATTAGGGCAGGTGCCGGTGTTCGTGGCACAATTGGGGTCGTGACTGGAGCCCACAGCCTGCCCCGCCGGGTGTCGCTGGTAGTGCGCCGCCATGTCGACTTCAAGCGCGTTTGTACCTGTCGCTGTCTGCCTTGACGAAGTAGCTTCGGAGACCCGCCCGCACCATTTCAGCTGGCCACCGGATCTGCGCTGCCGGACAGCCACCGGTGAGAACGCGCGATCTGAACGCCGGCTCCGACGAGGAGCCCCATCGGATGACCACCGCACCGACCCCGCCCGCCGGCAAGACCAAGCCCGCCAAACGGGTCCGCGATGAAGGACAGTGGGCGCTCGGCTCACTCGAGCCGCTGAACGCCAACGAGAAGTTCAAGAAGGAAGACGACGCACTCAACGTGCGCGACCGGATCATCAACGTCTACTCCCGCGATGGTTTCGACAGCATCGACATGAACGATCTGCGTGGCCGGTTTCGCTGGATGGGCCTGTACACCCAACGCAAGCCAGGCTATGACGGAACCTGGACCGGCGACGAGAACACCGACATGCTCGAGGACTCCTACTTCATGTTGCGGGTCCGCAGCGACGGCGGTGCCCTCACCACCGCGGCGCTGCGCACGCTGGGCGAGATCTCGACCGAGTTCGCCCGGGACACCGCCGACATCTCCGACCGGCAGAACATCCAGTACCACTGGATCCGGATCGAGGACATGCCCGAGATCTGGCGCCGCCTCGACGAGGTCGGTTTGCAGACCACCGAAGCGTGCGGTGACTGCCCCCGCGTCGTGCTGGGATCGCCACTGGCGGGCGAGTCGCTGGACGAGGTGATCGATGGCACCCCGGCGGTGGACGAAATCGTCAAGCGCTACATCGGCAATCCGGTTTACTCCAACCTGCCGCGCAAGTTCAAGACCGCGATCTCGGGCCTGCAGGACGTCGTGCACGAGGTCAACGACGTCGCCTTCGTGGGCGTCGATCATCCTGACCACGGCCCCGGCTTCGACCTGTGGGTCGGCGGCGGGCTGTCCACCAACCCGATGCTGGGCCAGCGGGTGGGCGCGTGGGTGCCGCTGGATGAGGTGCCCGACGTGTGGGAAGGCGTGGTCAACGTGTTCCGTGACTACGGTTACCGCCGGCTGCGGGCCAAGGCGCGGATGAAGTTCCTGATCAAGGACTGGGGCGTCGAGAAGTTCAGGGAAGTTCTCGAACAGGAATACCTGAAACGTCCGTTACTGGACGGGCCCGCCCCCGAGCCGGTGCCCCGGCCCATCGACCACGTCGGGGTGCAGAAGCTCCGTAATGGACTGAACGCCGTGGGCGTGGCCCCCATCGCCGGCCGGGTGTCCGGCACGATCCTGTCGAAGGTCGCCGATCTGGCCGAGTCAGCAGGCAGCAACCGCGTCCGGTTCACTCCGTACCAGAAGCTCATAGTGCTCGACGTTCCCGACGACGAACTTGACCAACTGCGCGCCGGACTCGACGCGCTCGGGCTGCCGTCGACCCCATCGCACTGGCGGCGCAACCTGATGGCCTGCACCGGCATCGAGTTCTGCAAGCTGAGCTTCGCCGAGACGCGCAAGCGGGCGCAGGTGCTGGTCCCCGAGCTGGAGGAGCGTTTGGAGGACCTCAACGCACAGCTGGACGTGCCCATCACTGTCAATATCAACGGCTGCCCGAACTCCTGTGCCCGCATCCAGGTCGCCGACATCGGGTTCAAGGGCCAGATGATCGATTCCGGCGAGGACGGGGGCGACTCGGTCGAGGGCTTCCAGGTTCACCTGGGCGGCAGTCTGGGTCTGGACAGCGGCTTCGGCCGCAAGCTGCGCCAGCACAAGGTCCTGTCCAGCGAGCTCGGTGACTATATCGACAGAGTTGTTCGCAACTTCATGAAACAACGGGAGCAGGGTGAGCGTTTCGCTACATGGGCGTTGAGGGCGGATGAGGCGGAGTTGCGATGAGCGCTTGCGCGAAGAGCGGAAGGCGGAGATGACGGAATTGATCGCGGAAACGGATCTGCAGGCCCTGGCCGAGCGCGGCGCAGCTGAACTCGGCGCCGACGCCAGTGCCGAAGACCTGCTGGGCTGGACCGACGAGCACTTCGGCGTTGGCTACATCGTGGCGTCCAACATGCAGGATGCGGTGTTGGTGGATCTCGCGGCCAAGGTTCGCCCTGGTGTGGATGTGCTGTTCCTTGACACCGGGTATCACTTCGCCGAAACGATCGGCACCCGTGATGCCGTCGAGGCCATCTACGACATCAACGTCGTCAACGTTCGCCCTGAAAACACTGTGGCCGCGCAGGATTCGCTCTTCGGTAAGAACTTGTTCGAGCGCCAGCCCAACGAATGCTGCCGGATGCGCAAGGTCGAACCGCTGTCCAGGGCGTTGAGCGGCTACTCCGCCTGGGTGACCGGCATTCGTCGGGTGGAAGCGCCGACCCGCGCCAACGCCCCGCTGATCAGCTGGGACAAGGCGTTCGGCCTGGTGAAGATCAACCCGCTGGCGGCGTGGAGCGACGAGGACATGCAGAGCTACATCGACAGCAACGGCATCCTGGTCAACCCGCTTGTCTTCGAAGGCTATCCGTCGATCGGATGCGCCCCCTGCACGAACAAGCCCACCGAGGGCGCCGACGCACGCAGCGGTCGCTGGGCAGGTCAGACCAAGACGGAATGCGGGCTGCACGCCTCGTGAGGCTGGTCCTCACCGCGCACGGTAGCGCCGACCCGAGGTCGGCATCGACAGCGCACTCGCTTCTCGCCTGCATCCGTCGGCTACGGCCGGGACTGGACGCACGCGTGGCCTTCTGCGAACAGAACTCCCCGAATCTGCGCGATGCGCTCGCCTCGACGAGAAGCGGCCGAGCGGTGGTGGTCCCGCTGCTTCTGGCCAATGCTTACCACGCACGGGTCGACATCCCCGCGATGATCGCTGAGTCCGGCGCCGACGCCCGCCTGGCCGAGGTACTCGGCGAGGACGACAGGTTGATCCATGTGCTGCGCCAGCGACTCGAGCAAGCCGGGGTCTCCCGACTTGATCCCGGCGTCGGAGTGCTGGTGACCGCGGTCGGGTCGTCACGACCGGGGGCCAACGTTGCCACCGCGGCGGTGGCGCGTGAGCTGACGCTGATGACGCGGTGGAAAGCCGCGACCGCGTTCGCCACCGGCCCGCGGCCGACGCTGACCGAAGCCTCAGGACTGCTGCGCGAGCGCGGCGCCACGCGACTGGTCATCGCGCCCTGGTTTCTGGCCCACGGACGCATCACCGACCGCGTGGCAACGTTCGCCCGTACACAGGGCATCCCGATGTCGGCGCCTCTCGGCGCCCATCGGCAGGTGGCCGAGACGGTGCTGGACCGCTTCGACGCGGCCACCGCAGCCCGCGCCGCGGCATAGAAGCCCGCTGGTCGACCGCGGTGGTCATCCAGTCGCCTGCCGGTAGATCTTGGTGATGCTGCCGGTGTCCTTGTTGAAGAGTTCGGAGTCGACCTTCGCCCAACCGCCCAGGTCGTCGATGGTCCACAGCTTCTCCGGTGCCGGGAACTTGTCAGCGAATTCAGCCAGCACAGCTGGGTCGACCGGCCGGAAGTTGGCCTCCGCCCACAACTTCTGCGCCTCGGGCGTGAACTGGAAGTTCACGAACTCCGTGGCCTTCTCCTGGTGCCGGCTGGAAGTTACAACAGCCACCGGGTTCTCGATTTTGAAAGTCTGCGGTGGATTGACGTATTCGAGGTCGAAGTTCATCGCCTCGTTCTCGTAAGCCAGCAGCACATCGCCGGTGCCGTTCTTGAACACATCGGTGGCCTCGCGGCCCGACCCCGGACGCAATCTGACGTGCTCAGAGACCAGCTCGTTGACGAAGTCGAGACCCGCTGCCGGGCTCTGCCCACCCCTGCTGGCCCAGGCGTAGGGGGCAAGCAGGTTCCACTTGGCCGCACCCGAACTCAGCGGGCTGGGCGTGATGACCTCGATTCCTGGCTGCAGCAGGTCGTTCCAATCGCGGATATTCTTGGGATTGCCGGGGCGTACCGCGAAGCTGACCACCGATCCGAAGGGAATTCCCCTGGTGGCGCCGGCATTCCAGTTTTCGTTGACATCTCCGGCCTCGACGAGCCGGGTGATGTCGGGCTCCCCGGAGAAGTTCACGAGGTCGGCGGCCTTACCTGATTCAACGGCCCGAGACTGATCGCCAGACGCTCCGTATGAGCCGTCGACGGCGACGCCCTCGCCTTCTTCGGTGGCCGCGAAAGCAGGTCCCACCTTCGACCATCCGGGCTCTGGAACCGCGAACGCGACCAAGGCGAGTGTGGTCTCGGCGTCAGAGCCGCCACCTCGGTCGCCGACGACATCGCCGGGTCCGCCACCGCAGGCAGCGAGAACGGCCACCGACAGGGCCGACGCCACAGCCGCGCGCCCGAGCGACGTGTTTTTCAGGATCGTCTGCATTGCCGACCTTCCCGGGTATCAGCGGGTGAACAGCCACATGACGACCACGAGAACCAGCAGCGCGGCCAGCGCCAGCGTCACCTGTGACCGGGGCATGCCGCTCATGCATCGCCTCCCTCGCGGTGGCCGTCGGCACCGTCCCTGTCGGTGCGCCGCGCCAGCTTCAACAGCCGCACCCCGTTACCCAGTGCGCCGTCGAGCAGCACCGCGATTCCATAGGCCACAGCGAGCACCACCGGCATCACCACCACCGTCTGGGCGATGAAGGGCAGCCCCGACAGCCACAGCTCCACCCCGTCCCACCAATTCAGGAAGCCGCCCATCCGGTCAGACTATGCGTCCGGAAGCTGGGCGAAACACTGGGCGTATCGGTAGACGACGGGGCACTCGACAGTCGATGATGTGCCAATGGTTCTGCAGCAGCACAGCGACGCGTCCGATGGAGCTCACCTCGACAGCGGTTCGGCCTTCGGCGTCGTTTCCGAGCCGCTGCCCCACACCAGCGGCTCCCTGCGCAACCCGTTTCCGCCCATTGCCGACTATGCCTTTCTGTCCGACTGCGAGAACACCTGCCTGATCTCGTCAGCCGGCTCGGTGGAATGGCTTTGCGTGCCACGCCCGGACTCCCCCAGCGTGTTCGGGGCGATCCTGGACCGGGGGGCGGGACACTTCCGGCTGGGGCCCTACGGTGTGTCGGTGCCCGCGGCGCGGCGCTACCTGCCCGGCAGCCTGATCCTGGAGACCACCTGGCAGACGCATACCGGCTGGGTGATCGTGCGGGATGCCCTGGTGATGGGCCCCTGGCATGACCTCGAAACCCGGTCCCGCACGCATCGCCGCACGCCGATGGACTGGGACGCCGAGCACATCCTGCTGCGCACCGTGCGGTGTGTGAGCGGCACCGTCGAGTTGGTGATGAGCTGCGAGCCGTCGTTCGACTATCACCGCGTGAGCGCCAACTGGGAATACTCTGCGCAGGCGTACGGCGAGGCGATCGCGCGCGCGACCAAGAACCCCGATTCGCATCCGACGATGCGGCTGACCACCAACCTGCGCATCGGGCTGGAGGGCCGGGAAGCGCGCGCACGTACCCGGCTCAGTGAGGGCGACAATGTGTTCGTCGCACTGAGCTGGTCCGGGCATCCGGCCCCGCAGACCTATGAGGAGGCCGCCGAGAAGATGTGGACGACCAGCGAGTGCTGGCGCCAATGGATCAACGTCGGCGACTTCCCCGACCATCCGTGGCGGTCCTATCTGCAGCGCAGCGCACTGACCCTGAAAGGTCTGACCTACTCTCCGACCGGCGCGCTGCTGGCCGCCCCGACCACCTCACTGCCCGAGACCCCACACGGTGAACGCAATTGGGACTACCGGTACGGGTGGGTGCGCGACTCCACGTTCGCGCTGTGGGGCCTTTACACGCTGGGCCTGGACCGCGAGGCCGACGACTTCTTCGCGTTCATCGCAGACGTGTCCGGCGCGAACAACGGTGAACGGCAACCGTTGCAGGTCATGTACGCCGTCGGCGGGGAACGCACCCTGGTCGAGGAGGAACTCAACCATCTGTCCGGGTACGACAACGCCCGCCCGGTACGCATCGGCAACGGCGCATACAACCAGAGGCAGCACGACATCTGGGGCACCATGCTCGACTCGGTGTACCTGCACACCAAGTCGCGCGAGCAGATCCCCGAGACGTTGTGGCCGGTACTCAAAGAACAGGTCGAGGAAGCCATCAAGCACTGGCGGGAACCCGACCGCGGCATCTGGGAGGTGCGCGGCGAGCCACAGCACTTCACCTCGAGCAAGATCATGTGCTGGGTTGCGCTCGATCGCGGCGCCAAGCTGGCCGATTTGGAAGGGGCGAAGTCCTACGCGCAGCAGTGGCGGGCGATCGCCGAAGAGATCAAGGCCGACATTCTCGAACACGGCGTCGACTCACGCGGGGTGCTCACCCAGCGCTACGGCGACGACGCGCTGGACGCCTCGCTGCTGCTGGCGGTGCTGACCCGGTTCCTGCCACCCGACGATCCACGAATCCGCGCAACAGTCCTGGCCATCAGCGAAGAACTGACCGAAGAAGGTCTCGTACTGCGCTATCGGGTGGAAGAAACTGACGACGGACTGTCCGGCGAGGAGGGCACGTTCACCATCTGCTCATTCTGGCTGGTGTCGGCGCTGGTCGAGATCGGCGAATTCAGCAAGGCCAAGCATCTGTGTGAACGGCTGCTGTCGTTCGCCAGCCCGCTGCACCTCTACGCCGAGGAGATCGAACCGCGGACCGGACGGCATCTGGGCAACTTCCCGCAGGCGTTCACCCACCTGGCCCTGATCAACGCCGTGGTGCATGTGATCCGCGCCGAGGAGGAGGCTGACAGCTCCGGGGTCTTCCAGCCGGCCAACGCACCGATGTAATTCGGTGACCGCGTGCGGCGGCGATCCCCGCGCCACTGACCTCGAACACCGAGCGGCAACCGCGAACCGCAGCTACTGGCCGGCGGCGTTCTCGATCATCGCGCTCGCGATCTGAACCGAGTCGTCGAAGATGCTGTAGCCGCACGCCCACACCTCGACGGTCAGGTTGGACACCAGCGACAGCGTGTGCTGGCAGGCCCATCCGCCGGCGTCCTCTTGACTGGCCATCTGGGTGATCATCGTGTCACCGACTTCGACCTCGTCGAGAATCCAGACGTAGTCCCCGTCGGCCACCGCGATCGCCTCGTTGGCACAGTCCTGCCAGGTGGCCGAGGAACTGTCGAAGAAGTCCTGAGCATTGGCGGCCGCCGGATACAGCACCGCCGTCTGCTCGACCCAGTGATCATTGTCCTGGTCGGGTTCGCGCGCCACTTGATCGCGCACCGCGATCCAGTCCGTGCCTTCATACACCGGATCCTCGGCTCCGTAGATCGCGCCGAGGCAGTCCGGGTCGGAAACGTCCGCGGAGTGGTCGGTCATCTCCTCGAGGTCGCTGGTGACCTCCATCCGAGTCGAGCCGACAATGCTGTTGAGCTCACTGATGGTCAGCAGAATGTCATCCAGCATGGCCTCGTCCAGCGGTGGAACACTGCGCAAGTCGGCGCCCGGGCCCTGTGCCCGGATCGCCGTGCCCTCCACCTCGCTGACGCAGGCCGACAGCAGCACAGATGCCGCGAGCACCGCGCCGACGGCACAGGTGCGGGGCGAGGTAGGGATGCGGTTCCAGATCTTCAGCTTTGCCATCATCAGCTTTGCCATCATCAGCGTTGCATCGAAATCTTGTCGAGAATCAATTCGACGACGCCGGTGGCGGGCCGTGGGCCGGCCGTGGCGCGAGGATCGGTGACTTCCACGTCGACGATGCAGTCGCCGGCCACGCCGAGAGCCCGCGCGACGCTCGCCGAACCGGCACCGCCCGAGGCATGCAGCACCGTCGCCGAGACCACTTGATCGTCGTAGACCACGTCGCCGATCCTGCTCAACTCCCCGGCCCCCGGTCCGGAGGCGAGCAGTGCCACGGTCTGACCGTTGCAGCGTCGCCACTGCTGGGCCGTCGCGGCGAAGAACTCCTGCGCGTCGGCGGCGCTCGCCATCTGCACTACCCCGAAAAAGCCCGAGACCGGCGGACCCTCGAAGCCGCCGCCCGCCCACGAACTACTGGTCACCGACCGGACGTCGCCGCCGTCATAGACGGCCTTCTGCAGGCGGTAGGCAGTTCCGACGCAGTCCACCGGAGTCGCCTCGGCGTCTCCAACGCTGCGCAGCAACATCTCGTCGCCCCCCTCGACGACTTGCCCCATGAGGCCGTGGGGTCCGGTACCCAGCGTCGCCGACAGTTCCTGGGCACTCGGCAAGAACTCTCCCAGCGGAATCGCTATCGAAGGTTGGGCGGCCTCGATGATGCGTACGACAGGTCGATCGTCGACCGGGGCGCCGACACAGCCCACGAGCGCGGCGCACCCGCCGACCACGACGGCGATACGCGTACCGCGCTTCCCTGAAATCCGGCCCGCCATCTCGCCTCTCCTGCCGAAGCTGTCACTTCTGTAACACTTGAGTAGCACGTCGCGGGGGGACGCGGGAGCGGATCGGAATTCCTGCTTCGTGCTACTTCTTGTTCGCTTTGTCCTTGCTCGCCTTGTCCGCGGCCGCCTCGCTGGACAGAGCTGCGACGAACGCCTCCTGCGGAACCTCTACCCTGCCGATGGTCTTCATCCGCTTCTTGCCCTCCTTCTGCTTCTCCAACAGCTTGCGCTTGCGCGTGATGTCTCCGCCGTAGCATTTGGAGAGCACATCCTTGCGGATGGCCCGGATATTCTCGCGGGCAATGATTTTCGATCCGATGGCAGCCTGCACCGGCACCTCGAACTGCTGGCGCGGGATGAGTTCCTTGAGCTTGGTGGTCATCTTGTTGCCGTAGGCGGCCGCGGAGTCCTTGTGGACGATGGCGCTGAACGCATCGACCGCCTCACCCTGCAACAGGATGTCGACCTTGACGAGGTCGGCTTGTTGCTCGCCTGCCTCCTCGTAATCCAGGCTGGCGTAGCCGCGGGTACGTGACTTCAACGCGTCGAAGAAGTCGAAGATGATCTCGCCCAACGGCATGGTGTAACGCAGTTCGACGCGTTCCGGCGACAGGTAGTCCATGCCCCCCAGTTCGCCGCGGCGGGCCTGACACAGTTCCATGATCGTGCCGATGTACTCGCTGGGCGCGATGATCGTCGTCTTCACCACCGGTTCGAACACGGCGCCGACCTTGCCCTGCGGCCAGTCTGATGGGTTGGTCACGATCAGATCGGAGCCATCAGCCGCGCCGTCCAAGACCACTCGGTAGACGACGTTCGGAGAGGTCGAGATCAGGTCCAGATCGAACTCACGTTCCAGCCGCTCCCGGGTGATCTCCATGTGCAGCAGACCCAGGAATCCGCAGCGGAACCCGAACCCGAGCGCCACCGACGTCTCCGGCTCCCAGGTCAACGCGGCGTCGTTGAGCTGAAGCCGTTCCAGCGCGTCGCGCAGGTTCGGGTAGTCGGAACCATCGACCGGGTAAAGGCCCGAATAGACCATCGGCTTGGGTTCGCGGTAGCCGGTCAGCGCCTCGATCGCCCCGTGCCGTGCCGAGGTGACGGTGTCACCGACCTTGGATTGCCGGACATCTTTCACACCGGTGATGAGATAGCCCACTTCGCCGACCCCGAGCCCCTCCGTGGCCTTGGGTTCTGGCGAGACGATTCCTACTTCCAGCAGCTCATGGGTCGTGCCGCTGGACATCATCTTGATCTTCTCGCGCGGGTTGAGCTTGCCGTCCACCACGCGGACGTAGGTCACGACGCCACGGTAGATGTCGTAGACCGAGTCGAAGATCATCGCCCGCGCCGGTGCATCAGCGTCGCCGACCGGCGCCGGGATCAGCCGGACCACCTCGTCGAGCAGCTCGCGGACCCCCTCACCGGTTTTTCCGGACACCCGCAGCACCTCTTCGGGCTCGCAACCGATGATGTGCGCGATCTCACCGGCGTATCGGTCCGGGTCGGCAGCGGGCAGATCGATCTTGTTGAGCACCGGGATGATCGTCAGGTCGCGGTCCAGGGCCAGATACAGGTTCGCCAGCGTCTGGGCTTCGATGCCCTGGGCGGCATCGACCAGCAGGACCGCGCCCTCGCACGCCTCGAGCGCGCGCGACACCTCGTAGGTGAAGTCAACGTGGCCAGGCGTGTCGATCAGATGAAGGACGAAATGCTGGTCGTCGGCCTGCTCGCTGTTCGCCGTGATTGTCCACGGCAATCGCACGTTCTGGGCCTTGATGGTGATGCCCCGCTCGCGCTCGATGTCCATTCGGTCCAGATACTGGGCCCGCATGTCCCGATCTGCGACGACGCCGGTGATGCCGAGCATCCGGTCGGCCAGCGTCGACTTGCCGTGGTCGATGTGAGCAATGATGCAGAAGTTCCGAATCTGCGCCGGCGCAGTGAAGGTCTTGTCGGCGAAGCTGCTGATGGGAATCTCCTGGTGAGCGTGGTCGAGTCGGCACCCGAAAAGCCGACGCAAGCCCGTCAAGAGTATCGAGCACAACCCCCCGCGACACAATCGAGCATCCCGGCGTGCGCTTATGCTTGGCAGCTATGACGTCATCGTGGAAGACGTTTCAGCGCTTCTTGCTCAAGAACACCGAGAACCTGGTGTTCAACGAGGCACCAAAGCTCGTCGGACGACTGCAGCAGTCCGAGACCCTGCAACGCGGCATTCAGCAGGGCATCCGGATCGGTCTGGACGCCCTGGCCGGGGCACTCGACAGCCCCACCCCGGCGCTGCCCGCCGGCCGCCCGGTGTCCAGCACATTCGTCCCGACCGCACATCGCGCCCGCAAGGTCGGCTACGCGCCCGACCTGGACGGGCAGGCGGACCCGGGCGAGGTCGTGTGGACCTGGGTGGTCTACGAGGACGACCCGAGCAAAGGCAAGGACCGCCCGGTGCTGGTGGTCGGCCGCGACCACAGCAACCTGCTCGGCTTGATGCTGTCCAGCCAGGATCACCACCGAGACGACCCGAACTGGATCAGCATCGGCAGCGGCGGCTGGGACTACGAGGGCCGGATCAGCTGGGTTCGTCTGGACCGGGTGCTCGACGTCCCCGAAGAGGGCATCAGGCGCGAGGGCGCGATCCTGAACCGTGAGGTGTTCGACTTGGTCGCGACGCGCCTGCGCGCCGAGTACTCCTGGACCTGATGCCCGCCATCACCTCGACGCGCGCCACATCTGCCACATGGTGGGACCGCCGCCCGGGATGGTGATCTCACCGGTCACATCGAAGCCGAACCGCGAGTAATAGGGCAGGTTGGATTCATTGGTCGACTCCAGGTAGGCAGGTGCTCCCTCGGCATCGCACCGCTCGAGCCCTGACCGCATCAGCGCCTGCCCGAAACCCGCCCCGCGGACATCCGGGTCGCTGCCAATGACGGCCAGGTACCAGTGTGGCTCTTCGGGATGGCATTGCTTCATCAGCTCGGCGATGCTCTGGCCCCGCCTGACATGGCGTCCGATCGCCCAGAGGAAACTCGGCATCATCCGCAGGTCCTCCAGCGGTGTCTGTTTCCAGCGGCCCGGCGGATCCCACAGCGCCGCGGCACCCAGCGAGGCAGCACCGGTCGCCTCGGGCCTGCTCGCGACCTGGACCGATTCGCCTGCCAGAAAGTGGTACCGGGTCATCGCCCCGAACACCAACGGCAGCGCCCGAGCCCGACGCCCGTCATCGGGCAACATCCAACTCAGGACGGGGTCATCGAAGAAAGCCCGACCGAGCACGCGCGAGAGGCTTCGCACGTCCGCCTTCTGCGCGACGCGGACGTCGATCGCCGGAGGCACGCCCTCACCCCTGGGTGATGTACGCCTGGAGCTGCTGCTGTTCGCGTTCCAGCTCCTCCATGCGGGTCTTGACGACGTCGCCGATGCTCACGATTCCGACCAGCCGACCATCGACCACGACCGGGACATGCCTAACCCGGTTCGTCGTCATCAACGCGCTCAGGCTGTCGACCGAATCCTCCGGAGCACACGTTGCCACCACCGTCGTCATGATCTCGGACACCGGACGCCCCAGCAGGTCAGCGCCCACCTCGTGCAGCATGCGCACCACATCCCGCTCAGACACGATGCCCAGCAGCCCATCTGGCGAGACCACCACCAGCGCTCCGATATTGCGGGCGGACAACTCGGTCAACAAACCGGCGACCGAAGTCTCCGGGGTGATCGTGGCCACCGTCTCGCCCTTGCCCCGCAACACGTCGGATATCCGCATCGCACTCTCCGCCCGTCGTGACCTGTTACCCAACAGGCTATGCAATAAAGACCATCGCGTTCGGCGTTTTGCCCCCTCGGGCACCGCGACAGCGGGTTAGCTGGCTTCCATGATCGAAGTCACCCTGCTGGGCACCGGCAACCCCATCCCTGACCCGAACCGGGCGGGCCCGTCCACGCTGGTGCGCGCGGGCGATCAAACCTTCCTCGTGGACTGCGGTCGTGGCGTCCTGCAACGCACCGCCGCCCTCGGCGTGGGGGCCAACAGCGTGACCGCGCTGCTGTTGACACATCTGCACAGCGACCACATCGCCGACCTGGGAGACGTGCTCATCACCCGGTGGGTGTCGAACTTCGCTCCCGATCTCGCCCCGCTGCCGATCATCGGCCCCCCGGGAACCGCCGAGGTCGTCGAGAACACGCTGAAGGCCTTCAACTTCGATATCGGGTATCGCATCGCCCACCACGCCGATCTGAGCACGCCGCCACCGGTAGAAGTGGAGGAAGTGACCGACGGAGTGGTGTGGGGTCGCGACGGGGTCCAGATCCGGGTCGCACCCACCGATCACCGACCTGTCGCACCGACCATCGGATTCCGCATCGAATACGACGGAGCCTCGGTTGTGCTGGCGGGTGACACCGTGCCCTGTCCGACCCTCGACGAACTGGCCTCCGGCGCCGGGGCATTGGTACACACGGCGATTCGCCGAGATCTCATCGAACCGCTACCGATGCAGCGGATTCGGGACATCTGTGATTACCACTCGTCAGTTGAGCAGGCCGCCGAGACCGCCGCCCGGGCAGGCGTCGGCATTCTGATCCTCACCCATTACGTGCCGGCGATCCAACCAGGCCAGGAAGAGCAGTGGCGCGCACTGGCGGCTTCGGCGTTCGACCGAAAGATCGAGATCGGCGATGATCTGCACCGGGTGGAGGTCCACCCGGGAGTAGCTGCCGCGAAAGGCTAGATCCGGGAAGGATCAAGCCAGCCGGGTGATCTCAACGACGACATCGAGATCGGTGGACCCCTCACCCGAATAGATGCCCTTGAGCGGCGGGACATCGGAGTAGTCCCGGCCGACGCCGACGCTGATGTACTGCTCGTTGATCTCGGCGTCGTTGGTGGGGTCGTAATGCCGCCACTGCCCCGTCCACGCCTGTATCCAGGCGTGGCTCTGCCCGTCGACGGTCTCGCCCAGCTCCGCGTCGGGGTTGGGGTGTAGGTACCCCGACACGTACCGCGTCGGAATCCCCATGCTGCGCAACAGCATCAACGTCAGATGCGCGAAGTCCTGGCACACTCCCTTGCCTTCGCGCAACGCGTCGACACCCGACGTGTGCACTCCCGTGGTGCCGGGCACGTACTCCAGTTCGCCCTGCACCCACCGCGCAGCCTCGATGACGGCTTCGGCGGGTTCGTTGTACTTGGCGATGCGGCGCCCCACCCGTTGGATCCGCTTGCTTGCGGGAACGTAGCGCGTCGGGGAAAGCATCTCGTCGTATTTGTCGATCACCGCCTCGCCGGCCAGATCCTCCCAGCTGAGCTTGATCTCGGGCGGTTCGGGCCGGTCGGTCTCCACCACCGACGACGCTGTCACCTCCAATTCGGTGTGCGGCGCGTGCAGGTCGAACGACGTCACCGCGGTGCCCCAGTAGTCGACGTACCGGTATGTCCTGGTGGCCGGTACGGTCTCGACGCGGTTGAGGATGACGTTCTGCCGCAGGTCCGACCTCGGCGTGAGCCTTGCCTCGTTGAACGAGGCGGTAACCGGCGACTTGTAGGCATAGCCGGTGTCGTGGATAACTCGCATCCGCCACATCTCAGACCTCGCCCTCTTCGATCACCAGTGAGCCATCGCGACCCGCATCCGTCCAGGCCACCCACGGCGCCGTGTGAAAATACTCCAGCGCCAACGCTTCTCCGACATCAGCGCACATCACCTGAATTGTGGCGAGGCGTTCTTCCAGCGACTCCAGCAGCGCACCTTGGGGCAGGAACTCCAACTCACTGCGGGTGTTGCCGAGCAGGCGTTGCGCCTCCGCGGTGGCACCGACTCGGATGAATCGTCGCTTGTGCAGTTCGTCGAGGCTGTGTTCTGCCAGCCTCAGCGAGTACATCACCGAACGCGGGAAGGCCCGGTCCAGCACCATGAACTCGACGACGCGGGCAGCATCGAGCACGCCACGCCGCGTGCGCAGATAGGTGTCGTGCGCACCCGCGGAGTTCAGCACCGTCACCCATGCCGGCGAGGACGCGCTGTCGCCGACGCGGGACAGCAGCAGTCGCACCGTCATGTCGACGCGTTCGATTGCTCGGCCCAGCACCATGAACCGGTATCCGTCATCACGGGACAGGGTGGAGTCGGCCAGGCCGGCGAACATCGCTGCGCGACCCTCGACATACGACAAGAATTCATACGGTCCAAGGCGTTTGGCGGCTCGCTCCCGTTCGGGCAACGCGTTGTAGGTGGTGTTGAGGCACTCCCAGATCTCGGAGGAGGTGACTTCGCGCGCACCACGGGCGTTCTCTCGGGCAGACGAGATCGCCTCGACGATCGAACAGGCCCCATCGGTGTCCCGACTGAATGCCACCAGGTTCGTCAGCGACCACAGGTCCAAGGCTGACTCTGGCGCTTCGATCCCGAGCACCCGCAGCAGGGTGCGCGACGCTTGGTCGGGGTCCACGCTCGAGTCCTCGAGGAGTTGGTGGACGGTGACGTCGAGGATGCGGGCCGTGTCGTCGGCTCGCTCGACGTAGCGACCGATCCAGTAGAGCGACTCCGCGTTGCGTGCCAACATCAGTCCACTACCGCCCGTTGTTGTTGTTGCTGCTGCTGTTGTTGTTGACTTTGTTGTTGCTGACTTTGTTGTTGCTGACTCTGCTGGTGCGATGAGGATCCGTCGCCGTCCTTGTCGGCCTTGGATCCCTTGTCGGCCTTGGATCCCTTCGCGCGTTTGGGAAGCGAACGGACGATCTCGGCAGCGCCTAGTTCGCGGTCGGCCCGCGATGAGCGCGAGGCCAGCACCCAGGTGTCTTTGGACCCGCCGCCCTGGCTGGAGTTCACCACCAGAGAACCCTCCGGTAGGGCCACTCTGGTCAGCCCACCGGGCAGCACCCACACGTCGTCGCCGTCGTTGACCGCGAAGGGGCGGAGGTCGACGTGGCGCGGCGAGAGTTCATCACCGATCTGGGTCGGGACCGTCGACAACTGCACCACCGGTTGGGCGATCCAGCCGCGTGGATCAGCGTTGATCTTCCTGGTGATCGTGGCCAACTCCTTCTCCGATGCGTCCGGGCCGAACACGATGCCGTAGCCGCCGGAGCCCTCGACCGGTTTGATGACCAACTCGTCGACCCGGTCCAGCACCTCCTCGCGTTCCTCGTCCAGCCAGCATCGGAACGTGTCGACGTTTGCCAGCGATGGCTTCTCGCCGAGGTAGTACTCGATGATCGTGGGTACATAGGTGTAGACCAGCTTGTCGTCACCGACACCGTTGCCCACGGCGCTCGAGATGACCACGTTGCCGGCACGGGCGGCGTTGAGGATTCCCGCTACGCCGAGTACCGAATCCGGCTGAAACTGCATGGGGTCCAGATAGTCGTCGTCGATACGCCGGTAGACGACGTCGACCTGGCGCTCGCCTTCGGTCGTGCGCATGTACACGGTGTTGTCGCGGCAGAACAAATCGCGGCCCTCGACGAGTTCCACGCCCATCTGCCGGGCCAGCAGCGAGTGCTCGAAGTACGCGGAGTTGTAGACGCCCGGGGTCAACACCACGACGGTTGGATCGGCGACATTGTTGGCGGCGGCATTACTCAGGGCCCGCAGCAGATGCGAGGCGTAGTCGCCCACCGAGCGCACCCGATGCGTCGCGAAGAGGTCCGGGAACACCCGTGCCATCGAGCGGCGGTTCTCCATCACGTAGGAGACACCCGAGGGCGAGCGGAGGTTGTCCTCGAGAACCCGGAAGGTTCCTTGCCCGTCACGGATGAGATCAATGCCCGCGACATGGATGCGCACCCCGTTGGGCGGGAAGATCCCGATCGCCTCGCGGTGGAAGTGTTCGCAGGAAGTCACCAGCCTGCGCGGGATGACGCCGTCGCGCAGAATCTCCTGCTCGCCGTAGATGTCAGCCAGATACATCTCCAGCGCCTTGACCCGCTGGCGAATCCCCCGCTCCAGACGGGTCCACTCCGCCGCCGAAATCACCCGTGGCACCGGGTCGAGGGGGAACGGCCGCTCCTGACCCGAGAGCGAGAACGTGATGCCCTGATCGATGAACGCCCGACCGAGGGCTTCGGTGCGCGCTTCGAGCTCGGAGGCGTCAGAGGGGGCGAGTTCGGTGTGAATGCCCTTATAGGGTCCCCGGACGTTGCCATTGCGGTCGAACATCTCGTCGAACGCTTTGGCATACGTGCCCAGACTGTTGTAGCCACCGAAGACACCGTCGTGCTGCTTCACCGTCTTGGAGTTGCTGCGTGCGGTTCGTGCGGTCTCGGTTGCCAAAATCGCTCCTTCTCCTCGCACCAACGGCGTGGTGATCTGGTCGTGTCAGGTCCCCGCAGACGAGTCAGGTCCCCGTACGCCGCCATTGCGCGGGCGCACCCGTCCCATGCTGCAGCATTTCTGTCGTTTCGGCAGGCCAGTGGGTTCACTTTGGGACATTAATCGGCTCGCTGGTACCCTGAAGAGTCGCTGCCCACGCCGGGCGCCCACAGATTTAGGCAATCCCATCGAGATTTACGAAGGAATACACGCGTGGCCAATATCAAGTCGCAGCAGAAACGAGTCCTCACCAACGAACGCGCCCGACTGCGCAACAAGTCGGTGAAGTCCGCGCTGCACACCGCGATCCGTGGATTCCGTGCGGCCGTCGAGGCAGGCGACAAGGAAAAAGCAGGCGAGCTGCTGGCCTCAACCACGCGCAAGCTGGACAAAGCGGCCACCAAGGGCGTCATCCACAAGAATCAGGCCGCCAACCGCAAGTCCGCGCTCGCTCAAGCGTTCAACAAGATCTGAGTAGAACTTCCGACCGGCCAGCCTCCGTTCCGGTCAGCCTTCAGTCCGGTCATTCGTCGACGAGCTCCGCAACACTGCGGACCGCGGTCTCCAGCGCGTAATCGGGATTCGCTGCGGCACCTTTGACGTCAGCGTTGAGGCTGGCTACCAGCCGCATTGCTTCGGCGACCGAATCGCGCGACCATCGCCGCGCCTGCTTTTGCGCCTTCTGCACCCGCCACGGTGGCATGCCCAGCTCCCCGGCCAGCCGGTAGGGGTCACCGGACATCGGTCCGACGCGGGCGATCGCATGCACAGCCTCAGCGAGCGCGTCGGCCACGACCACATGGGGTTGGCCCCCCATCATCGCCCAGCGCAGCGCCTCGGCAGCCCCTGCGACGTCCCCGACGACCGCCTTGTCTGCGATGTCGAATCCCTTCACCTCGGCCTTACCGGAGTGGTAACGGCGCACGGCTGCCGCGTCCAGGTCTGCACCGGTGTCGGCAACAAGCTGCGAACACGCTGAGGCAAGCTCGCGAAGGTCGGAGCCGACCGCGTCGAGCACCGCGGTCACCGTGTCGTCATCGACCTTCACCCGGAGCGCGCGGAATTCCCGCCGGACGAAGTCTGCGCGCTCGGACGCCTTGGTGACGCGCGCACAAGGATGGACCTGTGCCCCCATCTTCCTGAGCCGCTCGGCGAGCGCCTTTGCCCGGCCGCCCCCGGAGTGGGCCACCACCAGCAGCGTTCCCTCGGGCAGATCCGCGGCGGCGGACTCGATGATGGCCACCGCGTCCTTCCCGGCTTCGGCCGCGGACTCCAGCACCACGACACGTTCATCGGCGAAAAGTGACGGGCTGAGCAACTCGGCGAGTTCACTGGTGCTGACCTCGCCCGCACGGAGCCGGTCGACCGGCATATCCGCAGCGCTGGCCGAGGGGTTACTGTCGCCCGCTGCTGCCCGTGCGTCCCGCAGCACCGACGCGATAGCGCGGTCCACCAGAAACTCTTCGTCACCCAGGATCAGGTGCAGGCCGGTCACCTCATGACTCACCGCCCGATCGTGTCATGCCCGGCTGACAGCACCAATGCCACACCAGCGCCGCGCCGAGCGCGGCAACAGCGACAACGGCCACACCAGCGGTACCCGACGGGACGCGCACGGACGCCGCCGGGAGATCCGCGGCCCGGCGGGCCACGGCCAGCAGCCACCACACTTCGGGACCGGTGAATCGGATCAGCAGCTCGGCGCCCGCCGGCCACAGCACACACAGCGCCGCAGCCGCGGTACCGATGACGGTGATCGGCGGGATCACCGGCGCCACCAGCAGGTTCGCCGCGACTGACACCAGGCTCACCGACCCGGAGATGCCTGCCACCAAAGGCGCTGTGACCAATTGGGCAGCGACCGCGACACTCACCGCATCCGCGAGGGGTCGTGGCCAGCCACGGTCGGCCAGCCTTCGCGACCATGCCGGGGCGACGAGCACCAGGGCCGCTGTGGCCGAGGCCGAGAGCGCGAACCCGACGTCGACAGCGAGTCGCGGGTCGGCCACCATGAGGACGAGCACGGTCGCCGCCAGCGCCGGAATGGCTTGTCGGCGGCGATGGGACAGCACCGCCAGGAGCGTGATCGCGCCCATGACGGCGGCTCGCATCACGCTCGGAGACGGCTGTACCACCACGACGAATCCGGCCAACGCCACCGCAGCCAGGCCGACGGCGGCTCGAGGCCCGATCAATCTCGCGGTCAACAGCACTGCGCCACAGACGATCGTCACGTTGGCCCCCGACACCGCGGTCAAGTGCGTCAGACCCGAGGTGCGGAAGTCGGCGGTCGTGGAGCCCGGCACGGCCGACATATCGCCGAGCACGAGCGCGGGCAGCATGGCCGCCTGGTCACCGGGCAGCGCCGTGCGAGACGCCTGCGCGAAGTGGTCGCGGATACGGTGGGCGGCCCGGTGTATGGGCGCCGCCTCACCCAAGGTGGGCTGGCCCCGCGCCGCCAGAACCGCGACGGTGAGGTCACGTCGCTTCGGCAGGCCGACTCGCGCCCGAAACGCAGCCGGCTGTCCGGCGATCAAGCGCGAGAATCCTGCACCGGAGGCGAAGACAAACACGTTGCCCGAGGATTGGACGCCGTCGAGTGCCAGCAGGGATCCGCGGAACATCAGCCGGCCACCCTCGAGCATGCGTGGAGTCTCGGTCGGGGTGACGACTACATCGGTGACCTCACCCAGGTGGCCCAGAATCCTATGGTGGCGAACCTCGTCAGCGCGCATCATCACCGCGACGGCGAACCCGGCGCCCACCAAGAACACGGTCGCAACGGCGGCCGCGAGCGCCCGCTTGTGCCCAGAACCTCCACCGCGGCTACCCCACCATCCCGCCGCCACGGTCGCAACAACCGCGACCGCAACCGCGGCCAGCGAACCGGCCTGGGCCCACAAAATCCCCGCAGCCGTTACTGCCCAACTGGTCAGCGCCGCCGGAACCAGCCGCAGATCCAGAGCCGGGGCGCCGGCGGGGTCGGGCATCACCCTGGTCACACACGGACGTGGTCGCGCAGCTTGTCCAGTCGGACCGGGCCGATGCCGTCGACGTCACCGAGCTGATCTACCCGGGCGAATCGGCCGTTGGCCTCGCGCCAGGCGACGATCGCCGCAGCGGTCACCGGCCCCACCCCGGGCAATGCATCGAGATCGTCGGCCGCGGCACTGTTCAGATCAATCAAAGTGTCTGAGCGCGAGTCTTTTTCAGCCGATGATGAACCGGCGCCGGGCGCGGCGGGATCGGAGACGATCGAGCTGCCCATCTGCACTGGCCGACCGGCTGGCGCACCGATACCGACAACGATCTGCTCACCGTCGGTGACGCGCCTGGCCATGTTCAACCCCATGACGTCGGCTCCCTCCAACGCCCCACCCGCGCCGTCCAGCGCGTCAGCGATCCGCGCCCCCGGAGCGAGGGTGACCAGGCCTGGTGTATTGACCAGGCCGATCACGCTGACCACAACGGGAACCGCTGGACCGGGCGCTCCGGTACCCGGCGTCGAAGCCGCCGACGAAACCGTTTCGACCGGCGGGAGTTTGGCAGACACCACAGCCGGCGGCCCATCACTGATCAAGCTCAACACCGTGACCAGCACAGCCACCCCGCCGATGATGCCCAGCGCCACTACACCGGCGCGGCCCGGATCGGCTCTGATCGTCGCGACCCAGCCGGCCGGGCCTGTTGAGTGGGACTCCGGCAGCCATCGGGACAGCGATGTCTCCGATGGCTCGTCGGCGTCCTCGGCGCCGGCCTCCTGGTCGGGCCGACCCTCCTCGTCGGGGTGGCTGTCCCGGTCGGGACGGCTGTCCCTGTCGGGGTGGCTGTCGGCACCCAGGCGTCTACGCAGCCGCTCGACAGGCAGTTCGATTGACATGCGCCGACGGTATGTCCGTCGCCCGACCTCGCCCGGCCTGGGAGACATTCACGGCCCCAGTTTGGGGATGAACTCGGAATTGGGGATGACCGTGGCTAGCATGGCACCCTGAGATGAACCGTCGAGCCCCGATGATCGCCGGTGTCGCGTTCGCGGTGCTCTACGCGACAGCGGTGGTTCTCCTGCCTGCACTTCCCGGGTCCGGGCCCGGCGCCATGCGCACCCAGGCACTGCTACTGGCTTTCGCGACACTTGCCCTCGTCGTCGTCCTGGCGTTCGCCCGGAACCGGCTGACTGGCCCACCCGCGTACCTGTTCACTATTGGTTCGGGTGCTTTGGTAGCTCAGATGTGTGTTGCGATCTGGTTCATCGGCGGCCCGTCGCTACGGCCCGGGCAGGTGACGCCGGGTACCGCGGGAGCCATCGACAACATCGGCACGATGTGGCTTCCGGTGGCTACCATCGCCAACATCCTGGTGGCCGTCCCGATTCTGTTGACCGCCAACGTGGATCGCCTGCCTCGGTGGCTCGGTGTCGGCGCCGCCGTTTTCACCGTCGAGCAGCTGATCGAGACGATCACGATCATCGGTCCGCCCGGTAGCTTCATCTCCCCCGGTGGTCCGATGAACCACTACCTCGGCGGAACACTGACGGTCGCGTTCTACCTCGCGCTGGGAGTCGCTCTGTGGCTCACCGAACCGCACCACTTCGGCCCCAGCCATGACGCGGCGTCCCCGGACGCGACCTCCCAGGACTCGACCCGGAGCCGGGACACCCGGGGGCTCGACGGCACTGGACCGGCCGACCGTGCTGGAACGGCCGACGGCACTGGACCGGCCGACGGCGCTGGACCGGTCGACCCCACCGAACCGGTCGACGATTCTGTGGCCCACTGATGGCACTGCCTCGCTTGGTGCCCCCTGCCGCCGACGACCCGTCCAGAACCGAGGGGTTGCGCGACGAGGTGAGGGCGTTCCTCGCCGCACAGGCCGCGGCAGGCGCCTTCACCCCTGCGGTGGACGCCTGGCTTTGCGGTTGGGACGAAGACTTCACCGCCGCGCTGGCCGCGCGTGGATGGCTGGGCATGACGGTGCCCGTCGAATACGGGGGGCACGGGCGCTCATTCCTCGAGCGGTTCGTCGTCGCCGAAGAACTCCTGGCCGCGGGTGCGCCGGTGGCGGCCCACTGGATCGCCGACCGGCAGATAGTGCCCGCGCTGCTCAAGTACGGCACCGAGTTGCAACGCTCGGAGTTCCTGCCCAGGATCGTGCGTGGGGAGTGTTTCTTCGGCATCGGGATGAGCGAACCGGATTCAGGATCCGATCTGGCCAGCGTGCGCACCCGCGCCGAGCGGGTGGACAACGGTTGGGCGTTGACCGGCACCAAAGTGTGGACCTCCGGCGCTCATCTCGCCCATGCCTTCATCGCACTCGCACGTACCGAACCCGTCGATCCGACTGATCGCCACGCCGGTCTCAGCCAATTCATCGTCGACCTGCGCGGACCAGGTGTCGAGGTGCGGCCGATCGTCTCGATGAACGGTGCGCATCACTTCAACGAGGTGATCCTCGACGGGGCGTTTGTCCCCGACACGATGGTGTTCGGTGAGATCGGTCAGGGCTGGCGGCAGGTGACCGCGGAGCTCAGCTTCGAACGCAGCGGCCCCGAGCGATTCCTATCGACATTCGTGTTGCTGGATGCTTACGCGGAACGCGTTTCCTCGCAACAGATCTCACGTTCTGCCGATCTCGGACGTCTGGTGGCTCGCGTCGCCGGGTTGCATCAGATGTCCTCCGCGGTCGCAGAGGCGTTGGAGCGCCACGAATCTGCCGACGTGGCCGCCGCTGTCGTCAAGGTTCTGGGTACCACCACCGAAGGTGATATCGCTGAATTCGCCCACCTCTCCAGCGATCACACTGCCGAACAACCCTTCTCGGCGATCGCCTGCACGGCGGTGGATCAGCGGCCGGGCTTCACCTTGCGCGGGGGCACCAACGAAGTACTGCGTGGCGTGATCGCCCGCGGATTGGGCATGCGATGACCGCACCTGAGGTTGAGCCCGAACTGGCCGACATGATGGATGCCGTGTTCGCTGAGTACCGCCAATCGCGTTCGGCCGGCCCCATCAGTCGCGACACCGATTTCTGGCGCAGTCTCGACGAGCTCGGGCTGGTCCGCCTCACTGGTGTCGAGCAGTCCGGTGGAAGCGGAGCCGGCTGGCACGAGGCCGCCGAACTGCTGGCCGCCGGGGTTCGCCACGGGGTACGAATTCCGTTGGCCGAGCACGACCTACTGGCCTGCTGGCTCCTGGAGGCCGCCGGCATACCGGTCGACGGTGCGGCGCGCACACTGTGCCTGCTCGACGAGTACGGCCGCGCCTCGGGGGTACCGTGGGCGTCCTGCGCGGAGCGGATCGTGGTCGTGTGGCAGCCCGCCGGCGAATATCTCGTGGCGGATGCCGAGCTCGCCGATATCCAAATCACGTCCGGCGTCAACATGATCGGCGAGCCGCGGGACACCGTCGTGGCCGATCTCGAGAACCTCACCGGCGTGAATGTCGCCCCCGACCTGGTGGCACAGCTGCAGTTGAAATCTGCGCTTCTGCGGTCAATCCAGGTGTGCGCCGCATTGGACAAGGCACTGGAGCTGTCGATCGACCATGCGACGTCCCGCGAACAGTTCGGTCGTCCGCTCTCGCACTTCCAGGCCGTTCAGCATCTCATCTCCGACATCGCCGCTGAAGCCGCGCTGGCGCGGTCTGCCACCGAGGCCGCACTGTCTGCTGCGATTGCCAGCGACTGGTCGGCTCCGCACCTCGAGTTCCTGGTGGCCGCAGCGCGGTCGTGCGCGGGCCACGCCACGACGGTCGTGGCACGCAATGCCCATCAGGTGCACGGTGCGATCGGCACCACCAGCGAGCACCGACTGCACGAGTTCACCCGGGCCGCGCTGGCCTGGCGGTCGGAGTTCGGTTCGGTGCAGTACTGGGATGACCGAATCACTGACATGGCTCTGCAGACCGGGGCCAACCGGCTATGGCGCCTGATCAGCGGTTGATCTAGCGGACGATGACCGAACTCGGCACCCTTGGGGCTCCGAGCATCTCGCGGTGCGACGGCGGTATGCGGCCACCTTCGTCGGTAACTCCGTAGCGCTGGCCCAACTCAGCCCCGATCACCGCATGGCCGCTCATGTCACCGAGCGCGGGATCACGGTACAACGCATCGATCAGGTGACCCGTGAACTCCGGTGTCTCCGCCTGCTCGGCGAACCCGGCCAGTGCCGCGGGCTGCCCCTGGAAGGCCGAGAGCATCTTTTCCGTCAGCAGTATTCCCATCCAGATCGACACCGTGGACACCCCGGTGTCGCCGAAGTCCACCGCCATGTCCGCGGCCATCTTGTCCACGCCGGCCTTCTGCGCCCCGTAAGCCGGGCCGTGCATGTAGCAGACTGAACCCGGCGACGAGGTGAACACGATCAGTCCGCGCTCACCGATCAACAGCAGCGGCGCCGCGTACCACGCCGCGATGTAGGAGGACCGCAGTCCAACGTCCAGCACGTCGGCCAACTCCCGTGGTTTCTCCCAGAACGGCCCGGGGCCGACCAAGTCGTCGGAGATAGCCGCGGCATTGTTCACCAGTAGATCCAGCCGTCCGCACTCCTGCCCGACTCGTTCGAACAGTCGGCCCACCGCATCGTCGTCACGATGGTCCACCTGGACTGCCACGCCATTGGGAGGTGCGTCTGAGATGGTGCGGGCCGTCGCGTAAACCCGCCATCCTCTGGCGTCGAGCGCAGCCGCAATACCGCGACCGGCGCCGCGGCTGGCGCCGGTCACCACGGCCACCGGCGCGGTGTCAGTCATGTGACTAACCCTAGAGGCAGTAGCTTGATCTGTTGAACCGCTCTGGATAGGGAGATGTCATGAGCACACCGGCCACCGACCGACCGCTGCGGGTCATCCAGTGGACGACAGGCAACATCGGGCGGCGCTCGCTGCACGCCATTATCGGACGCGACGACATGGAACTTGTCGGCGTGTACGCGCACGGCGCCGACAAGGCCGGTATCGATGCAGCCGAGCTCTGCGGGTGGCCGCACGCCACCGGCGTGAAAGCCACCAGCGATATTGACCAGCTACTCGCGCTGCAGCCCGACGCCTGCTGCTATAACCCGTTGTGGTCCAGCGTCGATGAGTTGGTCCGCCTCCTGGAGTCCGGTATCAACGTGTGTTCGAGTGCCGCCTGGATCACCGGCGGCAAGCAGTCACCGGAGGATCTCAGCCGGATTCGAATCGCCTGCAAGAAAGGCAATTCCACTATTTTCGGCAGCGGAGCGCATCCCGGTATGAGCAACTTGGTGGGGATGGTTCTGTCCGGCGCGTGCGAACGTGTCGACGAGATCCGCATCACCGAGTCGGTCGACTGCTCGACCTATGAGTCCGCGGGTACCCAGACCGCGATGGGATTCTCTCAGGATCCAGACACCCCCGGTCTGGCCGAGAGTGTGCGCAGGGAAAGCGAAGTTTTCGCCGAGTCCGCCGCGATGATGGCCGACGCCATCGGGGTCAGACTCGACCGGGTCACCTTCGACGTCACATTCACAGCGGCCACCGGTGACAGCGACCTCGGCTTCATGCGGATTCCGGAAGGCACGGTGGCCGGGGTGCTGGGATATCACCGGGGCTGGGTCGGCGACCGAAACGTGGTCAGCGTCGGCTTCAACTGGATCATGGGCGAGCACGTCACCCCGCCCAAGCGACTCGAGCACGGTCACGTCGTGCAAGTGTTCGGACTGCCCAACATGCGCACGGTGCTGCACTGCCTGCCGCCCAAGGACTGGGCCGAACCTGGATTCATGGGGCTGGGCATGATCTACACGGCGTTGCCGGTGACCAACGCTGTCCCCGCGGTAGTAGCTGCCGCGCCGGGCATCGTGACGCTGGCCGACCTGCCGCCGATCACTGGCCGCGCGGCACTGTGATTCCGGTTTGAGCACCCAGGGCCCCGAGGCGGCCGTGGGCAAGACGGCGATGGCGAAGGTCACCCGCCGTCTCATCCCGTTCCTCGTCCTGCTCTATTTCGTCAACTACCTCGACCGCGTCAACATCAGCTTCGCAGGGCCGAACGGCATGAACGAAGACCTCGCCATGAGCGCCACCATGTTCGGATTCGCCTCGGGGATCTTCTTCTTCGGCTACCTGTTGCTGGAAGTGCCGAGCAATATCGCGCTGGACAGGTTCGGCGCACGGCGGTGGCTCGCCCGCATCATGTTCAGCTGGGGGATCATCAGCACTGCGATCGCGTTCGTCCCCAACGCGGAAACACTTGTCGTGCTGCGCTTCCTGCTGGGCGTCGCCGAAGCCGGCTTCTTTCCCGGAATCATCCTCTACCTCACCTTCTGGTTCCCCGAAAAGCACCGCGCGCGGGCGGTCTCGTTGTTCATGATCGCCGTGCCGGCCTCAACGGCCATCGGCGCCACGATGTCGTCACTGATAATCGAGTGGGGCCACGGGCTTTTCGGTTTGGCGGGCTGGCGCATCATGTTCTTGGTCGAAGGACTACCCGCGATTGCGCTGGCTTTCGCCTGCTGGTTCTACCTCACCGATCGGCCGGCCAAGGCGAGCTGGCTCGATTCCGGCGAGAAGCAATGGCTGGAAGCGAAACTAGCGCTGGAGCGAGTCGCGACAGAGGCCGACCAACACTGGCCGCTCAAGAAGGCGCTCACCCACCCCAGGGTTCTCGCCCTGGCCGTCATCTACTTCGGAATCACCTACGGCCTGTACGCGGTCGGATTCTTTCTCCCCAGCATCATCGTGGGCTTCCAGGATCAGTACGGGACCCAGCTGAGCATCATCGAACGCGGGGTGGTCACGGCGATCCCCTTCGTCATCGCAGCCGTCGTGATGGTGCCGTGGGCGCGCCACGCCGACCGGACCGGTGAACGCGTCTGGCACGTGGCGATCCCCGCGATCGTCGGTGGGGTGTCCATACCCGCCGCGCTCTACATGACCAACCCGTATCTGGCGATGCTGGCAGTAACCTTGTCCACCTGCTCGATCATGTGCGCGCTGCCGGTATTCTGGGCCCTGCCATCGACTTTCCTGACCGGTGTCGCCGCGGCCGGAGGTATCGCGCTGATCAACTCGCTCGGCAATCTCAGCGGATTCGGGGGGCCATACATCACCGGCTGGCTCACCGATCTCACCGGCGACACCAGGGTGGCACTGTGGGTGGTGGGGGCATTGTCCCTCGGTTCTGCGGCCCTGGTCGTCTATCTGGGCGCACGCCCCAAGCCCGCCGATGAACCGGCGCGGCAGAGGGCACAGAAGGGACTCTAAGACTCCAACGCCGAACTACGGCTGCGGGTTCACCGGCGGTTCCGTTGGCCAGACCGGGATTGACGCAGGCTTAGCTCCGGGCGTTGGCACAGTGTAAGGACGTTGCGAGCACGCCGGATTCGGCGGCACCGACGTACGGTCGCGGCTGGGCTCCTGCTGTGGAACCGGTGTCCCAGGCGTGTGACAACGGGTATTGAAGAGCCGTCTACGGTGCTGCGACCTGAATCGCCACTCCAACCGCACCCCCACCTACATGCACCGATAACACCGGACCTAGATCGGCGACACTGAGCGATGACAGCTGTGGCAGCCGTTGCGTCAGCGCCGCACCCAGTGCGTCGGCGGCGTCATGATTGTCGACGTGATGCACCACGACGTCGGCCGCGTTCTCCCCCACCACCTCGGCCACCCGATCCACCAGCGCCGCATGAGCCCTGGTGACGGTGCGGATGCGCTGATCGAGCACCAACCGCCCGTCGATGTCCAGACACAGCAATGGCTTGATCGACAGCGCCGTTCCCAACCAGGAAGCGGCGGACCGGATGCGCCCACTACGCCGAAGATTGTCCAAACGATGCACCACCAGAAGGACATGCGCCCGTTTGAGCGCCGACCGTGCCGCAGCTTCGACACTGGCGATATCGCCGCCAGCGGAAGCGCGGCGCGCAGCCGCCATCGCGACCAAGCCGACACCCATCGCCGCCGACCGTGAATTGACAACGCGAACCGACGGACCGAACTCCCGAGCCGCCGTAACCGCGGCGCTGTAGGTGCTCGACAGCGCGGCCGAAAGATGAACCGCCACGACACCGTCACCATCACTGTCGATCAGGGCCTGCCGATAGGTATCCACGAGTTCAGCCGGCGTGGCTCCGGCTGTCGTGACCTTGGGCCTGTCGTGGATGTCGTTCGGGATGTCGTCGATACCGTCACGCAGGTCCCTGCCGTCCACCAATACATGCAACGGCACCTCGAGAATGTCCCATTGTTCGCGCACATCCAACGGTAAGCGCGATGACGAATCACTGACCACGACAACAGACATGCCGAGCGCTAACCACTCGAATCGGGCAGCTGCACGCCCGCTTCGGCGAGTCCCTTGATCATCAGGTCGGCCACTGCCTGGTGCGCCGGGAAATTCCAGTGGATACCATCGGGATTGCCCCGGCCGCTCATCACCTGCTCAGCTACCGCCGCCTTGAGGTCGACCAGCGGTACACCGTGCGCGGCCGCCCAATGGGTGATCGCCTCGGCCGTTCCCGACCTACCGTGATGAGCCATTCCGTAAGTAGGCGCCATGTGCACCGACGGCAATGACGCCACGACCGGGATACCCGGTCGGTTGAAGTCAATTGCTGCCCTTGTCATTTCAAGATACTCAACGGTCAGGTGCGGCGGCAGCGCAGCACGAGCAACCGGCGAGAACCTCGGCTGCGCCCAGCCGTAGCCGTCGCGAGCCCAGCGACGCAGCCAGGCCGGCCGAATGTATCGGATCGTCTCCCGCAACGCCGTAGGTAACGGCGACGGCAGCGAATCCATACCCGAGGTTGCGAAAATCACCGCGCCCGCACGCGGTAACGCCGCCCACGAACGCGGATCTTGAGTGGCCGCCCACCAGACGTCTCGACTGGTCCAGCCGATCCGGCCGATCAGTTCCAGCTCCCAACCTAGTTGGCCGGCAACGATGTTGGGCCAGATCCGGGGATCATCTGAGGGCAGTCCCCCGGTCGGTCCGTAGTAGGACAGCGAGTCGCAGAAGACCAGCAGGGACCGGCGCGCCGGGGTTTCAGGGGGCCCCTCAGAGGACATCGTTGGCGACCTGCGCCGAGGCGTTCCAGACATCCAAACGCCAGCGAATATCGTCGAGGGAATCACGCGCCCCACCCACGCGAGTGTGCCCGGCCAGCTGCACCCAGCTGGCATTGCCCATGCCGCCCAGGACCGGCCAGTTGTCGACCGGCAGACCCAGTAAGGCGCCGGTCAGGGCAGCGATCAACCCGCCGTGCGCCACCAGCACAACCGGCCGGTCGGGCTCGTCGGCTCCCCACTCCGGCTGCTGTGCGATCAAATCCGTCACCAACGGAATGCTGCGATCGGCGACATCGACCCGGCTCTCGCCGCCGTGCGGTGCCCAGCGTGCATCGTCGCGCCAGGCCAGCCTGGCACCCGGAGCCGCGGCATCCACCTCGAGATGGGTCATGCCCTGCCAGTCTCCGAGATGGGTCTCGCGCAACCGGGTGTCAATGCTCACCGACTGTCCACTGCGGTCACCAAGGGCGACGGCGGTGTCAAGCGCACGCCCAAGGTCTGACGAAACGATAAGCAGCGGCTGACGTTTGGCGAGCACTTCGGCGGCGGCGATGGCTTGTTCTCGCCCGAGATCTGTGAGGTCGGTGTCCAACTGGCCCTGCATTCTGCTGCTTGCGTTGTAATTGGTCTGCCCGTGGCGCAGCATGACCAGCCGGCGGATCGTCATTCCGACGCCTCGTCCGCAGTGTGCGATGAGGCTTCGTTCGACGAGGCTTCCAGATCGACTGCCAATGTGGGACAGTCACGCCAAAGCCGATCCAGCGAATAGAATTCGCGCTCATCCTGGTGCTGGATGTGCACCACGATGTCGACAAAGTCGAGCAGTGTCCAGCGCCCTTCCCGGGTGCCTTCGCGACGGGCCGGCTTATGTCCGGCGGCGCGCATCTTCTCTTCGACCTCCTCGACGATCGCGTTCACCTGCCGCTCGTTGGCAGCCGATGCGATCACGAAGCAATCGGTGATGACGAGTTGGTCTGACACGTCGATGACGACGACGTCATCGGCGAGTTTGGCAGCCGCGGCCTGTGCGGCGACGGTGGCCATGTCGATGGCTTCCTGGGTGGCGCTCAGGGACGGTCTCCTTCGGCTAAGATGCGGGGACTGCTGTGATGTCGGTAGAGGTCTCGCTTGGCAACGTATTGCACGACGCCGTCAGGAACCAGGTACCTGATGGGCCGGGCCTCCCGGGCCCGGACCCGGCAATCGGTGGACGAAATCGCCAGTGCGGGCACCTCGACCAGATGCAGCGAGTCAGCGGGCAACTCGGCCATGGCTGCCGAGATGTGCTGGCCGTCGAGCTCGTAGCCGGGTCTGCTGACGCCGATGAAGTTGGCGATCGAGAACATCTCCTCCCAGTTCTGCCACGACAGGATAGATGCGAGCGCGTCGGCGCCGGTGATGAAGTACAGGTCTGCGTCGGGATTGAGCGCCCGGAGGTCTCGCAGGGTGTCCTTAGTGTAGGTCGGCCCGGCGCGGTCGATGTCCACCCGGCTGACCGAGAATCGCGGGTTGGAGGCGGTCGCGATCACCGTCATCAGGTAGCGGTCCTCGGCGGGCGTCACCGGGTGTGTCCGCTTCTGCCAGGGCCGGCCGGTGGGGACGAAGACCACCTCGTCGAGTCCGAACAGGTCAGCTACCTCACTGGCGGCGACGAGGTGACCGTTGTGGACGGGATCGAACGTCCCACCCATCACCCCGAGGCGCCGTCGTGATTGCACGAATAGCGAGCTTACGGGACCTAGCGGGCAACCTCGGAGCCGCTGACCGCCGACGGATGTGCGGTTTCATGCCAGACCCGCCGACGCAGGCGGATCACACCGCACATTCACCGCGTCAGCACGCAGCACACCGCACATTCACCGCGTCAGCACGCAGCCACGCGCCGCCAGTGCCGCAGCCACCCGCTCGATAATCACGCCCTGACGCCGCAGCAAGTCCACGCTCACCCGGATAACCACCCACCCCGCCGCCTCGAGCAACGCCATCCGGTCGATGTCCCAGGCTCGTTGTCTGCCGTTCGACCAGTGCTGTTTGCCGTCGTACTCGACCGCGACCTTCCATCGCGACCAACCCATGTCGAGGCGGGCAAAGACTCTCCCGAATCTGTCGCGAACCTTGATCTGGGTCTCCGGCCGCGGAAAGCCTTTCCGCACCAGCAGTAGTCGTGTCAGCGATTCATACGGCGACTCTGCCCCGCCGTCGACGAGCTCTAGCGTTCGACGAAGCCGACGAAGGCCACGCGCGCCAGGATGACTCCGGGCGACACGCTCGATATCCATGGTCTTGAGATGTGTGGTGTTCATCAATGCATCGACTCGTTGCACGCCTTCGGTTTCCGACAGCAGCCGGCCAAGGTCGAATGCCGTACGTGCTGGTGTGGTGACCGGCAAGCCATCGACTTGCACGGCCTCGCCCGGGGCCAGCACCTCCGTACGAACGACGATTCCCGATGGCGGTCGCCGGTTGCTGTGGATCAACTCAGCCGGCGCGTCAGAATCCACCCACTTGGCGCCCTGCACCGCTGCGGCCGACAAGCTGCAGAGCACACCTTTGCGACGAGACCACAGCCACGCGGCCCGGGCACGCCCGATTGCAGTCAACTGTGCACCGCGCGGAATCCAGACGCCCGGATAGACCGCCGCGTGAAATCGGCGCAGTTCGCGGAATGTGAGGTTGCCCGCGTTCAGTTGCTCGGATGCGCGAAACGGCCACGGGATCTCGTCCATGGCGGCAGCGTGCCTCCGCTGCCCGACAATTTTGATGCCTCGAAACCCTGTTATCCACAGGTGACCGCACCGAGTGTGCGGAAATATTCGCCCCGCCCGGCTGGTCGCGCATGAAACCGCACAACCGCCTCACACCGGCCGCACAACCGCCCTACACCGGCCGCGCAACCGCCTCACACCGGCAGCAGCGCGTCGATCACCGACGCCAACTGTTTGGCCGATCGGCATTCGTGCATCGTGATGATGTCCTGGTATCGGGGCACCGCCGAATCACCACTGCCCCACAGGTGTTTGGGCTCCGGGTTCAACCAGTGCGCGTGCCGGCTGGCGTTGACCATGTGGGCGAGCAGTTCCGCCTCGGGATTGCGGTAGTTGTTGCGCCCATCACCGAGGACCAACAGCGAACTGCGCGGGGACAACACGCTGGGATACTGGTCGAGGAACGAGACGAACGCGTGCCCGTAGTCGGAGTGTCCGTCGCGGGTGTAGACGCCGGCCTCGCGGGTGATTCGCTGCACGGCGACTGCCAGGTCGGAGTCGGGGCCGAACAGCTCGGTGACCTCATCGGTCGTGTCGATGAACGCGAAGACACGAACCCGCGAGAACTGCTGGCGCAGTGCGTGCACCAGCAGCAGTGTGAAGTGGCTGAAGCCTGCCACCGAGCCCGAGACGTCGCACAGCACCACCAACTCGGGCCGCGCGGGATGCGGTTTCTTGAGCACCAGGTCGATCGGGACCCCACCAGTGGACATCGACTTGCGCAGCGTCTTGCGCAGGTCGATCTCGCCGGCCCGGGCACGCCGACGGCGGGCAGCCAGGCGCGTGGCCAGCGTTCGCGCCAGCGGCACCACCACGCGACGCATCTGGCGCAGCTGCTCGCCAGAGGCCCGAAGGAACTCCACATTCTCGGCTAGCTGCGGGACCCCGTACATCTGCACGTGCTTGCGGCCCAGTTGCTCGGCAGTGCGCCGCTTGGTCTCGGACTCGACCATCTTGCGCAACTGCGCGACGCGCTGCGCGGCGAGCGCTTTCGCAATCTGCTCCTGAGTCGGCGTGGGTTCCTCGCCGTAGGGTGCCAGCAGCCCGGCCAGCAGCCGACCCTCGAGGTCGTCGAGGGTCAGCGCCTTGAGCGCCTGATAGGACGAGTACGAGGGTCCGCGACTGGAGTTGTAGCGGCCATAGGCCTCGACGATCTGGGCGATCATCGCCGCCAAACGCTCGTCCAGGTCGGCCAGCTCCTCTGCGTCGCCCAGCATGTCGACCAGCGCGGTGCGCAACGCCTCGATGTCGGCCGGCGGCAAAGCCGGGTCGTCACCGCCGGCGTCGTCGTCGAGCACAGTCCGCGCGCCGAGAGCGGCCGGGAAGTAGAGATCGAACAACGCGTCGTAGGTTTCGCGATGATCCGGGCGACGCAGCACCGCGCAGGCGATACCCTCGCGCAGCACCTCACGGTCGGCAAGGCCCAATACTGACATCACCTGGCCGGCGTCCACCGTCTCGGATGGACCCACCGAAATCCCTTGCCCACGTAATGCTTCCACGAATTCCACCAAGTGCCCCGGAAGCCCGTGCGGAGCCAGGGGTTGCGGCGGCCGGGTGCGTCGAGCGCCCATCAGTTGAGCCTCAGCTCCCCGGCTGCTTTGGTCTGGTCGGACTGGTGCTTGAGCACGACACCCAGTGTCGCGGCGATCACCTCATCGTCGATGGTGTCCAGACCCAGCGCCAGCACCGTGCGGCCCCAGTCGATCGTCTCGGCGACCGACGGCAGTTTCTTGAGCTGCATGCCACGCAGCACGCCGATGATGCGCACCAGTTCCTCGGCCAGATGCACCGGCAGCTCGGGAACCCGCGAGAGCAGAATGCGGCGCTCCAGGTCGGCGTCCGGGAAGTCGATGTGCAGGAACAAGCACCGACGCTTGAGCGCCTCGGAGAGTTCCCGGGTCGCATTCGACGTCAGCACCACCAGCGGCCGACGCTCAGCGACGATCGTGCCGAGCTCGGGCACCGTCACCGCGAAATCGCTGAGGACTTCGAGCAACAGGCCCTCGATCTCGATGTCGGCCTTGTCGGTCTCGTCGATCAGCAGCACCGTCGGATCGGTGCGACGGATCGCGGTCAGCAACGGGCGGGACAGCAGAAACTCCTCGGAGAAAACGTCGGTCTTCGTCCGATCCCAGTCGGTCTCATCACTGTCGCCACCGCCGACCGATCCGGACTGGATACGCAGAATCTGCTTGGCGTGGTTCCACTCGTAGAGTGCGCGGGCCTCATCGACACCCTCGTAGCACTGCAGCCGCACCAGCCCCGATCCGGTGGCCTGGGCGACGGCGCGGGCCAACTCGGTCTTGCCGACGCCTGCCGGTCCCTCGACCAGCAGCGGCTTGCCCAGCCGGTCGGCCAGGAACACCGCCGTGGCGGTAGCGGTGTCGGGCAGATAGCCGGTCTCAGACAGCCGGCGCGCAACATCGTCGATGTCGGCGAACAGCGGCGCCGAATGTGCGGGGAGGGTCATCGAGTCTCCTGACTCAAGCTGGGCGGGTGTGGCCAGTAACGGGCGAGCCCCACACGATCCACTTGGTCGACGTCAATTCCGGCAGGCCCATCGGACCTCTGGCGTGCAACTTCTGGGTGGAGATGCCGATCTCTGCACCGAAGCCGAACTGCTCCCCGTCGGTGAATGACGTCGATGCGTTCACCATCACCGCTGCCGCATCCACCCGGTCGGTGAATCGTTGGGCAGCAGCAAGATCGGTCGTGACAATGGCTTCGGTGTGGCCGGTGCCGTACTCGTTGACGTGTTCGATCGCAGCATCGATGCCGTCCACGACCGCCAGCGCGATGTCCATCGAGAGGAACTCCGCGCGGAGCTCCTCTTCGGATGGATCGGCGTGCACCGTTACGCCCGCGTCCTGCAGCGCCCCGACCAACCTGGGTACCGCCATGTCAGCGATGGCCGTATCGATCAGTAGCGACTCCGCGGCGTTGCACACGCTGGGCCTGCGCGTCTTGGCGTTGAGCAGAATGCGTTGCGCCATCTCGAGGTCTGCTGATTCGTGGACGTAGACATGACAATTGCCGACACCGGTCTCGATGGTCGGCACTTGCGCGTCCCGCACCACGGCATCGATCAGGCCCGCTCCGCCACGCGGGATCACGACATCGACCAGGCCGCGGGCCTGGATCAGGTGCGTGACGCTGGCCCGGTCCGCACTTGGCAGCAGTTGCACGGCGTCACTGTCCAGATTCTCGGCTGCCAGCGCCTCCCGAAGCGCGGTCACCAGTGCGGCGTTGGAATTCGCCGCCGACGAACTACCGCGCAGCAGAACGGCATTGCCCGACTTCAGCGTCAATCCGAACGCGTCGACGGTCACATTGGGGCGGCCCTCGTACACGATGCCGATCACACCGAGTGGAACCCGCTGCTGGCGCAACTGCAGGCCATTGGGCAGCGTGCGGCCCCGCAACACCTCGCCGATCGGGTCCGGCAGGTCGGCAACTTGCCGCAACCCGTCGGCAATACCCTCGATGCGGCTCGGGTCCAGTGCCAGGCGGTCGAGCATCGCCGGGGAGGTGCCCGCCGCGCGGGCGACGTCAAGGTCGACCTGGTTGGCGGCCAGGATCGCGCGGGTGTTCATCAGTACATGCTCGGCAGCGGTCCCCAGAGCCCGGTTCTTGACCTCGGTGCTCAACGTGGCCAGCCCGCGAGCCGCAGCACGCGATCGCCGGGCAGCACCGTGCACCTGCTGGCGGAGGCTGTCCGGGGCCTGCGTGCACTCGGTCGACGGATCCTCGGCTGCCTGCCCGCGCTCCGGGGCGTGCAGAGTCATTAGACCAGCGTATCGGACTTGCCGACGTCACCTGATGCCGGGAACCGGCGTCGGCGTCAGATAGTTCATGCTTTCCTGAATACATCAGAATCTGTACTGTTGGCGCGATGCAGGCAGCAGCACTCGACAGCGACGCACTTTCTCGATTCGGCTGTGCCCTGTCAGACCCCACCCGCGCGCAGATCTTGCTGACTCTGCGCGAGGGGGCCGGCTACCCGTCCGAGCTCGCCGACCGCATCGGGGTCTCACGCCAGATCCTGTCCAACCACCTCGCCTGTTTGCGGGGATGCGGTCTGGTCACCGTGTCGCCCGAGGGTCGGCGCAACCGCTACGAACTGGCTGACCCGCGAATCGCGCACGCGCTGAGCGACCTCGTCGGCCTCGTCTTGGCCGTGCACCCCGCGTACTGCCCCGCCACTGATGGCCAGGGGTGTTGCTGATGGCCATTTCAGATCAACGTCGGAGCCTTCTCACCCGGCGCGTCCGACTGTTGGTTGCCGCAACGATCTCCTACAACGCCGTCGAAGCGACGATCGCGCTGATCGAGGGCACTCGGGCGTCGTCGTCCGCACTCATCGGATTCGGCCTTGATTCGCTTGTGGAGATCTCCTCGGCAGCGGCAGTGGCGTGGCAGTTCTCGGCAAAGGATCCCGAATCGCGGGAGAAGACCGCGCTGCGCTTCATCGCATTCTCTTTCTTCGCGTTGGCCTGCTATGTCAGCGTCGACGCCGCCCTTGCGCTCACCGGCCTGCGTGAGCCCCAGCCTTCGGCCATCGGCATCGCGCTCGCGGCGGCAAGCCTGGTGATCATGCCTGCGTTGTCGCTGGCGCAGCATTACACCGGCCGCGAACTCGGTTCGGCGTCCGCAGTGGCCGATGCCAAACAAACACTGCTGTGCGCCTATCTGTCCGCGGTGCTGCTGGGCGGCCTGCTGCTCAACGGAGTTCTCGGGTGGTCCTGGGCCGATCCCATCGCCGCGCTGGGCATCGCTGCACTCGCGGTGCGCGAAGGGCGCAACGCCTGGCGGGGCGACCCATGCTGCGCACAAACGCGTGGGGAAAGATCCTGACATGCCCGTCGCCGCGCTCGCCTTGTTCGCCGCCTTTGCCGTGCTCGGATTCGGTTGGCGTAGTTGGGTACAACGGCGCCGGACCGGCTCAACCGGCTTCAACGGAATCAGCGGACATCCGGGCTCAGTCGAGTGGATCGCAGGGCTCGGGTTCGTCGTTGCGGTCTCGGTGGGGGCCATCGCCCCGGCTCTGCAGTTGTTCGGCGTCGTCGCCCCGCTGGGAGTATTGCACGCAGCGTGGATCCAGATCGTCGGCATCGTCGTCGCAACGTTCGGGATCGCGGCGACGGTCTACGCGCAGCTGGACATGGGCGACTCGTGGCGCATCGGCGTGGACCACGCCGAGACCACGTCCCTGATCCACACCGGGGTGTTCTCCAGGGTCCGCAATCCGATCTTCACAGCAATGATCGTATTCGCGTTCGGCCTCACCCTGGTGACCCCGAACGCCCTCGCCCTCATCGGTTTCCCGCTGCTGGTCACGACAATCCAATTGCAAGTCCGCGCCGTCGAAGAGCCGTATCTACTCGCGGTGCACGGCGACACGTACCGCGCCTACCTCGCGTCGGTGGGACGGTTCGTTCCCGGCGTGGGACGGGACACGGCCTAGTCGCTGGGAATCGCGCGCTCGATCTCGTCGAGCCAGGTACGCGCCGACATGTCCGAGGGCGCACGCCAATCCCCCCGCGGCGACAACGACCCGCCGTGGGAAACCTTGGGACCGTTGGGCATCGCCGATCGCTTGAATTGCGAGAACGAGTAGAAACGCTGCACGAACACCTGTAGCCAATGCCGAATCTCGCCCAGTGTGTACGACGGACGCTTCTCAGGGGGGAAACCCGGCGGCCACTCGCCGTTCGACGCATCGCTCCACGCATGCCACGCCAGGAACGCGACCTTCGACGGTCGGAACCCGTAGCGCAGCACGTGAAACAGCGAGAAATCCTGCAGTGCGAACGGACCGACTTCGGCCTCGCTGCTCTGGATCTCGTCCCCCTCTGCGGCAGGCACGAGTTCGGGGGTGATCTCTGTCTCGAGCACCGACTGCAGCGCAGCGTTGATCGGGTGATCGGCTCCAGGTGCGAATTGGTTCGACGAGATCACCCACCGAATCAGGTGCTGGATCAGCGTCTTGGGCACCCCGGAGTTGACGTTGTAGTGCGACATCTGGTCACCTACGCCGTAGGTGGACCACCCGAGCGCGATCTCGGAGAGGTCTCCGGTGCCCAGCACGATGCCGCCACGCTGATTTGCCAGCCGAAACAGATAGTCGGTGCGCAGCCCGGCCTGCACATTCTCGAACGTGACGTCATAGACCTTCTCGCCGCGGGCGAACGGGTGGTCCATCTCGGAAAGCATCAGTTGCGCGGTAGAGCGGATATCAATCTCAGTGAAGGTCACCCCGAGCGTTTCGCCAAGCCGGATGGCGTTGTTCTTGGTGCGATCGCCCGTCGCGAACCCTGGCATCGTGAACGCGAGGATGTCGCTGCGCGGGCGCCCCAGCCGATCCATCGCCTTCGCGGCGACGATCAGCGCATGGGTAGAGTCCAGACCGCCCGAGACACCGATGACGAGATTCGGGGAACCCAGGGCCCGCACCCGCTGCTCCAGCCCGGCCACCTGAATGTTGTACGCCTCGTAGCAATCCCGTTGCAGCCGCGCGGGATCGGATGGGACGAACGGGAAACGTTCGACGCGGCGCCGCAACCCGATGTCGCCGGTCGGCGGGTCGAGCAGAAAGTCGACGCGCCGGTACCCCTCGGCGGTGATGCCGTGGTGCACGCGGTTGTCGTCGAAGGTTCCCATCCTCAGCCGCTCCGAGCGCAGCAGTTCGAGGTCGACGTCGGCGACTGATCGGCGCAAGCCGGCGGGGAACCGCTCCGACGAGGCCAGACATGCACCGTTCTCCCAGATCATCGTCTGACCGTCCCAGGCCAGGTCGGTGCTGGACTCACCCTCCCCTGCAGCGGCGTAGACGTAGGCGGCCAGACAGCGGGCCGACGCCGAGCGAGCCAGCAGTGCGCGGTCCTCGGCACGCCCGATCGTGATAGGGCTGCCCGACAGGTTGGCCAGCACCGTCGCGCCGGCCAACGCCGCTTGAGCGCTCGGCGGGATCGGGACGAACATGTCCTCGCAAACCTCGACGTACAGCACGAACCCTGGTACGTCGGTCGCGGCGAACAGCAGGTCAGGCCCAAACGGTGCAGTGGTGTCGCCGATTCGCAACACCCCCCGGACGTCGTCGCCGGCGGCCATCTGACGCCGCTCGTAGAACTCTCGGTAAGTCGGCAGATAAGACTTCGGGACAACCCCGAGCACCCTGCCTCGGTGCACGACGACCGCGGTGTTGTAGATCCGGTGTCCGTGGCGCAGCGGCGCACCGACCACAAGAACTGTCATCAGGTCCGCGGACCCGGCCACCACGTCCAGCAGTGCCTCCTGCACGGCATCGAGCAGCGCATCCTGCAGCAGGATGTCCTCGATCGAATACCCCGACAGCGTCAACTCGGGAAACACTGCGAGTGCCACACCCTCGGCGGCACAGTCACGCGCGGCCGCCAACACCGATTCGGCATTTGCCACGGGATCGCCGATCGCCGTGTGCTGCGTGCAGGCTGCGACACGGACGAAGCCGTGTTGGTAGGCCGAATAGAAGTCCATCGCCACCATTGTCGCCCGCCAGGGGTGCGGATTCGGCCACTGGGTGCGAATTGGCCTGTCGAAACTGCCGATCACCTACATTCAGTGACGTGGAGTCACCTGAGCTGGTCACCGTGCTGCGGGGCAGGCGCCTGGCGGTGCTGACCGGTGCCGGGATGTCCACAGACTCAGGGATCCCCGACTACAGAGGCCCGGACTCCCCGCCCAGCAACCCGATGACGATCCGGCAATTCACCACCGATCCGGTGTTCCGGCAGCGGTACTGGGCACGCAATCACCTGGGCTGGCGGCACATGGACCGGACGCTGCCCAACGCCGGACACCGAGCTCTCGCCGCACTGGAGCGCGCGGGAGTCGTGACCGGGGTGATCACCCAGAACGTCGATCTGCTGCATCGCAAGGCGGGCAGCACGGTGGTCATCGACCTGCACGGCAGCTACTCCCGGGTGATCTGCCTCGACTGCGGCCACCGAATGTCGCGGGCAGCGCTGGCTGATCTTCTCGAGGCCGCCAACCCGGGGTTCGCCGAGGCAGCCGCCCCCCTCGGCGGCATCGCGGTGGCTCCCGACGCCGATGCCCACATCGCCGCTACCGGCGCATTCCGGATCGTCGACTGCCCCTGCTGTGGCGGGATGCTGAAGCCCGACATCGTCTACTTCGGCGAGAACGTCCCGAAAGATCGCGTCGAGAACGCCTATTCATTGGTCGACGATGCCGACGCACTACTGGTCGCCGGGTCATCGCTGACCGTTTACTCCGGCTATCGCTTCGTCCGCCACGCCGCCGCCGCGGGCATCCCGGTGGCCATCGTCAATCGCGGCCAGACCCGCGGTGACGAACTCGCGGCCGTGAAAGTCGATAACGGCTGTTCGCCAATGCTCGCGCTGCTTGCCGACGAATTGCCCCCGCTGAGGAAACCCAGCCGTTCAGACGGCGACGAGATCGTCGGCGTGTACCGCGGGCCTACGCATCTCCGCTGGTAGGCCCGAGGTAGACCGGCCCAGCATAGTAGCCAATTCGGCCGCGTCGTAGGCGACGACGCCGCGCGCGACCATCGTGGCGTCCTGCGCGCGCAACTCGACGACGTCGCCGCCGTAGAACCGGCCCGACAGCGCCGTGATGCCTGCGGGCAGCAGGGAACGTCGCTGCCGTACAACGGCATTGACAGCTCCGGCGTCCAGCGTCAAAGTGCCGGCCACCTCCGCGGCGTAGCGCACCCAGAACCGACGGGCCGACATGCGCTCGGCGCGGGGGGCGAAGACGGTGCCAACCGAGGCGTCGGCAAGTGCGGCCGCCGCATCCGTCGCGGCGGCCAGCAAAACCGGCACGCCCGCGTCGGCGGCCAATAGCGCTGAGGACAACTTCGAGACCATACCGCCGGTCCCCAGGTGGCTGCCACGTCCGGCTGTCACACCCTCCAAACCGGCGGGACCATCGACTTCAGGGATGAAGCGCGCGTTCGCTTTTCGCGGATCGCTGTCGTAGAGACCGTCGATGTCGCTCAATAGCACCAAAGCGTCCGCTCCGACCAACTGTGCGACGAGCGCAGAGAGTCGGTCGTTGTCGCCGAATCTGATCTCGTTCGTCGCCACCGTGTCGTTCTCGTTCACGATCCCCACCGCATGCAGAGCTCGCAGCCGGTCGAGGGTGCGTTGAGCGTTGGTGTGCTGCACGCGCATCGAGATATCGTGCGCAGTCAGCAGCACCTGCCCCACGGTGCGGTCATAGCGCCCGAACGCTGCGCTCCACGAGTTGACCAACGCCACCTGCCCGACGCTGGCCGCCGCCTGCTTGGTCGCCAAATCCGTTGGCCGCCTGCTCAAGCCCAGTGGCTCGATACCGGCGGCGATCGCACCAGAGGACACGATCACGACATCGGATCCGGCCTTCATTCGCGCTTCGATCGCGTCGGCGAGACACTGCAACCGACTCGCATCGAACACGCCGGACGGGGTCGTCAGCGCAGTTGTGCCGATCTTGACGACAATTGACCGAGCGGTCCGCACAGCCTCCCGGTGAGCACTCATCGCGACTCGTCGCTCTGCCTGCGCGCTTTGCGCGCCGCCTTGCGCTCATCAGCGGGCACCCGATCGGTCTTCTCGAGGCGGACATCGGTACCCCGACCCGACGGCGGAAGGTCCACGCCGGCCGGGGTTTGCGGCTCCCAGTCGAATGTCATGTCCCCGATCGTCACCGCGCAGCCGGGCCGGGCACCGAGTTTCAACAACTGCTCCTCGACACCGAGACGGGCTAATCGGTCCCCCAGATAGCCGACCGCTTCATCGTTGTCGAAGTTGGTCTGCGCCACCCACCGCTGCGGCCGGGTCCCTCTCACCACGAACCCGCCCATGCCGTCGGCCTTGACGGTGAAACCGCTGTCGTCCACGGCGACCGGCCGGATCACCGGACGACGCGGAACCACCTCGGGTTGCGCGGCGCGATATGTCGACACCATCTCCCACAACGCGAATATCAAGGGCCGCAGATTTTCTCGAGTAACCGTAGACACCTCGAATATCGGCCAGCCGAACCTTTGGGCGATATCGTCACGGACGAAATCAGCGAGTTCGCGGGCATCGGGCACATCGATCTTGTTGAGCACCACGGCCCGTGGACGTTCGGGGAGATCGCCCAGCGTGGCATCGCTCTGCAGTGTCGGGGTGTACGCGGCGAGTTCGGCCTCCAGGGCCTCGATGTCCGAGACCGGATCGCGGCCAGGCTCCAGCGTCGCGCAATCGACGACGTGTACCAGGACTGCGCACCGTTCAAGATGCCGAAGGAAGTCCAACCCCAGGCCCCGCCCATGGGAGGCGCCGGGGATGAGGCCGGGCACATCGGCGACGGTGAACGTGTGTTCTCCGGCCGAGACCACCCCGAGGTTGGGCGCCAGCGTGGTGAACGGGTAGTCGGCGATTTTCGGCTTCGCCGCCGAGATGGTCGACACCAGTGAGGACTTGCCGGCCGAGGGGAATCCGACCAACCCGACGTCGGCGACCGTCTTGAGCTCAAGAGTTAGGTCACCGACCTGGCCCCTCTCGCCCAGCAGCGCGAAGCCGGGCGCCTTGCGGGCCCGCGAGGCCAGCGCGGCATTGCCCAATCCGCCCCGCCCGCCGGCGGCAGCCTCGAATCGAGTACCCGCGCCGACCAGGTCGGCGAGGAGGCGGCCGTGCTCATCAAGGACGACGGTGCCGTCGGGCACCTTCACCTCCAGGTCTTCGCCCGCGGCTCCGTCGCGGTTGTTGCCGGCGCCCTGTTTGCCCGACGGAGCCACGATGTGCGGGCGGAAGTGGAAATCCAGCAGGGTATGGATCTGCGGGTCGACGATCAGCACTACGCTGCCTCCGCGCCCGCCGTTTCCACCGTCAGGTCCACCCAGGGGCTTGAACTTCTCGCGGTGTACCGAGGCGCAGCCGTTTCCGCCATTGCCCGCTCGCACGTGGACGACGACGCGGTCGATGAACCGAGTCATCGGACTTCCTCTCCCCACCGAAATCGACATATGGACGCAGGCGCACTAGTGCGCGACGCCGCGACGTCGATCTGGACGCGAAAGTCAGGCGTCGGTTCGCGTAACCCGCACGATATTGACGAACTTGCGGCCGCGCTTCTTACCGAACTCGACGGCGCCGGGCGCAGTAGCGAACAGCGTGTCATCGCCGCCGCGACCGACGTTAGTGCCGGGATGGAAATGAGTACCCCGCTGCCGCACTAAAATCTCCCCGGCTTTGACGACCTGCCCGCCGAACCGTTTGACGCCGAGGCGCTGCGCGTTCGAGTCACGACCATTGCGTGAGCTGGAAGCGCCCTTTTTGTGTGCCATGTCTCTCGCTCCAGTCGTTACTTGATGCCGGTGACCTTGAGCACGGTCAGCTGTTGACGGTGGCCCTGGCGCTTGTGATAGCCGGTCTTGTTCTTGAATTTGTGGATCCGGATCTTCGGACCTTTGATGTGTTCGAGAACCTCGCCGGTGACCGCGACCTTCTCCAGCGCCTTGGCGTCGGTGGTCACTTTTGAGCCGTCGACTACCAGCGCAACAGGCAGCGAGATTTTGGCGCCGGGTTCGACGTCGAGCTTCTCCACCTTGAAGATGTCCCCGGCAGCGACCTTGTACTGCTTGCCACCGGTCTTCACGATCGCGTACGTGGCTGTTTCGGCTGCCATCGTTGGTCTTCCTCTTCGCGTGCGGGCGCACAGCACTTGGGGTGTGCGCGCGGATCTGGGGTGCGGGGGCCCTGAAAGCATCCCACTGTCTCCAACCAGCCATGGGTAGGCCCTGGAGACAACTGCTCAAGGTTACGTGACCAGCGGGTAGAGGGTCAAACCGCTCAGTCGGGCCTGGGCGGACCTGCGGGACGCGCCGCGGCGCGTCTGCGGTGCCGGGCACCAGCAGCGGCCAGCGGCCCGGGCTGCTCAGGCTCATCCGACTGGTCTGACCCGCTGTCGATGTCGTCTAAAACGTCGATCTCGTCGTCCTCATCATCGTCGTCGTCATCGAGATCGATCTCGTCGTCATCATCATCGTCATCGTCGGAGTCGTCGTCATCGTCATCATCGTCATCATCGTCGTCGTCGGTGTCGTCGTCGTCGTCGTCGGTGTCGTCATCGTCATCGTCATCGTCATCGTCATCGTCATCGTCGTCGGAGTCGTCGTCGGAGTCGTCGTCGGTGTCCTCGGAGTCGGCCCCAGCGCCGACAGTGTCGAGATCCAGCTCAGCAACCTCTTCGGCAGCTTCTGTCGCGTCGGTGTCATCTGCGGCCGCGTCGGTGTCATCTGCGGCGTCTGCATCGTCATCAGCGGCATGCTTGCCATTCGCCGCGGCCATCGCCTTGAACATCGGGTGCTCTCCCGGCGAATGCGCGGGCACCTTGACGACCGGCGTCTCCTGCTGTTCCCGGCCGGCACGCTTGCCGCGCTTGCCGCGGCGCCCACCACCGCCGGATTCAGACTTGCGCCCCGCAGAGGACGCGGAGTCGACGGGATCCCCGTGTAGCAGCAGGCCGCGACCGCTGCAATGCGGACACGGTGTCGAGAACGCCTCGATCAACCCAGTACCCAGACGCTTTCTGGTCAACTGCACCAGCCCCAGCGACGTCACCTCCGACACCTGATGGCGGGTTCGATCCCGGGACAGCGCCTCGGTCAGTCTGCGCAGCACCAGATCCCGGTTGTTCTCCAGAACCATATCGATGAAGTCGATGACGACGATGCCGCCGATGTCACGCAGCCGCAACTGCCTGACAACCTCCTCGGCAGCCTCCAGATTGTTACGCGTGACGGTCTGCTCCAGATTGCCGCCAGATCCGGTGAACTTGCCGGTGTTGACATCGACAACGGTCATCGCCTCGGTGCGGTCGATGACCAGCGTGCCCCCGGACGGCAACCACACCTTGCGGTCCATTGCCTTGGCGAGTTGCTCGTCTATTCGGTGCACGGCAAAAACGTCCGGGCCCGTCCCGGCTGCCGAGGACGCAGGGGGCTCGTACTTCGTCATCCGCGGGGCCAACTCCGGCGCCACCGAGTTCACGTAATCGTTGATCGTCTTCCACGAGTCCTCGCCGGACACGATCAGACCCTTGAAATCCTCGTTGAACAGGTCACGGATGACTTTGACCAGTACGTCAGGCTCTTCGTATAGCGGAACCGCCGCGCCCGCGGCTTTCTTCTTGGTCTCGGCGGCATTGGCGTCAATCTGGTTCCATCGCTGCTGCAACCGGTCAACGTCGGTGCGGATGTCGGATTCCTTGACGCCCTCAGAGGCGGTCCGGATGATCACGCCCGCATCCGCGGGAACGACCTCCCGCAGAATTTCCTTGAGTCGCTGACGCTCGGTGTCGGGCAACTTTCGGCTGATGCCGGTGGACGACGCGCCGGGCACGTAGACAAGGTAGCGACCAGCCAGCGAGACCTGCGTCGTCAGCCGAGCGCCCTTGTGACCGACCGGGTCCTTGCTGACCTGGACGACGACGTAGTCACCCGGCTTGAGCGCCTGCTCGATCTTGCGTTGGGAACCCCCGAGGCCGGCGGCCTCCCAGTTGACCTCACCGGCGTAGAGCACGCCGTTGCGACCGCGGCCGATGTCCACGAAGGCCGCTTCCATCGACGGCAGCACATTTTGGACGACGCCGAGGTAAATGTTGCCCACCAGGGAGGCCGAGGCCGCTGAAGTTACGAAGTGTTCGACGACGACACCGTCCTCGAGAACCGCTATCTGGGTGTAGCGGGCGCCCTGATGCGGCGGTTCGGCGCGCACCTTGTCGCGGACGACCATGGTCCGCTCGACCGCTTCGCGCCGTGCCAGAAACTCAGCCTCGCTCAGGATTGGTGGCCGGCGACGACCGGCATCGCGGCCATCTCTGCGCCGCTGCCGCTTGGCTTCCAATCGGGTCGAGCCGCTGATCCCCTGGATCTCGTTGTTGGACGAATCGCCGTTGCCGCCCTTGGCACGTCGTGGGGGGCGTTCATGCACGACGGTATTGGGCGGATCGTCAGACGAGGTGCCGCCGTCGTTGTCATCGCCGGAGCCAGACTTACGCCGCCGACGCCGACGCCGACGGGTTTTGCCGCCATCGGCACTCGACCCGTCGTCACCACTGTCGTTGCCATCCCCGGATTCGTCAGCGCCCTCGGACTGATCGCTGTCGTTCTGACCGTCGCCAGCGGTGTCCGACGGGGAATCCTCACCATTCTGCTCGCCGCGCCCGCGGCCCCGACCGCGACGGCCACGCCGACGGCGCTTGGCAGTCGGACGATCTGCCCCTTCATCATCAGACTCCGGCCCGGCATCATCGTCGTCCGGCTCCTCCTCGCCATCGTCGCTATCCCTGTCAACTTTCGACGGGACGGGCTGCGGAGCAACGAACAGCGGTAAATAGTCGGCGGGCTCGGCCGGGCCAGAGGCGCGGGTTTCCAGAATAAGTCGTGACTCCGGTTCCTCCTCGGCCACAGCTGTGGCGATCGACTCTGGATCAGATTCGGCATCCGCCCGGGATGATTCAGCATCGGACTGGGATTCGGAATCAGGCTGGGATTCGGAATCGGGCTCGGCCCCGGCGAGGACCTCGCGCACTCGGTCGGCTTCCTCACGACCCAGCGTGGAGTGCGCACTGCGCGTCCGGCCATCCAGTTCGACGAGGGCTTCGATGATCCGCTTGCTGGTGGTGCCCAGGACCCTGGCCAGCGAATGAACCCTCAGCCGTTCAGGCGACGGCGCATCCTTGGCTTCACCGGACGGCGCCGCGCTGTGCTCGGCATCCTCGGGCAGGTTGTGGCTAGGGGCTTGAAGGTTCTCATTGTCGGCCACGTACTCTCCTCAAGCCCCCGGGCGCGTCATTGTGCTGACGCGGCCACGCGAGGGCTCCGATTTTATGTCCGGGTCAACTACTCCCGAACCTGTTATGGTCTCGCCCCGAGCGATCCACGGGGGAACAATCTCGGTGCCGGTCTGAATGATGGCCGGACGGTCTGCGCCGCGCCGCGGGTTGCGGTGGTCGCGCTCGTCGAAGTCTTCATCCGGGTAGCCAACCTTGGGTTGTAAGGCAGGTCACCCGCGGTAAGTATCCCACATCCTGTGAGTCGGACCGATCAGGCCGCACCGATTCGCTCCGCGATGTCTACCGGCCGGGGAACCAGAGATCGATTTCCCGAGCGGCCGACTCTGGCGAGTCGGATCCGTGGACCAGGTTGAATTGGGTCTCCAGCCCCAGGTCACCGCGGATAGTGCCGGGTGTGGCCTTCTCGACGGGATCCGTCCCGCCGGCCAGCTGACGGAACGCCGCGATAGCGCGTGGCCCCTCCAGGATCGCGGCCACTACTGGACCCGAGGTGATGAACTCCAGCAGCGAGGCGAAGAAGGGCTTGCCGTCGTGCTCGGCATAGTGTGCACGCGCCAGTTCGTCACTGACGTTCTTCAGCTCCAGGGCCGCGATGGTGAGGCCCTTGCCTTCTATGCGGGCGAGGATCTCTCCGATGAAGCGGCGCTCTACGCCGTCGGGCTTGATCAATACGAGGGTGCGCTCAGTCACGGCCGACAGCCTAGCCGGATGACGATCAAGCGGCGAGGAACGAGTCCGCGTTGAGGAATCCGGCCCCCAGAACCAGCCGGATGACGATCAAGCGGCGAGGAACGAGTCCGCGTTGAGGAATCCGGCCGGCCGGACTCATTCGCCCGGCGGCTGTTGCCCGGGAAGAAGGCCACGCTTCTGCCGACGGAGTACCTCAGCCCGCAGGTACACGATCAGCAGCCATACGACGGTGAACAGCAGCCCGACGAAGCCGACACCCGGGTAGATCGCCCACCCGATGATTATCAGCGGCTGGACGCCCAGATTGGCCCAGATGGCCCAGGAGCGGCCCTGAATGCCGGCCATCAATACCAGCAGCACTGCGATGCCGACGAGGTAGGCCGTCGAACCGGCCGACAAACCGCCCCCAACCGTGCTCACGACAGGCAGCGCGAGCAATACGACGATGGCCTCGAGGATCAGCGTGCCGGCCATGACGCCGCGAAAGCTCTTCCACGGGTCCGGCGCACCGGGACCGGCGCCGTCGGGTCCCGACGGTGGTGACTGCTCGATCACGCTGGGTCCTTTCCGAACAGGGTGCGCGCCGCGCCTGCGGTGACGACCGATCCGGTGATCACGATGCCAACCCCGCCCATGCCGCCGATACCGTCGCCTGCGTTGCCGGAATCTTCGACCAATGCGGTGGCGGTTTCGATAGCGTCGGCGAGCGTATCGGCGGCGATGACCCGCTCCGGGCCGAAACGCTCCTCAGCCTTGACCGCCAGCGCCTCTACCTCGAGTGCCCGGGGAGAGCCGTTGTGGGTGACGACGATCTGGTCCAGGACCGGTTCGAGTGCGGCCAGGATGCCGTCGGCGTCCTTGTCGGCCAGGACGGAGACGACGCCGACGAGGAATCGGAAATCGAACTCCTCCCCCAGTGCCTGAGCCAGCGCGACGGCGCCCGCGGGATTGTGCGCGGCATCAATGAAAACTGTTGGAGCACTGCGCATCCGCTCCAATCGGCCCGGTGCGGTCACGGCAGCGAAGCCGGCACGCACGGCGTCGACATCAAGTTGACGTTGCGCCCCGGCCCCGAAGAACGCCTCGACCGCCGCGAGGGCGACGACGGCGTTGTGCGCCTGATGCTCGCCGTGCAGCGGAAGGAACACGTCGCCGTACACGCCGCCGAGCCCCTGGAGTTCGAGCAATTGTCCACCGACAGCCACCTGTCTGCCCAGCACCGCGAACTCCGAGCCTTCGCGAGCGACCGCGGCGTCCGCGCGCACCGCCTGAGCCAGCAGTACGTCCATTGCTTCCGGCGGCTGATGGGCGATCACCGCGACCGTGCTCACATCAGCGTCCGAGGGCACGAGGTCCTCGGGTTGCCTGGTGATGATCCCGGCCTTCTCGCCGGCGATCTCGGCGACGGTCTCGCCCAGGTAGTCGGCATGGTCGATGCCGATGGGCGTGATGACCGCGACCGGGGCGTTGACCACGTTGGTGGCGTCCCATCGTCCGCCGAGCCCGACCTCGACGACCGCAACGTCGATGGGGGCGTCGGCGAACGCGGCGAAAGCCATCGCGGTGACGACCTCGAACTTGCTCAACCGCGGGCCTGCCTCCCCCAGGGCGCCCGCCTGCGACTGCCGGTCGACAAGCTCGACGAAGGGCTCGATTTCACGGTAGGCAGCCACGTAGGTCCGCGGACTGACCGGCGCGCCGTCGATGGAAATTCGTTCCACCGCAGACTGCAGGTGCGGACTGGTGGTGCGCCCGGTGCGCCGAGCCAGCGCGATCAGCAGCGCGTCCACCATCCTGGCCACCGATGTCTTGCCATTGGTTCCACCGATATGAATCGATGGATAGCCAAGCTGCGGTGACCCGAGCATCTCCATCAACGCCGAGATCCGGGCAGTACTCGGCTCGATCTTGGTCTCAGGCCAACGCTGGTCGAGGAGGTGCTCGACCTGGAGCAACGACGCGATCTCGTCGGGAGTCGGTTCGGGTGGGCTGGTCATGTCGGGAACGACTCAAGCCTCGCGGTGATGCGCTGCACTTCTTGGTCGGCGACCTGCCGGCGGACCCGGATCTTATCGACGACCTCCGCGGGCGCCTTGGACAGAAATCCTGCGTTGCCGAGCTTGGCCGCGGTACCGGCCAGTTCCTTGTGCGCCGCGGCGAGATCCTTCTCCAACCGACGCCGTTCGGCCGCCACGTCGACGGTGCCCGAGGTATCTACTTCGACGAGGACGGTGGCTGCCGACAACCGCACCTCCAGCGAGGCCGATGGGCCGAACTCGTCGGCGGGCGGAGTCAGCCAGGCCAGAGCCGTTATCGCCGGGACATGTTCATCGAGGCCGGCGGCGGTGATGTCCGAGAGCCTGGCAGGCACCCTCTGCCGGTCGGCAAGACCCTGGTCGCTACGGAACCGGCGCACCTCGGTGACCAACTTCTGCATATCGTCGATACGTTGTGCTGCAGCATGATCCAGTTCGAATCCAGAGGGCGCGGGCCAGTCAGCGATAACCAGGGACTCACCGCCGGTCAGCGTCTTCCACAGCACCTCGGTCACGAACGGCATCACCGGATGCAGCAGTTTGAGCAGAGTGTCCAGCACGAACGCCAGCACGGCAGTAGTGCGCGCGGTGGTCGACTCGTCCTCAGAACCCAACTGCACCTTCGCCAGTTCCACGTACCAATCGCAGAACTCATCCCATGCGAAGTGATACAGCGCTTCACACGCCCTGTTGAATTCATAGCTGTCAAACGATGAATCTACTTCGGCGCGTACCATTTCCAAACGGCCGAGGATCCAGCGGTCGGCATCGGTGAGATCGTCGACTGCGGGCAACGGTGCCGGGGCGGCACCGTTGAGCAACGCGAAACGGGTGGCGTTGAACAGTTTGGTGGCGAAGTTGCGGGCCGCCCGGGCATGGTCCTCCCCGATGGCCAAATCGCCGCCGGGGCTGGCACCGCGGGCCAGGGTGAATCGCAGCGCATCCGCGCCGAACTTCTGCACCCATTCGAGTGGGTCGATGCCATTGCCGCGGGATTTGCTCATCTTGCGGCCGAACTCGTCGCGGATCAGGCCGTGCAAGAACACATTTTCAAAGGGAACCCGCGCGCGTGAATTCCTCTGAGCACCGTCTCCCGTAAGCGCAGGATCCTCGGCGATGAATGTGCCGAACATCATCATCCGCGCCACCCAGAAGAACAGGATGTCGTAGCCGGTCACCAACACGGTGGTCGGGTAAAACTTCGCCAACTCGGCGGTGTGATCGGGCCAGCCCATCGTGGAGAACGGCCACAGCGCTGAACTGAACCAGGTGTCGAGCACGTCGGCGTCCTGCTCCCATCCCTGCGGCGGTGTCTCGTCTGGTCCCACACAGACGGTTTCACCATTGGGGCCATGCCAGATCGGTATGCGGTGACCCCACCACAGCTGCCGCGAAATGCACCAGTCGTGCATGTTGTCGACCCAGCTGAACCAGCGGGGTTCCAGGCTGGCTGGGTGAATCACCGTGTCGCCGTTGCGGACTGCATCGCCGGCGGCCTTTGCGAGGGCCTCGACCCTGACCCACCACTGCAGGCTCAGGCGGGGCTCAATAGGCTCGCCGCTGCGTTCGGAGTGACCCACGCTGTGCAGATAGGGCCGCTTCTCGGCGACGATGCGGCCCTGTTCAGCCAACGCCTCGCGGACCGCGACCCGCGCATCAAATCGGTCCATTCCGTCGAATGAGGTTCCGGTGTCGGCGATCCGGCCCTTGCTGTCCAGCATCGACGGCATCGGCAACTGATGACGCATGCCGATTTCGAAGTCGTTCGGATCGTGCGCGGGTGTGACTTTGACTGCGCCCGTTCCAAATTCCGGGTCGACGTGATGATCGGCAACGATAGCGATGGGTCGAGTCAGGAACGGGTGCGGCAGCGTCTGTCCGACGAGGTGGCGGTATCGCTGGTCGTCAGGATGCACGGCGATGGCGGTGTCGCCGAGCATCGTCTCCAGACGGGTGGTGGCTACCACGATATGGGGCTCGGCATCGGCCATCGATCCGTATCGGAACGACACCAGTTCACCCTCGACATCCTCGTACTTGACCTCGAGATCCGAAATCGCGGTCTCAAGCACAGGCGACCAGTTGACCAACCGCTCGGCTTGGTAGATAAGCCCGGCGTCGAAGAGCCGCTTGAAGATCGTTCGCACCGCGCGCGACAGGCCGTCATCCATGGTGAAACGTTCGCGGCTCCAGTCCACCCCGTCGCCGAGGGCGCGCATCTGCGACCCGATGGTGCCGCCGGACTCCCGCTTCCAGTCCCAGATCTTGTCGATGAACCGCTCGCGACCCAGATCCTCTTTGGTCTTGCCCTCGACTGCGAGCTGCTTCTCCACCACCGATTGGGTGGCGATGCCCGCGTGGTCCATGCCGGGGAGCCAGAGAGCCTCGTAGCCCTGCATCCGCTTGCGCCGGGTCAGCGCGTCCATCAGCGTGTGGTCCAGCGCGTGGCCCATGTGCAGATTGCCGGTGACATTGGGGGGCGGCAACACGATCGAGTAGGCGGGCTTGCCGCTGGCGGGATCGGCGCTGAAGTAGCCGGCATTGACCCAGCCCTCATACAGGGAGCTCTCCTGCGCACCGGGATCCCACGATTTGGGCAGGGCGTCGAGGCTGGGCCCCTTTGGGAGGCCACTGCCGGCGATGGGCTGGGAACTGGCGGTCACCGAGCCATTCTAGGAAGACGTCGCGGGCGTCTCACCGCGACCCGGTAGCCCGCGAAGTTTCACCCGGTAGCCCGCGAAGTTTCACCCGGCAGCCCGCGCTACTTTTTCCCACCCAGCAGCCCACCCAAGATATCTCCGAGAGGGCCGCCCTGGTTTCCGCCCAGGACGCTACCGAGGATGCCGCCCAGCGGGTTATTGCCACCTGCGCCACCTGCGCCACCCGCGCCACCTGCCAGGATGCCGCCGAGGATGTCGCCGAGACCGCCCCCGCCACTGGACTGCTGTTGCGCCGGGGCCTGGCCACCGGAGAGTTGCTTGCCGATGTAGGCGAGCACGATCGGGGCCAGGATCGGCAGCAGTCTCTGGATCAGATCGCTGTTTCCGGCGCCGCCGCCTGCCAATGCCGACGCCACTTGGCCGGTGTCGTTGCCGCCGAAGATCTTCGAGACCGCCCTGGAGCCGTCGGATTCGTCGACCTGGTCGACGCTGACCCCACCATCGAGCAGTCCGCTGGCGGCGTGCGTGTTGGCCGCCGACTCGATGTTGGTCGCGGCATCAGGATCCTCGGCGTTCTGCTGGAGGCCACCGACGAGCATCGGAACCAACGTTTTGACCGCGCTGTCCACCTCGCTTTCGTCGACGCCCAGCCTGCCGGCAATCTGCTGAGTCGGAATCTGGTCGAAGAGTTCGTCGAGGCCTGCCATCACATTTCACCTTCGTCGCTGGAAAACACACGCTGCACGCACGACACTAATCCCGCGCAGCAAGCAACGAGAGGAGTTCGGCTCACGCGGGCCGAACCTCGATCAGTTCAGCGGCGCGACTTCCAGCGACACGCCTGCCGCCGGGAACCGGGCCAACAGCGCGTCACCCATGGCCGCGGCCGGGGTCAGCACTCCGCGCAGGTCAGAGAGTTGTTCCCGGTCCAGTGCAAGAGCCAGCCCACTCTCGCCCAACAACACCGATGTCGCCTTGTAGCCAGGGTCGCCCTGCTGGGTCATCCGCGCGAGGTAGCGCGCGCCGGTGGAGGTGGTGGTGTAAGTCTCCACGGTGTAGTGCCCCTGCTCGCGGGTCTGCTCGCTGGGCCCGGTACCTGCCGCGGGCAGGATGCGATCGAGGATGCGTTCGGGCACGCGGTCGAGGAACCGGCTGCCGAGTTCCACCGTTGCCACGCTGGCCCCCGTCGCCAGCGCCGCGGCCACCGGTGCGGCGATCGAGCGGCCCACGCTCATCTGCTCGGCATACTCGAAACGCTTGCCGTAGGCGTAGTCCAGCAGCGCGTTGGTACGCCGGACGATGCGGGTGTTGGGAATCGCCATCGCGAATGCACCAAACCAGTAGCCGTCGAGTTCGGGGGCGATGTCGCGGCCGCGCCGCCACCGCGCGTCGGGCTGGGCGCCGAGTTCCGGTTCCGCCGCACGGTCGGGGCTCAGCGTGTAGGGGTCATTGAGCAGCCTCCGCGCCTCCGGATCAGCGGATGCTTCCCGAAATAGGTTCGTCATCGACGCGACCGTGCCGCCGGAGACGCCGCCCGCGGCCTGGCGCACCACGAAGTTGGTGTCTCCGAGTTGCCCGGCCTGGTCCCGTTCGGCCTGGCGGTGCAGTGCGAACACCGTCAGGTCCGATGGAATGGAATCGAAACCACACCCGTGGACGATGCGCGCGCCCGTGTCGATCGCCTGCTTGTGGTAGAGGTCGATGCATTCCCGGACGAACAAGGGCTCGCCGGTCAGATCGGCGTAGTCGGTTCCTGCGGCCGCGCAAGCGGCGACCAGCGGCAGTCCGTAGCGCAGATAGGGCCCGACGGTGCTGATCACCACGCGGGTGCGGGCCGCCATCGCATCGAGCGTCGAGGGCTGCGATGCGTCGGCAACGATCAGCGTCCAAGATTGCGCCGCCTCGCCGAGCGTGTCGCGCACGGCTCGGAGGCGGTCCGCGGAACGGCCGGCCAGGGCAACGCGCGCACCTGCTCCGGCGGAGACGAGGTACTGAGCAGTCAGCTTGCCGACGAAACCCGTGGCCCCGTAGAGCACTATGTCGAACTCGCGATCGGCGGTATTTTCCGGATGGCCCATGGCTCCTGACGCTACCCGAGCATGTCGGACACCTCGAAGTCCCGACCGGGCACACGGCCCGACAACACCCGGTCGGACAACGTACGAAGCCGTGCGGTGCGCAGTCCTTCGCGATGAATATGGGCCGACGATCGATATGGGCCGAGAAGGATTGGGGCCGATGGTGCACCCGGGCCGATAGTGTCGGCCCATGTCCGCGCACATCACCGTGATCGGCGCCGGCATCGCCGGCCTGGCGACTGCTGTCGCCCTGCGCAGAGCCGGACACGAAGTGACGGTGATCGAGCAGCGCACCGGTATCGCCAGCGGCGCGGGCATCAGCATCTGGCCCAACGCGCTGGCTGCCCTGGACGAAATCGGACTGGGCGACGCGATACGGCGCGCGGGCGGCAGCGTGACGGGCGGAGCGATGCGCTGGCGCGACGGCCGGTGGCTGCGCCGCCCGTCGCCCCAGCGGATCGTCACCGCTCTCGGCGAGCCCCTGGTGGTGGTGCGCCGATCAGAATTGACCGACATCCTGCGGGCCGCATTGCCCGCCGACACCGTCCAAACCGGCGTGACCGCTACCGGACTGGTGATCACCAGTTCCTCGGTTCGGGTCACTGTCTCGGATTCCCAGATTCGAGACGCTGACGCGGTGGTCGGCGCCGACGGCGTCAACTCCTTGGTGGCGCGCTTCCTCAACGGTCCGCTGCCCAGCCGCTACGTCGGATACACCGCCTGGCGCGGGGTGGCCGCTTGCCCGCTTGATCCCGCACTGGCCGGCACGACCATGGGGAACGGGACCGAGGTCGGGCATGTGCCACTGGGCGCGGATCACACTTACTGGTTCGCCTCCGAACGCGCACCCGAAGGCGGCACTGCCCCTGGCGGCGACCACGCCTACCTCACGACAAAGCTGGCTTCCTGGGCCGCGCCGATACCCGAGTTGATTGCCTGCACCGATCCCGCGGAGTTGATGCGCAACGATCTCTTCGACCGTGTCCAGCCCAGAAACTGGTCACGCGGGAATGTGGTGCTCGTCGGTGACGCCGCCCACCCGATGCGTCCACACCTCGGACAGGGCGGGTGCCAAGGGCTGGAGGACGCCGCGATCCTGGCCCGTTTCATCGAACTGGCCTCAGATCTGCCCACCGCCTTTGCCAGTTTCGGCCGGTTCCGCCGGCGCCGGGTCCGCCCGTTGGTGCGGGAATCTGCCACGATCGGCAGGATCGTCAACATGCGTCCGTCGTTCCTCGGTGGTGCCGCCAGCCGGGCCACCGCCCTGATTCCCGAACGCGTGGTGGCATCTCACCTCGGGGCCCTGGCAGCCCGCTCGGCGTTCATCCTGCCTACCGCGGCGGATGCCGCAGGCTGAGGTTCGCCTTAGTCAGCTCGACAGTCAGCTCGACCGCAGCAGCGCTGAGCACATCTTGCGCAGGTCGATCACGCCCCCGAAGACCGAGGCCGGCATCACCGCGCACCCGTTCGCCTTCGCGGGAACCGTGACGGGAGCGGCAGGGGCCGTGGCTGCGGGGCCGTTGCCCCTCACCCGAGCAGCCGTACCCTTTTTGCCACAGGTCGGCCACGCATTGATGCCCTGGTTGCGCAGCACGTTCTCGGCCACCCGGATCTGCTCGGACCGCGACGCGGCCGACGGATGGCCCACGCCGCCGTGGGAGGTCCACGTCGTGTGCTTGAACTGTAGGCCGCCGTAGTAGCCGTTGCCTGTGTCGATCGCCCAGTTTCCGCCCGACTCGCACTCGGCGATCGCGTCCCAGTTGACCGAATCGGCGTGTGCGGTGGCCATCGGGCGGAGTGGGCCGTCCAGTGCCATCGGGACGACGGCGAGCGCTCCGGAGATCGCGGTGGCCCTCAGGCCCGCGGTGACGACATTACGAACGTTCATCTCTGCGGTCCTTCCCCGACCGTTGAAACTCAAGGCTCGCGGGCGAAGTGCTGGTGCTGCGTCTTCACCCTGCGGGTACCAGGTTTATCCGGTGACCGGTGTCACATGGGGCGTAAGCGTCAAAAGTTTTAGGAGTTATTTATCTGACGTAAGAGGCTGCTGAGAATGGCCGGGCTAAAGAGGCTGGAGCGCTTATAGGGGCCAAAG
>NZ_JBMYXC010000014.1:68269-84222 GCF_049608025.1 Mycobacterium sp. | reverse complement strand
CCATCTGGGAATGGCCAAGGCACTCGTGGAGGAGATGCCCCACACACTGGCCGCGTTGGCCGCCGGGGTGCTCTCGGAGTGGCGGGCCACCCTGATCGTGCGGGAATCGGCCTGTCTGTCGGTGCAGCACCGCCGGGAGTTGGATGCTGCCCTGTGCGCCGATATCTCCTGTGTGGCGGGCTGGGGAAATGCTCGGGTTGCCGCCGAGGCCAAGAAGATCGCCGCCCGCCTGGATGCCGCTGCCGTGGTTGATCGCGTGGCCAAAGCCGCTACAGACCGTTGTGTGACGATCCGCCCGGCACCTGACACCATGACCTATGTCAGCGCCCTGCTGCCCGTTGCCCAGGGCGTCGCGGTCTACGCCGCGTTGAGGCGCCACGCCGATATGACCTTCGACGAGCGCTCGCGAGGCCAGATCATGGCCGACACCCTCCTTGAGCGGGTCACGGGTCGGCCCGCCCAGCAACCGGTGCCCGTAGCGCTGAACCTGGTGATGGCCGACACCACACTGGCCGGCGACGATGAGGAACCCGGCTGGTTAGACGGCTATGGACCCATTCCCGCCGGACTGGCCTGCAAGCTCACCGGCGACGCGGTCACCGACGCCGCGGCCAAGGCGACCCTGCGGCGGCTGTATCGCCATCCACGCAGCGGGCAACTGGTGGCCATGGAATCACGATCGCGGATCTTCCCGAAAGGGTTGGCACGTTTCATCGGGCTACGCGACCAAACCTGCCGCACCCCCTACTGCAACGCCGCGATCCGCCACCGCGACCACGCCGTGCCCCACCGGCAGGGCGGACCCACCAGCGCACTCAACGGTCTCGGCGAATGTGAGGCGTGCAACTACGCCAAAGAAGCCCCCGGCTGGACAGCCACCACCAGCGAACACCACGGCGAACACCTCGCCGAATTCAGCACCCCCACCGGCGCGACCTACCAATCCACCGCCCCACCACTACCCGGACCACCGATCCGAAAAACCATCAGCCGGATGGAAGGCCAACTCAGCATCGACCTCGTCACCTTCGATGCCGCCTAGGCCAACTCCACACATCGTCATCACACACCCTCGATGACGTCCCGCGTCTCCCGAAGGGGCTCGGTGAACGCGTGCTCGGCCCAAGAATTGTTCGTGATCCGTGCGTACCTGTTGCCGGTATCGCCTGAACCATTAGGTGCCTGAACCATTAACGGAATCGGTGCCTCAACCATTAAGTTGTTAGGGCGGATGAGCTGGCTGGGCGGCCGCGGATCATTTACCGGCCCGATGGGGATAACGGTCGAGGATGGTTGGAGGAAAGTCCGGACTTCGCAGAGCAGGGTGATTGCTAACGGCAATCCGAGGCGACTCGCGGGAAAGTGCCACAGAAATCAGACCGCCGCCTCAGCGCCTTCGGGCGATGGGCGGTAAGGGTGAAACGGTGCGGTAAGAGCGCACCAGCGTTCCGGGTGACCGGAGCGGCTAGGCAAACCCCACCCGAAGCAAGGCCAAGAATGTCGCGCGGGGGCGCGGCAGCGCAGACGTTGGAGGGCTGCTCGCCCGAGTCTGCGGGTAGGCCGCTTGAGGCACCTGGTGACGGTGTGTCCAGATGGATGGTCGCCACCTTTCTGCCGTCTAGGCGGCAGAAAGGAACAGAATCCGGCTTACAGGCCAGCTCATCCGCCCCAAGTCGGTGGCGTAAGGGGTTGCCGGCCGGAGCTGTTTTCCACGCTCTCGCCGTGCCACATGGGCAGGCTCTTCCGAGAGCGGTCACGCTGGCGCGGGATCGGCTAGCGGCGGCGCCCGATCTGCCAGTCGCGCACGGTCAGACGGTCCACGCCAAGCTCGCGCGCCGTCGACTGCTCAAGCCCGCCGTTCTCGATCGCCAACAACCCGATTACCTTGGCCGCCGCGATCGCGGTCGCCAACTCGAGGCGGGCATCAGCAAGCTCTTCGCCGATTTCTGTGACGGTCACCTCGCCGCGCAAGTATTCGCGGGCCGTGTCGAGCACTTCCGCACGGATCTTCTCGCCGTCCTCGCCGGGATACTCCTCCGCAAGCGTCGCCTTCAACTGCGCCAGCCGCTGCCGCTGCGTAGCCATCACTGCCTCCTGGTCGAGCACGTCGATGCTTATTCTGCCCGAGTCCGTTGACCTCGATCGTGGCGTCGGCCGCGGTGCCGGAGCCCAGCCAAGCCGCATCGGCCGGCGGAAAGAACCTACCGCCGGCGGGATCGGCGGACGGCCTTGTTCAGGTTCTTGAGTGCGCTGTCGAGCTGGTCTTCGCATCGTTGCGCGAGATCGTCCTCTTGTTGATAGAGCAGCCCGTAGGTGAAGGTGTCCTCGCCGGCGGCGTGCGCCAGCCCGGCCTGCCGGCTCAAGTGTGACCGGCTGACGACGCTGTCCTGATGATGGCCCAGCAGCGTCTGGATCGTCTTGGCTCGGGCGGCAACCTTGGTCGCCCCTGTGGCCGCAGCGGTATAGCGAAGTCTCTTGGCACGCTTACGGATTCGGTGGAGCGCCTCGTCACTGTCGATCTCGGCCCCGCCGGGGGCAACTTTGACGGCTTTGCGGATCTTCTTGTAGGCCGCGTCGATTGTCGCCTGACGCGGTTTCTCGCCGGGAGGCAGCGCGGGGGGGTCGGCGGCCACCAGCTCTTCGAGCGCGTCGAGCAGACGGAAATAGCGCGGTGAGCGTAGCGCTGCCAACGATCGCTTCCACCCGTTCTGGTAGCGCTTCTTTGCGTCGTCGACGAGCCGCTCCCGGACGGGGCCCCGGACGTTGGCCGCTGGTAGGTCGTCCAGCGCGTGCTCGTATCGCGCCGCGAGCACCTCTGCATCCCGTGCGATGCCCAGCACGCCGCCGAGCTGGCGTAGGTCATCGAGGATCGGCGCGTCGTCGGTAATGCCAAACGACCCTTCCGAGGACTGCAGCAGGCTGCGGATCTTGCGGGTCGTCACCCGCATCTGATGAACCGAGTCGTGGACGTCTGACCGAACGGCACGGTCCCATTCCAGCAGGGCCCCGACTTGGTCGGCCACCGCCCGGTGCAGTGGGTCGGGGGACACGTCAGGCAGTGTCGGTGCCGATCCGCTCGCCGCGAGAACTCGGGCGAGCTTCGAACCGTGCCTGGCGGGCAGCGCGCCGGCATCCAAGAGGCGGTGCGTTAGCCGATCGAAGGCGTCGTGGACGCCGCTCTCGGCCAGCTCCAGTTCCCATTCGCGCCATCGCTGCTCGTCGCCGCCGTCGGTGCTCGCTGTGACCTGGTCATCGCAGAACTTGGCCACTGCGCGGCCGTCGGGTCCGTACAGCATCTCGATGGACCTACAGGTGTCGATGCGTGCAATCGGCATGAGCGGAACGTCGCGCACGATCGCGAGCACCACATCGCGAAGGCCTTCGGGAACCAAAGATTTCACGCCCGCCTCGCCCTCCAACGGCACGCGCACCTCGGTGCGCTGGTCAGGTCCGGCAGGCAGTTTGAGGTGCCACCCGGCGTCAGGACCACCGGTGCGGCGGCGCAGCGTGATCCCGTGTCGGGCCAGATCATGGTCCGGGGTGTCGAAGTAGACGGCGTCGAGTTGTCGTGCCGGCGACCGCTCGACGCGGGCAACGGACGACAGTCCCTCGAACGAGGGTGTCACGGTGGATTCGACGACCTCGAACTTGCGCTCGGTCTCGGTATAGCTGGAGGGTTCGGGTGATGCCACGGCCATGGTCCCCTTGTCTCGCGCGGTGGATCGGGCGGCTGGAACGCCGAGCGTCTAGAACAAGCGTCTAAAAGGAGTGCTCCTCGGCGGGGAAAGTGCCGAGGGCGACTTCTTCGGCGTACTGAGTCGCCGCACGGCGGAGTTCTTCGCCGACCGCACCGAAACATTTCACGAACTTGGCGGTCCGGCCGGTGGTGAGGCCGGCCATGTCCTGCCAGACGAGGACCTGAGCGTCGCAATTCGGCCCCGCGCCGATGCCCACAGTGGGGATCGTCAGCTTGCCGGTGATCTGGGTGGCCAACTCGGCGGGCACCATCTCCATGACGACGGCGAACGCTCCGGCCTCCTGTACCGCGATCGCGTCGTGGACGGTCTGCTCGGCGGCGTCGCCGCGGCCCTGGACGCGGAACCCGCCGAGACGGTTCACGCTCTGCGGGGTGAAGCCGATGTGCGCCATCACCGGGATGCCTGCGGCGCTGATCATGGCGATCTGCTCGGCCACTCGTTCACCGCCCTCCAGTTTCACGGCGTGTGCGCCGGTCTCTTTGAGGAATCGGGTCGCCGTGGCAAGTGCGTGGGAAGGGCCCGCTTCGTAGCTGCCGAACGGCATATCGGCAACCACGAGGGCGTGCGGGGCGCCCCGTACTACCCCGCGCACCAGCGGAATCAGTTCTTCGAGCGTCACCGGCACGGTGTTGTCGTAGCCATACACAACGTTTGCTGCGGAATCGCCGACCAGGAGCACCGGAATCTGGGCCTCATCGAAGACCGCAGCGGTGGAGTAGTCGTAGGCGGTCAACATGGCCCACTTGTGGCCTTCGGCCTTCCACTTGTGCAGATGGTGCGTGCGCACTTTGGCGCGCGGCGTGGGATCTGCGGCAGCACCGTAGACGATCTGCTCAGACATCGTTGTCACCTCATCGGGCGGGTCGTTTCGAATCCTCGAGGCCGTAGCGGTCCCCGGGTTTCGCTGACACGCCCAGTGTGCCACTCAAGCCGCCGGCGGGTGAACGGTGCGTTAAGTGGATTTGCTCACACATGCGGCCGCCGGGCATACGATCGGCGGCATGCAAAGGCTCAGTGGACTCGATGCCAGCTTTCTCTACCTTGAAACTGCAGCGCAGCCGTTGCACGTGTGCTCGATATTGGAGCTCGACACCGCGTCGATGCCGGGGGGCTATACGTTCGACCGACTCCGCGAGGCGTTGTCGTTGCGGATCAAGGCGATGCCCGAATTCCGCGAGAAGCTCGCCGACAGCCGGTTCAACTTGGACCATCCGGTGTGGGTGGAGGACAAGGATTTCGACGTCGACCGCCACCTGCACCGAATCGGGCTACCTTCGCCGGGAGGCCGCAACGAACTCGGCGAGATCTGCGGCCATATTGCGTCATTGCCCTTGGACCGAGCCCGGCCACTGTGGGAGATGTGGGTCATCGAGAACGTCGCCGGCACGGACGCTCAGAACGGGGGGCGGATCGCGGTGATGACGAAGGTGCACCACGCCGGCGTCGACGGAGTTACGGGCGCGAACCTGATGTCAAAGCTGTGTACGACTGAGCCCGACGCGCCACCGCCGGACCCGGTCGACGGGGCAGGGGACGCCAGCAGTCTGGAGATCGCGGTCAGCGGCGCGGTGCGATTCGCGGGCAGGCCCCTGCAACTGGCCAACATGGTGCCGAGCACCCTCTCGTCGGTTGTCGACACCGTCAAGCGGGCCCGTAGCGGCCTGACGATGGCGGCCCCGTTCGCCGCTCCCCAGACCCCGTTCAATGCCAACGTGACGGGCCATCGCAATGTCGCCTTCGCCCAACTCGACCTCGACGAGATCAAGACCGTCAAGAACCACTTCGGGGTCAAGCTCAACGACGTGGTGATGGCGCTGGTCTCCGGTGTGCTGCGCAAGTTCCTGCTCGATCGCGAGGAACTGCCGGAGAACACGCTGGTCGCCATGGTGCCGGTGTCTGTGCACGGCAAGTCTGATCGCCCCGGACGCAACCAGGTCTCGGGCATGTTCTCCAAGCTCGAAACCAGCATCGAGGATCCCGCCGAGCGACTGGAAGTCATCGCCGAAGGCAATTCAGTTGCCAAAGAACACAGTTCGGGGATCAGCGCGACTTTGTTGCAGGATTGGTCGCAGTTCGCCGCGCCTGCGGTGTTCGGCGTGGCGATGCGGGTGTACGCCAGCAGTAGGCTCAGCGGCGCCCGGCCCGTGCACAATCTTGTCGTCTCCAACGTCCCCGGCCCGCAGATGCCGCTGTTCATGCTGGGCTGTGAGGTCGAGGCGATGTATCCGCTGGGCCCGATCTTCCACGGCTCCGCGCTGAACATCACGGTGATGTCACTCAACGGCAAACTCGACGTCGGGATCGTTTCCTGCCCGGAGTTGCTGCCCGATCTGTGGAACATGGCCGACGATTTCCAGCCCGCCCTGGACGAACTCCTGAGCGCTACCGGGTAGCGGGAAGGGTCCGGCGATAGCCGCGTTGCCAGCGACGATGATGCTTCATGGCAGCATGTGGTCCCATGACCCTCAAGACCGGGGCCGTACGGTCCGCCGTACTGCTGGCCTCCGTGCTGTTCCTGGTTGCCGGTTGCAGCAAGGTTGTCGGCGGGAGTGCGCTGATCTCGATACCAAGGCCGGGTTCACCCATCCAGTGGGTGTCCTGCCAGGCCGGGACTTCTGAGCAACCGCGCCAATTGGTGGGCGCCGAGTGCGGAATGCTGTCGGTCCCGGTCAACTGGGACAGCGCCGACACCCCCGAGAGCGGGGTCGCCCAAATCGCCATGATCCGATTCAAGGCCACCGGCGAGAAGATCGGCTCGCTGGTCATCAACCCCGGCGGGCCGGGGGAATCGGGTGTGCAGGCCGCAGCGTCGATGGCGGAATCGATGCCGGAGTCAGTGCGACAGCGGTTTGATCTGGTCGGCTTCGATCCCAGGGGGGTCGCGAACTCGACACCGACTCTGTGGTGCAACAGCGACGCCGACAACGACCGACTGCGTGCGGATAACGTCGTGGAGTACACGCCCGAGGGTGTGGCCCACATCGAGAACGAGACCAAGGAGTTCGTCGAGCGCTGCGTGGACAGGATGGGCAAGGATTTCCTGGCGAACATCGGAACCGCCAGCGTGGTCAAGGACCTGGACGCGATTCGCGCGGCGCTCGGTGACGACAAGTTGACCTATGTCGGGTACTCCTATGGCAGCCGCATTGGTGCGAGCTACGCAGAGACCTACCCAGAGCACGTGCGGGCGATGATTCTTGACGGTGCCATTGACCCCAACGCCGACCCGGTCGAGGCTGACATCCGTCAGGCCGCTGCGTTCCAGCAGGCGTTCGACGACTACGCCGCCGACTGCGCCAAGGACTCTGAATGCCCGCTGGGGACAGATCCGACCAAGGCCGTCGACGTATATCGATCATTGGTGGCGCCGCTGGTCGAAACGCCGGCGCAGACCAAGGATCCGCGTGGCCTGGGCTACAACGACGCGATCGTGGGAACCATTCTGCCGCTGTATTCGCCCGACCTTTGGCGGCATCTGACTCAGGCCCTCAAGGAAGTCACCGAGGGGGAGGGGGACACCATGCTGATGCTGTCCGACCTCTACATGGGCCGTGACGCCGAAGGCCGGTACACCAACGCCACCGATGCCCGCGTGGCCGTCAACTGTGTCGACAAACCGGCGATTACCGACCGCCCCACCCTCGTCGAGCAGGATCGGCGCATGCGCGAAGTCGCGCCGTTCCTGAGTTACGGCGATTTCACCGGACTCGCGCCGATGTCGACGTGCGGGCTGTGGCCGGTGCCGCCGACGAGCGGGCCACACGAGATCGAGGTTGCCGGTTTACCGCCAATCCTGGTGGTGTCGACCACGAACGACCCTGCGACTCCCTACCAGGCCGGTGTCGATCTGGCCAGGCAACTCGGAGGCACGCTGGTCACCTTCGAAGGAACCCAGCACACCGTCGTCTTCCAGGGCAACACGTGCATCGACGACATCGCGTCGCGTTACCTGATCGACGTGACTGTCCCCCCTCCAGGCACTCGATGCTGAACCCCCCGGACATCACCGTGGTGGGTGAAGCCGACCTGCCGGAGTTGATGCCGATGATGCGCAGCTACTGCGATTTCTATCGAGTCGACCCGTCGGATGAGAAGCTCGCCGAGCTTTCGCGGGCACTGATCGCCGACCCCGCCGAGGGTCTGCAACTCATCGCCCGGCAGAGCCATGGAACGGCCGCACTTCCGGTGGGCTTCGCGACGATCTTCTGGACCTGGCAGACGTTGTATGCCGCGCGCGTCGGCGTGCTCAACGACCTGTACGTGACGCCACAGTCGCGGGGCACCGGGTCCGGGCGTGCCCTGATCGCGTACTGCCTCAAGCTGTGCCGAGAGCGCGGCGCGGCGAAGCTGGTCTGGGAGACCGCACCCGACAACGTGACGTCGCAACGGCTGTACGACGGTATCGGCGCCGAGAAATCGACGTGGTTGACCTACGAACTCAACGCCTGAGAACCCGCCCTGGTCGGCGTCCACGTCGATTCGGTCACGCCCGCGGCACGTAAGGCGCTGCAAGCAGCGCCGTAACACAGAGTTAACAGCCTGAATCTACGCTGCCCAGCATGGATCGACAGAAGGAATTCGTGCTGCGCACGCTGGAAGAACGCGATATCCGCTTCGTCCGATTGTGGTTCACCGATGTCCTGGGATACCTGAAGTCGGTCGCGATCGCTCCGGCCGAACTGGAGGGTGCCTTCGAGGAGGGCATCGGCTTCGACGGATCGGCGGTCGAGGGATTCGCCCGGGTGTCAGAAGCCGACATGGTCGCCCGTCCCGATCCGTCGACCTTCCAGGTGCTGCCGTGGACGACCAGCGCCGGTGCCCACCACTCTGCACGGATGTTCTGCGACATCACGATGCCCGACGGCTCACCATCGTGGGCCGACTCACGCCACGTGCTGCGCCGCCAGCTTTCCCGGGCCGGGGATCTCGGTTTCTCCTGCTACGTCCATCCCGAGATCGAGTTCTTCCTCATCGAGCCGGGGCCCTACGACGGCACCGAACCCGTCCCGGCTGACAACGGTGGCTATTTCGATCAAGCGGTGCACGACTCGGCGCCGAATTTCCGGCGCCATGCCATCGACGCGCTCGAGCAGATGGGCATCTCGGTGGAGTTCAGCCACCACGAGGGCGCGCCGGGCCAGCAGGAGATCGACCTGCGTTACGCGGACGCTCTGTCGATGGCCGACAACGTGATGACCTTCCGGTATTTGGTCAAGGAAGTCGCACTCGGCGACGGTGTCCGCGCGACATTCATGCCGAAACCGTTCGCCAAGCATCCTGGCTCGGCGATGCACACGCACATGAGCTTGTTCGAGGGCGAGAACAACGCTTTCCACAGCGCCGACGATCCTCAGCAACTCTCAGATGTCGGGAAATCCTTCATCGCAGGCATTCTCGAGCACGCCACCGAGATCAGCGCCGTAACCAATCAGTGGGTGAACTCCTACAAGCGGCTGGTGCACGGCGGTGAGGCCCCGACGGCGGCGTCGTGGGGTGCGGCCAACCGCTCAGCGCTGGTGCGGGTACCGATGTACACGCCCCACAAGTCGTCGTCACGGCGGGTGGAAGTGCGGAGCCCCGATTCGGCCTGCAATCCGTATCTGACGTTCGCGGTGCTGCTGGCCGCGGGCCTGCGTGGCATTGAGGAGGGCTATGTGCTCCCTCCGCAGGCCGAGGACGACGTATGGAGCCTTACGCCCGAGGAACGCCGCGCCATGGGCTATCGGGAGCTGCCCGGCAGCCTGGGCGTGGCGTTGACCGAGATGGAGGGCTCGGAGTTGGTCGCCGAAGCGCTCGGGGAGCACGTCTTCGATTTCTTCCTACGCAACAAGCGCGCCGAGTGGGAGAACTATCGCAGCCATGTCACACCGTTCGAGTTGAAGGCCTACCTGTCCTTGTAGATTCACAAATGTGGCCAAACCCGCGACACAACGTCCCACGCTGCCCGGTGTCGGTCGGCTCGGCCTGGTCGAACCGCAGGCGCAAGCCGATCTGAACGTGCTCGGGTGGAACACCGACGCCCAATGCGAGTTGTTGTGGTCGCTGTCGCGCGCACCAGATGCCGATGCTGCCCTGCGCGCCCTCATTCGGCTCTCCGAGGCGTTGGGCAGCGAATGGGGTCAACTCAATCGCGCCCTGCTCAAGGACCGCAGCCTGCGGGGCCGGCTGTTCGCCGTTCTCGGGTCGTCTCTGGCGCTGGGTGACCACCTGATCGCCAACCCGGACTCGTGGCACCTGCTGGCGGGCAACGTCTCCTTACCCTCGGCGCCGGAGTTGCGAGAAGTGTTCATCGAGGAGGCCGAAAAGTTAACCGGCGCCGCGGCTGCCGTCACGCCGCTGCGCACTCTGTATCGCGACCGATTGCTGGTGCTGGCCGCCCTGGACCTGGCCTCGACGGTGGAGAACGAGCCGGTGATCGCGTTCACCGTCGTGGGTGAACATCTCTCCGACCTGGCCGACGCCGCGCTCGGTGCGGCGCTGAACGTCGTGTCTCGGTCGGTATGCGGTGACAAGGCAAATCAGGCGGTGCCTGCGCTAGCGGTGATCGCCATGGGCAAGTGCGGAGCGCAGGAACTGAACTATGTGAGCGACGTCGACGTCATCTTCGTCGCCGATGACGGCTCGCACGCCAGCATGGGCGTCGCCACCAGGATCGCCGGCGAGATGATGACGCTGGCCAGCGACGCGTTCTTCGAAGTAGATGCCGCGCTGCGGCCGGAGGGTAAGCAGGGTCAGCTGGTGCGGACGCTGGACTCACACATCGCCTATTACGAGCGGTGGGCGAAGACGTGGGAGTTCCAGGCTTTGATGAAGGCGCGGCCGTCCGCCGGCGACATGGAGTTGGGCGCCCGCTACACCGAGGCGCTGATGCCGATGGTGTGGACGGCCGTCGAGCGCGAGAACTTCGTGCCCGAGGTGCAGCGGATGCGCCGGCGCGTCGAGGAGTTGGTGCCCGCCGGCGTTCGGGACCGCGAGCTGAAGCTGGGCAGCGGCGGCCTTCGCGATGTGGAGTTCGCGGTCCAGCTCCTGCAACTGGTGCACGGCCGCAACGATGATGAGCTGCATGTGGCCTCGACCGTCAACGCGCTGGCGGCGCTGGGCAACGGCGGCTACATCGGTCGTGACGACGCCGCCAACCTGACGGCCTCCTACGAATTCCTGCGGCTGCTCGAACACCGGCTGCAACTGCAACGTCTCAAACGCACCCACATGCTGCCCGAACCAGACGATGAGGAGGCAATGCGGTGGCTGGCCCGTGCGGCGCACATCCGTCCGGACGGCCGCCACGATGCCGCTGGCGTGCTGCGCGAGGAACTCAAACGGCAGAGTCGGCGGGTGTCGCGGCTGCACGCCAAGCTGTTCTACCAACCTCTTCTGGAGTCGGTCGGTCAAGACAACCTGGGACTTTCGGACGGCATGAGTACGCAATCAGCCGAACGTCAGCTGGCCGCGCTGGGCTATGAGGGGGCGCGGAGCGCGCTGACCCACTTGGCTGCGCTGACCGGCGGTACCGCGCGCCGGGGCCGCGTGCAGCAGGTGCTGCTGCCGACGCTGCTGGACTGGCTCTCCGACACCCCCGATCCTGATGCCGGGCTGCTGGCCTACCGCAGGGTCAGCGACGAACTTGCCGACCAGCGGTGGTTCCTGGCGACGCTGCGCGACGAGGGCGCGGTGGCCAAACGGCTGATGCATGTGCTGGGCACCTCCGCATACGTGCCGGAATTGCTGATGCATGCCCCTGAGGTGATCCAGCTCTACGCAGATGGGCCCAACGGGCCAAAGCTGTGCGATGTCGACACCGAGGGGGCGGCGCGGTCCCTGGTGGCCTCGGCGGCCCGACACGACGATCCGCTGCGGGCGATCGGGGTGGCGCGGTCATTGCGCCGCAGGGAGCTGGCCCGGATTGCGTCGGCAGATCTGCTCGGGATGCTGGAGGTGACCGAGGTGTGCAAGCAGCTCACGTCGGTGTGGTTGGCGGTACTGGAGGCCGCGTTGGAGGCGGTGATCCGTGCGCACACCCCCGAGAGTGGTCCGCCTGCACGCATCTCTGTTATCGGGATGGGCCGCCTCGGCGGGGCAGAACTCGGTTACGGCTCCGACGCCGACGTGATGTTCGTGTGCGAACCCAATGAGGGTTTCGAGGAATCGGTCGCGGTGCGCTGGTCTGTCAAGGTGGCCGAACAGGTGCGGACGCTACTGGGTACCCCCAGCGGCGACCCGCCGCTGGAAGTCGATGCCAGCCTTCGGCCCGAGGGACGCAGCGGCCCGCTGGTGCGGACTCTTGCCTCATATGCGGCCTACTACCAACAGTGGGCCCAGCCGTGGGAGATCCAGGCGCTATTACGTGCCCACCGGGTGGCGGGCGATCTCGAGCTCGGCGACCGCTTCTTGTTGATGGCGGACAGGACGCGCTACCCGGCGGGCGGCGTATCGGCCGAAACGGTCCAGGAGATACGGCGAATCAAGGCGCGGGTGGACGCCGAGAGGCTGCCGCGCGGCGCCGATCCGAAGACGAACACCAAGCTGGGCCGCGGTGGGTTGGCCGATATCGAGTGGACCGTGCAATTGCTGCAACTGCGCTTCGCCCACGAGATGCCTGCGCTACACACCACGTCGACGCTGGACACGCTCCACGCCGCCGGCGCGGCTGAGCTGATTGCCGAGAAGGACATCGAATTGCTGCGCGACGCCTGGCTGACGGCGACGAAGGCCAGAAACGCACTGGTGCTAGTGCGCGGCAAGCCCACCGATCAACTGCCCGGGCCGGGCCGACTGCTCAACGCGGTGGCGGTTGCGGCCGGCTGGCCGGACGGCGACGGCGGCGAATTCTTGGACAACTATCTGAGGATTACCCGACGCGCGAAAGCCGTGGTGCTGGATATCTTCGGAGGTTAGGCAGTGGATTTCGAATTCGATGTCGTCAGCGCCCAGGAGTATGCGCGCCTGCGGGCGAGTTATGAGCCGCTGACCGATGCGCTGCGCAGGCTCATCGATGTCGGAATTCACTCGGCGGTCGATGAGGCGACGGTCCAACAGGCTCTGGGTCACCTGGAGGCGGCGACGGACCTGTTGGAGCGCGAGCAGCGCAGCGCAACCTCGACGCTGCGGCATGCTGACACGGGGCGGCCGTTGGCCTGGGCGAATCCTGCTGTGGGTCTGCGCAATGCCATCGCCCCACCGATGGTGATCGAGCACCGTCAGGACGGTCGGTGCGTGAGTGAATTCATGTTGGGTCCCGCCTACGAAGGGCCACCGGGTTGGGTGCACGGCGGAATCTGCGCTCTGGTTCTCGACCACATCCTTGGGGAGGTGGCCAGCGAAGGGCTCACCCAACCGAGGTTCACCGGCACGATCAGCCTGAGGTATCTGCGCGGCACTCAGTTGGGGCGGATTCGCGCGGAGGCGTTCGTTGAGCGGTCAGACGATGTCAAGACGTTCGCACGCGGCTTCCTGATGGACGCCGAGGGGGTCACCGTGGAGGCCGAAGGGGTGTTCATCACACCCGCGTGGGCGCGCGGCGCCGAAAAGACAGATCTGGGGTGAGCGCTCTGACTGCGTGTCACTCTGCGCGGTGGAGCACCGCGGGCACTGTCAGCAGCAAGATCTTCACATCGAGTGCCAGCGACCAGTTCTCGATGTAGTAGTTATCCCATTCGGCGCGGTCGGCGATCGAGGTCTGGCCGCGCAGCCCGTGGACCTGCGCCCACCCGGTCACGCCAGCCTTGACTCGATGCCGATCGCCGTAGCGTCGAATATGGGACTCGAACAGTTCGACGAACTCCGGCCGCTCGGGTCGAGGGCCTACCAGACTCATCTCGCCCTTGACGACGTTGATGAGTTGTGGGAGCTCGTCCAGCGACGTCGACCGCATGATCTTGCCGATTCTGGTGCGGCGATCCTCGCCCTCGACGCCGCCGGGTGCGCTGCCGGCTTCAGGCTCGAATTCTGTGTCGGCATCTCCCGTTACACGCATCGACCGAAACTTCAGGCACTGGAAGACTTTGCCGTCTCGCCCGACCCGCGGCTGGCCGAAGAATACGGGGCCTGGCGAACTCAGCCGGACCAACACCACCAACGCCAGCATGAGAGGTGAGATCAGCACGAGGCCGATGGCGGCAACGACCCGATCGCCGATGTGCTTGATCGTGAACTGCCACCCTCTCGGATTCTGGTGGCTCAGCGCGAGCAGCGGAAGACCGCCGATGTGTTCGACACGCGCGCGCTCACCGACCAAGTCGAACATCCGGGGCACGACCCACACCCGGAGTTCGTGCAGATGGGCGACCCGAATCGCGCGGGTCAGCAATTCGTCCGGCTCGTTGGTGAAGGCGATGACGATGCACTCGGCGCCGGTGTCCTCGATGATTTGCTCGATTTCGTCCGGCGTACCGAGGTGGGGTACGCCGGACGTCGGTGCGTCGTCACCAGAGCCCCGCCACGGCGACGTGAACGAGACGAGTCCGACGGGCGAAAGTCCATATTCGGGAGCGCACTTCAGGCGATCGATGATCTGATGCGCGACTATCCCGTTGCCCACGATCAGCGTGGGGGAGACCCAGCGACTCTGTCGCCGCAGGCTGGCCTGGGTCGTGGTGAGTAACATCCGACCGACGGGCATCAGCACCGCGGCGCACAGCCAAATCTTGATCACCGTGTTTCCGGGGTCTTCGAAGGCGTTGGTGAGTTCTAGCAGTGCGAGCAGAAAAATCGCCGATAGCGCGACTCCCGCTTCGATGGATGCGAATTCGTCGAGGGAATTGCGGTTCAGGTTGGAGCGGTACGTCGACCGCGCCGCGAGGATGACGACCACCGTCGGGGCCCAGATCAAGCCTACCCAAATGGGGGGATTGACACCATCTACCGTCGCGGACCACCACAAGCTCAGCGCGATCGCTATCGACGCGAAGAGCAGGTCGACCGCAACCGTGACGAGCACCCTGAGATAGCGGGTTCGGATCTGGTGGGAGGGGGGTTGTAAACCGTTGAGAGCCACCAAGTTCGGACTCTGGTCCACCGCCTCTGCCTCCAACGGGTGCATCCGGATCGCCACTGTTCTCAACTCAGACCGAAGGGTTCGCCCGACTCCGAGTTATGCACAAATTGGAACTCTACAAGCTTGTCGATGGGCGTGACGGCTTAATCGTCATGGGGCCTGCAAACTGCCCACGGCTGCTTTCGAGGTCAGGTTTGGGCATTGGGTCTCGCCGTGAGAGCCGGTTGGTTTCGTGGGATGACAGCAACATCCTTCGGTCGAGAGTTCTTTTCTGCCCCAGCAGCGTTTCGGCCTTTCGGCGAGCGTGTCCGGTTTTCAACATCGCACGAGGTCGTGATTTCAGCGAAGGTCACCGTGTTTGCTGGGCAACGGAAATTGGAATGTCGCGACAGGCGTGCGTTCGCAACGGGGGAGTCGTGATGCGGTGCGAATTTTCCCACGAAGAACGTGGAAAACGAGGTCACCGTCGCAACGGAGCCGGCCCGGCGGACGGGAATCCAGTGGTGTTTTCAAGAGGTCCGAGCTAACTGCTCAAAGTCGCTGCACGGGTGATGCACAGCTGGTAGTTTTCATTCAGCGGCGCTTTTCGATATCGCAGCGGAACCGCTGAGCGAAGGCGCTCAACTCCTTTGGGGGGCTTGGTATGTCATCGCAGAGACTTTCGCTCGATGAGCACGCAGGATCATCGGGCGGGTGCGCTCCAGCGCTCCAAGGTAACCGTGTTGGCCCAAGGCTGGCGATAGTCGAATCGGAGTGTTCGTGTCGACCGTCTTCGGACTCGGCGCACGTAGGCCCCGTCAGAAAAGCTAAGGCCGCACGGGGCGCCAGGATCGTATATGTCGGACAGTTCAGCGCCATTTCGCTAGCCCTGGGTGTCGGTATCGCGCTGGCCGCGACTCCTACCGTCGCGTTTGCCGAGACTGGTGGGTCCGGTTCGAAGAATCCGTCCTCAGAGCGGTCATCGGCATCCACATCTTCGAGGTACTCGGCGGCCCGTGACAGTCGACGAGAATCAAAGCGGCGTTCCTGGTCGGCGAGGCAAGACGCGGCGAGGAACAATTCGTCGTCGGAATCGAATGGGCCTTCCTCATCGGGAGCGGCGAGCACTGACACCACATCCGGGTCGTCCGCATCGGAGGTAGATACAACGGACGCAACGGAGTCTTCGGCAGCGGCTGCTGCTGAGCAGGCTGCTGCTGAGC
>NZ_JBMYXC010000014.1:0-68172 GCF_049608025.1 Mycobacterium sp. | reverse complement strand
CGCTGCCGCTGCGGCTGATGCTGCCGCTGCCGAGGAGTCCGCCAAATCCATTAGCAGTGCCATTTCACTGGCGGAGCCGCCTAGCGTGATCAATGCTGTGGCTGAGCCTCCGAGCCCCTCGGTCAGCACAGCGACTCTCGATGCGGTGTTGGCGTCCCCGGCGGTGAGTGTTGATCCAGTTTCCCCAGCCACTCCCACGCAGAGCGCGATCGCGCTGGGACTGTTGGCTTCAGCGCGCCCGCCCGATGATTCCGGGTCCGAGGTCGCAACGGCGGCTGCTGCGGCTCAGACCGCCAACGTAGCCGCCGTAGCAGCGGTCGCAGATGCGGACACCGCCTCGCCGGGAGCGGCTGAGGTCGTCATCGAGGCAGACTCCATGACCATCTCCCCCTGGCAGAACGGGAGTACCTATTCCGACGCCGATGCTTCCGGCGGTAGCGCGTTGCTGCTGTCGAAGAGATCATCGGCCACAACAAGCGTCGAGCTTCCGGACTTCACCAGCCTGGTGATTCGCGCGAAGGGGGACCAATTCCGCGGCGCGCCGAAGATGGTTGTCTATCTTGACGGCAAACGCTTGTCGAAGATCTCGGTGCCCTCCGCAGAGTGGACCGATTACACGATTCCCGTGGAGGGTTCAGCGGGACTGCACACGGTGAAAATCAGATTCGTCAACGATCGTTACAGTCGAAGGTGGGGCGACCGAAACCTTCGACTCGACACCGTCACGGTGGTCCCGGCAGTGGTGGTTGAGCCGCCGCCGCCGCCTCCGCCGCCTCCACCCCCGCCGCCGAGTACCGTTCCTGATTTCTTCCAAGCCGCCGACTGGCTGTGGGACCCGATCTCCGCAGACCCGGTGCTAGCCGACGACAGTGCGACCTGGGTGAGTTACTTCTCTGACCCGGAAGCGGAACGCGTGGCGAACATGTACCAGTTCTCGGTGGCCATGGTCTCCATGGACGAGGTCACCAGCGATACGCCCCGATATGATGTCGACCTGACTCGGCCGTGGGGCAGCGATCCGTTCGGTAGCCTCACGGTGCCTATTCCCGAGGGAACCCGAATCCCCCCTGGCTCGGATGGCCATCTTGCGGTATTGGATCCCACCACGGGAACCGCGTTCGGTCTTTGGAAGGCCAGCTATGACAGTGTCACCGACACGTGGTCCGGTGCCTGGGGAGGCGTGTCAGCACTCGATGGCGACGGAGTCGACGTGTCGGGCTCAGCGACGGCAACGAACTTGTCGCGGTACGCCGGGGTCGTCACCGCCGAAGAGTTCAGTGCGGCGGTTGCAGCCAACACCGGGATCAACCACGCGCTGACCTTCTCCACCGACATCGCCGGTCCGGACTTTGTCGGCCCTGCGACGAAGTCGGATGGCCAGAATCCCGCCGGGGTCGCCGTTCCCATACCGGAGGGCTATCGCATCCAACTAGACCCGTCGATCGATGTCGACGCGATTCCCGGCATCACGGCCGGCGAGAAGGTCATTGCCAAGACCTTGCAGACTCACGGCGCCTACGTAGTAGACCAAGGCGGCGCACGCATGGGGTTCGGCTTCGAACTGCTTGATGATGCGACGGCCAACAACCCAGGCTCGGTATGGGCCGACGCCGGATTGGCCTGGGATTACTACGACATGGACGCCATCCCGTGGTCACAGCTGAGGGTTATCGCCGCAGCGGAGGAGACGACAGTCTCGGTGTGACCGACGTCGCCGGGATGCGTCTCAGGTCCCCGGCTCCGCGGTTCCCCGACGCCGTGCGTCCACCGACCATGCGCCCGCGCCCATCGCCGCCAGCAGTAGAAACGCGAAGCAGTAAAGGATGGCCATCTCGCCGCCGTTGCCACCGTTGGAGAACGGCCAGAAACTGGCGGGTTCGCCGCCGAACCAATCCGTGTGCCGCCAGAAGTAGGCCACGGCCATTTGGCCGGCGCCGATCAGGGCCGCGATGCGGGTAAGAAACCCGACGGTGATCAGTATCCCGATAACCACTTCGATCAGGCCCGCCCACCAGAAGGGCCAGTTCAAGACGGGGACCGCCTCGCCCAGCGGCCAGCCGAACACCTTCATGGTGCCGTGCAGCGTGAACAGCAGACCGAACACGATGCGGAACACGCTCAGCATGGGGGAGGAGCAGCGAGCTAGTTGTGTGTCCAGTTTCTGGAGCATAGGGGGAGACTACCCCTGCGGAGCGCACCGATTTGGGCGTAGTTGGTCACGCTCACCGTGACCAACTACGCCGAAATCGCGACTCACACGTCGTAGTACAGCGAGAACTCGTAGGGGTGGGGACGGATCTGGATCGGCATGATCTCGTTCTCCCGCTTGTAGCTGATCCACGTCTCGATCAGGTCGGTGGTGAAAACGCCGCCCTCGGTGAGGTATTCGTGGTCCTCTTCGAGCTTGTCGATGACCGCGGCCAGCGAGGTCGGCGCCTGCGGGATGTTGGCGGCTTCCTCGGGCGGCAACTCGTAGAGGTCCTTGTCGACCGGCGCGATCGGCTCAATTTTCTTCTTGATGCCGTCGATGCCGGCCATCAGCATGGCCGCGAACGCCAGGTACGGGTTGCCCGAGCTGTCGGGGCAACGGAACTCGAGGCGCTTGGCCTTCGGGTTGTTGCCCGTGATCGGGATACGCACGCACGCGGAACGGTTGCGCTGGCTGTAGACCAGGTTGATCGGAGCCTCGTAGCCCGGAACCAGGCGCTTGTAGGAGTTCACCGTCGGGTTGGTGAACGCCAGCAGCGACGGCGCGTGGTGCAGGATGCCGCCGATGTAGTGGCGTGCCATGTCTGACAGGCCGGCATAGCCCGACTCGTCGTGGAACAGCGGCTTACCGTCCTTCCACAACGACTGGTGGGCATGCATGCCGGAGCCGTTGTCGCCGAACAGCGGCTTGGGCATGAACGTGACGGTCTTGCCGTTGGCCCATGCCGTGTTCTTGATGATGTATTTGAACAGCAACACATCGTCTGCGGCGTGCAGCAGGGTATTGAACTTGTAGTTGATCTCAGCCTGGCCTGCCGTGCCGACCTCGTGGTGGCCGCGCTCCAGGCTGAATCCAGCGTTGGTCAGGTTGGTCGACATCTCGTCGCGCAGGTCCACGTAGTGGTCGTACGGCGCGACGGGAAAGTAGCCGCCCTTGGGACGGACCTTGTATCCGAGGTTGGGGGAGCCGTCGGCTTCGAACGGTTCACCGGTGTTCCACCAGCCCGACTCGGAGTCGACCTCATAGAAGGTGCCGTTGATCTTCGAGTCGAAAGACACCGAGTCGAAGATGTAGAACTCAGCCTCGGCGCCGAAAAAGCAGGTATCGGCGATGCCGGTGCTGGTCAGGTAGTTCTCCGCTTTGCGGGCGACGTTGCGCGGGTCGCGCGAGTACGCCTCGCGGGTGAACGGATCGTGCACGAAGAAGTTGAGGTTGAGCGTCTTGGCAGCGCGGAACGGGTCTATGCGTGCGGTCTCGGGATCGGGCAACAACATCATGTCCGACTCGTGGATGGACTGGAACCCACGCACTGACGATCCGTCGAAAGCGAGGCCGTCGTCGAACACGCTCGCGTCGAACGCCGACGCCGGGATCGAGAAGTGCTGGACGACGCCAGGGAGGTCGCAGAATCGAATGTCGATGTACTCGACGTTCTCGTCCTTGATCTGCTTGATGATGTCGTCGGCGGTCTTTTCAGCCACTGATTGGTCTCCTTATATCTGTTCGGCCCGCGTTGACGCTAGGGATACGATGTTGCAGCGTCGTCAACCATATGTTGCGCCGAGGTTACGCATGCGTTGCCGGGTACTCCCGCCGGCAGCTCTGCGGCGGGCGCATATCCTTGCTGCATGGCCCGTGCGATTGGGTCCTGGCTATCGGGACCGGAACCCTCTGACTCCGGCGACCCCGATTCGCGCTCGGGTACTTACCCGGGCGAACGGCTCGGGCTCCCGCAGAACGGCTCTGGCTCGATCGCCCGCTTCGGCCGTCGTGTCGCTGCCCTCTGCGTGGACTGGCTGCTGGCCTATGGGCTGGCAGCGTTGGCGATGACGTTGGGGGTGGTGAGCCTGGCGTCCCTGTCCACCGCCGTCCTGGTCATCTGGCTGGTGCTCGGCGTCATCTCGGTGCCGTTGTTCGGCTTTACCCCCGGCCAGCTGGTGCTGGACCTCAAGGTGGTACCGGTCGGCGACCGCGCACGTGTGGGTTTTGGGCGGGCACTGGCTCGTGGCCTGCTGATCACCCTCGTCATCCCGGCCCTGTTCACCGACTCGGACCTGCGCGCTCTGCACGACCTGGCGACCAAGACCGTCGTAGTCAGGCGCTAGCAGTTTCACGCCTGGTGCAGAACCTGGCCGTTCATCATCGTCATCGTCACGGCCGCGCGGTGAATATCGTGGGGATCGATCTCGAATATGTTCTTGTCCAGCACGATCAGGTCGGCGAGCTTTCCGACCTCCACCGACCCGACTGAGGTGTCGAGCCGGATCTGGTAGGCGGCGCCCAGAGTGTTGGCGTACACCGCCTGCTCAACGGATAGTCGCTGATCGGCCGGGGCCAGCACGGCGGCTGAACCTCCCTGGTCGTCCTCGATCAGCTGGCGGGTGACACCGATCTGGATCGCATCCAGCGGCTTGTAGGTAGAGAAGTATCCGGCCGCAGGCCAGTCGGTGCCCAGCGAAATACGCCCGCCGGACCGGAGGACGGCCTGCGGCCGGTAGAACAGCTCCTGTCGCGGCCACCCGTAACGTGCTGCCATGTTCTCCAGCGAGGACGGATCGGCCGAAAGCCAGTTTGCGGAGAACTGGGCGATGACACCGAGCTCGCCGAAGCGCTGATTGTCGGGGTCCTCGACGTACACGAGGTGAGCCACGGTATGGCGCCGGTCTCGAGGTGGATTCGCCGCGATCGCCTGCTCTATGGAATCCAGCGCGGTGCGCGTGGTCCGTTCCCCGCACGCATGGATGTGCACGTCGAACCCCGCGGCGTCAACCTCGCCCACGATTTGGTGCCACTGCTGCACGGTGAACGGCGACCCGCCGGTTGAATCGGGTTTGTCCGCATAAGGCTCGATAAGCCAGGCGGTGTGGCCCTCCGGGGTGCCGTCGCCAATGATCTTGACGACGCCCACCTGCACCAGGTCGGTCGAGATCTGGTTGCGGATGTCGATCAGCTTGGCCACGGCATCATCGACGGGCGCCGACGTCACCATGCAGGAGGCGACGACGCGGAACGGTAGTGCGCCCCTTTCCTCGATATCGGCGTAAAGGCTGATCAGCTCGCTCTGGCCGGCGCCGATGGGCGGTACTCCGGCATCGAAGAGTGAGGTGATCCCCGCGGCGGAAGCTTGCGGTAACCACGACTCCAGCAGTGTCCCCATGGCCTCTGCCGAAATTGGCTCGACGGCGTTGACGACAGCGAGGAGCGCGTCCACCTCGAGCACGTGGCCGGTCGGGTCGCCATTGCGGTCCCGGACGTAGTAGCTGAAGCCTGGAATGGGGTCCGGGGTCTCGCGGGTGACCCCGGCGACCTCAAGCGCTTTGCTGTTCGCCCACAGGCTGTGTCCGTCGATGGCGAAGAAGAAGGCGGGCCGGTCGGGCAGCACCCGGTCGAGCTCGGCGCGGGTGGGCCCGTCGGGGCCGAACATATCTACCCGCCAGCCGAATCCGCGCACCGGACCGGTCGGATTGTTCTTTGCGTGCCGTTCGATGGCGGCCACCGCGTCGGCTCCCGTCGGCACCTGGAGGTCGACTCCGCAGGTCAGGAACGCCCCGAGAAAGGGATGGATATGGCCCTCGACGAAGCCCGGCATGAGCAGCTGACCGTTGAGGTCGATGACGTGTGTTGCGGGGCCGGCCAGCGCCATGGCCTCCGCCTCGTCACCGACGCAGGTGATCGTGTTGCCCGTCACCGCGACCGCTTGCGCCCACGGGGCAGGCCCGGCGACCGTATAGACGTGGCCGTTGCGAAACACGAAGTCGGCGGCGGTGCCCGGTGTCCCCGAACGAGTTTGGGCCGAACATGAACTTCCCGCGCTGCCCGCTGCCGCGCTGCCCGCTGCCGCGCTGCCCGCTGCCGCGCTGGCTGCGGCCCGCAGCGGCGGCCGGCGCGTGAGGTAGCCGCGGCTACCGCCCCCGAAGGCTGCGAAGTGCGGTGCCCATTGGCATGCAGTACACATCTGGTCCCCCGTTGTAGTCGGTCAGGACTCGCCCGCGATCACCCGCTGCCGGACTATTTTCGACGCACTGTCCGCTGCACTCCGCGCAGCTTGGCGCCGGTGGGCAGTGGGCCCTTCGGCATCGCCGCCGGGCCGACTTTGGTGCCCAGTGCCGCCAGCCGAGACTCGAGTGAGTCCATCTGCTTGACGGTGATGTTGGCCGGCAGCTTGGTGATGTGCCGCTCCAGCTTGGCCAGTGGCACTTCGCCCTCGCTGTTGCCGATGATGATGTTGTAGATCGGTACCTCGCCCACCAGACGGGCGGTGCGTTTCTTCTCCTGAGCCAGCAGCGGCCTCACTCGTGCGGGCGAACCCTCGCCGACGAAGATGACTCCCGGGCGTCCGATCACTCGGTGCACGGCATCGAAATGGCCGGTTGCCGCTACGCCCGGGGTGACTCGCCACTTGCCGCGCAAGTTCTCCAGCGCCCAAGCTGCGGCCCCCGTCTGACCTTCGGCCTTGCGATACACCGACTTCTGGGCGCGGCGGCCGAAGATGATGAAAGCCACCAGCGCGCCCAGCACCACGCCCAGCGGGATCATCATGAACGTCGTGAAACCGCCGGCAAAGATCCCGACTGCCACCGACGCGCCCACGATCAGCACAAACGCGCCGATCATGTACGGCAGCAGGCGCTTGTCCTCCTTGCGTTGCATCTTGAAGGCCTGCCACAGCTGGCTGCGGCGCTGCTTGGCAGCCGCTTTGCGGGTGGCCTTCGCCTCAGCCTTAGCTGCCTTGACTGCCGCGGGGTTGCGCGATTTCGCCATTAGTTCAGGATACGGAGTCTGATGTCGCCGCCGTCGCGACTCCGCCGGTTCGGGACGCGACGGTTTGGGTGTACAACCTGCCTGCCCGATACGAGGAGCGGACCAGTGGTCCGGCCAGCACGCCGGCGTAACCCAGCGACGCCGCGTAACGCTCGTGCTCGACGAACTCGTCGGGATGCACCCACCGCTCGACCGGGTGGTGGCGCGTCGACGGGCGCAGGTACTGGGTGATGGTGACGATGTCGCAACCGGCCTCGTGGAGATCCCGCAGCGCGGTGCGCACTTCTTCGGGCGTCTCGCCCATTCCGAGGATCAGGTTGCTCTTGGTCACCAATCCAGAATTACGGGCCATCGTGATCACCGAAAGGCTGCGTTCGTAGCGGAAACCGGGGCGTATCCGTTTGAAGATGCGCGGTACTGTCTCGATGTTGTGCGCCAACACTTCCGGGCGCGACTCGAAGACTTGGTCGAGCATCTCGGGTTCGGCGTTGAAGTCGGGTATTAGCAACTCCACGCCGGTGCTCGGGTTGACTGCCTTGATCTGACGGACCGTCTCGGCGTACAGCCAGGCGCCGCCGTCGGCTAGATCGTCCCGGGCCACACCCGTGACAGTGGCGTAGCGCAACTCCATCGCCTGCACACTCTCGGCCACCCGCCGCGGCTCGTCACGGTCCAGTTCGGCCGGCTTGCCGGTGTCGATCTGGCAGAAGTCGCAGCGCCGGGTGCACTGTTCGCCGCCGATCAGGAACGTGGCTTCGCGGTCTTCCCAGCACTCGAAGATGTTGGGACAGCCGGCTTCCTCGCACACGGTATGGAGACCCTCGCGGCGCACCAGCGATTTCAGTGCGGTGTATTCGGGGCCCATCTTGGCTCGAGTCTTGATCCACGGCGGCTTACGCTCGATCGGTGTCTGCGCGTTGCGGACCTCGAGTCGCAGCAGTTTGCGGTTACCGGGGTCGACGCTCACTTCAACGATTCTACTGCGTGTGCGCTGAGGTGGCCGTGGGGATACCGACACTGGGTAGTCGACCATCGAGCGCGTCACACACGGCGTCGGCGACCCGGTCGACCACGTGCTCGACACCCACGTGGCGGCCCAGTTCTGCGCTCAGCGACGTCACCCCGGCATCGGCGATGCCGCACGGCACGATAGATCCGAACGCGCTGAGGTCGCAGTCGCAGTTCAGCGCGAATCCGTGCAACGTGGTGGCCCGGGCTACTCTGACGCCGATCGCGCAGATCTTGCGCGCGGGTCGGCCGGTATCGCCGGCGACCCACACCCCGGACCGGCTCTCGACCCGCCCCGTCGGAAGGCCCAGATCGGCACATACCGCGATCAACGAATCCTCAAGTCGTCGGACGAATTGCACGACGTCGAGCGGTTCGGCAAGTCCGACTATCGGATATCCGACCAATTGCCCGGGGCCGTGCCAGGTGATCTTGCCGCCGCGGTCGGTTTCGATGACCGGCGTGCCGTCTGCGGGACGTTCATGGGTCAGGGTGCGCCGACCCGCGGTGTACACCGGTGGATGCTGGAGCAGCAGCAAGGTATCGGGACCGCCCGCGGCGCGGGCATCGGCAAGCTCGCGCTGCAGATCCCAAGCCGCCTGATAGCCGAGGGTGCCGAGTCGTCGGACCTGAATGGGTGCGCTTCCCGACCGGATCGACGCCGCCATGTAGACGACGCTACTCGTTGACTACGTCAATCGCCTGTGCGGGCGGTGGCGAAAGTGAGCGCCTCGCCGATGGTGTTGTGGTGGAACTGGAAACCTGTGCGCTCCAGCGCCGCGGGAATCGCACGCTGGCCGCCCAGCAGACCCTCGTCAGCGAACTCGCCGAGCACTGTGCTCAGTGCGAAGCCAGGGACCATCAACGGAGTCGGGCGATTCACGGTGCGCCCGAGTGCGGTGGTGAACTCGGCGTTGGTGACCGGCGCAGGCCCGGTGAAGTTAACCGGTCCGGCCAGGTCATCGTGGGTGATCGCGAACAGCAATGCGCGAACTTGGTCTTCGAGGCTGATCCAGGGCAGGTACTGGCGACCGTTGCCCAGTCGTGCGCCCAAGCCCAGCGAGAACAGCGGTTTGAGTTTGCTCAGGACGCCACCTGACGGTGCCATCACCAGGCCGGTGCGGGTCAACACCACCCGTACGCCGGCCTGCACCGCCCGCGCGGTCGCAGCCTCCCAGTCCACCGTGAGCTTGGCGAGGAAGTTCTGTCCGGGAGCGGCGCTCTCGTCGACCGGATGGCTGCCGGTATCGCCGTAGTAGCCGACAGCGCTCGCGTTGATCAGGACGGGAACCCCCGCGTCGACGACCGCGCTGGACAGCACCTCGGTGGGGCCGATACGGCTGTCGCGCAGGCTCTGTTTGAACGCGCCGGACCATCGCTTCTGGCCGACGTTCACCCCACACAGATTGACTACGGCGTCCACGCCGTGCAGCGCGCTCGGATCGAACTCGCCACTGTCTGGATTCCAGTACACATCATCGGCGTTCGACGGTGCCCGTCGCACGATGCGCAGTACCCGGCGATCGGTGGCGCGCAGCGCGTAGACCAGCGCGGTACCGATCAGACCGGAAGACCCCGCAACAGCGATGACTGGATCTGATGGCGTCGACACAGTTGCCTAAAGACCCAGATCTGCCTCGAACGCGCCTTCTTCAAGTCGACGTTTGATCGTGGTGACGAAGCGACCGGCATCGGCGCCGTCGATCAGGCGGTGGTCATAGGTCAGCGGCAGGTAGCACACCGACCGCACACCGATCGACTCATTGCCGAACTCGTCGACGATCACCCGCGGCCGCTTGACGATGGCACCGGTTCCCAGCATCGCCGCCTGCGGCGGAACCAGGATCGGGGTGTCGAACAGCGCGCCCTGGCTGCCGATGTTGGTGATGGTGAAGGTACCGCCGGACAGCTCGTCGGGCTTGAGGTCGCCGGAGCGGGCCCTGGCCGCGATGTCCCCGATGGCTCGCGCCAGCCCCCCCAGGGACAGGTCCCCGGCGTTCTTGATCACCGGTGAAAGCAAACCCTGCTCAGTGTCGACGGCAAAGCCGAGGTGCTCAGAGTCGTAGTAGGTGATCTCCTTGGCGTCCTCGTTGTAGCTGGCATTGACGTTCGGATGGATCTTCAAAGCGTCGATCACGGCCCTGGCGATGAACGGCAGATAGGTGAGGTTGACGCCCTCGCGCTCGGCGAACTTCGTCTTCGCCTTCGCCCGCAGGGACACGATCTTGGTCATGTCGACTTCGTGGGTCTGCGTCAATTGCGCTGTTGTCTGCAGCGATTCGCGCGTCTTCTTCGCGGTGATCTGACGAATCCGATTGGCCTTCTGCGTGGTTCCGCGCAGATGAGCCAGCGCTGCGTCTGGAGCCGGTGCCGCCTTCGCGGGCTCCGACGGCGCGGCGGGAGCTTGGGCGGCGGGCGCGGGCGTCTTCTCGGCGGCTGCGAGCACATCTTGTTTGCGGATGCGTCCGCCGACTCCGGTGCCCTTGACTTTGGCGAGGTCCACGCTGTTCTCGGTGGCCAACTTGCGCACCAGTGGGGTGACGTACGGGCTGCCGTCGCCACCCGAGGTCACCTCGGCCGCGGCCGGCGTGGGTTCGGGTTTGGGTTCCGGCTTGGGCGCCGCTGCGGGTTTTGGCTCGGGTTTTGGCTCGGGCTTGGGTGCCGGCTTGGGTGCCGATTGGGGCGCGGGCGCCGGTTCCGGCTCCGGTGCGGGTGCGCCGGCGCTGGCGGCTTCGCCGATCTTGGCCATCTCGCCGCCCACCTCGACGGTGTCGTCCTCCTCTGCGGTGATGGACAGCAGCGTGCCGGCGACCGGTGAAGGGATCTCGGTGTCTACCTTGTCGGTCGAGACCTCGACCAGCGGTTCATCGACCGCGACGCTGTCGCCGACTTTTTTCAGCCAGCGGGTCACGGTTCCCTCGGTGACGGACTCGCCCAATTCTGGCATCAGCACCGGAGTGGACGAACCCGCTGAACTCGCAGACTCCGGGGGGCTGGCAGCGGCCTTCGGTTCGGGTTCGGGCTCCGGCTCGGGTTCGGCCTGCGCTTCGGGCTCCGTGGCGGCGCCGCCGCCGCCACTGTCGCGGTCGGCGTCGGCACCGGCGTCGCCGATGACCGCCAACTCGCCGCCGACCTCCACGGTGTCGTCCTCCTGGGCGACGATCTTCGTCAGCACACCGGCGGCCGGGGAGGGGATCTCGGTGTCCACCTTGTCGGTCGAGACCTCCAGTAAGGGCTCATCCTCCTCGACTGTGTCACCCTCTTGCTTGAGCCAACGGGTGACGGTCCCCTCGGTAACGCTCTCGCCGAGTGCGGGCATCTGAACGGAGATGGCCATATGTCGTGGCTCCCTTGCACGGTCAGTCGCAGGTGGTTGAAGTGTCGCCGCCCATCCTGTCATGACTACCGTCGCGTTTCCTCGTAGACGCGGGTACTCGCCGCTCTGGCACTATCGAAAGAGGCAAAAACCAGCGAACGTAGGCCGGAAGGAGCAAACCCAGGTGGGACTGTTCGACAAGCTTCGTCGCCGGCGCGGCGGCGGTGGTACCGGCACCAGCGACCCGGCAGCAGACCTTCGTTACCTACGGAAGTGGGTGGCCGAGCACCGTGGCGTGGAGGCCTTTATCGAGCCGAAGACAACGGTCACCGAGGTCACCGTCGTCCTGGTCGCGGCTGACGGCGAGTGGACGCGGCGCAGGGCTGGAGGAGACTCCGGGGCTCGGCGCCTGTCCGACCGCCTCAAGATTCCGGTGTACGACGTCCAGAAAATCGGCTACCCGAAACGCATGCGCGACTACGACGCACGACAGCGGATCGAGCGCAAGCGCGCCCAGCGTGAGGAGTTCGATGGCCGATAGGTTCGATGGCCGATAGTTAGCGTCCGCTCGCGGCGCTGTCATGCGGGCCGCAACGTTGGTCTTGCGGGCCGCAACGTTGGTCTTGCGGGGCGGGGGTCTTGCCCTCACCCGGACTCAGGTGCTCCGGCGGAAGCGATATCGCATGCGATATCGCTTTCGGAGTTTGACCACCGGCCTGCTCCGGTGTCGCCTGTGCTGGATGTGAATGTCGAGGCTATGAGCGCGATTGGTGATCCATGCGGGCCTCGGATCGAGTTAGCGTTGAGGTGTGCCAGCTCCGGGGCCAGCAGAGGCCATCCGCTACACCTATCGTGTCGAATGGTCGTCCAGAAGCGGGCAGTACGTCGCCCGCTGCCTGGAGTTACCGCGTGTGTCAGGCTCGGCGCCCACCGCGCCTGAGGCTATGGCCTGCGCCGAGAAGGCAGTGAGCGAAGACCTTGTGCAGATGGACGAGTTGTTCGGCGGCGAGCCGCCAACACCGCTCACCGAGCACAACTTCAGCGGGACCTTCCTCGTTCGCACGTCACAGGAATTGCATGCGCGGTTGACGATCGAGGCTGCCGAGCAGCACGTGTCGCTCAACCAGTGGATCGTTCAAAAGCTTGCCAACCGGCCCCCATCACTGGATTGGTGAGCCTGAGCAACTCCAGATCGGACGCGCTAGCCGTTCTCGCTGATGTCTTCCAGTACTGCGAACATGGTGCGCGTCGGTACCCCGGTGCCGCCTTTCGGCGTGTAGCCCCATGGCCCGCCCGAGTTGTACGCGGGGGTCGCGACGTCAATATGCGCCCACTGGACGCCTTCGGCGACGAACTCCCGCAGGTAGGTGCCGGCAACCAGCATGCCCGCGAAGCGAGAACCGCTCACATTGGCCAGGTCAGCCACCGTGGACTTGAGGTCGTCCTTCAACTCCTCGGGAAGTGGCATCGCCCAGGCGTTCTCGCCGATGCCCTGAGAGATCTCGGCGACGCGGTCGCGGAACTCGTCGCTGCCCATCACGCCGGGGGTGCGAGAACCCAGCGCCACCATCTGGGCGCCCGTCAGGGTCGAAGTCTCGATCAAGTAGTCGGGGCCGTCTTCGCAGGCCCGCACAATCGCGTCAGCCAGGATCAGTCGTCCCTCGGCGTCGGTGTTGAGCACCTCGACGGTGATTCCACCGTATTGAGTCAACACATCGCCGGGCCGCTGCGCGGTGGACGACGGCATGTTCTCGGCCATCGGCACGGTCGCAACCACGTCGATCGGCAGCCGTCGTCGGGCCGCCAGCACCACCGTTGCGATGACGGCGGCAGCACCGCCCATGTCCGAGGTCATGTGGTGCATGTTGGCGGCTGGCTTGATCGAGATGCCGCCGGTGTCGAAGGTGACTCCCTTGCCGACCAGCGCCACCTTCCTTGCGCTCTTGCTCTTGGCCCCCTTGTACTTCAGCCGTACGAGTCGGGGCGGCCGGGACGACCCCTTGCCCACGCCGATGATCCCGCCGTAACCCTGCTTGGCGAGGGTCTTGTCATCGAGCACCTCGACCTCCAATCCGGCGCTATCTCCCAACGCTTTTGCGCGCTTGGCGAATTCGACCGGATGTAGGTGGCTGGGCGGGGTGTTCACGAAGTCTCGAGCAGTCGCGACGGCAGTTCCTATCGCCTCGGCCCGAGCCGCCGCCTCCTTGGTTGGCGACCTCGTGTCGGGTGTGAGCGCGGTGATCTTGCGCAATCCCGGGTCCTTCGGAGCAGTTTTGGCGCTGCGAAACTCGGTGAACCGGTAGGCGCCCAGAATCAGCCCCTCGATGGCCGCCTCCAAGTCGATATCCGACAGCGTGGTGAACGCGGTCTCGACCCCGCTCAGCGAGCGCGCGGCCGCACCGGCAGCCCGGCGGATCATCTCGGCCGGCCATTCGTCGCGACGCTTGCCGAGTCCCACGGCCAGCACGCTGTCGAACGGCAGCGACGGCGCCACCACCCGGGTCAACTGCTCGGCGCCGCCCTTGGCGTCGAGCGCCTCCAGGGCGACCTCGATCTCCCCGACGGCCTCGGCGTCCAGATACGGATTGGCGACCACGGTGGCTCTGGCGTCAGCGCTATCGACGTCGTCGGCGGCCGCCACAACGGGCACGATCAGTACCGAGGAGGCAACCCTGCGCTTGGGTAGCGTGCTCGCGACGGTGACGGCGGGGGACTGGTAACCGGCTGGTGTGCTCACGAGGAATCACCCTAATGGGCCACTAGTGTGGTGTGCCGTGAGTGACAACCCAAAGCAGGGCCCATTGGAGCACCGTCATCGCGAACTCGGTGCGAGCTTCGCCGAGTTCGGCGGCTGGCTCATGCCGGTGTCCTATGCCGGTACGGTCTCCGAGCACACCGCCACCCGAACGACGGTCGGTCTTTTCGACGTGAGCCATCTCGGGAAGGCGCTGGTGCAGGGTCGGGGGGCGGCAGAGTTCGTGAACTCCGCGTTCACCAACGACCTGGGTCGCATCGGTCCGGGAAAGGCGCAGTACACGCTGTGCTGCACCGACTCGGGCGGCGTGATCGACGACCTGATCGCCTACTACGTCTCCGACGACGAGATCTTCCTGGTCCCCAACGCGGCGAACACGGCCGCGGTCGTCGCTGCGCTGCAGGGGCGCGCGCCTGCAGGCCTGACCATCACCGACGAGCACCGCTCACGCGCCGTGCTGGCAGTGCAGGGCCCGAAGTCAGCCGAGGTCGTCGGAAGCCTGGGTCTGCCCACCGAGATGGACTACATGGCCTACGCCGACGCGGCGTTCGGCGGCGTTGACGTGCGGGTATGCCGTACCGGCTACACCGGGGAGCACGGCTACGAGTTGCTGCCACTGTGGGATCAGGCCGTGCCGCTGTTCGACGCACTGGTCGAGGCGGTCGCCGCGGCCGGCGGCGAACCGGCCGGACTCGGCGCGCGTGACACCCTTCGCACCGAGATGGGCTATCCGCTGCACGGACACGAGTTGTCCCCGGACATCTCACCGCTGCAGGCGCGGTGCGGCTGGGCGGTCGGATGGCGCAAGGATAGGTTCTGGGGTCGCGCGGCGCTGCTCGCCGAGAAGGAAGCCGGACCCCGGCGGACGCTGCGCGGATTGCGGGCGACCGGACGCGGCGTCTTGCGCGAGGGTCTCACCGTTCTTGGCAGCGCTCAAGGCAGCGAGGGAGCCCAAGACGATCCCACACCGATCGGGATCACCACATCGGGAACGTTCTCTCCGACACTGAAAGCCGGTATCGCGCTGGCCCTGCTCGACAGTGCGGCCGAGGTCGCCGACGGGCAACAGGTAGTCGTCGACGTGCGCGGCCGCATGGTCGGCTGCGAAGTGGTCAAGCCCCCGTTCATCGACCCGCGGACTCGATGAGCAGCCACGTCGGAGGCTGTCGGGCAGCCAATGATCACCGGGCTTGGCGGCTATACAATCTCGGTCATGACTGAAGGCCTCGAGTTCACCGTCGAGCGCAACGCGAATCCGGCGAGCGACGAGGTGCGGACCGAGATCCTGTCGAATCCAGGATTCGGCATGTTCCACACCGACCACATGGTCTCGATCGACTACACCGTCGATCAGGGGTGGCACGACGCGAAAGTCCTTCCCTACGGCCCGATAGAACTCGATCCGTCGGCGATCGTTCTGCACTACGCGCAGGAAGTCTTCGAAGGATTGAAGGCTTATCGCTGGACCGACGGCGCCATTGTGTCTTTCCGGCCCGAAGCCAACGCTGCTCGACTGCGGACGTCGGCGCGGCGACTGGCCATTCCAGAGTTGCCGCCGGAGTTGTTCATCGAGTCGCTGCGAAGATTGATCGCCGTAGACGAGTCGTGGGTCCCACCTCCCGGCGGCGAGGAATCGTTGTATCTGCGGCCGTTCATCTTCGGCACCGAGCCCGGCCTGGGTGTTCGTCCGGCCAACGAGTATCGCTACCTCGTGATCGGGTCACCAGCGGGTGCCTACTTCCCCCGCGGCATCAAGCCTGTCAGCGTGTGGTTGTCCACTGAGTACGTGCGGGCCAGCCCCGGCGGTACCGGAGCGGCCAAGTTCGGCGGGAACTACGCCGCCTCGCTGCTGGCGCAGGCCGAGGCCGCCGGCCAAGGCTGTGATCAGGTGGTGTGGCTGGACGCGATCGAACGCAGATATGTCGAGGAAATGGGCGGCATGAACCTGTTCTTCGTGTTCGGCAGCGGGGGCACCGCCCGTCTGGTGACGCCCGAGCTATCTGGCTCACTCCTGCCGGGCATCACCCGGGATTCGTTGCTGCAGTTGGCTTCTGATGCAGGCTTCACGGTCGAAGAACGCAAGATCGATGTCGACGAATGGCAGAAGAAGGCTGCTGCAGGTGAGATCACCGAGGTATTCGCCTGTGGTACCGCGGCGGTCATCACCCCGGTGTCCCACGTCAAGCACGGCCTCGGGGATTCGGCTGGCGAATTCACCATCGCTGATGGTGAGCCTGGCGAGATCACCATGGCGCTGCGCGACACGCTCACCGGCATCCAGCGTGGCACCTTTGCCGACACGCATGGGTGGATGGCTCGGCTCAGTTGAGCCGTTTCTAGCCGATCGCCATCCCGACCGCGGCGACCGTGGTCGTCACCTCGACCGCGGCGCCCAGCACATCGCCGGTGATGCCGCCGAATCTGCGCACGCAGTGTGCAACCAGTGCGACGCTGCACGTGAGCGCGATGAGCACCACCAGTGGACCCTGCCAGCGGTGCGCACACGCGGGGATTGCCATGGCGGTCACCGCGAGCGTCCAGGCGCCGACTATCCAGAGGGGCTGGGTGCCCGCGACTCGCCCGCCCAAGACGCTGCCGACGGCCGCCGGAACCGATCGGCGGCACGCGGCCACAGCGGCCACCCGGCCGGCGGCAACCGCGACAAGCACCGCCAGCCAGTTGGTGTGCGCGAAGGCGAGGGCCTGCAGCAGGATCGTCACGACCACGGCGGCGGCACCGAACGGCCCCGCCGAGCCATCGCGCATCACGGCCAACGCCCGCTCCGGCGGGCCATAGCAACCGAGCGCGTCGGCAGTGTCCGACAGGCCGTCGATGTGCAGGCCGCGGGTGGTCGCAATCAGCGCTGCCACCGCCAGCACCCCCGCCAGTGCGCTGCCGTCGCCGAACGCCTGCGTGCCGATCCACAGCACCGCGGCGGTCAGTGCGCCCAGCGCCACTCCGGCGACCGGAAGCGCGGTCAACACGCCTCGGCCAACGCTCGTTTTGACCGCTGCCGGGGTGGGCAAAACCGTCGCTAGCGCGAAAGCGCCTGCGACAGAACGGATCATGTATCGATACCAGCTTCTTCGAAAGTTGCCATCGATGCAAGAGTGCCTACAGCGGCGCGCAGGACCGGTAGCGCAACCAACGCTCCGGTCCCTTCGCCCAGGCGCATGCCGAGGTCGACAATGGGATCCAATTCCAGGTCGCGCAGCGCCAGCGAATGCGCGGGCTCGGTCGAGCGGTGCCCGGCACGCCACCACTGTTTCGCGCCGGGCGCAAGTCGTTCGGCCGCCAGCGCTGCGGCCGTCACCACGACGCCGTCCAGCAGCACGGGGGTGCGCCGCACCGCAGACTGCGCGCAGAATCCGGTGATTGCCGCCAGGTCCGCACCACCGCAAATCCTCAGCAACGCAATAGGATCGGCGGAGAGCCCGCGTGCCCGGTACAGGGCGTCGCGAACCGCGGCGGTCTTGCGCGCCCAACCGGCGTCATCGATTCCGGTGCCTCTGCCGACCGCGGCGACCGGCTCAGTTTCGGTGAGTGCAGCGATGAGCGCGGTCGCGGGCGTGGTGTTCGCGATCCCCATGTCGCCGGCGATCAGCAGATCGGCCCCGGCGTCCACCTCCTCGTCGGCGACCTGTCGCCCGGCATCGACCGCTTCGATCACCTCATCGGCCGTCAAGGCGTCGGTGTTGGCGATGTTTCCGCTGGCGCGCCGTATCTTGTGGGAGCCGATCGAGGGGGTCAGCGGTTCGGCAGTGTCGACTGCGATATCGACGACTCGGACTCCGGCGCCCGCTAAGGCGGCGAGCACGTTGACCGCAGCGCCACCGGCGCCGAAGTTCGCCACCATCGCGGCCGTGATTTCGGCGGGGTACGCGGACACACCTACGGCGGACACACCGTGATCCCCGGCGAACACCACCACCCGTGCCCGCTCGAATTGCTTTGGGGGGCAGGTGCCCTGACATGCCGCCACCCAGACGGAGAGTTCTTCAAGGCGGCCCAGCGCGCCGGGGGGCTTGGTCAACGTAGCCTGCCGATCCCGGGCGGCGGCCGCGGCGGGCGCATCAGGCGGGGAAATCGCGGGAAAGTGCGTCACTGACGGCGTCACACGACGCGGGTGCCGCGTTCGACCTGAGGCCGCGGTGCGCGCATCCGGCGCAATTGCGAGGCACGGCTGGCGGCGTAGAAGCCAAGCTTCCAACCGGACTCGCTGTCTTCTCCGAACTTCTCGTCCGCCAGCCGGTTGACCTTGCGCCCCAGCACGAAGCCGTCGATGACCATGATCAACACCAGCACGAGCATTGCCGGTGATAACAGTTGCTGCACCTGTACCGAGGGCACCGCCAGCATGACAAAGACCAGGCCGAGTGCCGACGGCATGAACAGGCCGAGCAGATTGCGCCGCGAATCCACCACGTCGCGCACATAGCGGCGCACCGGTCCCTGGTCCCGGGGCAGCAGGTAGGCGGCCTCACCGGACATCATCCGCTCCCGGCGCTCCGACATGGTCGTGCGACGCTCCGCGCGCTGCGCCTTCTTCTCCTCGCGGGACAGCTTCGGGCCGCCCAGTGCCTTGCGGCGTCGCCGTGCCTCTGCGCTAGTCAACGGGGCGGGCGCGACCGGGCCGCGCTTGCGGCTCGCCGCACTGCGCTTCGGCGTCGGCTTGCCCTTGGGGGCCGTGGTCGCGCGTTGGTTGGACGAGCGGGCAGGCGTGCCATCGGCGGAGTCGGTGGGCATTTGGTGCCCTTCGTCCCCAGCACCCCCGTCATCCCGTGAACCCTCGGAATCGTCTTTCTTGCGGCCCAGCAATTTCACACTGCCAGGTTACTTCGCCGGCCCTGTCGGCGGACCGGCGAGGCCAACCCGTCCCCGCATGCGGTTCGGCGCCGGAGGCCCTAGTCTGCGGGAATGAAGTCTGCCGCGATGGCGGGCAGCGACACCGACGCCGACCGGGGCGCCGCCCGCACCGTGCTGATAGCTCCGGACTGCTTCGGCGACAGCCTCACCGCCGTGCAGGCAGCCCAGTCGATCGCCCGGGGCTGGCGCAGTTCGCGCAGCTTGGACCGACTCATTCTCGCCCCGCAGTCCGACGGGGGACCCGGGTTCGTGGAGGTGCTGGCGGGTCGGCTTGGCGAAGTGCACACCGTGCAGGTCAGCGGACCGTTGGCGGACGAGGTGGCGGCACGGTGGGTGCTCGTCCCGGACCCACCGGTTACCGCCTACATCGAGTGCGCGCAGGCTTGCGGTCTCGCGCTCCTGGGCGGCCCGCCGACGGTGCGCACCGCGCTCGACGCGCACAGCAGGGGAGTCGGTCAGATCATCGCCGCCGCCCGAGAAGCCGGCGCTGCCCGAATCGTCGTCGGTCTCGGAGGCAGCAGCTGCACGGACGGCGGCCGGGGCATGGTCGAGGCGATGGGCGGTCTGTCTGCCGCGCGGAAGCTGCTCGCCGGGGTCGAGCTCATCGCTGCCAGCGACGTCGAGCACCCGCTTCTGGGCCCGATGGGTGCTGCGGCGGTGTTTGGGCCGCAAAAAGGCGCCGACCCGGGCTCGGTCGCGATCCTCGAGGGCCGCCTGCAGGCGTGGGCCGAGGAACTTCAGCTATTCGCCGGCCGCCGAGTCAGCGACGACCGCGGGGCGGGTGCCGCCGGAGGCATCGGCGCGGCCCTGATCGCACTGGGCGGGCGCCGGGAATCCGGGGCGGCGATCATCGCCGAGCACACCGGACTTCCCGCCGATGTCGCCTCGGCAGACATGATCATCACCGGAGAAGGACGCCTCGACGATCAATCTCTGCACGGCAAGGTGGTCAGCGCGCTGGCCGCCGGGGCGCGCTCGCAGCAGGTTCCACTGTTGGTACTGGCAGGCCAGGTGACTTTGGACGAATCCGCGGTGGCGGCGGCCGGTATCGCCGCGGCGTTCTCCCTCACCGACCACGCCGGGTCGGTGCAACGCGCAATCGAGGATGCGGCCAACCAGCTCACCGGTCTGGCATCCTCGGTGGCCTCGGCCTGGTGAGCGATGGCCTGGTGAGCGATGGGGAATACGGGTGCAACAGGGTACCGTTGTCCATGTGGAGCTCATCTGCAGCAGTCCGTTCCATCCGACCGATGGGTAGGGGCGCTTCCACCCACATACGTCCACACAGGAGATTCCATGACTCTTCAGGAAGAATCGGCAGCGCAGGCTGACCAGGCTACCGAGGCGCACGGCGTGCTCCTGACCGATGCCGCGGCCGCCAAGGCCAAGGCACTGCTGGACCAAGAGGGCCGTGATGATCTGGCGCTGCGGATGGCAGTGCAGCCCGGCGGGTGTGCTGGGCTGCGATACAACCTGTTCTTCGACGACCGCACTCTCGATGGAGACTTGACCGTGGAGTTCGGTGGTGTGGCGCTCACGGTGGATCGGATGAGCGCCCCCTATGTACAGGGCGCCAGCATCGATTTCGTCGACTCCATCGAGAAGCAGGGCTTCACGATCGACAACCCGAACGCCAGCGGCTCATGCGCCTGTGGCGACTCCTTCAACTGAGTGCCCTGGGCCCGCTGACGCTGCCTGGTCAGAACCGACCCGTGGTTCGCGGCAGGTAAGAGCACACCAGAATCTCATCGTCGATCGACAGCAATTGGGCGATGGCCTGCTCTTCCTCCTCCTGCGGCTGGTTCCCCCGGGCGCCGCGCCCTGGCTCTACCCGCATGGTGAACAGCACCTGTGCCTGCGTGGGTGACCAGGCAACCAACTTGTCGATCGAGGTCACCTCGGCGACGCTGTACTGCCTGCGGAACGCCTCACTGGACAGATCGGCGAGCGCGAGATCGGCCCGGCGCTCCTTGGCGGCGTCAAACAGTCCGCAGAGGGTGTTGCGGGCCACGGTCTCGTCATCGCCGTTGGACAACGCGTCGAGATAGCTCTGAATGGCGACTTGCGCCGAGGACTCGGTCAACAACGCGTCGGAGCGCTGCTCGTCCCGGCCGCCGGTGAGCGCTACCGCGGCGATCACGCCGACTACCGTGACGACGGCCAGCGCGACGATTGCCGCGATGATCCACCTGCGGCGATTGCGGTGCGGATATGGAACTGGCGGCGGAAGCATTCCCGGGTATGTCGCGTTGATGCCGCCGTCCGGGTAGGGCTGCGCCGAGGGAGCCGAGGGATAGGACTGGACGAAGGAATCCGGATACCCCGGTTGTGGTTGCGGTTGTGGTTGCGGGCCGACCGGTCCAGCGCCGTATTGGGGCGGGTACGGACCAGTCATAAAGTTGCTCCCAGGGAGGTCGGTCGGATTCTCTGGCATTCAGATTGGCCGCGTGGGTACTTGTAGGCAGGTTAGCGCAACTGACGGTGGTGCCCGCCGGGTCGGCGGGACGATCCGGGGGGCCGACACGGGATCAGCGAAGTGGCCGACAGTAGGGTGAACGGCGTTCTCCGTGCGATTCGTCGAGCACAGGAGGGTGAAACCAGGACGGGTATCGACGACACATGAAGGGCGGACTCCTGTGGCCATCGCGGTGACCGGATCGATCGCAACCGACCATTTGATGCGGTTTCCGGGTCGGTTCTCCGAGCAACTCCTCGCTGACCACCTCCAGAAGGTGTCGCTGAGCTTTCTCGTCGATGACCTGGTGGTGCATCGCGGAGGCGTCGCGGGAAACATGGCCTTTGCCATGGGTGTGCTGGGTGGCCGTCCGACGCTGGTTGGGGCGGTCGGCAGAGATTTCGACGAATATCGGCAATGGCTCACCTCGCACGGCGTGAACTGCGACAGCGTGCTGGTATCGAAGTCGGCCTACACGGCCAGATTCGTGTGCACCACCGACGTGGACATGGCCCAGATCGCCTCGTTCTATCCGGGGGCAATGTCGGAGGCCCGCGATATCAAGTTGGCCGATGTCGTATCTGCCACTGGTGCAGCGGATCTCGTGATTATTGGCGCGAACGACCCGGAAGCCATGTTCCTCTATACCGAGGAATGCCGGTCACTGGGCCTGGCCTTTGCCGCCGACCCGAGCCAGCAGTTGGCCCGGCTGTCCGGTGAGGAAATCCGCCGGCTGATCGATGGCGCCACGTACCTGTTCACCAACGACTACGAATGGGATTTGTTGCTGCAGAAGTCCGGGTGGTCGGAGGCCGAAGTGATGACGCAGATCGAGATGCGCATCACCACGCTGGGCGAGAATGGCGTGGACCTCGTCGGTCGCGATGGGACGTTCATCCACGTCGACGTGGTGCCCGAGACGCACAAGGAGGATCCGACCGGTATCGGCGACGCGTTCCGCGCCGGGTTCCTCACCGGGCGCGACGCTGGTTTGTCGCTGGAGCGGGCAGCGCAACTGGCATCACTGGTGGCGACCCTGGTGCTGGAGGCGCCGGGCCCCCAGGAGTGGGCCTGGGACCGCGATTCTGCCGTGCAGCGACTGAGCGACGCGTACGGCGCTGAGGCGGGCAGGGAGATTGCCGAGGCGCTTGGCGCCGACAGATAGCCGACTCCCAACGACTCACCAGAGCCCTCAGCGCGCGTCAGAGTTGTACGGGGTAGCTCGGTTCGCTGATCTCGGGCGTCACACTTCCCTCGACGAAGATCGCATGCCATAGCATGAAGATCAGCATGGTCCAGAGTCGGCGGCTGTGGTCGGTTGCTCCGCTTCGGTGTTCGTCCAACATCGACCGAACTGCGCCCAGGTCGATCAGGTCGCCGGCCGCGGAAGCGCCGATCATCGAGTACGACCAGTCCAACAGCTCCCCGGCGCGCAGCCAGTGCCGGATCGGCACGGGGAAGCCCAGCTTGGGTCGATTGAGTACATGCGCGGGCACGATGGGCGCCAGTGCCCGCCGCAACGCATATTTCGTGGTGGCCCGGGTGATCTTCTGGTCGTAGGGCAGTCGTGAAGCCACCGCGAACACTTCGGGGTCCAGGAACGGGACCCGCAATTCCAGTGAATTGGCCATCGTCATCTTGTCGGCCTTGACGAGGATATCGCCGCGCAACCAGGTGAACAGGTCGATGTGCTGCATGCGAGCGACGGGATCCCAGCCTTTCGACTGTGCGTATACCTGCGCGGTGACGTCGGTGTGGATCCAGTCGTCGCGGAATCGTGGCAACACCGCGCGCAGTTGTTCGTCGGAGAAGCTCCTCGCATTGCCGTAGTAACGCTCTTCCAGGGTGAGCGAACCGCGGTGCAGCAAGCCTTTGCCCCGCATTCCCTCCGGCAGCGGCCCGGCCATCTTGGCAACGGACTTGCGAAGCCCACGGGGCAGGTAGTCAAACGGTTTCAGCGACAAAGGCTCCCGATAGATCGTGTAGCCGCCGAACAATTCGTCGGCGCCTTCCCCCGACAAGACGACCTTGACGTGTTTACGTGCCTCGCGGGCCACGAAGAACAGCGGTACCAGAGCGGGGTCGGCGACGGGTTCATCCAGGTACCAGACGATTTCGGGAAGCGCGGCGACGAACTCCGCCTGACTGACGACCTTGGTGACATGTCGGGCGCCGATGGCTTCGGCGGATGCGACGGCGACGTCGACCTCAGAGAACCCTTCGCGTTCGAAGCCAGTGGTAAACGTGATCAACCTCGGGTTGTGTCGCATCGCCAGTGCCGCGATGGCCGTCGAGTCGATTCCGCCGGAGAGAAACGCCCCAACCGTCACGTCGGCGCGCATGTGTTTGGCGACCGAGTCCTCGAGCACCGCGGTGATCTCGTCATAGCGGCGCTGCTCGTTGGGTCGTGACGATCCCGGCGCGGAGCCCGCGGCGAAGGGCACGGCATCGAAGTGCGGCGTGAAGTAGCGGGTCACCTTCGGCTGCCCGCCGGGCCGCAAGCGCGCATAACTGCCCGACTCCAGCCTGCGGATACCCCGGTGCAGGGTCTCTGGCTCTGGCACGTACTGCAGCACTGTGTAGTGCTGGACGGCGCGTTCGTCGATGGCCAGATCTAGGGCCAGTAGATCGGCCACCTCCAGAAGGCACTTCTTCTCGCTGCCCACCACGGTGCCACCAGGCCCGGTAGCCATGAACAGCGGTTTGATGCCGAAGGGATCCCGCGCGCAGAACAATTCCTGCTCGACGCTGTCCCACAACGCGAAAGCGAACATGCCGCGTAGCCGCCGCAGCGCCTCGGTGCCCCAATAGTGGTAGGCGGCCAGGATCGTCTCGCCGTCGCCGTCGGTGTGGAAGACCGCGCCGAATTCGGACCGCAGCGCTTCACGTAATTCCAAGTAGTTGTAGATCTCCCCGTTGAACACGAGAACGTAGCGGTCCGGTGCATCGCCCGGTCCCCAGCGCAGCGGTTGGTGACTGTGGGCGATGTCGATGATCGCGAGGCGGTTGAAGCCGAGTACGACCTGGCCTTCGGCCGGCGAACCTTCAGCCCCTACGGTGTCACTCCAGGTCCCGGGCTCATCGGGGCCGCGGTGGCGCATCAGGGCGGTGGCGCCGGAGACCGCGTCGACGATGGCCCTGTGCTCCTGCCCTCCATGAGAGGGGTTCGTAACCAGCGCCAGCAATCCGCACACCGCGCCAGTATGCCTAATCGGACCGACGTTCCCGGACCGGCCCGGCGCCCGACTCGGAGATCCGCGGCCGACACATTCTCCGGTCGCTTCGCTCCGCACCCACAAGGTGGTCTACGCTGCGTAGTATTCAGTGCAGCCGTCCGCCCGCCCGCCGGTCGAACGACCGCCCGTTGACTTCAAGGAGGCGCCAACGTGTCCGCTCGCGGCCTGAAGTTGGTGGCATTGTCCGTGCTCTTGGGTGGGACTGCGGTCCTGCTCAGCGGATGTAGCTGGTCCGAGGCGCTCGGACTGGGCTGGCCCAGAGGCATTACTCCCGAGGCCCAACTCAACCGTGAATTATGGATCGGCTCGGTGATCGCGGCATTCGTTGTCGGCGCCCTGGTCTACTTCCTGCTCTTCTGGACGGTGGTTTTCGACCGCAAGAAGAAGGACGACAAAGAGCTGCCCCGTCAGTTCGGCTACAACATGCCGCTCGAGTTGGGCCTCACCGTGGCGCCGTTCGTGATCATCTCGGTGCTGTTCTACTTCACGATCGTGGTGCAGGAGAAGATGCTGTACAAGGATCCCAACCCAGAGGTCGTGATCGACGTCACCGCCTTCCAGTGGAACTGGAAGTTCGGCTATCAGAGTATCGACTTCGCCGACGGCAGCTTCACCTACGACGGCGACGACAACGAGCGCAAGGAGACGATGGTCTCCAAGCCCGAGGGTGTCGACAGCGAAGGTGAGGAGATTGTCGGGCCGATCCGCGGTCTCAACCCAGAGGACCGCACATACCTGAACTTCAACAAGATCGAGACGCTCGGCTCATCGTCGGAAATCCCGGTGCTGGTGCTGCCGGTCGGTAAGCGGATCGAATTCGAAATGGCGGCGGCCGACGTGATCCATGGTTTCTGGGTGCCAGAGTTTCTCTTCAAGCGCGACGTGCTGCCCAACCCGGCGGAGAACAACTCCGACAATGTCTTCCAGGTCAGTGAGATCAACCAGACCGGCGCCTTCGTCGGCCGGTGCACGGAGATGTGCGGCACCTATCACTCGATGATGAACTTCGAGCTGCGCGTGGTCGAGCCCAACGACTTCAAGGCGTACATCGACCAGCGCAGCGCGGGGAAGACGAACGCGGAGGCGCTCCAGGCGATCAACCAGCCACCGCTGGCGATCACCACTGAACCGTTCGACACCCGCCGCGGAGAGCAGGCGCCGCAGGTCCCACAGGCGAGCAGGTAGGACAGCACATGCACATCGAAGCGAGGGTCTTCGAGTTTCTGACCGCGTTCTTCGCACTGGCCTCCGTCGTGTACGGCGTTCTGACGGCGATGTACGCCCAGGGTGGCATCGAATGGGCCGGCACCACAGCCCTTGTGCTGACCACCGGTCTGACGATGATCATCGGTACGTTCTTCCGCTTCGTCGCACGGCGCCTGGACACCCGACCCGAGGATTACGAGGACGCCGAGATCGCCGATGGCGCCGGTGAGCTGGGCTTTTACCCCCCGCATAGCTGGTGGCCGGTGTTCATCGCATTGTCAGCCTCCATCACAGCCGTAGGTGTGGCGCTGTGGCTTTCGTGGCTGATCGTCGCTGGCGTCTGCTTCGTGCTGGCCACGGTGGCCGGGCTGGTTTTCGAGTACCACACAGGAGCCGAGAAGCACTGATTCCGAGAAGCACTGCGCAGCCGCCGGTGCCCTCCCTTGGCGCCCGCGTCGCGGACAAGGTCACAATCAGGAGATGAGTTCGCCCGCAACCCGCGCTGTGCGTCCTGTTCGGTTGGCTCCTTTGGGTACTGTTGCGCAGGCGTCGTGGTCCTCTTGCGGCACCACCGCCGTCAGACAAGCAGTCGAGAAGGATAGACGTAGATGAGCGGGCCGAATCCCCCCGGGCGGGACTCTGGCGGAGCGGATCGCCGAGGAGGTGAGGAGCCGGGTGGCCCCTCCTCGAATGAACCCACGCGAGATGGTGTCGGCGCCTCACCCGACCGGAGCACCCGACCCGATCAGAGCGACACCGATCATTACTCCCAGGCCTATTCCGCGCCCGAATCAGAGCAGATCGGCAGCAGCCCGTATTTGCCCGCCGACGCATCGCTCTACGACTACGACAGCTACGACCCCGAAAACGATGTCGGCGAGCCGCCGGTCCCGCCGCGCTGGCCGTGGGTGGTCGGCGTCGTCGCGATCGTCGCAGCGGTCGCTCTGGTCGTCTCGGTCTCGGTACTGGTGACCCGCACCGACACAGATAACCTGGCGACGCCTCAGACCAGCACCAGTTCGCCTCCGCCGGTCCAGGACGAATTCACCACGACGAGGCCGCCGCCTCCACCGCCGCCGCCCACGACCGAGGAGCCGCCACCCCCGCCTCCGCCCGAGACGGTAACGGTCACCCAGCCGCCGCCGCCGCCACCTGTCGTCGAGGAGGCGCCGCCGCCGCCGGTCGTCGAAGAGGCGCCGCCACCGCCGCCGCCACCGACGACACGGGCGGGCCCACGGCAGGTGACCTACTCGGTCACCGGAACCAAGGCGCCCGGCGACATCATCTCTGTGACCTACGTCGATGCGTCCGGCCGAAGCCGTACCCAGCGCAACGTCTATATCCCGTGGTCGCTGACCGTGACGCCCATCTCGCAATCCGAGGTCGGTTCTGTGCAGGCGTCCAGCCTGTTCTTGGTGAGCCGACTGAACTGCTCCATCACTACGAGCGACGGCGCAGTACTGTCGTCGAACACGAACAACGCCGCACAGACTAGTTGCTAGGCAGATAACACGCTGATGACATACCTCACTGATACCGCAGACCGCTCGCGACCGAGCCTGAGCTTCGACCTCGCCGCGCTGGATCGGATAGACCGGATCCTGCTCGGCAGCTGTGCGGCTGTCTGGCTGGCAGCCCTGGGGGCTGGCGTCGCCGCGACGGTGGCCCTTGTCGACCTTTCCCGGGGACACACCGCCTCCAGTAGCGATTCGGGCACCCCCTGGATTCTCTATACGGTCATCGCGGTCTCCGCCGCGGTGATCCTGGCGGCGGTGCCGCTGCTGCTTCGTGCACGTCGCGCTGCACTGGAGGAACCCGACCCCGAGTCACGGCCTCAGGCAGCGGCGACACCACCGCAGGCCCCGGCGCGCGGCGCTGGAGCCGACGCGCCGACGGAGAAATTCCAGGTGGTGGCACCAGGTGCAGCCTCCGAGTCCGGCGGCCGCCCGACGAGTGAGTCGCAAGGGGCTGCGGCGGACGCTGATGAGCCGCAAGGGGCTGCGGGCGTTGATGAGCCGGCCACGGCCAACGCGCAGGCCATCGATCAGCTGTGGCTGCGGTGCGCTGCGGGACTCGCCTGCGCGGCGGGTGTTGCGACGCTGTTGACCGCAATATCGACGTACCTGGTCGCCGTCGACAACAACACCGTGGCCTGGGTCTTCTACGGTATCGCCGGTGCGATCACGCTCGGGATGGCAGCCATCCCGTGGTATGCACTGCGTGAGCTGCGAACCCTGATCGACGATCGCTGACGACCGATTCGGGCGCGTCTGCTCCGAGTTCGCGATGAGCAGGACCAGCAGAACTGCTGCGGATCAAGCGGATTGGGGTCACGATGAGCGAGCTGCCGCGCCGGAGGCTGTTCCGCGCGGGGGCGAGCGTCTTACTCGGCGGCGCGGGCCTGCTGTCCTGCTCGTCAACCAAGGAGGACGCCGTGCTTTCGCCGGCCACGGATTCGTTTGCCGCTGAGTCAGCCGGGCGGTGGCGCATGCCTGCCGAGTCGGCCCGGCATGCCCGCACGTTCATGTCCTGGCCGCCGCTCGGCTCGGTCTGGAAGGGCAAGGACGGCCCCGCGGTGCAGAGCGACATCGCCGCCATTGCGCGCGCTGTCGCCGAGTTCGAGCCAGTAGTGCTACTCGCCGCGCCTGCGGAAATGCGGGCGGCTCAACGAGCTTGCGGATCTGGGGTCGAGGTGATCCCGATCGCCACGGACGACCTGTGGATGCGGGACAGCGGACCGACTTTCGTGATCGGGACCAGCGGACTGGCGGGCATCGATTTCCATTTCAACGGTTGGGGCGGCAAGCAAGAGCACGCACGAGACGAGATGGTCGCCGCGTCACTTCTTTCTCGCATCGGCGTTACCAGGATCGACGCTCCGATCACCGCGGAGGGCGGGTCGTTGGAAGTCGACGGGGAGGGCACTCTGATGGCCACCCAGAGTTCGTTGGTCAACCCGAACCGCAATCCCGGCGTGTCCCGCGAGGCGATCGAAACTGCGCTCAAAGACCTGACCGGGGTGTCCAAGGTGATCTGGTTCGACGGTGTGCGGGGCCAGGACATCACCGACTACCACGTTGATTCCCTTGCCCGGTTTGCCGAGCCGGGCACCGTGCTGATCAGCCGGCCGGCCCCGGCCGACGACGTGTGGACACGCGCGTATCGACAGGCCGTCACAGTGCTGCAACAGGCGACCGACGCCCGTGGACGCCAATTCGAAATCGTCGAACTACCCGAGCCGGACCCCGCAACGCTCGCCGACCGTGGCGAGGCGTTCCTTGGGTCGTACGCGAACTACTACGTGGTCAACGGCGGCGTGCTGGTTCCGCGGTTCGGTGACCGCCGTGCCGACGCCGATGCAAAGTCGATCGTCGCAGAACTCCACCCGGGCCGCGAAGTTGTGCAGATGAGGATCGATACCGTCGCCGAGGGCGGCGGCGGAATTCACTGCGCGACCCAACAGGAACCCGCAGTGTAGCCGCAGCGGTGGCCCCGGTGAGCTGACACCGATCGGATGCGTCCGGTGCTGTCCTTATCGGTGGCCGTTGGACGAACCGTTTGAGCCGTTTGAGCCGTTGGACTCGCTGGTGGAATCCTGGTGCTCTTTCAACGCCGTGAGGGCCCGGTGTTCCGCGGCGTGCGCGGCCGCATTGAGCGCCTCGTTCTCCTCGACCGGATCGGCAGAGAGGAAGCTGCCGGAACCGGGCGAGCCGCTCGATCCCAGCTTGTTCATCCGCTTCGGCAGTGCCGCACCCTGGTATTCCAGCGGGATGGCGTGGCCGTGCTCGTCCACGGGACCCAGCGGTTGATGCAGTTCGACGTAGGCGCCGTGCGGGAGCCGCTTGATGATGCCGGTCTCGATGCCGTGCTCGAGCACCGCGCGGTCGCTGCGCTGCAGGCCGACGGCCCACCGGTAGGCGACGAGGTACACGATGGTCGGCAACATGACCATGCCGATGCGACCGATCCACGTCGTCGCGTTGAGCGAGATGTCGAATTTCAGCGCGATGATGTCGTTCATGCAGGCGAAGGTCAGCAGAATGTAGAACGAGATCGCCGCGGCGCCTACCGCGGTGCGCGTCGGAGCGTCCCGCGGGCGCTGCAGCAGGTTGTGGTGGGCGTCGTCCTTGGAGAACTTCTTTTCCAAGAATGGGTAGGCGATCAACAGGGTGAAGATCAAACCCATTCCGGCCGCGACCCAGTTGCCCTGGGGAATGGTGTGACCGAACGGGTAAAACTCCCAGGCCGGCCAGAGACGTATCAGCCCGTCGGTCCACATCATGTAGAAGTCGGGCTGGCTGCCCGCCGAAATCTGGGATGGTTTGTACGGGCCGAGCGCCCAGATCGGATTGATCTGGAGAAGCCCGCCCATCAGGCCGAGGATGCCGAGGGTGACCGCGAAGAACGCGCCGGACTTCACCGCGAACACCGGCATGACCCGCACACCGACGACATTTTTCTCGGTGCGTCCCGGGCCGGGGAACTGGGTGTGCTTCTGGAACCACACCAGTGCCAGGTGCACCCCGATGAGCGCCAGGATGATGCCCGGAACCACCAGGATATGCAGGGCATACAGTCGCGGAATGATGATTTCGCCCGGGAAGTCGCCGCCGAACAGCGCCCAGTGCATCCACGTGCCGATGAGCGGTATTCCCAAGGTGATGCCCGAGAACGCAGCGCGGAGGCCGGTACCCGAGAGCAGATCGTCGGGGAGCGAGTAGCCGAAGAAGCCCTCGAACATCGCCAGGATCAGCAGCAGCGAGCCGATCACCCAGTTGGCTTCGCGGGGCCGACGGAACGCGCCGGTGAAGAAGATGCGGGCGAGGTGGACCATGATCGACGCGGCGAACAGCAGCGCGGCCCAGTGGTGAATCTGGCGTACGAACAAACCGCCGCGGACCTCAAAGCTGATTTCCAGGGTTGTCTCGTAGGCACGCGACATCTGCACACCGCGCAACGGCTGGTAGACCCCGTCGTAGATGACGTGAGCCATCGATGGATCGTAGAACAACGTCAGCCAAACGCCGGTGATGAGCAGCACGACGAAGCTGTACAGAGCGATCTCGCCCAGCAAGAAGGACCAGTGAGTCGGGAACACCTTGTTGAGCTGCCGGCGAACCGCTGCTGAAGGGTGGTACCGCGAATCGATCGCCTCACCTTGCTTGGCGGCGATCTCGGCCATGGTGGGTCGTGGGCTCATGACTTTCGCTCCCAGAATGCCGGTCCGACAGGTTCGATGAAGTCGCCGTTGGCAACCAGGTATCCATCCTGGTCAATGGTGATCGGCAGCTGAGCCAATGCGCGGGCCGCGGGACCGAAAATGGGCTTCGCGAAATGCAACGCGTCGAACTGCGATTGATGGCAGGGGCACAGGATGCGGTAGGTCTGCTGCTCGTAGAGCGAGGACGGGCAGCCCAGGTGCGAGCACACCTTGGTGTAGGCGAAAAGCTCGCCGAAGTTGAAGCTCTCCTGGCCTTGTCGCTTGACCACCCGCGACATATCGCCGGGTTTGATACGGATGAGCATGACGGGGTTGCGGACGCCATAGGCGATCTCGGTCAGATGGTGCTCGGACTCGACAGTCGTTCCGTCGCCATCGGACTCCCGCCAGGGGAACACCGTCTCCATGCCGCCCGCATCGATATCCTCTGGGCGCATCTTGACGAACGGTGAATCGCTTGACCTACCGGTGGCCCGGGCCAGGTAGATGGTCTCGCCGGCGAAGCGCGGGGTCCACCCCGAGGTCCACAGCACCGCCTTGAGGCCGTCGGCCGTAGGTACCACGGGCTTCCACGGATTCTTGATCAAACCGCCCATGAAAGCCACGAGCGTGCCCAGGCCGAACGCCCCGAACCCGATACCGAGACTGAGGCCGATCATTTTGCGGCGCTTCAGAGTCGAGCTGTCCAGCGCGTTGCCCAGGTTGGCGGCGACGGTCTTGCGCTGCAGTTCGGAGGAGGGGCCGTCGTGGCGTTCCTGGATGGAGATTTCTTCGGGGATGAATTTCTTCTGAAACAGCACCGCGCCGACGCCGATCGCCAGGATCGACAATCCGAACGTGAGGCCGTACAGCGGAGTCGTGAGTGTGTATAGGAACTCACCCTCGCCTCCGTACGGCACGTACTCCCAGGGCCAAAACAGGAAGATCAGCAGCAGCGCCAGACCCGAAAACCCGGCGAGCAGCAACCAGTAGGCCACCGTCCGCTCGGCGCGCTTCTCCGCCTTGGTGTCGGGAACCGGCCACCGATCTTGCCTGTGGACGATCTCGACGCCGTCGAGCTTGCCGCCGAGTTCGAGCAGCTCTTCCTGCGACATCTCGGCCAGCTCGGCATCGGTGGGCTGACTGCGATCCTCACTCATGCCCGTGCTCCGATCCAGAGGGCGGCTGCGATGGCCGCCACCATTCCGATGATCCAGATCACCATGCCTTCAGAGGTGGGGCCGAAGCCGCCCAGCCCGAGGCCGCCGGGGGTCGGTGTCGCGGCTGCTTCCCGCACGTAGGCCACGATGTCGCGCTTCTCTTCCGGCGACAGTTGCCGTTCAGAGAACTTCGGCATGTTCTGGGGACCCGTCAGCATCGCCGTGTAAATCTGAGCCTCGGTCGCGTTACCGAGATCGGGGGCGTACTTACCTGACGACAGCGCACCACCTTTGCCGGTGAAGTTGTGGCATGAGGCGCAATTCAGCCGGAACAGGTCACCGCCGCGGGCTACGTTGTCGCCGATCAGGGATTGCTGAGCGATCTGGCCGTTGGCGTCGCGGGGGACCACCGGCCCACCACCGTTGGCCTGGATGTAGGCGCCGAGTGCATCGGTCTGCACCTCGTCGAACTGGGCCGGCTTCTGCGGCGCCTGCGCCTCGCCGCGCATCGCGGGCATCCGGCCGGTCGACACCTGGAAGTACACCGCAGCTTCGCCGACCCCGATCAGGCTGGGCCCACGATCGGCGACGCCCTGCAGGTTGACACCGTGGCAGGTGACGCAGGACAACTCGTAGAGCTGTTGCCCCTGGCGCAGCAAGGCCGAGGCCGACTCGTCGGCGACGGCCACCTGGGGCGCCGGCGTGAGAGTGGCCGCCAAGCCCCCGGCGACCGTGAGCCCGGTAATCAAAAGTACTGCAGCCGACAGCCGCCGGCGCAGCCGACGTCGGGACTTGCTGGTCATCGAACCCCTTCTCATCGGCCTTTTTTGAGAGGCGCCTGCCGTCTTTGGAGTCATCGAACGAAGTAGATGACGGCGAACAAGGCGATCCACACGATGTCGACGAAATGCCAGTAGTACGACACGACGATCGCCGCCGTGGCCTGTGCGGGGGTGAACTTGCTCATCCGGGTGCGTAAGAGCAGCAGCACGAACGCGATGAGACCGCCGATGACGTGCAGACCGTGGAAGCCGGTCGCGAGGTAGAAGACTGAGCCGTAGGCGCTGCCGGGGATGGTGGTCCCGTGCTGGACGAGATGCAGGTATTCGTAGGCCTGACCGAGGACGAAGAAAGTACCCATGGCCAGGGTCAGGGTGTACCAGCGACGGAGTCCGAAGACGTCACCGCGCTCGGCGGCGAAGACGCCCATCTGGCAGGTGAACGAGGACGCGATCAACACCAGCGTCACCGGCACCGCGAGGCTGAGGTTCAACTCAGTGGGTGCGGGTGGCCAGTCACCGCCGGCCTGAGAGCGCGCGGTGAAGTACATCGCGAACAGGCCGGCAAAGAACATCAGCTCGCTGGAAAGCCACACGATGGTGCCGACACTGACCATGTTCGGTCGATTCAGCGAATGAACCCGCGACGTGATAGCCGTTCCCGAGGTCCCTACAGCGCTCGTCACAGGTGCAAGTATGACGCTTTGTAGTTGTTGAACTCCACCCGGGTGGAGTAATTCGTCATAATCTTTCGATGATTCCTACCTCCGGGCACCACGCGTCGCACGACGAATCGGTCGCGATCCACACCTGGCCAGTGATTCTCGGCAGGTTGACCACGGATCAGGCGCTTGCGCCCGGGCAGGCGGCCTGGGCGATGGACCAGATCATGACGGGCGCCGCGACCCCGGCGCAGATCGCCGCCTTCGGCGTGTCGCTGAAGATGAAGGGCCCCAATTCGGCTGAAGTCACCGAATTGGCCGACATAATGCTGCGGCATGCGCGGCGGGTGCCGACCGACACGATCGGCACCGAGACGGTGGACGTGGTCGGTACCGGTGGTGACGGGGCCAACACGGTCAACCTGTCAACGATGGCATCGATCGTGGCGGCCGCAGCCGGCGTCCCCGTGGTCAAACACGGCAACCGTGCCGCCTCATCGTTGGCCGGTGGAGCGGACACACTCGAAGCGCTGGGGGTGCGTGTCGATCTGGGCCCCGATGAGGTCGCCCGCAGCGTGGCCGAAGTCGGCATCGGTTTCGCGTTCGCCCCGCAATTTCATCCGTCCTATCGGCACGCGGGTGCGGTACGGCGAGAGATTGGTGTGCCGACGGTGTTCAACTTGCTCGGCCCGCTGACGAATCCGGCTACTCCGCGCGCCGGTCTGATCGGCTGCGCGTGGGGTGATCTGGCGGAGGTGATGGCGGGCGTGTTCGCCGGCCGCGGGTCGAGTGTTCTGGTTGTGCACGGTGACGATGGGCTCGATGAATTGACGACCACCACGACGAGCACGATTTGGCGGGTACACAACGGCACGGTCGAACGTTTGACGTTCGACCCGGCCGATTTCGGCTTCCGGCGCGCTGAGATTTCCGAGTTGGTTGGCGGCGACGCCGAATCGAACGCGGCGGCGGCCAGGGCCGTTCTGGGCGGCGCGAGGGGGCCGGTTCGCGACGCGGTCGTTCTCAACGCCGCAGGTGCGCTGGTGGCCCACACCGGCCTATCCGGCGACTCCGAGTGGGTTCCGGCCTGGGAGTCCGGTCTGGCCCGCGCGACCGAGGCGATCGACTCCGGGGGAGCCGAACAGCTGCTCGCGCGTTGGGTGCGGTTCACCCAGCAACTGTGAATCGGTGACGTTCGCGAGCTGTTGGTCGGCAAGGCGTGCCGAGCGGGCCGACGCCGCCCACGGCGACCAGCGCCCGGCCGCGCCCATCGGCGAGCAGTAGCCCGTATCGGCGCGCACGATCCGGACTCCGGATTGGGCGAGCCAACGGGTGAGTAGCGCCGTCTCCTCGACCAGTGCGCCCCCCAGGGGTTCAGCCGTGGGCAAGATCGCCTGCGCGCCGGCGATGAGGGCGTCCACGACGGGCATCGGCGGCACTCCGCGGGGCGCCACGCCGGCGGCCGCCAGCTGGCCACGGCGAATCACAGCGACGTGCCAGCCGTGGTCGCCGTCGGGTTTGGCGGCCACCATCTCGGAGACGGAGGCCAGCGCCCGAAGCCGCTGACTGCGCCACAGCACGTCGATGGTGGCCGCGGCCTGGTCGCGCAACCGCGCGGCAGTCTCGTAGCGCCGGCGCTCGGCCAACTCGGCGATGTGCGACAGCGCCGCCGCCAGCGGTTGGCTGCTGCGCCCGTCGATCAGCGCGAGCGCATCTTGTGGCGCGGGGGCATACTCGGCGGCGCTCACGCCGCGAGCGGCCGGGCACCCGGAGACCTCCAGTTCCGGACAGGCCGGCCCGTGCACTGCCGAGCGGCCCAATCGGGTGGTACAGGTGCGAACGCCGGTGAACCGCGCGATGAACGTGGCGGCCGCCCGAGCGTCGGCGCGGGATCGGAAGGGCCCGACGGTGCTGGCGCCGCGTGACGCCCGCGCCACGGTGAAACGCGGGAAGGCTTCGTCGGTCAGGGTCAGCCACCACCAGCGCCGGGGGAACTTCGACCGACGGTTGTACTGGGGTGCGTGAGCGGCCAGCAGGCGTAGTTCCCGGACTCCGGCTTCCAGATCGTGGGCACATTCGACGTGGTCGACCGCAGTGGCCAGCGAGGCCATTTCCTTGATCCTGGTCCGGGGATCGGCACCGTTGAAATACTGCGACACCCGCCGGCGCAGGTTGACGGCCGTACCGACGTAGAGCACCTCGCCTGAGGGCCCGCGGAACAGGTATACCCCGGGGCCGCTCGGCAGGCCTCGGGCGAGGTGGCGCTTGGCGCGCTGCGCCGGTGTCACATCGGGCAGATAGGAGCGTAACTCGGTGTAGGTGTGCACACCCTGGTTGCCGACCCGTTCGATGAGGGCGTGCAGCACGTCGACGGTCGCCCGCGCGTCGTCGAGGGCCCGGTGGGTGGGCGTTGTCGAGGCGCCGAACAGTCGCGCCAGCGCCGACAGTCGGACGGTGGGCGCCTCGTCCCGGGTGAGCGCGCGGCGCGCTAGTCGAACGGTGCACAACACCGGAGGTTTGGGCCAGGTCAGGTGATGGCGTTCGGCCGCGGCGCGCAGGAACCCGACGTCGAAGCCGGCGTTGTGGGCGACCAGGACCGCGCCCCGGGAGAACTCGAGAAAAGAGGGCAGAACGAGATCAATCTTCGGGGCGTCGAACACCATCGCCGAGGTGATGCCCGTCAGCGCGACGATCTGGGGCGGGATGTCCCGGCCAGGGTCGACCAAGGTGGCGAACTCGCCGAGCACCTCGCCGCCACGGATCTTCACCGCACCGATCTCGGTGATCGAGTCGTGCCCGTCTCCCGAAGAGCGGCCGCCGGTGGTTTCGAGATCGACGACGACGAACGTGGTTTCCCGCAAGGTCGGCTCAGCAAACGGATCGACGTCCGCAAAGCTCAGTTGGCCCATGTGCTGAACCTAGGCGCCGCATCTGACAACCAAGGCCAACCCCGCCGTATCTCGGTCGGGAACGTCGCAGACTCACACACGGGGGATGTGTCGGTACCCGCCGATAAGGTGCGCCTGAACACCGATCGAGAGGACGAGTGCGATGGCACAGGATCAGCGGCTACCGGGTGCACTGCCGGATCCCGAAGATGAGACCGGAACGGTGAAGATCGACTGCGACGACTGCGCCGTCCGCGGAGCGGGATGTCAGGATTGCGTCGTCAGTGTTTTGCTCGGCGTGCCCGAAAAATTGCTCGTGGACGAGCGATTGGCGCTAGAAGCGCTCGCTGACGTGGGGCTGGCTCCGCGATTGCGGCTCGTGCCGATCCATCGGCATGGCGGTACGGGCGTTGCCTGACGACACGCGTCGGCACCGACGGCGCGCCCATCACAGGACCGACTGCTAAATTTGCGGCTTCCGTTGGACAAGGCCGTTGCCGTTTCGTAACCTTACTGAGACCTAAATGCAGTTTGAGACGATTCTCTACGGCAGTTGAAGGACACAAAACCTTGAGGCTCAATCGCGCGCACCGGAGCAGTTGGCTCCCTTGGGGACCCGTCATCACCGCGATAGCCGGTGTGACTATTTTCGTTTCGGCGGTGGCCGGCCAGGCGCTGGCCGATCCCGCCGACGACGCTCTGGCAAAGCTCACTGACCTTTCTCGGCAGGCCGAGCAGACCACCGAGGCCATGCACTCGGCCCAGCTGGATCTGGACAACAAACTGGTGGTTCAGCAGGAGGCAGAAGCCAAACACGCCGCCGATACTGCTGCGCTGGAATCAGCCAGGGCGAAGCTCGCCACGTTCCAGAATTCGGTCAACACTCTGGCCGCCGCCCAGTACATGGGTGGGCGCACCTCCGGATTCGACGCGATGCTGACCGCCAAATCGCCGCAGGGATTGATCGACCAGCTCTCCGTGCAGCGCGTGATGGCTCACGAGATGCGGGCCCAGATGATCGGCTATCGCGAACTCGGCGTCCAGACTCAGCTCGCCGAACAGGCATCGGCCGCATCGGCCAACGAGGCCAAGACGGCCGCCGAGCAGGCCGCGGCCGTGCGTGCCGATCTGCAGTCAAAGCAGAGCCAGCTGCAAGTGCAGATCGCCATCGTCAAGGCTCAATACGAGGCGCTCACCCCGATCCAGCGCGAAGTACTCGCCGCGATTCCGCCGCCTCCTCCGGCCCCGCCCGCCGAGGCGCCGCCAGGGCAGGATCCAGCCATCCTGGCTGCACCCCCGGCCCCCGAACCGCTACCGGGCCTGCCCGAGGCGATTCCCCCGGGCGATATCGCGCCTCCCGGAGCGCCCCACTCGAACACGGTGATCCAGGCTGCGTTGAGCCGGATCGGCTCCCCATATTCATGGGGTGGGTCCGGCCCGGGTGCCTTCGATTGCTCAGGCCTGGTGATGTGGTCCTTCCAGCAGGCGGGGATCTCGCTTCCGCATTCCAGCCAAGCCCTGGCCAATGGCGGGCAGGCGGTCTCGACAGATCAGATGCAGCCCGGTGACCTGGTTATTCAATACTCGGACGCGTCGCATGTCGGCATCTACATCGGCGACGGAATGATGGTGCATGCGTCCACCTACGGCATCCCGGTGCGAGTCGAAAACGTGTACAACGCGCCGATCTACAACGTGCGGCGTTACTGAGGTTCGGCGTTACTGAGGCGGCCCGCGCGGTAAACCGGCGCGCGGTGATTCGGCGGCGACTCGGCGCGGTGTTCGGCGCCGAGCTGATCTGTGCGGCATTCCTGGTGGGCGGACCGCAGATTGTTCCCGCCGGTCCCGCGTCCGCATCGCGAGTTCTCGCGACCTCCGTTCCATCGGGCGTCGCGACCTCCGTTCCATCGGGCGTCGCGACCGCCGTTCCATCGGGTGTGGCGACCGCCCCGTCCTCTCGCACCGTGACCACGCCCGACGGCCGGACCGCGAAACTGATCGATCTGGGTGCCCCCGACGGCGCCGCGTTGCTCGATGTCATCTCCACCGAGTTGCCCGGTGCGACCGATGCGGTCAGCGCCTTCTGGGGTCCGCAGTGGCGCCGCGATCTCGTCATCGTCGTCGCCGGGTCACCGGAGCAGTTCGCCACCCTGGCAGGCGGTGGCGCTGACGTCGCGGCGACCGCGACTGCCGACCGCATCATGTTCTCGCCCGGTGCCGCCGCGATCGACACGGCCGACCTCCGGATAGTCCTGCGCCATGAGCTTTTCCATTACGCGGCACGCGCTGACACTGCCGCCGACGCGCCGACGTGGCTCACCGAGGGGGTCGCCGATTTTGTCGGCCGACCGGTTATTGCGCAACCGCCGGCGTCGGTACCGTCGGCCCTTTCAGGGCGACTGCCGACCGACGCCGAGTTGGCTACCGCGGGCCCCGGCCGCTCGGCGGCCTACGACCGGGCCTGGTCGTTCGCCTCGTACATCGCCGACGCGTACGGCACTGACGGGCTGCGGGCGCTATATCTGGAAGCCGGCAGGCCGGGCCATCCCGATGTCGCGACCGCGGTCCGGAATGCACTCGGTGTCGAGCTGCCGGTGGTGCTCACCGGATGGCGACAGTGGGGTAACCCATGATCGGGACGCGATGAGCCGGGTTCTGCTGGTCACCAACGACTTTCCCCCTCGCCGGGGCGGCATCCAGTCCTACCTCGAGGCACTGGTCGCCCACCTCACCGGCTCTGCGGCCGCCGCCTCGGGGTCCGCCGGGGTCTCAGGGCCTCCGGGGGTCATAGGGTCTGCCGGGGCCTCAGGGGACCACACCGTGACCGTCTACGCGCCGAAGTGGAAGGGCGCGCCCGAATATGACAGATCAGCCGCGGCAGCCGGGTACGACATCGTGCGTCACCCCGGAACCCTGATGGTGCCCGAGCCGACGGTTGCGCTGCGCATGCGACGGCTCATCGCCGAACGCGACGTGGACACGGTGTGGTTCGGCGCCGCGGCTCCGCTGGCGTTGATGAGCCCGATAGCGCGCGCCGCCGGGGCCGACCGCATCATCGCGAGCACGCATGGACACGAAGTGGGCTGGTCGATGTTGCCGCTGGCACGAACGGCGCTGCGCCGCATCGGCAACGACGCCGACGTGGTCACCTACATCAGCTCCTACACCCGCGGGCGGATCGCCTCGGCATTCGGGCCGCACGCAGCGCTGGAGCTGGTACCCCCCGGGGTGGATACCGACAGGTTCGCCCCCGACGAGGTCGCACGGGCCGAGCTGCGGGCCCGATACCGCCTCGGCGGGCGCCCGGTGGTGGTCTGCGTGTCACGACTGGTTCCTCGCAAGGGCCAGGACATGCTGATCCGAGCTCTGCCGACGATCCGGGAACGGGTGCCGGGTACCGCGCTGGTGATCGTCGGTGGTGGCCCTTACCGGACGTCGCTGCATCGCCTCGCCCATACGTTCGGGGTGACCGAGCATGTGGTGTTCACCGAAGGGGTGCCCGCCCACGAGTTGCCCGCCCACCATGCCATGGCCGACGTTTTCGCGATGCCCTGCCGGACCCGCGGTGCCGGCCTGGACGTCGAGGGGCTGGGCATCGTCTATCTCGAGGCGTCGGCCTGTGGAGTGCCGGTGGTGGCCGGCAGGTCGGGCGGGGCGCCGGAAACGGTGCTCGACGGGGAGACCGGCGCCGTCGTCGACGGCGGGGACCTCGACGCCATCGCCGGGTCCATCACCGACCTGCTCGCCGACCCCCGTCGTGCCGCGGCGATGGGCGCGGCCGGCCGACGCTGGGTGGTCGAGCAGTGGCAGTGGCACCTGCAGGCCCAGCGCTTGGGGCGGCTGCTCTAAAGAGGTTCGCTCAGGAGGTTCAGGCCTTGGTGTCGTTGCTGTAGAGCGCATCGATGTCGGCAGCGAATTTCTCGGCTACGATCTTGCGCTTGACCTTCAGCGTCGGCGTCAGCTCGCCGGTCTCCTCGGTGAAGTCGACCGGCAGGATGCGGAACTTGCGGATCTGCTCGGCCTTCGAGACGGCCTGATTGGCCTCCTTGACCGCCAACTCGACCTCCACGCAGAGGTCGGGGTCGGTGGTCAGGTCGGCGACCGATGCCTCGGCGTTCTTACCGTGGCGCTCTTTCCAGCCCGGGAAGGCCTCCGGGTCGATGGTGATCAGCGTGGCGATGAACGGCTGGTTGTCACCCACGGCCATCGCCTGGCTGATCAGGGGATGTGCCCGCAGCCGGTCCTCCAGTAGTGCCGGTGCCACGTTCTTGCCGCCGGCGGTGACGATGATCTCCTTCTTGCGGCCCACGATCGAAAGGAAGCCGTCGTCGTCGATTGCCCCCAGATCGCCGGTGTGGAACCAGTCGCCGGAGAACACCGCGTCGGTCTCGGTCTCGTTGCCCCAGTAACCGCTGAACACCACTCCGCCCTTGACCAGAAGCTCCCCGTCCTCGCCCAGCTGCATGCTGTTACCGGGAAGCAGCTTTCCGACCGAACCGACGCGCAACTCGCCGACCCGGTTCACGGTGATCGCCGCGCTGGTTTCGGTGAGCCCGTAGCCTTCATAGATGCTCAGACCGGCACCACGGTAGAAGTGGCCCAGTCGGGCACCCAGCGGCGCGCCGCCGGAGATCGCGGCATGGCACTCGCCGCCGAGCGCGGCCCGCAGCTTGCTGTAGACGAGCTTGTCGAACACCGTGTGCTTGAGTTTGAGCAGGAGTCCGGCGCCGCCGGTGTCCTGGGCCTTGCTCCATTCGATCGCAACGTCGGCGGCGGCCGCGAAGATCTTGCCCTTGCCGCCGCTCTGGGCGTTCTGCTCGGCGGTGTTGTACACCTTCTCGAACACTCGAGGCACCGAAACCACCAGCGTCGGCTTGAACACTGCGAGCATCGGTACCAGATTCTTGATGTCACTGGTGAAGCCCAGCGTCACCCCGTTCGCGAAGGCGCTGATGGTCAGCGCGCGGGCAAGTACGTGCGCCAGCGGCAGGAAGACGAGCAGCTTCTCCCCTTTGGCCAAGTGATCGGGGAAGCACGCCTTGGCGCCCCGGATCTCGTGGAGCAGGTTGGAGTGGGTGAGTTGGCAGCCCTTGGGCCGTCCGGTCGTGCCCGATGTGTAGATCAGTGTTGCCGGGTCGGCGGACTTGATCGCCGCGAACCGCTCGTCGACCGCGCCGGCGTCGACCTGCCGACCCGCCTCGGCCAGTTCCTCGAGTGCTGAGGTGCCCGTGCCCTCGATGCAGTAGACCTTCCGCAGCTGCGGCAAGGTGTCCTGCAGCGCCTCGATCCGGGTGACGTGGGCGTCGGTCTCGGCGAACACTGCCACCGCGCCGGAATCGGCGAGGACGAACTGCACCTGATCGTCGGAGCTGGTCTCGTAGATCGGCACCGTCACGGCACCGACCGACAGGATGGCGAAGTCCAGGATCGGCCACTCGTACCGTGTCGCCGACAGGACCGCGACCCGGTCGCCGGCCTCAACCCCTTGGGCGATCAAACCCTGCGCTGCTGAACGGATCTGACCGGCAACCTGGCCGCACGTCACGTCCACCCAATTGCCGTCCACGAGACGCTGGAAGATGGGATGCTCGGGATTGTCGCGTTCGTGGGAGTAGACAGAGCTGACGATGCTGTCGTGCTCACCGACGGTGAAGGTTGCGGGAACGCTGAACTCGCGCAAGGTGGGACCCTCTCATAGTTCTCGGGCGGCTCCACGGGCTGCGCCGTGTCCAACTGAGTCGTCCACGTCAGCCGTCTCGAGTCGGTGGTCCGCCATATGTGAAGCTAGTCTTTCATGAACAGCATCCAGATCGCCGACGAGACCTTCATCGCGGCGGACCCGGTTGCGGTCGGCAACGCGGTCGCCGACCCGGCGAACTGGCTGCGGTGGTGGCCCGATCTGCGTCTCACGGTGGTCGAGGACCGTGGCGAGGCCGGTCAGCGTTGGACGGTGACCGGCGCGGTGACGGGGACCATGGAGGTTTGGCTGGAAAAAATGGACCACGGACCCGATGGTGTCGTTCTGCACTATTTCCTGCACGCCGAGCCCGCCGGTGCCGCGGCGTGGGAACTGGCGAAGATGAACCTCGCCCAGCGGACCCATCGGCGCCGGGTGGCGGGCAAGGAGATGGCTTTCGAGGTGAAACGAACGCTGGAGGCCGGGCGTCCGGTGGGGGTCTCGCGACACGCCTGAGGCCGCAGACCCGGGAAGCCGCCAATCGTGGGACCTCGGGGCCATACCCACAATCGGGGGAGTAGATTTCTGGCCAGCGACCAGACCTAGCGGGGATTGATTTCAGTGGCGGACAAAACGGCGCAGACCATATACATCGATGCCGACCCTTCGACGGTTCTGGATGTCATCGCCGACATCGGCTCGTATCCGGACTGGGTCGCCGAATACCGCGAGACCGAGGTCCTGGAGACCGACGAGGCCGGCTACCCGAAGGTAGCCCGGCTGGTTCTGGACGCCGCAGTCCTCAAGGACAGCATGGTTTTGGCCTACGACTGGCCCGCAGACCGCAACTCGGTCACGTGGTCGCTGGTGTCAAGCGCGTTGCTGAAGTCTCTGGACGGTGCATATCGGCTGGCTCCCAAGGGGTCTGGCACCGACGTCACCTATGAGCTGTCGGTTGACTTGATGATCCCCATGATCGGCCTGCTGAAAAGAAAGGCTGAACGGCGTCTGACGGACACCGCACTGAAGGACCTCAAGAAACGAGTAGAGGCTGATTGAGCGCAGGCACGCCGCCGACGCGGGCCGGGAGTCCCGGCAAACCCGGATCAACTTGTTCGTCGGCAAGGGCGGCGTGGGTAAGTCGACGCTGGCGACCGCCACGGCGGTGCGTGCCGCACGGTCCGGGATGCGGGTCCTGATCGTGTCCACCGATCAGGCGCACTCGACCGGCGATGTGCTGGGAATGGGAATCGCCCCGACCGGCCGGCGCGAGCCCACCCGGGTATCAGCTGACCTCGAAACGGTGGATGCCGGCGGCGGGTCCCTGGACGCGCTCGCACTCGACACGCTGGCGCTGCTGGCGGACCGGTGGCGGCACAGCGCCGCGCTGCTGGCCGAGAGATTTCCCGAATCGGATATCGGAGACATTGCACCAGAGGAGCTTTCGGCGTTGCCGGGGGTTCAAGAGGTGCTTGGCCTGCACGAAGTCGGTGAGCTGGCGGACTCGGGACAGTGGGATCTTGTCGTCGTCGACTGCGCGTCTACCGCCGACGCTATGCGGATGCTCACGTTGCCCGCCACCTTCGCTCTGTATCTTGAGCGTGCCTGGCCCAGGCACCGCCGGCTGTCCGGCGCCGAGGACGCACGTTCGGCCGCGCTGATCGGCTTGCTCGAGCGGGTCGGCGCGGGTACCGATCAGCTCAGCACCATGCTGACCGACGGATCACGGGTTACTGCCCACGTGGTGATGACAGCTGAGCGGGTGGTCGCCGCCGAAGCGGTGCGCACGCTGGGCTCGCTGGCGTTGATGGGCGTGCGGGTATCAGAGCTCATCGTCAACCAACTTCTCGTCGAGGACGATTCGTTCGAATACTCCAGGCTTCCGCAGCATCCGGCATTCGACTGGTACGCAGAACGGATCTCTGAGCAGCGGGCGGTGCTGGTGGACCTCGATCGTGTCGTCGGAGACGTTCAACTGGTCATGGTGCCTCATCTCGCGGGCGAGCCGATCGGAGCCAAGGCGCTCGGCGAGCTGATCGACCGCGCCCGCAGACGGGATGGTGCGCCACCTCCCGGCCCGTTGCGACCTGTCGTCGACCGGGAATCCGGGAGCGGACTGGACGCGGTGTATCGGCTCCGGCTGGAGCTACCGCAGGTGGACTCCACTGCGCTGGCATTGGGTAGGGTCGACGACGACCTGATCATCGGCGTCGGCGGGATGCGGCGCCGCGTGCGGCTGGCATCGGTGTTGCGGCGATGCGTTGTCATCGACGCTGGTCTCCGCGGCAGCGAGTTGACTGTACGATTTCGACCGAATCCGGAGGTGTGGCCGGCTTGAGTGAGTTTCACACCGACGCCGGCGCAGCCGGGTCCCAACACTCCGACATTGCCCCCGAACTGCGGCAACTTGCGTATTCGATCCTCGATAGGCTCGACCCCGCGGTACGAGGGCTTGCGGCCCGGGCGCAGGCCGGCGGTGCCGGCAAATGCGAGCAGGTCTGGTGCCCAGTGTGCGCGCTCGCCGCGCTGATCTCGGGCGAGGAACACCCATTGCTCAACGTCGTCGCCGAGCACAGCGTTGCGCTGCTGGCGCTGGTAGAGGCGATGCTGCACAACTTCGATGACAAGGCGCCGCAGGCGGGCGACCCGCCTGCGGACAGCGCGTCGGATCCGCCGTCGAACGTCGCGCCGGAGCCCGGGCGCTATGAGAACATCACGGTGACGGTCCAGGAGTCGGCGGAGCCAGCTGAGCCGGCGGATTGAGTGGAGTAAGCGCATCTATAGTCGTGTGCGCACGCCGTGGGTAAGGTTGTCCCAGAGCGCCGTGCCGGCGGTAGGCCATTGTGACCGCCCCGCGGTCGGGTGATGCGGAGGGTCCATGTGGTACTGGTTGTTCAAGTTCATTTTCATGGGGCCGGTGCTGAGCATGCTCGGGCGTCCGAAAATTGAAGGACTGGAGCATGTTCCGCAGTCCGGAGCAGTGATTCTGGCCAGCAACCATTTGGCGGTGGCGGACAGCTTCTATCTACCGCTGGTGGTCCATCGGCGGATCACCTTCCTGGCCAAAGCCGAGTATTTCACCGGCACTGGACTCAAGGGATGGTTCACCCGCTGGTTCTACACGGTTGCCGGCCAGGTTCCCATCGACCGCGCTGATGCCGGCAGCGCCCAGAGCGCGCTGACCACCGCGCAGCGAATCGTCGGAGAAGGCAAACTCCTCGGGATGTACCCGGAAGGCACCCGCTCGCCCGACGGCCGGCTGTACAAGGGCAAGACCGGGTTGGCCCGACTGGCGCTTCAGACGCAGGTGCCGGTGATTCCGGTCGCGATGATCGGAACCGACACCGTGAACCCTCCGGGCAGCAAGATGTGGCGATTCGGCCGGGTGCAGGTCAAGTTCGGGGCGCCGATGGACTTCAGCCGATTCGAAGGGCTTGCGGGAAATCGCTTCATCGAACGGGCCGTCATCGACGAGGTGATGTACGAGCTGATGCAGTTGTCCGGCCAGGAGTACGTGGACCTCTACGCAGCCGACATCAAAGAGGGAAAAGGTGAGGGAGTGGTGAAACCGCCGACACGGCTCCCCGAGGCAGCCGCCGGCTGAGCCGGCTCAGCCCACCATCACGGCGGGCCCGCCGGGGTCTTCACGTGGCCGGTACGACCGGCGCAGCGTCAACTGAGGGTACGTCCTGGCCGGCGTCGCGGACCGCGACAACGCCGGTGACGATGATCACCGCGAGTGCCCACCACAGATACGAGCTTCCGACGATCTGTCTCCACAGGGACGCCGCGGTTTCCCGGTGCTCCGGTAACAGGACGATCGGGGTCCACACCATCAACGCCAGCCCGGTTATCGACACCGCACCGAGTGCGATGTTGCGCAGCCGCATCGCGAGCACGGCTGTCACCAGCACGGTGGGCAGCGCCCAGACCCAGTGATGCGACCACGACACCGGGGAGACCACCAGGCCGAACATCGCCACGCAGATCAACGTCAGCACGGGTTGCTCGGCGCGCAGCGCCCGGCGTCCGGCCCAGATAGTGAGGCCGAGCACCGCGAAGCACGCGACCACCCACAGCGTGAACTGCACGCCTTCACCCAGGCCCAGCCGGGCCAGCGCGCCTGCGATGTTCTGGTTGGTGTTCAGCGTCGCGGCTCCGATGCGGTCGGTGTTGCGCACCGTCTCAGTCCAGTACTCCCAGGAGTCCCGCCATGCGAACGCGAAGCCGACCACTGTCCCTACGGCCGTCGAGGCGGCGGTGACCAGCAAGGCGCGGGTGTCTCGCTTCAACAGGAAGTACAACAGGAAAACAGCCGGCGTCAATTTGAGTGCGATGGCGATGCCGAGCAGCAGGCCGCGCGGCCACGGCGTCCTGCGCGGCACGCAGTCGGCGATGACCAACGTCATCAGCACGACGTTGATCTGACCGAAGTCGAAGTTCGACCGGATCGGCTCCACGAATATCACCGCGGGCGCGACGATCGCGGCGGCCAGCCAGCACCGCCTGGCCCACGCCGGTTCGCCCGTGACGCGGGTCGTGGGCCACACATCCAGCCGGGTCAGCAGGATGACCGTCGATATCACCAGCAGAATCAGCGTGGTCAGCGTGATGGCCGCGCTCGCGCCCTCCAGCGACAACAGCGCGAACGGGGAGAACAGGACGGCAGCCAGCGGAGGGTAGGTGAAGGGCAGTTCCAGGCCACCCTGGGTCTGGAAGGTCGCACTGTCGGCGTACAGCGGCCGATTGTCGAGCCAGGCCCGTCCGCCCATCCGGTAGACATCGACGTCAATCCGGTACGGGGTGTGCCCCAGGAGCCGCCAAGCCGCCCAGGCCATCGCCGCTGCGGTAAGCAGTTGAAACAGCCGCCATGCGAGGGTTGGCCCCCAACCAGCCCCACCGGGCGAGCGCCGAGTACTCATGTCGCAGAACAGACTATCTGTGCCCGCCGGCACCTCAGCGGGTATCCCGCACTAGACACACGCAGGTCGGCGTAAGTTTTGTCCGGTGCATCCATCCTTGGAACCAGACGTATGCTTCGCGGTCCCGCACTCTGGGCTCGCAACGGTGCGTTGCGCTCTTGCGTTCATCGCTGATCGCGACCCCGTCCGGCAGGAAGTCAGATAACTGTGCGTTACTTCTATGACACAGAGTTCATCGACAACGGTCGTACCATCGAGTTGATCTCGATTGGTGTCGCCGCCGAAGACGGCCGCGAATATTACGCTATATCAACAGAATTCGATCCCGAGCGGGCGGGTCGGTGGGTACGCAAAAATGTGCTGCCCAAACTACCGTCGCCGGCATCGCCGCTGTGGCGCTCGCGCCGGGAAATCAGGGCGGAGCTCGAGGATTTCTTGGGAGTCGACGGCGACGAATCGATCGAGCTGTGGGCTTGGGTCGGTGCCTACGACCACGTGGTGCTCTGCCAGCTGTGGGGGCCCATGACCGATTTGCCGCCGGCGATACCACGCTTCACCCGCGAGTTACGTCAGTTCTGGGAGGAGCGCGGGTGCCCCCGGATGCCGCCGAGACCCCGCGATGCCCATGACGCCCTCGTCGACGCCGTGCACAACCTGCATCGATTCCGTCTGATGACCCATGGCGCAGGGGCGGGGGAAGTGCCCGCGCGCAGGTAAGAACCACGTGCTCGAGCCCGTTACCATGAACGGGTGAATTGGACCGTCGACGTACCCATCGACCAGCTGCCGGACCTTCCGCCGCTGCCCGAGGAGCTGCGGCAACGGCTGGACGCGGCGCTCGCCCGGCCTGCTCTGCAGCAGCCCAGCTGGCCCGCCGATCAGGCGAAGGCGATGCGAACGGTGTTGGAGAGCGTCCCGCCGGTCACCGTGCCCTCGGAGATCGAGCGGTTGAAATCGCGTCTGGCCGACGTGGCACGCGGTGAGGCGTTCCTGTTGCAGGGCGGGGATTGCGCCGAGACGTTCGTCGACAACACCGAACCCCATATTCGCGGCAACATCCGCACGCTGCTGCAGATGGCGGTGGTGCTGACCTATGGCGCGAGCATGCCGGTGGTCAAGGTGGCCCGGATCGCCGGGCAGTACGCCAAGCCGCGTTCGGCCGATGTCGACGCGCTGGGCCTGAGGTCCTACCGGGGCGACATGGTGAACGGCTTCGCTCCCGACCCGGCGGTGCGTGAGCACGACGCGTCACGACTGGTACGTGCCTACGCCAACGCCAGTGCCGCGATGAACCTGGTACGCGCGTTGGCCTCGTCGGGCCTGGCATCGCTGCACCAGGTGCACGATTGGAACCGGGAGTTCGTGCGCACGTCGCCGGCCGGTGCCCGGTACGAGGCACTGGCGGGGGAGATCGACCGCGGGCTGCGCTTCATCAGCGCCTGCGGGGTCAACGACCGCAATCTCGACACCGCCGAGATCTACGCCAGCCATGAGGCGCTGGTGCTCGACTACGAGCGGGCCATGCTCCGCCTGGGCGGTGGCGACGTCGACGTCGACGGCTCCAGCCCGAGGCTCTACGACTTGTCGGCGCACTACCTGTGGATCGGTGAGCGCACCCGTCAGCTCGACGGAGCCCATGTCGCGTTCGCCGAGGTGATCGCCAACCCGATCGGTGTGAAGATCGGCCCGGGGACATCGCCGGAGGTTGCGGTGGAGTACGTGGAGCGGCTGGATCCGCACAACGTGCCCGGGCGCCTGACACTGGTCAGCCGGATGGGCAACGGCAAGGTGCGCGACGTGCTGCCGCCGATCATCGAGAAGGTCCAGGCCTCTGGGCATCAGGTGATCTGGCAGTGTGATCCGATGCATGGAAACACCCATGAGTCCTCGACCGGATACAAGACCCGGCACTTCGACCGCATCGTCGACGAGGTGCAGGGTTTCTTCGAGGTGCACCACGGCCTGGGAACCCATCCCGGCGGCATCCACGTCGAGATCACCGGCGAGAACGTCACCGAATGTCTCGGTGGTGCGCAGGATATTTCGGATACCGACCTGGCGGGTCGCTACGAGACTGCCTGTGACCCGCGGCTGAACACCCAGCAGTCGCTGGAGTTGGCCTTCCTGGTCGCCGAGATGTTGCGCGACTGATCTCGGTCCGCAGGGGGCGGTGCCGAACGGGTCAGAGCAGCACGCTCAGGTTGCTGCCGAGCGTCCACGCTCCGGCGGCCACCAAGCCGGCCAGGGTGATTGCTGCCACGACCCAGAAGAACAGCGCACGCTTGGCCCGCTGGCGCTCCCAGGCGAACTCGGGCAGCTCGATTCCGGCGAATGTGGCAGGCCGGTACTGGTCGTGATGCTGGTATTCCTCGTCGGGGCCGGGTGCCGGTGGTGGCATTTCGTCACGGGTGAACGCTTTGGTGTGTCGGCTGACCGACGCGATCTCGTGGGGGCGGTCCAGGTTTTCGGTGATCTGAGAAGCGTGGTGCGGCCCCTGCGCCATGGCCGCGGAGTCGTGCAGCGCCGAGTTGCGCGGTGCGGGCACCCGGAATTGGGGAAGTCCGAGTTCGCGGACAATCACCTCGAGTTCGTCGAGCATCTCGGCCGCGTCGGCGAATCGCTGCCCGGGTTGGCGCGACGTGGCGCGGCGGACCAGTTCGTCGAATTGCCTTGGTATGCCGCTGATTGCCGAGCTGGGAGGCGCGACGTCATGGTCCATCCGCTGGTAGGCCACGGCCAGCGTGGTATCTCCGGTGAACGGCGTGGCGCCGGTCAGCAGCTCGAATACCAGCACGCCGACGGAGTAGACGTCTCCCCGTGCATCGGTGTCACCGGTGCCGACCTGCTCGGGCGACAAGTACGCCGCAGTTCCCAGGATGACGCTGGTGGAGGTGATCTTGGCCTCGGCGACTGCGCGGACCAGCCCGAAGTCGGCAATCTTGACCTCGCCTTCGTCACTGATCAGGACGTTCTCGGGCTTGATATCGCGATGTACCAGACCAGCGTGGTGGGCTACGGCAAGACCGCCGAGCAGGGGTCGCAGCACTGCGGCAACAGCATGCGGTGGCATCGGGCCCCGCTCGCGGAGTAACTCCCGCAGCGTGCCACCCTCGATCAGCTCCATCACAAGGAAGGGGTGCCGGCCATCGATACCCTGGTCGTACACCGCCACCAGGCCGGGATCCTTCAGCCGTGCCACCGCGCGCGCCTCGCGCTGAAACCGGATCAGAAAATGCTCGTCGCCGGCGTAGCGCGTGTCCATCACCTTCAGCGCCACTGGGCGGTCCAGTCGCAGGTCCAAGCCTCGGTATACCCTCGAAACCCCACCGGTCGCGACCAGGTTGTCCACCCGGTACCGGCTGTCCAGCACGGCCCCGGCGAGCGGGTCAGCCTGCTGGGATGTCTCCATCGAACACATGTTACGAGCCGGGGCCCTAGCAACCATCCAGGCGCTCTGTGCACCTAAACTCAGGGTGGTGAGCAGTATTCCAGCGGCCGAGGACATTTTGGATGCCGACGAGGCTGTCTATGACCTGCCCACGGTGGCAGGTCTGCTGGGGGTTCCGGTCACCAAAGTGCATCAGCATCTGCGAGAACGACACCTGCTCGCCGTCCGCCGCTCGGGTTCGGTCGTGGTACCCGCGGCGTTCTTCGATGAATCAGGAAACTTGGTCAAGAGTTTGTCCGGACTACTCTCGGTACTGCACGACGGGGGTTTTCGCGAAACCGAGATCGTCCGGTGGCTCTTCACCCCCGACCCTTCGCTGACCATCAGCCGTGACCACTCCAACGAACGGCAGGCTAACGCCCGCCCGGTCGATGCGCTGCATTCGCACCAGGCCCGTGAGGTGGTTCGTCGCGCCCAGGCGATGGGTTATTGATCCCCGCCACAGTGGGCTCGGTCGCCGGGGTCGTTCTGGCCAGCCAGTACCAAGCCCCCGCGGCGCACGCCAGAGCCAGCAGCACCCGTACCCAGGAGTACATTCCGTGCGCGCCGTCGGGGTTCCAGATCACCATGATCCAGGTCGACAGACCGGCGATGATCGCGATCGCCTGCCGCGATTGCGCCAGCGCGGCGACGACCGCCAGCGGCCAGGTGTAGTACCACGGCAGCGCAGCGGGAACGAAGAGCACAACCACGCCCATCAGCAGAGCGATACCCATCAGTGCATCCCGGTCGGTGCGGCGGAAACGCCACCACAGCAACGGTGCCGAGATCCCGATGGCCGCGATTCCGATGATGCGGGTGGTCTCGAGCACCGCATAGAAGTTCACCGGCGCGAAGAGGCCGCCTACCGCATTGATCAGGTTTGCCGTCGCCGTGGGCACCGTGAGCCAGTTGATGATCTTGACCGACCCGGCGAGCGCGGTGAGCCAACCCAGGCCGACGCCCGCGACCAGCGACAGCACCGAGAACACTGCCACGAAGATCAGCAGCGATGCCGCGGTGGCCAACGCGAAGGCCTTCGCCGGCGGGTAGCCGCGGCGATCGCGAAGGCTACGTGCCCACACCCACACCATGAATGGAAGTGCGAGTCCGGCCGTCGCTTTCACGGCCACACCGACCGCGATCAGGGCGACTCCCCAGACGTGGTGTCCGCGGAATGACAGTGCTATGCCCGCCATCATCAACCCGACCATCAGCATCTCGTTGTGCACCCCGCCCATCAGGTGAATGATCACCAGCGGGTTCAGCACGCAGATCCACAGCGCGGTCGCGCCGTTGGCGCCGACGTGGCGGGCCACCCTCGGCGCCGCCCAGATCAACAGCGCCAAGCCAGGCAGCATGCACAACCGAAGCAGCATCGTCCCGGTGACGATATCGTTGCCGACCAGCATCGTGACGAACTTGGCCACCAATATGAAAGCCGGGCCGTAGGGCGCAGTGGTGGTCGTCCAAATCGGACTCACGTTGTCCAGCAACGAATTCGGATTCTCGATCGGTCCGACGACATACGGATCGAATCCGTCGCGCAGCAGCGCTCCCTGGGCCAGATAGGAATAGGTGTCACGGCTGAACACCGGGACGCTCAGCAGCAACGGGGCGAGCCAGAATCCGGTGGTGGCGACCATCGTGTACTCGTCGGCGGTGCGGTCGATCACTCGTCGGCCCAGCCACAGCCAGGCCATCAGCATCAGCGCCACGCCGCCCCACAGCAGTACCGACGACAGCACCAGCCCGTGCCCGAACCGCAGCCAGGACAGGTGAAGCGATTCCAGCAACGGGTCGTGCAGGCGGGTGCTGCCCGCGCCGAGTCCGCCTACGGTGATCAGGACGGCACCGATCGCGCCGACCAGGGCGGGTTGGGCTTCCGGTGAGAGCGTGAACACCTTCAGCCGGCGGAATTGCGGCAGAACACGCCGGGAAAAGTACTCTGACAGACCTGTTCTCGGGGCCTGGGCCGGCGCGGGCGTCGTCATGCTCTCAGGCGGACCGGTTCGCGGCCAATCTTGCGAGGTCGGTGAGCCCCGCTTTGGCCTGGGCGTCGATGGGTGCGGCATCGAGGATGTCCAGCGCACGGCGGGACAGCGTAGCTATCCTGCCCTCGACGGCAGCGAGTGCGCCCACCGACTCGATCACCTGACATACCTCCTTGACCTGGGCGTCCGTCAACTCGGTGCCGATCGACTCGCGCAGCAGCTGGGCTGCTAACGGGTCGTGCTCCTCGGCGAGGCCAACGGCTTCGGCCAGCAGTACGGTGCGTTTGCCGGACCGCAGATCGTCACCGGAAGGCTTGCCGGTCACGGCGGGGTCGCCGAACACCCCCAGGACGTCGTCGCGCAACTGGAACGCGACCCCGAGGCTGGTACCCAGTTCGTGGAAGGCTTCGAGGATCTCGGGGCAGTCGGCGGCAGCGGCCGCCCCGAGCTGCAGCGGACGCGAGATGGTGTACGAGGCCGTCTTGTAGATGTTGACGGTCAGTGCCGATGCGACCGTCTCCGCGCTGCTGGACTCGGCGACGATGTCGAGATATTGACCTCCGAGCACCTCGGTGCGGATCGCCGCCCACACTCGCTGCACCCGCCGGTGGGCGTCGATGTCGATCGGGGCCGTCGCGACGATGTCGTCGGCCCAGACCAGGGCCAGATCGCCCAGCAGGATCGCTGCCGATAGGCCGAACTGCTCTGCGGATCCGCGCCAGTTGTTGCTGCGGTGGCGTTCGGTGAATATCCGGTGCACGGTGGGCAGACCGCGCCGGGTGGCAGAGGCGTCGATGACGTCGTCGTGCACGAGCGCGCAGGCGTGTAGCAATTCGAGTGCCGAGAAGAGCCTGAGCACTTCGGGCTCGGGCTCAGTGCCCGCCACCGCGCGCCAACCCCAGTAGGCGAACGCCGGGCGGAGTCGCTTGCCGCCGCGAAGGACGAACTCCTCGAGTGCTTCGGTCAGCACCGCGTAATCCGCACCGATGTATGCGGCGTCGCGGCGGCGATCGCGGAGATGATCCCGCAGTTGTTCGGTGATGGCCGCGGCCAGTTCGACGGCCGATGGCGCCGGTGCATCCACGCTCAGCGGGCGCCCCTTTCTCTGTTCGTCGCGGTCCGCCCCACTCTGCCCTCGAGGGACTTCAGAGTAGAGCCTGCAGATGAAGTTGTAACAAGCCAGGCTGCCGGCGGGGGAGATCGGCGGCCGGCGTGCCTGCGGCAGACGCTCCTACGGTTCGCCGACACGTGGGGAACGGTCTCGACTGGCATAGGCCAGCGCGCCGATGATGCCTGCGACCAGGAACGAAGCGAGCCCCAGCCAGATCGCCGCTCCGGTGAAGGATCGAGCGCTCGGATCCGTGTATCGGGCTTGAGCGTTCATCGTGCTGACCACGCCCGGCCGGAGCTTCCACGCGACGACTTCGGTGGAGATCTGATCACCGTTGGTCGAGGTCACCTCGCCGGGAAACGAGACTGTCAGCGACACGTCGGCCTCGGAATCGCTGAGCGAGGTGAGATCTACGCGGCCTTCGAGAATTACCAGGTCACCTGCCCGCCGCAGCGAGATGTCGACGCCGGCGGCATCCCGGTTCATGTTCGCCAACTGGGGCAGTTCGGCGAACGTGAGGTCGGAGAACACCGCCTGGGTGCCCACGTAGTCGTCGCGGCTGTATTCCGACACGGCGACCTTGCGGGCGAACGGCAGGCTGTTGAGCAACTGCGGACCCTTGTCGTCGGCGTCGCGGGCTTTGGCCGCGGCGACGATCTGGCCCGACACCCGGTCATCGGGCGACACGGTGATCGACGCCCTGATACGCACACAGCCGATCAGCGAAGGCGCGGCCACCAACAGCAGAAGAGCCAGGGTGAGGAGACGCTTGTAGGTGCGATGACGGGTCGGCACCAGGTCATCGTGCCAGATGCGGCGCCGCGGGAGCGGCATTAGAGGGGCAGGGGGCGGCCCAAGATCGCGAACGCGCGTGGATCGCCGGCGAAGCGGTAGCGGCGAATGATGTCGTTGAAGCCGAGGCGGCGGTACAGCCGCCAGGCCCGGTTTGCTTCTCCGTTGATCTCCGGGGTGGAAAGCAGGACGTGCTGCTCTCCTCGGTCCTCGAGTAGCCGCCGGGCCAGCGCTTCACCCAGACCGCAGCCCTGGGCGCGGGGGTGGATGTGGAGTTCGGTCAGCTCGAAATAGTTGTCCATCAGCGCCGAGATCTGCGTCTGATCAGCGCCGGTGAGGCGCAACCCGGCGACGACCTGCCGCTGCCACCACTGGTCGGGGGCTCCGCGGTAGCCGTAGGCGATGCCCAGCATGGGCCCAGCGCTCAGCGCGGTCGCCGTGGTGACGTCGGCGTCGGCGAGGTCGATGGCAGCGACGGCCTTCCAGCCTCGCCTGCGGGTGTGCTCGAGCCACATCGAGGCACGCTGGCCTTCAGTGCCCCGCGGGTAACGCATCGCATCCACGTACACGGCCAGCGCGTCGCTGAGCCGGTGCGCCATATCGCTTGGCGAGAGATCGATGAGGGTCATCGCCAAGGATCTGTTCCTCCGGTGGGTGATTCGTGTGGCTCACACCATTATCCAATGGAGTTATCGGCGGGTACCAGATAAGCAGGTGCTGTTTCCCCGTGACGACGTTCGTCATAGAATGGTCGGTTGAACCAGGTGGTACGGCTCAGATTGAGCTCGTATCATTATGGTGCAAGTGCCCCACACGTGGACATACGCCGACTTCGAACGACTGCGACGCCCCTACGGCAAGAGGGAGGGACGAATGCCACTCTCTGATCACGAGCAGCGCATGCTCGACCAGATCGAGAGCGCGCTCTATGCCGAGGACCCTAAGTTCGCATCCAGCGTTCGTGGCGGAACTCTGCGCGCGCCCTCCACTCGGCGCAGGTTGCAGGGCGCCGCGCTTTTCGTGACCGGGCTGGCATTGCTGGTGTCGGGCGTGGCTTTCAAGGCCACGATGATCGGCAGCTTCCCGATACTTTCGGTGATCGGTTTCATCGTGATGTTCGGTGGGGTGGTATTCGCGATCACCGGCCCGAAAGTCAGCGGGAAGCCCGAGGGTGCCACGGACATCGGCGCAGCCCGACGGAAGCGGGCCAAAGGCGGGAGCGGTTCATTTACCAGTCGGATGGAAGACCGGTTCCGCCGACGCTTCGACGAGTAAGCGATTCTTCACACCAGGGGCAGTCCTCAGGACTGCCCCCCTTTTTTTGCCCCACCCGGCCCCACCGCGCCCCCAAGGGTCGCACCAGACCGCAATTGATGCTGTTGAGCAGGTATTTCGGGACGCATAAGTGCCCATCACTCGGTGGCGAAGCACCCGAATCGAGTGTGTCGAGCCCTGCGGGTGGGGCATGGAGGGAAACGCGACCTTCCAATTGGAGCAATGTGGGGGATTGTGGGGTAAAGTGGCGGACAACGGAGCGACCGGAGCTCCGTTCGAGAGCAGGGCTAGCGAGGTGGCGAGATGTTTTTCGGCACCTACACGCCGAAGCTCGACGACAAGGGGCGACTGACGTTGCCCGCCAAGTTCCGCGACGCACTTGCAGGAGGGTTGATGGTCACCAAGAGTCAAGATCGCAGCCTGGCGGTGCACCCGCGGGCGGAGTTCGAGGCGATGGTCGCCGACATCTCAGGCAAGGCCAAGCGCGGAAACCCCGAGGCCCGGGCCTACCTGCGCAACTTGGCGGCAAGCACCGACGAGCAGTACCCCGACACCCAAGGGCGCATCACACTGTCTGCAGAGCACCGCCGCTACGCCAACCTGACCAAGGAGTGCGTGGTGACAGGGTCGATCGGGTTCCTGGAGATCTGGGACGCGCAAGCTTGGCACGACTACCAGGAACTTCACGAAGAGAACTTCTCCGCGGCCAGCGATGAAGCACTCGGCGACATTCTTTGATCCGGCCACTGGCCCGCAGGCCCGTGCAGCGTGGCCTCTGCCCGAACCGACCCTGGCGTACTTCCCCGACGTCAGGTTCGGCTACTCGGGCAGGGACCTCGCTGCACGGTCCGTCCCAATCTCCCGGGGTGCTGCGATGTTGGTTAACGAGCCCCATATCCCGGTTCTGCTCGACCGGTGCGTCGAACTGCTCGCCCCGGCGCTGACCCGGTATGACTCCGACGGCACGGGGGCGGTGCTGGTGGATGCGACCCTCGGCGCCGGCGGCCATGCCCAGCGATTCCTCACCCAGTTCGCCGGCCTCCGCCTGATCGGTCTGGATCGCGATCCCGAAGCGTTGCGAATCGCCGAGGAGCGTCTTGCGCCGTTCGCGGATCGCCTCACGCTGGTGCGCACTCGCTTCGACAATATGGCCGGCATCAATATGGCCGGCATCGACATGACCGGTATCGGTCACGCGGTGCCAGGTGGCGGCGTTATCGACGGGATTCTCTTCGATCTCGGTGTGTCGTCGATGCAGCTTGATCGTCGGGAGCGCGGCTTCTCCTACTCGACGGACGCGCCGTTGGACATGCGAATGGACATGGGGGAGGACACGGGGGCCGGCATAGCGGAAGGCGCGGAGTCGGACCTGACCGCGGCGGAGATCTTGAACACGTTCGACCAGAGGGCGCTGACGCGACTACTGCGCGAGTTCGGCGAGGAGCGCTTCGCCGGCCGAATCGCCGCTCACATCGTGCGCCGCCGCGCGACCATGCCGTTCTCCACGACCGGCGAGTTGGTCGAACTGCTCTACCAGGCGATCCCGGCGGCAACGCGCCGCACCGGCGGGCACCCGGCCAAGCGCACGTTCCAGGCGCTGCGCATCGCGGTCAACTCCGAGCTGGAGTCGCTACGCCGCGCGATACCCGCGGCCCTGGCGGCCTTGCGCCCAGGCGGTCGAATCGTCGTGATGGCTTACCAGTCCCTCGAAGATCGAATCGTCAAGAGTGAGTTCGCTGCCGCGACCGCGTCCCGCACACCGCCAGGTCTGCCGGTCGAACTGCCGGGGCACGGACCCGAATTCGTGGCGGTGACCCGCGGTGCTGAACGTGCAGGTCCCGACGAGATCAAAGCTAATCCACGAAGCGCGCCGGTTCGGCTGCGCGCACTGGAACGAGTCGAGGGGGAGTAGCGATGAAGGCAAAGCGGCCCGCACGCGGCACCACGTCTGGAAAGAGGTCGCAGACCCGCGGTGGTCGCGGGTCTGCGCGGGAAGCCAAGCGCCTACGCGACGCGCCGCCGCGTAGGCGCAATCCGACCCGCGAAGCGCGTCCGCAGCGGTCGGCGCCGCGGGCCGGCCCGATACGTCGGCCCGTGGGCAGCCCCGCACGGCCCAAGAGCGCCAGCCAGGCCAAGGCTCGGTCCAAAGCGCGGAAGGCGAAGGCGCCCAAGGTAGTTCGTACGCCACTTCGGCAGCGGATTCTGGCCAAGCTGGCTGCCGTCGAGGTTAATCCCCGCGCCCTCGTCGCGCGGGTTCCATTCGTCGTTCTGATCATTGCGGCCCTGGGCACTGGGCTGGGCGTGACGCTGTGGTTGTCCACCGACGCCGCTGAGCGCTCGTATCAACTGGGCAACGCGCGTCAGGTGAATCAGGACCTGATACAGCAGAAGGAGGCGCTGGAGCGCGATGTGCTCGAGGCCCAGGCCGCGCCGGCGCTGGCTGAAGCCGCGCGGGATCTGGGCATGATCCCCTCTCGCGATACCGCTCATCTCGTCCAGGATGCGGCGGGCAACTGGGTGGTCGTCGGCACTCCCAAGCCGGCCGAGGGGGTTTCGCCACCGCCGCTGAACACACCACTGCCGGACCCGGTGCCGCCCGCACCGCGGATAGTCGAACCTCTTGAGGTCCCGGTCAGAATTTCTGCTGTCCCGGGTGCTCTGGAGGGGCCAGCAGGGGCGGCGCCGAGCCCGGCCCTGGGGGTGGGCTCAGCACCCGCAGCGCCTTCCGTCGTTGCGCCGGGCGTCGCGGTGCCGCATGCCGTTACCGACCGGCTGCCAACTCCGGGGCCCGTCCCGCCGCTGCCACCCGGAGCGCCGGGCGCCGGACTGGGGCCGCCGACTGATCAACTCGGTTTACCGCTGGAAGGTCAACTCGGTTCACCGCTGGACGCCGACCAGATGCCGCTGTTGCCCGAGGCGGCCAACCAGCAGGGTGTTCCGTCGGTCACCGAGCAGTTTGCGCCAGTGCCGGGTGCGCCCGCGTGAGCCGCGACCAGGGCCGCCGGGAGCGCGCCGCCAAGACGTCCAATAAGGCGACACCTGCGCCGAGTCAGGAGCACTCGGCCCGTGCGCGGCGTATCCGTCAGGCGGCGCCCCCGAATGGTTTGCGCAGCGCTTCGTTCGTCTTCCGGCACCGCGCGGGCAACGCGGCGATCTTCCTGCTGCTAGTGGTGGCTGCGGCCCAGTTGTTCACCTTGCAGGTGCCACGCGCCGAAGGGTTGCGCGCCGAGGCGGCCAGCCAGTTGAAGGTGACTGATATCGACCCGGCGCTGCGCGGCGCGATTGTCGACCGACGCGGCGATAAACTGGCCTTCACCATTGAGGCTCGTGCGCTGACGTTTCAACCTCTCAAGATGCGCAAGCAGTTGGAGGAAGCCAGGTCCCAGTCGTCTGACGCGCCGGACCCGGACCGCAGGCTGCTCGAGATCGCAGCCGGGGTGGCCGACGTGCTGGGCAACAAGCCAGATAGCGCGACGGTGCTCAAGAAACTGCGCAGCGACGAGACTTTCGTCTACCTCGCGCGAGCGGTCGATCCCGCCCTCGCGGAAGCGATCACCGACAAGTTCCCCGAAGTCGGCTCCGAGCGCCAGGACGTTCGCCAGTACCCCGGTGGAGTGCTGGCGGCCAACGTCGTCGGCGGCATCGATTGGGACGGACATGGCCTGCTCGGCCTGGAGGATTCGTTGGACGCGGTGCTGGCCGGAACCGACGGTTCGATCACCTACGACCGCGGTTCTGACGGCGTGGTCATCCCGGGCAGCTATCGCAATCGCCACGACGCGGTGAACGGGTCGACGGTGATGCTGACCATCGATGACGACATCCAGTTCTACGTGCAGCAACAAGTGCAGCTGGCCAAGGACCTGTCCGGTGCGAAGAACGCCTCGGCGGTGGTCCTCGACGCCAAGAGCGGTGAAGTGCTGGCGATGTCGAACGACAACACGTTCGACCCCTCCCAGGATCTGAGCCGGCAGGAGGACCGCCAACTGGGCAATTTGGCAGTGTCGTCACCGTTCGAACCCGGTTCGGTGAACAAGATCGTCACCGCCGCGGCAGCTATCGAGTACGGGTTGTCCGACCCCGATGAGGTGCTGCAGGTGCCGGGTTCGATCGGCATGGGCGGGGTGCGGGTAAGCGACGCCTGGGAGCACGGGGTGATGCCCTACACCACCACGGGAGTCTTCGGGAAGTCATCCAACGTCGGCACGCTGATGCTCGCGCAGCGTATTGGTCCCAAGCGCTACGCGGAGATGCAGCGCAAGTTCGGTTTGGGTCAGCGTACCGGCGTCGGTCTGCCTGGCGAGAGCGCCGGGCTGGTTCCTCCCATCGACCAGTGGTCGGGTAGTAGCTTCGCCAACCTGCCTATCGGACAGGGTCTTTCGATGACGCTGCTGCAGATGGTCGGTATGTACCAGGCTGTCGCCAACGACGGTGTGCGCATCTCCCCGCGGATCGTGAAGGCGACGGTCGCAGCCGATGGCACCCCCTCCGAGGAAGCCCGGCCCGACGGGGTCCGCGTGGTATCGGCTGAGACTGCCCGTACGGTGCGCAACATGTTCCGCTCGGTCGTGCAACGCGATCCGCGTGGCATCCAGCAGGGCACCGGTCCGCAGGCGGCCGTCGAGGGCTACCAGGTTGCGGGCAAGACCGGCACGGCGCAGAAGATCAACCCGGCCTGCGGTTGTTACTACGACGACGTCTACTGGATCACCTTCGCCGGGATAGCTCCCGCCGACGACCCGCGGTATGTGGTCGGAGTAATGCTGGACGCACCCCATCGTGCCGCCGACGGCTCGCCGGGTTCGTCGGCCGCACCGCTGTTCCGCAACATCGCGTCCTGGTTGTTGCAGCGCGAGAATGTGCCGCTATCGGCTGATCCGGGTGCGCCGCTCACACTCCAGGCCGGCTGAGCCACTTCAGACTGGCTGAGTCGTTCGTCCAGGCCGGTGTTGTTCGTCGAGGCCGGTACTGTGTCATGGCTATGAATCTGCGCCCCTCCCAGCCCGTCGGTCTGCCGCTCGCCGCGGTGGTCGATCTGCTCGCCGGGGTGTCCGTAGAACCCGCGATGGGACCCGCAGGATCCGACGTCCGAATCACCGGGGTCACGCTGCGGGGCCAGAATGCCCAAATCGGAGACCTGTTTGCCGCGCTACCCGGGGCGAGGGCGCACGGTGGCCGCTATGCCGCCGAGGCCGTGGCATGCGGTGCGGTTGCGGTGTTGACCGACCCGGACGGGGTCTCTGAGATCGTCAGATCCTCAGGCGGCGACCCGCTGGGGGTGCCGGTGCTGGTCCACCCTGCCCCGCGGTCCGTGCTGGGTGCGGTGGCCTCGGCCGTGTACGGCAATCCATCGGAGCGCTTGAGGGTCATCGGTGTCACCGGTACGTCGGGCAAGACGACGACGACGTACCTGATCGAGGCCGGCCTGCGTTCGGCCGGCCGGGTGGCCGGGCTGATCGGCACGGTCGGCGTCCGAATCGACGGGCGCGAGCAACCCAGCGGACTGACCACCCCGGAAGCCCCGCAGTTGCAGGCGCTGCTGGCGGCGATGGTCGAGCAGGGCGTGGACACCGTCGTGATGGAGGTGTCCAGCCATGCGCTCGCGCTCGGCCGCGTCGACGGCGTGGCGTTCGCGGTGGGCGGGTTCACGAATCTGTCGCGTGACCACCTGGACTTCCACGATTCGATGGAAGACTACTTCGAGGCCAAGACGCGACTCTTCGACTCGGAGTCGGATACCCACGCCGCGCAGTCGGTGGTGTGTGTTGACGGGGACTGGGGTCGCGCGATGGCCGCGCGTGCGCACCGGGCGGTGACGGTGAGTGTCACCGGAACCGCGGACTGGGCTGTCGACGACATCACCATCGGCGAGGGCGGCGAGCAGCAATTTCTGGTCGTCGATCCCGCCGGCGTCCAGCACGGGCTGCAGATCAGCCTGCCGGGTGCCTACAACGTGGCCAACTGTCTGCTCGCGGTGGCACTTCTGGATGCGGTCGGGGTGTCGCCGGAGCAGGCCGCGCCGGGGCTGAGGGAGGCAACCGTGCCTGGGCGACTGGAGGCCGTCGACCGTGGACAACCCTTCCTGGCCCTGGTCGACTATGCGCACAAACCGGGGGCGCTGCGCGCCGTCCTGCAGACCCTGCGCCTGCAGGCTGCCGGCCGGCTCGCGGTAGTTTTCGGCGCCGGCGGCAACCGCGACCAGGGCAAGCGAGAACCGATGGGGCAGGTGGCCGCCGAACTGGCCGACCTGGTCGTGGTGACCGACGACAATCCTCGCGACGAGGATCCGGCGGCTATTCGTGCGGCGATCGCGGTGGGCGCGAAAAAAGGCGGTGCTGAGGTCGTAGACATCGGGGACCGGCGGGCCGCGATAGAGCATGCGGTGGCCTGGGCACGGGCCGACGACATCGTGTTGATCGCGGGCAAGGGTCACGAGGCGGGGCAGACCACCAGGGGCCGCACGCGGGCATTCGACGACCGCGATGAACTGGCCGTCGCGCTGGAGGCCGTAACGTCGCGAGGGTCGCGCAGGTGATCGAACTGTCACTGGCCCGGATCGCCGAGATCGTCGGGGGCCGCCTCACCGACATCAGCGCGGAGCAGGCCGCAGCCACTTACGTCACCGCAACCGTCGAATTCGACTCGCGGGCGGTGACCTCGGGCGGGCTGTTCCTGGCGCTGCCCGGCGCACGCTCCAACGGCCACGACTTCGCGGCGGCTGCCGTCGCCGCGGGTGCGGTGGCGGTGTTGGCGGCCCGCCCGGTCGGTGTGCCCGCGATAGTCGTCGAACCTGCCCCTGACGCCGACTCCGGCGCCGCCTCTGGCCGCACCGCGGGTGTCCTCGAACACGACGCCGACGGCTCGGGTGGCGCCGTGCTCGCGGCGCTGGCGAAACTGGCTTCGGCGGTGGCCGCCGACTTGGTCGAGGACGGGCTTACCATCGTCGGCATCACCGGCTCGTCCGGCAAGACGTCGACCAAAGACCTGATCGCTGCGGTGCTGGCTCCTTTGGGCGAGGTCATCGCTCCGCCGGGCTCGTTCAACAACGAGCTCGGTCATCCCTGGACGGTGTTGCGGGCCACCAGAGCCACGGATTTCCTGGTGCTGGAGATGTCGGCGCGACATCCGGGCAACATCGCTGCATTGGCCGCAATCGCGCCGCCGTCCATCGCGGCCGTCCTGAATGTCGGCACTGCCCATCTCGGCGAGTTCGGAACACGCGAGGCCATCGCCGCGACGAAGTCGGAACTACCTCAGGCGGTTCCGGCATCCGGGGTGGTAATTCTCAATGCCGATGATCCGGTGGTGGCGCAGATGGCGGCCAAGACCGCCGCACGCGTGGTGCGGGTGGGCCGGTGCTCGGATGCCTCCGAAGCCGAGGTGCACGCCGACATTTGGGCGGAGAACGTCATCCTCGACCCGCTGGCGCGGGCCGCCTTCACACTCCATGCCGGAGGCGCCCGGGTCGACGTCTCGCTGGCGGTGCACGGCGACCATCAGGTGTCCAACGCGCTATGCGCCGCGGCTGTAGCTCTCGAGTGCGGCGCCGACCTGGTCCAGGTGGCTACCGCACTGGGTGTCAGCGGCCCGGTTTCGCGGCAGCGAATGCAGGTCAGCGCCCGCGAGGACGGCGTCACCCTCATCAACGACGCCTACAACGCCAACCCCGACTCGATGCGCGCCGGTCTCAAGGCGCTGGCGTGGATGGGGCGAGGGGGCCCTGCGGGAAGTCGAACGTGGGCGGTGCTGGGCGAGATGGCCGAGCTCGGCGAAGACGCGATATCCGAGCACGACGGCATCGGCAGACTGGCGGTGCGATTAGATGTGTCTCGACTGATCGTCGTCGGAACCGGGAGGCCTATGAGCGCCATGCTTCACGGGGCGGTGATGGAGGGGTCGTGGGGGTCCGAGGCCACTGCGGTCGTTGACGCGGACGCGGCCCTGGAGCTGCTGCGGGCTGAGCTTCGCGGCGGCGATGTGGTGTTGGTGAAGGCATCCAACTCTGCGGGGCTGGGCGCGTTGGCCGATGCGTTGGTCGCTGATGTCCCCGGCGTCGGGGAGGGCCCGCGATGAGGCAGATACTCATCGCCGTCGGGATCGCGCTGACGGTGTCGATACTGCTGACCCCGGTGCTGATCAAGCTGTTCACTCGGCAGGGGTTCGGTCAGGAGATTCGCGAGGACGGCCCACCGAGCCACCACAAGAAGCGCGGCACCCCCTCGATGGGCGGCGTGGCGATCGTGGCCGGCATCTGGGCCGGCTATTTCGGCACCCACCTGGTCGGTTTGATGATCGGCGGCGGGGGACCCACCGCGTCGGGACTGCTCATGTTGGGGCTGGCGACCGCGCTGGGTGCCGTCGGGTTCGTCGACGACTTGATCAAGATCCGGCGGGCGCGCAACCTCGGACTGAACAAGACCACCAAGACCGTCGGGATGCTGGTGGCCGCCGTGCTGTTCGGCCTGCTGGCCCTGCAGTTCCGCAACGCCGACGGGTTGACGCCGGGCAGCGCGGAATTGTCGTACGTGCGGGAGATCGCGACAGTGACGTTGGCTCCGGCCGTTTTCGTACTGTTCTGCGTCGTGATCGTCAGCGCCTGGTCGAACGCGGTGAACTTCACCGACGGGCTCGACGGGCTGGCGGCGGGCGCGATGGCGATGGTGTCGGCCGCCTACGTGATCATCACCTTCTGGCAGTTCCGCAATGCGTGCTCTACGAGCCCGGGAGTGGGCTGCTACAACGTGCGTGACCCGCTTGACCTCGCGATCATCGCGGCGGCTTCGGCGGGGGCGTGCATCGGTTTCCTATGGTGGAACGCCGCGCCGGCCAAGATTTTCATGGGCGACACCGGGTCGCTGGCCCTGGGTGGCATCATCGCGGGTCTGTCGATCACCAGCCGCACAGAAATGCTGGCGGTAGTGCTCGGCGCTCTGTTCGTCGCCGAAGTCACCTCGGTGGTGGTGCAGATCATGGCCTTCCGCACTACGGGCCGCCGGGTTTTCCGGATGGCACCGTTCCATCACCATTTCGAGCTGGCGGGCTGGGCGGAGACCACCGTCATCATCCGGTTCTGGTTGTTGACCGCGATCGCATGCGGGCTGGGTGTTGCGCTGTTCTACGGCGAGTGGCTGACCACCGTCGGTGCCTGAGGTGTTGGAGTCCATCGAACCCGGCGCTCCTGTCTTGGTGGCGGGCGCAGGGATCACCGGGCGCGCCGTGCTCGCCGCGCTGGCCCCGCTCGGGGCGAGCGCAACGCTCACCGACGACAGCCGCTCGGCGCTGACGTCGTATGCCCAGCAGGGGGTGGCGGTGATCGACCCCGGCGATGCCGTCGCACGGATGTCGGGCTTTGCGTTGGTCGTGACCAGCCCCGGGTTCCCGCCCACGGCGCCGGTGTTGGCGGCCGCAGCTGCGGCTGGGGTCCCGATCTGGGGTGATGTGGAGCTCGCCTGGCGGCTGGATCAGTCGGGTCGGTTCGGTTCGCCGCGGCAGTGGCTGGTGGTGACCGGCACCAACGGCAAGACCACGACGACCTCGATGCTGTACGCGATGCTCAAGGCGGCTGGTCGACGTGCGCTGCTGTGCGGCAACATCGGTGAACCCGTTCTCGACCTGCTGGACCAGCCCGCCGATGTGTTGGCCGTGGAGTTGTCGAGCTTCCAGCTGCACTGGGCGCCCTCACTGCGCCCCGAAGCGGGTGCGGTACTCAATGTCGCCGAAGATCACCTGGACTGGCATGGCTCGATGCAGGCGTACGCGCAGGCCAAGGCTCGTGCCCTGACCGGGCGGGTGGCCGTCGGCGGACTCGATGATCCCGCCGCTGCCCGCCTCCTGAAGGCGGCCCCGGCCGCGACGCGGGTGGGTTTCCGGTCGGGCGAACCTGGATCCGGGGAGGTCGGTGTTCGTGACGGAGCGATCGTTGACAACGCATTCGGCGATGCGCTGGTGCTCGCCCCGGCGGCCAGCATTCCGGTGGCTGGACCGGTCGGCGTCCTCGATGCGCTGGCCGCGGCCACCCTGGCGCGCGCGGTCGACGTGCCGGCATCGGCGATCGCCGACGCGCTGGCCACATTCCGGGTGGGCAGGCACCGGGCTGAGGTGGTGGCGGTTGCCGATGGCATCACCTACGTCGACGACTCGAAGGCGACCAACCCCCATGCAGCACAAGCGTCGATCAGCGCCTATCCCCGGGTGGTCTGGGTGGCAGGGGGTCTCCTCAAGGGCGCCTCGGTCGACGCGTTGGTCGCGGCGGTCGCCGGCCGCCTGGTCGGTGTGGTGCTCATCGGGCAGGACCGAACGGTCGTCGGCGAGGCGTTATCGCGACACGCACCCGATGTCCCCGTTGTGGAGCTTGTGACAGGGGAGGATTCTGGGGTGGTTGTGAAAACTGATTCATATGGGTCAGGTGTTACGTATGTGACTCAAGCTGTCGAGATCGGGGGACGGTCGGCGGCTGAGGCTGTGATGGCGGCGGTTGTCGACGCCGCCGGCGACCTGGCCCGGCCGGGTGACACCGTGCTCCTCGCCCCGGCGGGGGCTTCTTTCGATCAATTCAGCGGCTACGGACACCGCGGGGACTCGTTCGCCGCAGCGGTGCGCGCCGTCGTCGGATAGTTGACAGGGTCGGGCCAACGATGGCGATGACAGCGAAGATGCTGTGAGCAGCATTCTCACCCGGTTGCGCAATCGACGCGCCAACCCCGCCGCCGAGGATCGGAGCGCGTCGGCGGTCGCCGTGCCGCATGGCCCGCGCACCCGGTTCGGGGCCTGGCTCGGACACCCCATGACCTCGTTCCACCTGATCATCGCGGTCGCGGCACTACTGACCACGATGGGCCTGACCATGGTGCTCTCGGCCTCGGGTGTGTACTCCTATGACCAGGCCGGTTCACCGTGGTCGGTCTTCAGCAAGCAGGTGCTGTGGACGGTCATCGGCCTGCTCGCGTTCTATATCGCGCTGAGGATGAAGGTTCATCTGATGCGCAAGCTGGCGTTCACCGGGTTCGCCATCAGCGTCGTCCTGCTCATCATGGTGCTGATCCCGGGAATCGGACAGGTGGCCAACGGATCTCGCGGCTGGTTCGTGGTGGCGGGCTTCTCGATGCAACCGTCGGAGTTGGCGAAGATCGCCCTGGCGATCTGGGGCGCACATCTGCTGGCCGCGCGTCGTTTGGAGCGGGCCTCGCTGCGCGAGATGCTGGTTCCGCTGGTACCGGCGGCGGTGATCGCGCTGGCGCTTGTGGTCGCCCAACCCGATCTCGGGCAGACGATGTCGATGGGCGTGATCCTGCTCGGCCTGCTCTGGTACGCGGGGCTGCCGCTGCGGGTGTTTCTGAGCTCGCTGGGAGCGGTGATCGTCTCGGGCGCGATTCTCGCGATGTCGGAAGGCTATCGATCCGATCGCGTGCAATCCTGGCTCAATCCGGGTGCCGACGCGCAGGGTTCGGGGTACCAGGCGCGACAGGCCAGGTTCGCGCTGGCCAACGGCGGTATCTTCGGCGACGGGCTGGGGCAGGGTTCAGCGAAGTGGAACTACCTGCCCAACGCACACAACGATTTCATCTTCGCGATCATCGGCGAGGAACTGGGCTTCATCGGTGCCGCCGGACTGTTGTGTCTGTTCGGGTTGTTCGCCTACACCGGCATGCGGATCGCGCGTCGGTCCGCCGACCCATTCCTGCGGTTGCTCACCGCGGCGGCCACCCTCTGGATCCTGAGCCAGGTGTTCATCAACGTCGGCTACGTGGTCGGGTTGCTGCCGGTCACCGGGTTGCAGCTGCCGCTGATTTCGGCCGGGGGCACCTCGACGGCGACGACGCTGCTGATGATCGGCATCATGGCCAACGCCGCGCGTCACGAACCCGAGGCGGTGGCGGCATTGCGGGCCGGCCGCGATGACCGGGTCAACAGACTGCTGCGCCTGCCTCTGCCGGCTCCGTACGTGCCGACCCGCGCCGAGGCTCTGCGGGATCGGCTGCAGTCGCGTTCGGCAGGCCCGTCGACCAAGTCTGCACAGAAACAGGCCAAACAGAAGCAGGCCAGAAAGCGGACCCCGGCGAACAGCGCGAATGATCGGCCGGTGCGCCGGTCTGCGCGTTCCAGTGGCAAGCAGCCGGTTTCGGTCGGCAGGTCGTCGGTCGGATATGGTGCTGGCCAGCGCAAGCAGGGCCGACGGGCTCGCACACTGGAAGGTCAGCGTTACGGGTGAGGGCGATCTCGGTGGTTCTCGCCGGCGGTGGCGGTAGCCGACGCCCTGACCGCGCTGGAACCCGGGGTGCGCATCACCGCACTGGGCACCGAACGGGGGCTGGAGACCCGACTCGTCCCCGAACGCGGATACCACCTCGAACTGATCACGCCGGTGCCGCTGCCCCGAAAACCGTCCGCTGATCTGGTCCGGCTGCCCGGGCGGGTGCGCCGCGCCGTCCAGCAGACGCGGGCGGTCCTCGACAATGTTCACGCCGACGTCGTCA
>NZ_JBMYXC010000013.1:0-87465 GCF_049608025.1 Mycobacterium sp. | reverse complement strand
ACCCGACGAACTGCCTGACGAATCATCTCGAAGCCCAATGGGGCGTTGGGTCGCTTGTGGCTGTCGGCTATGTCAACCGCAGCGATCAGCCCAATGACTGCGCGGCTGCACGAAAGCGGGCAGCCGCATTCACCCAAGCCGTGAACGCAAGATGGTCAACGGACCTTCCGATTGTGCAGGTGAACATCGACGTTACCGACAACCGGATGGCCTTCGCCGACGCGATCGCAAACTGCTAAGAGTTGATTCATAAGTCAGCTCGCGCCGACCTGACGGCCGCTGGGAAGCAAAGTTCTACGGACCTACCAGACGGCCAGCGCAAGCGGATCAGACTTCCGACCAAAAACGCCGCTGGATCCCGGTGGCCACGACGACTTTGAGCGTCGCCGATTACATGACCTATTGGCTGGCGAACATCGCCGAAACCAGTATCCGGCGCACGACCTACGCCACCTACGAGGGAGATGTGCGCTTACGTATCAACCCCGGAATCGGCATGCGGAAGCTGAAATCTGTGCAGGCCTCTGACCTACGGCTTTGGCTGAACCCACTGCGGACCCGGTGTCAGTGTTGCGCTCCGGGGAAGGACGAGCGCCGCAAACTGCCGAGGTGCTGCGCGAAGGAAGAACCAGCCTGCTGCCGGGACACCCTGTCATCCAGCTCGATCCGCCGCATCCTCAGAGTCCTACGTGCTGCTCTGCAAGACGCGGTCGATGAGGAAGGGGTCCTCAGCCGCAACGTCGCCCGGCTGGTTCAACTCCGGGTTACCGATGCCCGAAAAGTCCGTAGCTTTACCCGGTTGGTAGCTTTGCGCTTTCTCAAGACCGCCGAAAAGCACCGGCCGTATGCCCTCTGGGCCGTAGCTCTGACACTGGGGCTCCGTCGCGGCGAAGCTCTGGGTCTCGCGTGGGCGGACGTTGACCTGGACAGCGTCCAGCTAACGATTCGTCAAGCCCTGCACCGAGTCGACGGTGAACTACGTCTGGAGCAAGTCAAAACGGAAGCCTCTGTCGCGGTGCTCCCGATCCCGGCGCCTCTGGTCACCATTTCGTCAAAGACTCGAAAGTCGAACCGTAATTTAAATCTTTACCGTGGTGGAGCTAAGGGGATTCGAACCCCTGACCCCCACACTGCCAGTGTGGTGCGCTACCAACTGCGCCATAGCCCCGTGAACTTGTTCAATGAAGTTACACCACCTGCGGGTTGCCGTTCAAAATCACAGGTCACGGCACTTCGCCGCCGGCTTCCGGGCCCAACGGACGTGCCTGTCGATGCGGCCCGAAAGCACGCGGACGAGTCTCGGGGGCAAAGACCCAGCCCAGCGCGGCAACCGCGAGGATCGCCCCGCTCACCGTGAAGGCCCAGCCGAACGACGCATGCTGGGCCACCTGCCCCACCACGACCGAGCCGACGATCGAACCGAGGTCAGCCATCATCTGAAACGTCGCCACCGCCGTTCCACCGCGCGCTTTGTTGCCGATGATGTCGGCCACCGCGGCCTGCTGGGGTGAGATGAAGACGCCGGTGGCCGCGCCGGTGACGTAGGCGACCACAAGAAATATCGACAGCGATGACGTGAACCCCACCAAGACCGTCGAGGCCGCCGACACGCTGAGCCCGACGATGAGCAGTTTTCGCCGACCGATGCGGTCCGACAGGTAACCGCTCGGGATGACCACCGAGATGTTGCCGACGGCGAACGCGGCCAGCGCCAACCCGGCGATGCCCGGCCCGCGGTCCAGTACCTCCACCACGAACAGTGGCACCAGGGCGAACCGCAGTCCGAAGGCCGCCCAGCCGGTGGCGAAGTTGGAGAGCAACGCGGCCCGATAGGCCCGATGGCGCAGCACAACGCGGATCGATACCGCGGCTTCGCCGTCGTCGGCGGGAGCCGCCAGCGCGGAGTTGCGCAGGCCCAGGAACACCACAGCCGCGGCCACCAGCAGCGCGGCTCCATAGATCAGGAACGGCACCGCCAACCCGAAACCCACGGTCATACTGCCAAGCACCGGGCCGCCCACCGATCCGACGAGGAACCCCGACGAGAACAACCCGGCGACCCGGCCCCGGGCGTCTGGCGGCGAGATCCGGATCATCAGCCCCAGCGCCGACACCGTGAACATCGCCGACCCCAAGCCACCCACCGACCGGAACAGCAGGAGTTGACCGAATGTCTGCGCGAATGCGCACGCTGCAGTCGACAGCGCCACGATCAACAGCCCACTGATGTAGACCCGCCGCTCCCCTACCCGCTGAACCAACCAGCCCGCCGGCGGCGCCCCGCACAGCCGCATCACCGCGAACGCTGTGATGACGAAAGTCGCTGCGCTGATGCTGACCCCGAAGTACCGGGCGTACTGCGGCAGTACCGGAGCGACCACGCCGTACCCCAGTGCCACCACCACGTTGGCTCCGGCCAACAGCCAGACCTCACGCGGCAATCGCTCTTTGGCCGCTTCCCGCGCAGACGGACAGTCGTCCTCCGTGCCCGAACTCACGAAATGACCAGCCTCACGAGATACCCAGCATCACGAAATGACTTTCGTCACGACATCGCGCGCAGCGTTCTGCACTTCAGCGAGATGCTCAGGGCCACGGAAGGATTCGGCGTAAATCTTGTACACGTCCTCTGTTCCCGATGGGCGCGCGGCGAACCATGCGTTCTCCGTCGTCACCTTCAGCCCGCCCAGCCGAGCACCATTGCCCGGCGCGCTCGTCAGCTTGGCTGTGATCGCCTCGCCGGCCAACTCGGTGGCGGTGACTTGTTCCGGCGACAGCTTGCCCAACCGCGCCTTCTGCTCGCGATCGGCCGGCGCGTCGATCCGTGCATACGTTGGGGCACCATACTTTTCGGATATCTCCGCGTACCTTTGCGACGGCGTTGAACCGGTCACCGCGAGGATTTCCGACGCCAGCAGCGCCAAGATGATGCCGTCCTTGTCGGTCGTCCACACTGATCCGTCGCGCCGGAGGAAGGACGCGCCGGCGCTCTCCTCGCCACCGAAACCGATTGTGCCGCCTATCAAACCGTCGACGAACCACTTGAAACCGACCGGCACCTCCACCAGCCTGCGGCCCAAGCCTGCCACCACCCGGTCGATGATCGACGAGCTCACCGCCGTCTTGCCGACCGCGGTCCCCGCCGCCCACTGTGGCCGATGGGCGAACAGATAGTCGATCGCCACCGCGAGGTAGTGGTTTGGGTTGAGCAGACCACCGTCGGGGGTGACGATGCCGTGCCGGTCGGAGTCGGCGTCGTTGCCTGTCGCGATCTGAAACGAGTCCCGGTTGGCGATCAGCCCCGCCATGGCGTTGGGCGAGCTGCAATCCATCCGGATCTTGCCGTCGGTGTCCAGGGTCATGAACCGCCACGTCGCATCCACCAGCGGGTTGACGACGGTCAGCTCCAGGTTGTGCCGTTCGGCGATGGCGGCCCAATAGTCGACGCTGGCCCCGCCCAGCGGGTCGGCCCCGATCCGGATTCCCTGCGCGCTGATGGCGTGCATGTCGACGACGTTGGGTAAGTCCGCGACGTACGCATCGAGGTAGTCGTGGCGCTGCGCGGTCCCCAGCGCCCTGGCCAGCGGCACCCGCTTGACCGCCTTCAGGCCGTCACGCAGTATCTCGTTGGCTCGTGTGGCGATGGCGCCGGTGGCGTCGGTATCGGCCGGACCGCCGGTGGGCGGGTTGTACTTGAAACCGCCGTCACGGGGCGGGTTGTGCGAGGGAGTGACGACGATCCCGTCGGCGAGCGCGGTGTCGCGGCCCCGGTTGAACGTCAGAATCGCGTGGCTGACCGCGGGCGTGGGTGTGTAGCGATCCGCGGAATCGATCATCGCCACGACATCGTTGGCGGCCAGCACCTCCAGCGCCGAAACCCATGCCGGCTCCGACAACGCGTGGGTGTCGCGCCCGATGAACAGCGGGCCCGTGGTGCCCTGCGCGGCCCGGTACTCGACGATGGCCTGCGTGGTAGCCAGAATGTGCGGCTCGTTGAACGCCGCGTCCAGACTCGATCCCCGGTGCCCCGAGGTGCCAAATGCCACCTGTTGGTCGATATTGTCCGGATCGGGAGCGACGCTGTAATAGGCAGTTACTACCTGAGCCACGTCGATGAGGTCTTCGGGTTGCGCCGGCTGACCGGCGCGGGGATTGGCCATGGTGTTGATTCTGCTACGTCTACCTATGCCGAAGAACCCTGGATCGTCTGCACCGGACGTGCATAATTCCGGGATGGCCTACGACCGGCGGGAACTTGCCGCAGTGTTCGTCGGAGGCGCGCTGGGCACGCTGGCGCGGGCCGGCCTTGAAGAGCTCGCCGCGCCGGATCCGGGCCAGTGGCCGTGGCCGACCTTCGTCGCCAACATTATCGGCGCATTCCTGCTCGGCATGTTCGTCACCCGACTGCTGGAACGCCTACCGGTGTCGAGCTACCGGCGTCCGCTGTTGGGAACCGGTTTCTGCGGCGGCCTCACGACGTTTTCCACCATGCAGGTCGAGACCCTCAAGATGCTCGAATACGGCCACTTCGGCCTGGCCAGCGCCTACATCTCAACCAGCATCGTCGCGGGATTGTTCGCCGTCTATCTGGGGACCGCCATGGTGCGCCGAGTTCGGGTGCGCCGATGACGGCACTGGTCTGGGTAGGCGTGTTCGTCATCGGCGGATTCGGCGCGATGCTGCGGTTCTTCGTCGACCGCGAGATCTCCCGACGGGCGTCAGGGCCGTTTCCGGTCGGCACGCTTGTCGTCAACATCAGCGGTGCAGCATTGCTGGGCTTCGTCGCAGGGTTGGCGTTCAGCCCGCACGTGGCGATACTGGCCGGGACCGCCTTCTGCGGGTCGTACACCACCTTCTCCACGTGGATGTTCGAGACGCAGCGCCTTACCGAGGAGCGCCAGAACTGGTCTGCGGTGGCCAACATCGTGGTGAGCATCGCGCTGGGACTGCCCGCCGCCTGGCTGGGCCAGACCCTGGGGGCGAGCCTGTGAGCAACGAAACTCTCACCTTGACAGCCTATTTCGCTGAACTGGAACGCACCAAGGACCGGTTCCTGGCCGAGGAGATGCTGGAGCTGTTCCATGACCGGGGAATCGCCGCCAGCGTGTTGTTGCGCGGCATCGCCGGTTTCGGTGTCTCCAACGTCGCGCTCAGCGACCGCACGCTGAGCATGGCCGAGAACGCTCCGGTGACGGTCTACGCTATCGATCGCCCAGAGCGGATTCTCCCGCTGACCGATTCGGTGTCGGCAATGACCAACCGCGGGGTGATCACCCTGCGGCGGGACCTCGGCCTGCCGAGCACACTGCCCGGGCAACCCATGGATGTGCGCCTGTGGGTGTACCTTGGCCGCAAACATCGCATCGCCGGAAGGCCCGGCTACATGGCGGTATGTGATGTGCTGCACCGTCACGGATTCGCCGCGGCCGAAGTGCTCCTCGGGGTCGACGGCACCGTGGCCGGTCAGCGTCGTCGGGCGCAGTTCTTCGGCAGCAATTCCGAAGTACCGTTGCTGATCTCCGGGGTAGGCACCCTTACGCAGGCGGCCGAGGCGGTCGAAGAGTTGCGCGGGATTCTGCCCGATCCGTTGTTCACGGTCGACCAGGTGCTGGTGTGTAAGAACCGCGGCCAGCAGCTCGCCGACCCCGGAGAACTAGCTCAGGTCAGTCCGTTCCAGAAACTAACGGTGCGTACCTCCGAAGACACCCGGATCGATGGTCAGCCAATCCACCGGGCATTGATCGAGCGACTCAAGGACTCCGACCACGCAAGCGGTGCCACCGTGTTGCGCGGTATGTGGGGATACCTAGGCACCAGGCGGCCCCACGGCGATCGCTTCCTTCAATTGGCCCGGCACGTGCCGGTGAGCACGCTGATCGTCGATACCTCAGCGAACATTGCGGCAAGTTACGCAATCGTGGACGAACTGACGGAGAACGACGGTTTGGTCACCTGCGAGGCAGTTTCGGCGATGCTCGCCCTGCACGACGGGCAGAGCGTCGGGAGCCTGCGGCCGGACTGAGGTCGGTTCAGTCGGTCGCGGCGTGCTTGTTCTTGGAGCCGAACGGCAGCAGGTGCATGACCGCGACCACAACCGTGCCAACGATCAGCCCGATGACCGCCGAGGCCGTCGTGTTGACCACCCAGGCCAGCACACCGCCGACTCCGGCGAGGTGATCCACCAACCCCTCGGCGTGATGGACCAGCGCGTAGAGCCCCTGCCAACCCAGTTCTCCGGTTCCGACCAGCAGGATGTGCCCGCCAACCCAGAGCATCGCCACCGTGCCCACGACCGACAGCGCCGACAGCAACTTGGGCATACCGGCGACCAGGCCGCGACCGACCTTCTTGACGAACTTCGAAGACCGCTGGGCGAGGCTCAGACCGATATCGTCCATTTTCACGATGCCGGCAACGACGCCGTATACCGCCAGGGTGATCAGCACAGCGACCACGAGCATGATGATCAGGCGCGGCAGGAACGATTGGTCGGCCACCTCGTTGAGAGCGATCACCATGATCTCGGCGGACAAGATGAAGTCCGTGCGGATCGCACCGGTGACCATGTAGCGCTCGGCGTCCGGACCGACGGTGACCACCGGCGCGCGCTGCGCCTTGTCGGTGTCGTGTCGCAGCAACTTGGTGAGTACCTTCTCAGCACCCTCGTAGCACAGGTAGGTGGCTCCGAGCATCAGAATCGGCGTCAGCAGCCACGGCGCGAACTGACTGAGCAGCAGCGCGGCCGGCAGGATGAAGACGATCTTGTTGCGCAGTGATCCGATGGCGATGCGCTTGATCATCGGGAGTTCGCGCTCGGCGGCGACGCCATGGACGTACTGCGGTGTCACCGCGGTGTCGTCGATGACGACACCGGCGGCCTTTGCAGTGGCACGACCCGCGGCTGCGCCAATGTCATCGACCGAGGCGGCCGCCAATCGCGCCAGTACTGCGACATCGTCGAGGAGCGCGAACAGACCTGCGCTCATGGCGCCACCGTGAACGCATCTGCGGTCATGGCACTGATCATGGCACTGAAGGTTACCCGCCGGGAGGCCCCGCGGGGCCGTCTCCGACACCTACCGGGGGTTCACTGGCAGATCCGTTGACTCAGAGGCTACTTCGCGGCGTTGAAGTCATCCAGCGCCCGTTCGGCGCCACGGTTGAGCGGCACCGGGTCGGTGTCGCGTGCGGTGTCCAAGCTGATGCCTTTGGCCGCGCTGACCACCTGCGCCAATTTCGGCTGCCGCTCGAACAGAATCTTGGTGAGCACGCAGGCCAGGTTGGCGTCGAGGTCGTCGCGAACCAGCAGCATGTTCGCCACGACGATGGTCTTGACGTCGCCGGGCAGACCGTAGGCGGCGGCCGGAATCACACCCTCTTCGTAGGCCGGGCTGACCTCTTGCATCGTGGCCAATTGGGGGGTGATGTCCAGGAAGACAACGTCATTGCGTGCCGAGGTGACCAGGTCGGTGATTCCTGGAGTCGGCAGCCCACCGGACCAGAACAACGCATCTATCGAGCCGTCCTTCATCCCGTCGACGGTCTTGGTGAGGTTCAATCGCTGAGCGGCGACGTCGGACTCCGGGTCCAGGCCCGCCGATTCGAGCAGTCGTCTGGCGATGACCTCGGTTCCCGAGCCCGGTGAGCCGGTGGAGATCCGCTTGCCGCGCATGTCTGCGATAGAGGTGATGCCGGCGTCGGTCCTGGCGATCACCTGGGTGTAGTTGGGATAGATGCGCGAAAGGGCCTCCACGGGTTGCTTCTCCCCGTCGAAGCTCGCCTTGCCCTCGACGGCGTCGGCGGCGGTATCGGCGAGTGAGAACGCCAATTGGTAGCTGCCGTCGACGAGTTGCCGGATGTTCTGCACCGAGGCCCCGGTCTCGGCGGCGGTGGCCTTCACCCTGCCGACCGTGGCGGCCGAGATCTGCTCCGCATAGGCGTTCCCGAGCGAGAAGTACACACCCGTGGCGTTACCGGTCGCGATACTCACCCGCGTTTCGGCGCCGACCTCGCAGATGATCTCACCTCCCGAGTCGGCACTCGGTGCATCCTGCCTGCCCCCGCAACCCGTGGCCGTGATCCCGGTCAGCAGCAGCGCCGCGAATGCCGCGCAAGCCCCCCCAATCGCACTTCTCATGCCCTTCTCCTTCCGTCGATGATGGTGAACGCAACTGCAGCGAGCAGACACGCCGATCCCGCCGCGATGGTGACGGGATCGAGGAATAGCAACAGCATGGCTGCTATCGCGGTGAGAATCCGGGCAATCGGTCGCATCGCGCCGACACCGAGCGCCCACCCGCCGACGGCAAAGGACAGCGCCACGATCCCCGCGCACGCTGCCGCGGAGGCCCACAGCACGCCGATCGCCGGTCCACGCCCCAACAGGTACTCGCCGGGACCGGTGAGGACGAACACGATGGGAACCAGAAACGCCGGTGCGGCATAGCGCAGTGTCTGCCACATGGTCGGGATCGCCCGGCCGCCGGTGACCGCAGACGCACCGACTGCCGCGAGCGCGGTCGGTGGCGTGACCTCGGAAAGCACCGAATAGTAGAAGACGAACATGGCGGCCGCGGGGGCGGGGACGTCGAGCGCCAGCAGGGCCGGGCCGATAATGACCCACCCGATGACGAACGACGCGGTCACCGGAATTGCCAGTCCCAGCACCGCCAGCGCGACCGCGGCGAACACCGCCGTCAGCGCCAGCGTGACCGTGCGGTTGTCGGTGATCGCGTCGACACCACCGACCAGCACGGAGGAAAACTGGGCTCCGAGACCAGTTTTTGTGGTCATCGCCGTGATCACGCCCGCCGCGGCGCACACCGCGACGACCGGGAGCACTCCCCTGACGCCGGCGCTCAGCGCGTCGAAGAGTCGGCGCGGCCTCATCGAGTTACGTCGATCCAAGAAGGAAAGCAGGAAGGCCAGTGCCGTGGCGTAGACGACGGCTCGCGTCGCCGACATTCCGACGGCGAGCAGGACGATGATCGCGATCAGCGATGAGAAGTGATATCCGAAGCGGGCGAGCAACTTCCACGGCGAATCAGCGTCGAGGTGGGCTGCGCGCATACCCAATCGGCGGGCGTCGATCTCGACGGCCAGCAGAATACCGAGGTAGTACAGAAGGGTCGGGATCGTGGCCCAGCCCAGCACCGTCAGGTAGGAGACTTGGAGGTATTCGGCGACGATGAATGCGGCGGCCCCCAGGGTCGGCGGTGACAGCAGGGCGCCGACTCCGGCAGCCGCCAGCACTCCGCCGGCACGTTCGGGGGTGTAGCCGGCCTGCCGCATGATCGGCCAGGTGACCGCGCCGACGCTGACGGCGGTGGCGGTGCCCGAACCCGAGACGGTGCCGAGCAGGAATCCGGACGCCACGGTGGTACGCCCCGCGGCGCTGCGCGAGCGCCGGAAGGCGGCCACCGACAGGTTCACGAAGAATCGCGCACCACCGGAGCGCTCGAGTACCGCGCCATAGATGGTGAAGAGCACGATGTAGGTGGCGGCCACGTCCAGCGGGGTCCCGAAGAAGCCACTGCCGGAGTTGTAGAGCGCGTCGATGATCTGGTCGAAGTCCAGCCCGGCATGGGCGATGGCCCACCCCTGCGGGAGCAGGCCGCCGTAGTAGCCGTAGCCCAGGAACACCCCGCACACGATGGGCAGCGCCCAGCCCGTGGTGCGCCGGCAGGCCTCGAGTACCAGCACGAGCAGCAGCGCGCCCATCACCACGTCGGTCGGGGCGAGCAGCCCCTGCCGGTCCAGGAAGGCGTTGTAACCGCCACCGCCGGCGCCGATCGGGACAGGGAGCAGCGGGTATAGGCACACCAGCAGAGTTATCGCGGCAAGGAGCCAATCGAGTGCACCGGGACGGTCCTGCGGATCGAATCGGGGCAATCCGGACCTGTAGACCAGGTACACCAGCGGAAGTGTGCCGGCCAGGAACACGATCAGGTAGTACTGGCTGCCCTCGGACAACGGGCGGAACACCTGCCAGATGGTGAGCACCGCGACCGCGAACGCGACGACGGCAACCAGTCGGTTGGTCCATCCATGCAATTGGCGGCTAGGTTTTTCCTGGTCATCGACCCGCGGCTCGAAGGGCTGCCCTGTCGAGGGTCCAGAAGCCGGGGCGCTGTCGACCACGGTCGACGCATTGGCGGGCGCCTTCGACGAGCTGGGATCCATCGAATCGAACCGTAGGCCGCCGACGCCGCCTTGTGGGGGGATTGCGGACTTCGAACCCTGGATCGGCGAACCCGGCTCGAACCTGACTCGACGCGGCGCTCGCGCAAAAACCGCAGCACGGACCCTATGCTGGCGACCGGCATCAACTATGGAGGCGTCGTGACGAAACGTCTATCGCCGACGAGCACCAGGTGACCCACCGGCCAGCTGCTGTGCCGGCTCCGGCGCTTGCTGCCAAGCAAGCAGCCGACACCATCGCCGAGCTGCTCCACACGCCGCGCGCCCGGGGCTGGATTCACGTCTATGCGGCCGCCACCGCGGTTGTGGCCGGCGCGGCACTGGTGCCCATCGCGTGGGTCACCGTGTCCCCCAAGGCCGGCTGGGCCACCCTGATCTATGCCCTGGGCATCGTGGCCATGTTCGGAATCAGCGCCGCCTATCACCGGGTGCATTGGCGCTCCACGGCCGCCCGGAAGTGGATGAAGCGGCTCGACCATTCGGTGATCTTCGTATTCATCGCGGCCACCTACACTCCGTTCGCGCTGTTGGCGATGCCGGCGCCCATTGGTGCCCAAGTTCTCACATTGGTGTGGATCGGCGCGGCCGCCGGCGTCATACTGAAGATGGCGTGGCCGTCGGCCCCCCGTTGGGTCGGGTTGCCCCTCTATCTGATGCTCGGCTATTCAGCGATCTGGTTCGCCGGAACCCTGGTGGCCGGTGCGGGTCTGGCCGTGGTCGCGCTGCTGGTCCTCGGTGGTGCGCTGTACAACATCGGCGCCGTTTTCTACGGCTTTCGCTGGCCGAATCCGTGGCCGCAGACCTTCGGCCATCACGAGCTCTTTCACGCGTTCACCGTGGCTGCGGCGCTGTGCCATTACGCCGCGGCCTGGGGCCTGATCATTTAAATCCCCTGGATCATCTGAAACCTCTAGACCGAATCCTCGCCCTCGAACCCGTCGAATGGCGCACCGTCGAGACGCCTCACCCGGTCGGCGATCGGCCGCCGGGGGGTTGCCGGCACCCGATCGGCGTCGGCGGGAGCCCATCCGACCCGCACCAGCATCTGCGGGTAGTACCGATCATCGAAGATCTCCGACCGCAGCATCCTCCGGGTTTCCAGGACCTCCAACACTTCCGACACCAGACAGGTCGCCAGTCCTCGCGAAGTCGCGGTGAGCAGCGCCGAACTGGTCGCCTCACCGGCACGCAATCTGCTCAGGCGGTCGTCGGCAGAGGTTCCCAGCGCCAACAGGACACCGTTGTCATACGCGGGCGGCGCGTCGGTCGGCTGATTCAGTGCGCTGGCGGCAAAGACGCGCGAGGGCACCGCCGACACCGGGTCGGACTCCGGAATATTCCGCGCCGGCACCCCGCTGTCCGCGGCATGTCGGCCGCTCCAGTCTGTCAGCTCCTGCGCATAATCCGAGTCGAGCGCATGCTGCCACACCGCCTGGGTCAGAATCGCCTTGAAATCGGTAGTCGTTTCTACCCGGCGCAGTGACACGCCCATCCGCGCGACGCGGGCACCCATCCACGCGATGTCGCCCAGGAGCACCGGTTGCGAACTGAAGGTGCGTCGATCGGTGCGTCGTTGGGCGATGGCGGCCGCCAACGCGATATCGGTCTCGCCCGCCGCGTGGCGACGCACCGTGATCGAGGCGAGGTGATCGGGCTCAGCGGGATTCGGCAACCGATGAATGATCGGCTGCCAGCCCATCGCGGCCAGGGCGACAGCGCAATGACCGAGGGCCGCCCCACAGCTGAGGATGAAATCGCGCCGATCGGGATCGGTGTGTTTCAGATGCTGCGCGGGGTCTGCATACAGATGCAGGCTGTGCGGTCCCACCCGCCAAAGCCATGGCTGTGAATTGTGTACCGATGGTGCACGGGTCGCCAACATCAACGCCGCACGAACGGTGTTGTCATCGGGGAACTCTGCAGCCATGTATCTACCTTCGGCTCGTTCTCGTTGACCGTTCTCGTTGACCGTTCTCGTTGACCGTTCTCGTTGACCGTTCTCGTTGACAAGGAACGCCTTCGAGTTTGCCCCCGGCCACCGAGCATCCACCAGGGACCGAAGTCCCGTACGGCGGGGACCAACGCCTCACGAAACGCGGGCGGCGTGTGGTTAGCATGATTGTCGACGCCCTGCGACATCAACGGGACAACGCAGGAGGATTGGGGTACGCCATGAGCAAGGACGCCACCGACCGTCCGGTGACGATTCTGCCCGAAAGTGAGTGCTGGCAACTGCTCTCGGGTGCTCCGCTGGGCCGGCTGGTGACCAGCGCCGATGGTATGCCCGAGATCTTTCCCGTCAACTTCGCCGTCCAACGCCGCACTGTGCTGTTCCGCACCGCGGAGGGAACCAAGCTCGTCAGCAGCGCCATCAACACGCAAGTGCTCTTCGAGGCCGACGACTACGGCGAATCCGAAGGATGGAGCGTGATCGTCAAGGGTATGGCCCGCAGCCTGCACACCGAAGAAGAGATCGCCGATGCTGAGAGCGCCCAACTCCTTCCGTGGACCGGAACGGTCAAGGAGCACTACGTCCGAATACGACCGACACGGATCAGCGGTCGCCGGTTCCGTTTCAGTCGCGAACCCGACCGCGAGGCAACTACCGATTGAGTCGGCTCGATCGACTCTGCGGTCAGTCCTCGGTGACACCATCCCGCCGCCGAAACGCGGCCACGGCGGTGGGCAGCGTCGGGTAGATGCGATCGGTCCCGATGGCATCGAGCATCCCGGCCGTCTGCAACGCGTGTCGTAGATCCTGCTTGACCCGGGCCATCGCAAAGGTGACGCCCCGCCTGCCCAGATCGATACGCAGGCTCTGCAGCGCATCCAGCGCGGTGAGATCGACCTCGGAGTTGGCTTCGGCGTTGAGCACGAACCATTGCACTGGTTGCGGGTAGTCGTCCACGGCCGCCAATGCTCGCCTGCGGAAGTCCTCGGCGTTGGCGAAGCACAAGGGGGCGTCGTAGCGGTAAATCACCAGGCCTGGCACCAATTCCGCGCGCGGATAGTCGTCGATGTCGTGCATGCCCGGCAACCCGGGGACGAAACCGAGAACGCTGTCGTGCGCCCGAGCCAGCCGGCGCAACAAGTCCAGGATGGACAGCCCCACAGCGACCAGCACACCGTTGAGCACCCCAAGGCTCACCACTGCAACGGTGGTCGCGACCGCAAGAATCAGTTCGCTGCGGCGAAAACGCGCCAACCGGCGAAATTCCGACACATCGATCAGCTGCAACGCCGCGACGAGGACCAGCGCCCCGAGGGCGGCCAGCGGCACCGCCGACAACAAACCGCCCCCGAACGTCAGCACCAGCAGAACCACACCGAGGGTGACCAACGAATTGAGCTGCGTGCGGCTGCCCAGGGAGTAGCTGATGGCGGTGCGGCTCCCACTGGAACTGACCGGGAAACCGTGAGTCAGCCCAGCACCCAGATTGCACATCCCCAGCGCCCGCATCTCGGCGTTGGCGTCGATCTCCAGACCGCTGCGCGCAGCGAAAACCCGCGCGGTCACCACGTTGTCGGAGAACGCCACAATCGCGATGCCCATGGCGGGCAGCAGCAACATCCCCAGATCGGCGAGGCGCAGAGCCGGAAGAGCGACACCCGGGAGGCCCGGGGGAACGGATCCGACCACCGCGATCCCTCGCGTCTGCAATGACCCCACCATCACCACGACCGCAGCAAGGACAACCGCGATCAGCGGTCCAGGCAGGCGGGGTGCCCGCCAGGCAAATACGAGTTGCACTGCAACCACCAAAGACGCCAAGCTCAGGGTAAGCCAATGTACGTCGTCCAGGTTCTTGAGAAAAGAGCTTGTCTGCCAGATGAATTCGTGACCCGTTACCTCAGTCCCGGTGATCTTTGAAAGCTGGCCGGCGATCATCACCAGCGCAATGCCAGCCATATAGCCGACAAGTATCGGCCGCGACAGCAGGTCGGCGAGGAAACCCAGTCGCAGCAATCCGCCTGCCAGGCAGGTGGCACCGACGAGCAGTGCGAGCGCGGCCGCCGCCGCGGCGTAACGCGCGACATCACCGTCGGCGATCACCCCGAGGGTGGCAGCGGTCATGGCCGTGGTGCTGGCCTCGGGCCCCACCGACAGCTGCCGGGACGATCCGAGCACTGCGTAGGCCGCAAGCGGGACGAGCGCAGCCCACAGACCTGTGACCGGCGGCAGCCCGGCGAGGGTGGCGTAGGCCATCGTCTGGGGAATCAGGTATGCGGCCACCGTCACGCCCGCTGTCAGATCCGCTCGCAGCCAGCGCCTCTCGTACCCCTGAAACTGAGTCAGACCCGGGAACCCTCGGCTTCTCACTGCAACCCGACACCCCTCAATCAGCCACGCCCGAGTCCAGCGTGGACTTGCCCGACGCAAGGATGACAGGGACAGAAGTCACACCTTGAGGGGCAGTTGGTAGGGACTACCGGCCCTAGCCCGCCAGCCGGTCCAGGTGCAGAGTCTGGTCATGACAAAGTACTTGGCGCGGGCCGCGGGAGCGAGCGCCTTTCTTTATGCGGCGCGACGGTACTACCGCAATTGGGGCACCACCAAAGAAGAGTGCGCCATGAAACTTCCAGGTGACGAACTGGTGCGCCGCCCCACAATCCAATCCACCGAAGGCATCTGGATTGACGCCCCGCCGGCAGCAGTGTGGCCGTGGATCGCACAGCTCGGCCAGGACCGCGCCGGTCTGTACGGCTTCGCCAACGTGGCGAAGCTGGTCGGTCTGGACGGCGGTGGGGACACCGACAACTCCGACCGGATTCATCCCGAGTGGCAGCGCCTCGCGCCCGGCGATACCGTCCGACTCGCGCCGACGGGCTGGATGGGACTGCGCCATGGGGTGACGCTGGAGGTCGAGGAGGTCGTCGAAGGAAGCACCCTCGTGCTCCGCGGATCACGACCGGGATTTCCCTGGGAAACCGTGTGGTCCTTGCATCTCCTTCCTCGCTGGCAGGACCGCTGCCGATTCCTGGTCCGCACCCGCACCCGGCTCAGACACCCCGGGGAGGTGCTCGGTGTCGAGCTTGCTGGTCCGGTCATCGCACTGGTGACCCGCGGGCTACTGCTGGGAATCAAGCGCCGGGTCGCCGACGTCGCGTTGCGGGATCCGGCCAACGCGGTTCTCGGAGGACCATTGACCGACCTATCGGGGCCCCCGGAATCCTCGGCCGGCCGCGGCTCGGGCGGGCAATAAGCTCATCGTCGGCGGGGCCGGACGGGTTCCGGCCAGGCCCACACCACCCGGTCAGGCATCGGTTGGGGCCAGCGCCAACACCTCGTCGAAACCGGCTGCGAGGCAGTCAAAGAACACGTCGCAGTCCGGTATCGCGGCAGTGTCCACGTCGATGCCCAGCGTGCACGAATCGACATAGGTCAACAGCGTGACGTTGACGGCTGAGCCGATGGTCGGGCCGAATGCGTACTGCGTCAGGACCTTGGCGCCACCGAGGAATACCGGCACCGGAATCCCCGGCACGTCACTGCACAGGAAGTCGACGTTGCGCAGGATCGAGCCGATGTACCAGCGCGGCATCATGTTCAGGGCACCGGCGATCCACTGGGTATAGGGCAACGACTTTTCGTGACGTACTTTGCCGGTGATGTCGTGGATCTGGCGAATCCGCTCCTGCGGATCGGCAATGCCGGCCGGCACGTCGAACCGCATGATGGTGATTCGGTTCCCGCCCAATTCGTCGCCTTCTTCGCGCAGGCTCATCGGCATCGTCAGGTGGAGGTCCCCGACGGTGACGCCGTGCTCTTCGTGGTAGCGGCGCAACCCTCCGGCCACCCCCGCCACAAAGGCGTCGTTCAGCGCTCCGCCGCCATGGTGGGCGGCGGCCTTGAGCTGAGCAAACGGGACCTCGAGCACGCCGAGTCGGCGGATCAAGCTGCGCTTGTTCATCAGCGGTGAACCGGGCCGGTTCACCGGGCGCATGGTGCGGTAGACCGATGCTGCCAGCTCGACAGCCGAGGACGCGGTGTCGACCGGTCGTAGGATGCTCTGGGACAACAGCTTTGGAGCCATCTTCAAGCTCCCCATCAGCGCGTTGCTCAGCAAGCGGGCGTCGTACTGCGCTGTCTCACGGACACCGCGAAGCCAGGGCGGCGGGGGTACTTCCGGAAGCGCCGCCACCGGCCCGTGCTGGTCATGGACCTCGGAGAGGTCGAAGAGGATCATCGCGATCTGGATGCCACCAACGCCGTCGGTCAGAGCATGATGAAACTTGAGCAGCAGTGCTGCTCCCTGGTTTTCCAGACCGTCGATCAGGGTGGCCTCCCAGAGTGGGCGGGCCCGGTCGAAGTCCTCCATGGCGGCGACCCGCGCCATCTCCAGCACGGTATCGGTGGTGCCGGATGCGGGCGCGGTCACTCTGCGAATGTGGAAGTTGAGGTCGAAGTCCGGGGCGTCTTCCCACCGCGGCGGCGCGGGAGGTGGAGAAGGCACTACCCGCTGCCGCAGCATCGGAACCGCACGCGAGATGACATTGAAGCGATCACGCACCTCGCCCCAGTCCGGCGACCGGTCCAGCAGGATCACCGTCACCACCGTCGAACGCAGCGCGGGATCGCTTTCCATGGCCCAGGTGAACGCATCGCTGTTGCGCATGAACTCCGTCATCGGGTCTCAGCATTCACCCGGGTGGATCCATCGCCGGAGGTAGCACCCCGGGAAGCACCGAGATCCACCAGACACCGCACTCCATCTTCGATCCCGCGGGCGAGCGCATCGACATCGGGCGCGCTGTCGTAGTCCGCGGTGATACCGAAGGAGAACCGGCCGGCATAGCTGAGCATCGCGATACCGGTGCGCAGATGAAGCGCGATCGGGGGTACCGGCAGGACCTCCAACACCTTTCGGCCCAGTATTCGTTGCTCGCTGCGGGGACCGGGCACATTCGTGGCCAGCGCCGTCACCGACCTCTGCGGCAATCGGGTCAGGAAACGGATAGTCCATGCCGAGAGAGCGAAGGGAATATTGCCGGCCGCGGCGAACATTGCGCTTGCGCCCTCCCGTTGACCACTGCCCTTGGCCCGCCTCAGTCGGCGGTGCACAATCTCCAGCTGCTTGACCGGGTCGGGTTCGTCGACCGGCAGCAACGGCAGCATCGCCGACACCCGATTGTCGGTGACGTCGAAACTGTCCGCCGAACGCATCGACACCGGAATGAGCGTACGCAATGCGTGCGGCCCGGGCGATTCGCCGCGCTTGAGCAACATCGTCCGATAGCTGCTGGTGATGGCGGCCAGCGCCACGTCGTTGAGCGTGACCCCGAAGTCCCCGCTGACCTTCTTCATGGCAGAGAGGTCGACCATCGCGGCACTGTAGCGACGCATCCGGGTCACGGGTCCGTTCAGCGAGGACTCCTCGCCGGCGCTGAACACCCTGGCCGTCAGCTCGGCGGCCCCCACCACGGCGTGTTCCGCAGCACTGGTGGCCGCACGCGTCGCACGCCAGACATCGTTGATCCAGTTGACCGGGTTGAGCCTGGGCGTCAACAGGCCGACGATCGACGGTGGCGATTCCTTCGCAGCACGAATGTCACCGGCAAATGTCGCACCGGCGCCGTCGTCGCTGAGCTTCGCCAGCATTTGAGCCGTGGCGATGCCATCGGCGACGCAGTGGTGGACCTTCATCAGCGTCGCCCAACGATCACCCTCGAGCCCTTCGATGATCCAGCATTCCCACAGCGGCCGGTCGCGGTCGAGTCGCCGCTCCATGATGCTGGCAATGATCGCGTAAAGCTCGGCGTCGTCTCCTGGGTGCGGCACCGCCGCGTGATGCAGATGGTGCGCGATGTCGAAGTGTCGATCGTCCACCCATTCCGGTGCGCCCAGGTCGAGCGGCCGGGTGTGCAGCACCTGCGTGCAGCGTGGAATGCTTTGTGCGCGTTCAGTGAACGCCGCGACGAGATCCTCGTAGTCCGGCGGCGGCCCCTCGATGATCGAAACGGCACCCACCGCAAGGCTCACGTGCGGATCGGAATCTTCGGCCTGCAAGAAGCTCGCATCGAGCATGCTGAGTTGCTCCATGCAACGACTCTGCACCATGGGCCGGTAGTCGCGGCAGGGTCGCAAGTCCTCAACCCACGGGGACAACGTCGTGCGGGTCCCATTCCAGTGACCTTCGACCCTGGCTCGCTACCTGCCGTCATGGGAGTTTGAAGTGGTGCGCGGCACCGGCGCTGCGCCACGAAAGGACACGATATGGCTACGTCTGAGTATGTTCGCTTCTTCGAGGAAGTCGGCATAGACGACGTGCCGCTGGTCGGCGGCAAGAACGCCTCGCTGGGCGAGATGTACCAGAAGCTGACCGACCAGGGGGTCCGCATCCCCAACGGGTTCGCCACCACAGCCGAGGCCTACCGCCACATGTTGGACCGGGCGGGCGCCTGGGATCGGCTGCATGCCGAACTCGACGACCTCGACCCCGACGACGTTACCGCGCTGGCGCGCAAGGCCAAACATGCCCGAGAGATCGTCTACGGCGCCGGGCTCCCCGACGACCTGGCCACCCAGATCCTGGACGGCTACCGCAGGCTCCAGGACGAGTACGGCGAGGACGTCAGTCTCGCGGTACGAAGCTCGGCCACCGCCGAAGACCTGCCGACGGCGAGCTTCGCCGGTCAGCAGGACACCTATCTCAACGTCAAGGGGGCCGAGAGTCTTCTCGATGCCTGCCGTCGTTGCTTCGCCAGCCTGTTCACCGATCGCGCCATCCATTACCGAATTGACCAGGGCTTCGACCACTTCAAGGTGGCGCTGTCGATCGGCGTGATGAAGATGGTGCGCTCCGACCTCGCCGCGTCGGGCGTGATGTTCTCCCTCGACACCGAGTCGGGCTTTCCCGACGTCGTGTTCATCACCGGCGCCTACGGCCTCGGTGAGAACGTCGTTCAGGGCGCCGTCGACCCCGACGAGTTCTACGTCCACAAGCCGACCTACCTGGCCGGCCATCGCGCCGTGCTGCGCCGTCTCATCGGCGACAAGGCGGTGAAGATGATCTTCGTCGAAGGTGGGACGAAGGACCCGGTACGCAACATCCCCACGCCGAAGGCCGACCGCGCCCGATTCTGCATCACCGACGAGGACGTGGTGGAACTGGCCGGCTACGCGTGCACCATCGAGGCGCACTACCAGCGGCCGATGGACATGGAATGGGCCAAAGACGGTATGGACGGGAAGCTGTACATCGTCCAGGCCCGCCCGGAGACGGTGGCCTCCCAGCGCGGCGGCACCGTGCTGGAGAGTTACGTGCTCGAGGGACGAGGCGAGGTACTCACCGAGGGCCGATCTGTCGGCCAGAAGATCGCCACCGGCGCGGCGAGACGCATCGAAAACCTCGCGCATCTGTCGGATTTCCAGCCTGGTGAGGTGCTCATCTCCGACATCACCACACCCGACTGGGAGCCGGTGATGAAGGCCGCGGCGGCGATCGTCACCAACCGCGGTGGCCGAACCTGCCACGCGGCGATCATCTCCCGTGAACTCGGCATCCCCGCGGTGGTGGGAACAGGCGACGCCACGATGGAAGTGCCCAATGGCCAGGTGGTGACGGTGTCGTGCGCCGAAGGCGACACCGGGCGTGTTTACCAGGGCGAAGTGCCCTTCCGCGTCGATCGGACCGAGGTGGGCGACATGGATCGGCCCCGAACCGAGATCATGGTCAACCTCGGCAACCCCGATCTCGCCTTCAAGACATCGTTTCTTCCCAACGACGGTGTGGGCCTGGCTCGGATGGAGTTCATCATCAACGAGTACATCAAGGTCCACCCGCTCGCCCTGCTACACCCCGACAAGGTCGAGGACCCTGAGGCTCGAAGGATGATCGACAAGCTGACGTATGCCTACTCGGATGGCGGCGCCTTCTTCGTGGAACGCCTGTCCGAGGGAGTCGGCACGATCGCGGCGGCCTTCTGGCCGAAGCCCGTGGTGGTACGGATGTCGGACTTCAAGACGAACGAATACGCCAGCCTGGTCGGCGGAACAGCTTTCGAGCCAGAAGAGAGCAACCCGATGATCGGCTTCCGAGGTGCATCGCGCTACGCACATCCCGACTATGCCGAGGGATTCGCGTTGGAGTGCCAGGCGATGAGGCGCGTGCGCGATGAGATGGGCCTGACGAACGTCGTGCTGATGATCCCGTTCGTGCGCCGCGTGGCCGAGGCGGACCTGGTCCTCGAGGAGATGGCCAAACATGGTCTGCGCCGCGGCGAGAACGACCTCAAGGTGTACGCGATGTGCGAGATCCCGAACAACGTGGTCCTCATCGATGAGTTCGCGAAGCGTTTCGACGGCTTCTCCATCGGCTCCAACGATCTCACCCAGCTCACCCTCGGGGTCGATCGGGACAGTGAGGTCGTCGCCTTCGACTACGACGAACGCGACGAGGGCGTCAAGGAGATGATCCGGCTGGCCGTTGAGGGCTGCCGCCGCAACGGCATTCACTCGGGGCTGTGCGGTCAAGCCCCGTCTGACTATCCGGACATGGCCGAGTTCCTGGTCGAACTCGGCATCGACTCGATGAGCCTGAATCCCGACACCGTGGTGAAGACCACCCGCCAGGTGTTGGAGCTGGAACAACACTCCCCATCGGTCCGATGAGGCTCCCGGTCACCATTGACCCGCGCTACCACGACGCGGTGCTGCTCGACCTCGACGGTGCGCTGACCAGCGAGGTGCCGCTCTTCGGGGCGACGGTCGACCTGGCCCGAAAGTTGCGCAGCATCGGGGTCGCCGCGGCCGCCTACTCGTCGAGCCCGCAGTGCCGGCAGGCCCTGCAAGACGCCGGGATCGATGACCTGTTCGGCGTCTGTATCGACGGAACCGCCGGCGGCCGTGGAACTGCCGAAAATCCCGATCCCGCAGTGCTTCTGGACGCTGCCGGCCAACTCGGGGTACGACCGCAGCGGTGTGTCGTCGTCGAGAACTCCGCCGCCGGTGTGGCCGCAGGCCGCGACGGCGGATTCGCCCTCGTCGTCGGTATCGACGGGACCGGCAGCGCCGACGAGTTGGTCCGCCACGGTGCCGACGTCGTCCTCGACGATCTGGCCGACGTTGCTGTCCGAACGGGGGACACGCGAATTTCGAAGCTCCCGAACGCGCTGGAGTCCTACGGTCAGCTCATCGGCATCACCAGCGCTCGCGAGTCGATGCTGTTCCTGGACTACGACGGAACGCTGTCCCCCATCGTCTCGGACCCCGGGGCGGCCAGGCTCGCCGACGGCGCGGCCGAGGCCCTGGAACTCGTCTCCACCGTGTGCCCGGTGGCCATCCTCAGCGGCCGCGACCTCGCTGACATCAGCGACCGGGTCGCCATCGAAGGCCTGTGGTACGCGGGCAGCCACGGCTTCGAGTTGACCGAGCCGGACGGCACCTATCACTGCAACGAGGAGGCAGCGGTATTCGTCCCCATTCTCGAGCAGGCCGCCGCCGATCTGCGCCAGAGCCTGGCCCAGGTTCCGGGACTGCGCGTCGAGCACAAGCGCTTCGCCGTCGCGGTGCACTATCGCGAGGTCGCACCCGAACGCGTCGCTGAAATCGTTTCTGCGGCACACCAGCTGGGGGCACGGGCGGGTCTACGCGTCACCAGCGGCCGAAAGCTCGTCGAGCTGCGGCCCGACCTCGACTGGGACAAGGGCACCACACTGGCCTGGATCCGTGACCGCATCGACCCGTCGGGTTCCCTGCTCCCGATCTACATCGGCGATGACCTCACCGACGAAGATGCCTTTGACGCAGTGCAATTCGACGGTATCGGGATCGTGGTCAGAAGCGACGAGGACGGCAACCGCAGGACGGCTGCCCACTTCACCCTGCAAAGCCCCGATCAGGTGCGCGAGTTCATCCAGCGCGGTTCCCAGTGGCTGGCTTACAAGCAGCAGGCCTCAGGCGAGGCGTGGGACTACGTCTTCGACGGCTACGAACCGCAGAACGAGAAGCTCCGGGAGGCGTTGTGCACGGTGGGAAACGGGTACTTCGCCACCCGTGGGGCCGCCCCCGAGTCGAAGGCCTCGCAGGTGCACTATCCGGGCACCTACGCAGCCGGGGTATTCAATCGGCTGGTCGACAACGTGTCGGGCACCGAGATCGACAACGAGAGTTTGGTGAATCTGCCCAACTGGCTTGCGTTGACCTTCCGTATCGACGACGGCGACTGGTTCGACATCGACGAAGTCACCGTGCTTTCCTACCGGCAGACCCTCGATCTTCGCGGCGCGGTGCTGACTCGCAAGGTTCGCTTCCGCGATGACGCCGGCCGGACGAGCTCGCTGACGCAACGCCGGTTCGTGGCGATGCACCTCCCCCACGTCGGTGCGCTCGAGACGACGGTGCTGGCCGAGGACTGGTCCGGGACGATCGAGTTTCGTTCGACCCTGGACGGAAATGTGACGAACTCGCTGGTCGAGCGCTACCGGGATCTGGCCAACGAGCACCTCGGATCAATAGACACGCGGAGGATCGCCGATGATGCGGTCCTGCTGACCGCGCAGACCAACCAGTCGCGCATCCCCATCGCCATGGCCGCGCGAAACACCGTGTGGCGTGACGGCGTGCCTGTCCCGGCGACCTTTCAACTATTCGAGCGGGATGCCGAGGTCGGCCACGACATCGCGGTGCGGCAGTCGATCGGCGAGGAGGTGACGGTCGAGAAGGTCGTCACCGTGTACACCGGACGTGACGTGGCGATCTCCGAACCCGGTGTCGACGCTCAGCGCCTGGTCACTCGGCTGCCCCGTTTCGCCGAGCTGCTCGCCGGACATGTGACCGACTGGACGCATCTGTGGGAGCGATTGTCCATCGAATTCGACGACTTCACCGACGAGGTAAGGATCCTGCGCCTGCATCTGCTGCACCTGCTGCAGACGGTGTCGCCGAATACCGCCGACCTCGACGCCGGGGTGCCGGCCCGCGGGTTGCACGGTGAGGCCTATCGCGGCCACATCTTCTGGGACGAATTGTTCATCTTCCCGGTGCTCAACCTGAGGTTGCCGATGGTCACCCGGTCCCTGCTGGGCTACCGTTACCGGCGCCTGCCCGAGGCCCGGCAGGCCGCCCTCGCAGCCGGCCATTCGGGCGCGATGTTCCCCTGGCAATCCGGCAGCGACGGACGTGAGGAAAGCCAACGGCTGCACCTCAATCCGCGCAGCGGCCGGTGGAACCCCGACGCCAGCGCACGCGCACACCACATCGGTATCGCCGTTGCCTACAGCGCCTGGAAGTTCTACCAGGTCACCGGCGACCTCGCCTACCTGATCGACTACGGCGCCGAGTTGATCGCCGAGGTGGCACGCTTCTTCGTCAGCCTGTCCAGCTACGACGAAGAGCGGGCACGCTTCGTCATCAACGGCGTCATCGGGCCCGACGAATTTCACTCCGGCTACCCCGACGCCCCCTACGACGGCATCGACAACAATGCGTACACCAACGTGATGGCGGTCTGGGTGATCATGCGCGCCATCGAAGCGCTCAACCTGCTACCGCTGCCCAACCGCCTCGACCTGCTGGAGTCACTCGGGTTGCCCAACAAGGAACTCGCGCACTGGGAAGAGGTCAGCAGGCGGATGTACGTCCCGTTCCACGATGGCGTCATCAGCCAGTTCGAGGGCTACGGCGATCTGGCGGAACTGGATTGGGACCGCCTTCGCCGGCAGTACGGCAACATCCAGCGGCTGGACCGCATCCTGGAGGCCGAGAACGACGACGTGAACCGATACAAAGCCTCCAAGCAGGCCGACGCGCTCATGTTGCTCTACCTGCTGTCGGCAGATGAGCTGCGCGAGATACTCGACCGGCTCGGTTACCGCCTCCTGCGCGAGCAGGTGCCCGAGATGGTGGACTACTACCTGGCCCGCACCTCGCACGGGTCCACGCTCAGCGGCGTCGTGCACACCTGGGTACTGGCCAGGGCCAACCGCGAGCGGGCCCTGGAGTTCTTCCGGCATGCACTGAAATCCGATGTCTCCGATATTCAGGGCGGCACCACGTCCGAAGGGGTTCACCTGGCGGCCATGGCGGGCACCGTCGACCTCATGCAACGGTGCTTCACCGGGCTGGAGACCCGTTCCGATCGCCTCATCCTCTCTCCGCACTGGCCGGAATCGCTTGGCGTGCTGGCGATACCGATTCACTACCGTGGGCTGCACCTGCACCTGCGGGTCAGCGGGAAGGGCGTGATCATCAGCGTGGATCCACGTGATGCCGCCGGTATCGAGGTGGAGTGCCGCGGTCAGGTCGTTCAACTGATGCCGGGAACCACCGTCCGTTTCCCGGGTTGACGATGACCGGATCCGATGACGTCGCACCACTCGCCGATCTTGCCCATGGGCGCTCTCGAGCCGGCCCGGTGCGCGCGCGCCGACCGGTGTACGTGGATCTGCTGCCGCCCTGCAATGCCGGTTGCCCGGCCGGAGAGAACATCCAGGCCTGGCTGGCACATGCTACTGCCGGGCGGCACGAAGCCGCATGGCGTCAGCTCGTCGCGGACAACCCCTTCGCCGCCATCCACGGTCGGGTCTGCTATCACCCGTGTGAAACTGCCTGCAACCGAGCCCATCTCGATTCCGCCGTGGCGATCCATTCGGTGGAGCGCTTCCTCGGCGACCTGGCCCGGGAGCGTGGCTGGGTGTTCGAAGCAGCGCCGCACCCCACGGGCAAGCGCGTCTTGGTCATCGGGGCAGGCCCCAGTGGCCTGTCCGCCGCCTACCATCTCAGGCGCCTCGGCCACGACGTCGAGGTCCGGGATGCGGAGGCGGCCCCCGGCGGGATGATGCGGTACGGCATTCCGAGCTATCGCCTGCCCCGCGACGTGTTGGATGCCGAACTGCACCGGATCGCGGCGATGGGCGTGCGGTTGACCTGCGATCATCGAGTCGAGGATCTGGCGGCCGAGCGCGACGAGGGCGACTTCGACGCGGTGTTCGTCGCGGTCGGCGCACATCTGGCGAAACGCGTCGATATCCCGGCGCGCGACGCCGGCACGATGGTCGATGCGGTGTCGTTCCTGCACGACGTCGCCTCCGGCGAGGAACCGGCCGTCGGCCGTCACGTCACGGTTTACGGGGGCGGCAACACCGCGATGGACGCCGCGCGGGTAGCCCGCCGCCTGGGCGCCGAGGACGCGGTCATCGTCTACCGCCGCACCCGCGATCAGATGCCCGCCCACACCGAGGAAGCCGAGGACGCCGAGCGAGAGGGAGTCCAAATCCACTGGCTGCGCACCATCACCGCCTTCGACGGTCCCGAAATCCAGGTCGAGGTCATGGAACTCGACGAGTCCGGGCACCCTCGGCCGACCGGCCGGATGGAGACCCTGGCTACCGACACGCTGATCATGGCGGTCGGGCAGGAAACGGAGTCGGCATTCATGCAAACCCTGCCGGGAGTGGAGTTCGAAGCCGACGGCAGCGTGCGGGTCTCGTCAACACTGATGACCGGCTGTCCGGGTGTGTTCGCCGGCGGCGACATGGTGCCCAGCGAACGCACCGTGACCGTCGGCGTGGGCCACGGGAAGAAGGCCGCTCATCACATCGACGCCTGGCTGCGCGGGTCGTCGGCGGAGCGGCCGGCCAAACATCCGACCGCGACGTTCGAGTCTTTGCACCTCTGGTACTTCGGTGACGCCGCGCAACGTCGGCAGCCTGAACTGGGAAGCACGACGCGGGTGCAGGGCTTCCAGGAGGTCGTCGGCGGTCTGTCGGCAGACGCGGCGACTTTCGAGGCCCAGCGGTGCCTGTCGTGTGGGAACTGCTTCGAGTGCGATGGCTGTCTGGGTGCCTGCCCCGAGGAGGCGGTGATCAAACTCGGCGAAGGGCAACGCTATCGGTTCGATTACGACAAGTGCACGGGTTGCGCAATCTGCGCCGATCAGTGTCCGGTGCACGCCATCGACATGTTCGGGGAGCCGACATGACGGGCGCCACGGTGGACGGCAACGAGGCCGCCGTCTCGGTCGCCTACCGGCTCAACGAGGTGTGCTGCATCTATCCGATCACTCCGTCGTCGCCCATGGCCGAACTGGCCGACCAATGGTCCAGTGCGGAGCGGACGAATGTGTGGGGCACCGTGCCCACAGTGGTCGAAATGCAAAGCGAGGGCGGCGCGGCGGGCGCTCTGCACGGATCCCTCCAGAGCGGCGCGCTGACCACGACCTTCACCTCATCGCAGGGTCTGCTGCTGATGATCCCGAACATGTACAAGATCGCCGGTGAACTGACCTCGGCTGTCATCAACGTTGCCGCTAGATCCATTGCAGCGCAGGGTCTGTCGATCTTCGGAGACCATTCGGACGTGATGGCGGTACGGCAGACGGGGTTCGCGCTGCTGGCGTCCGCCTCGGTACAGGAGGCACACGATCTGGCGCTCGTCGCTCAGGCGGCGACGCTCGCGACCCGGGTACCGTTCGTGCACTTCTTCGACGGTTTCCGAACCTCCCACGAAATCAACACCATCGAGACACTGTCCGACGACGACCTCAGATCACTGGTCCCCGAGGAACTGATCCGGGCACATCGCGGCCGGGCGCTGTCCCCGGAACGCCCGTTCATCCGCGGCACCGCGCAGAATCCGGACGTCTACTTCCAGGCACGAGAGACGGTCAACCCGTTCTACGCGCGGGTCCCGGGCGTAGTCGAGGACCTGATGGCTCGCCTCGGCGAACGTACCGGGCGGGCCATGCATATCGTCGACTACACCGGCCACCCGGAGGCGGAACGCGTTGTGGTGGTGATGGGCTCGGGAGCCGAGACCGCGCAGCAGACCGCCGCCGTGCTCGCCGACGGCGGCGAGCGGGTCGGCGTGGTTCAGGTCCGGTTGTACCGGCCATTCCCCCTCGCGGCATTCCTGGAGGCGCTCCCGGCGACCGTACGCACCGTCGGCGTGCTGGACCGAACCAAGGAGCCCGGTTCCCTCGGCGAGCCGCTGTATCTGGACGTGGTCGCAGCGCTCGTCGGCGCATGCGCCGACGGCGGACGAGCAGTCATGCCGCGGGTGACCGGCGGGCGCTACGGCCTGTCCTCGAAAGAGTTCACCCCCGCGATGGTGGCCGGGGTATTCGCCGAACTCGCGCGCGACCGACCGCGGCAGCGGTTCACCGTCGGAATAGACGACGACGTCTCCCAGACCAGTGTCGACTTCGACCCGTCGTTCAACATCGAGTCACCCGACACGGTCCGGGCGGTGTTCTTCGGACTGGGTTCAGACGGCACGGTCAGCGCGAACAAGCACACGATCAAGATCCTCGGGTCCGAGGAAGGTCTGCACGCCCAGGCCTACTTCGTCTACGACTCGAAGAAGTCGGGTTCACAGACCGAGTCCCACCTGCGCTTCGGACCACAGCCGATCCGGGCGCCCTACCTGGTAAGCGGGGCTAATTTCGTTGGCTGCCACCAATTCCGGTTCCTCGACAAGGTCGACGTGCTCGGCCGGGCGGCCCCCGGCGCCACGCTGCTGCTGAATTGCCGGCTGCCCGCTGCCAAGGTATGGGATGCGCTTCCGCGGGTCGTTCAGGAACAGATCCTGGAGAAGCGGATCACCCTCTACATTGTCGATGCCGACCGGATCGCGCGCACGGCCGGATTGCCCGGCCGCATCAACATTGTTCTGCAGACGTGTTTCTTCCTGATTTCCGGCGTGCTGCCGCGCGAGCAGGCGATCACCCGAGTCAAAGAATCGGTAGAGGTGATGTACGGCAACCGCGGCGCTGAGGTACTCGCCAAGGAACTGGCTGCCGTCGACGGCGCCGTGGCAGGGTTGCAGCGGGTTACGTTGCCGACGTGCATTTCCGGTGCCACTTCTCGCCGCGTGTCGGCACCGCCGGTTCCGGATTCGGCGCCGGATTTCGTCCGCCACGTGACCGCGGAGATGATGGCCGGCCGCGGCGATGCGCTGCCGGTCAGCGCACTTCCGGTGGACGGTACCTATCCCAGTGGTACGACGGCCTACGAGAAGCGCAACATCTCCGACCTGGTGGCGGTGTGGGATCCCGACACCTGCATCCAGTGCGGAAACTGCGGTTTCGTCTGCCCACACAGCGTGATTCGCTCGAAGTTCTACGACCAGTCGCAGCTCGAGGATGCGCCGGAGAGTTTCGACTCCGCCCCGCTGGCGGCCGTCGGCCTGCCCAACTCCAAGTTCTCGCTGCAGGTGTACATCGAGGACTGCACGGGGTGCGGCCTGTGCGTCGAGGCCTGCCCCGTCGTCATCCCCGGCTCGGGCGTCACCAAGGCGATCAACCTGGCTCCCGCCGAACCCAGGATCGTCGCCGAGCGAACCAACATCGGATTCTTCGAGTCGCTGCCGGCCACTGACCGGTCCAGGGTGGACTTCGGCACCGTGCGGGGCACCCAGTTCCTGGAGCCGCTCTTCGAGTTCTCCGGCGCCTGCGCGGGCTGTGGCGAGACGCCCTACCTCAAACTGCTGTCGCAGCTGTTCGGGGACCGGCTGCTGGTGGCCAACGCCACCGGTTGCTCATCGATCTACGGCGGTAACCTGCCCACCACACCGTGGACCACCGACGCCGAAGGGCGCGGCCCAGCATGGTCGAACTCCCTGTTCGAGGACAATGCCGAGTTCGGGCTGGGCCTGCGATTGGCCAGCGACGTGCATGTTCAACTCGCCCGCCGGCGGCTGACCGAGTTGCGCGACAAGCTCGGCGGCGAGTTCGTCGACGCGATTCTGGGGGCGCCGCAGCTGCGGGAATCGGAGCTGGCGGCACAGCGCCAACGGGTGGCTGAGTTGAGAGACCGTCTGAGTGGACTTGATCCAGTGGCCACCGCGGACCTGCTCAGCGTGGTGGACCAGCTGGTCCGGCGCAGCGTGTGGATAGTGGGCGGCGATGGCTGGGCCTACGACATCGGGTCCGGCGGGCTGGATCATGTGTTGGCCAGCGGCCGCAACGTGAACGTGCTGGTGCTCGACACCGAGGTCTACTCGAACACCGGGGGTCAGATGTCCAAGTCGACCCCGCTGGCCGCAGTCGCGAAGTTCGCCGCCGCCGGGAAGACGGTCCCGAAAAAAGATCTTGCGCTGCAAGCGATCGCCTACGGAAACGTCTACGTCGCGAAAGTCGCGATGGGTTCCGACCCCCAGCAGACCCTGCAGGCCTTCCGGGAGGCGGAGGCCTATGACGGTCCGTCCCTGGTGATCGCCTACAGCCAGTGCATCGCCCATGGCATCGACATGCGCCTCGGGATGGATCAGCAGTACCGGGCCGTCGCCAGCGGGCACTGGCCGCTGCTGCGGTACGACCCGGTGCTGCGCGGCGCCGGGAAGAACCCGTTCCTGCTCGATTCCCATCGTCCGCGAATCCCGTTGGCCGACTATGTCTACCGCGAGCTTCGCTACCGAACACTGGCCAATTCTGATCCGGCCGAGGCCGAAAGGCTACTCGCGATGGCAGAGCAGGCGATCGATCAGCGCTGGAAGGTGTACGAGGAGATGGCCTCTCGAGGACCCGAACACTTCCACCCCGACGCCCGCAGGGAGCACTGATGGACCTGTCCACCCGCTATCTCGGCCTGCAACTGGCCAATCCGCTGGTCGCGTCAGCGTCCCCGATGTCGCAGACCGTCGACGGCGTCCGACAGCTCGCCGACGCCGGGATCGGCGCTGTGGTGCTCTATTCACTGTTCGAGGAGCAGCTTCGGCGCGAGGCCGAGCAGGATGCGCAACGGGCAGAGGCAGGGTCGGAGAGCTTCGCCGAGTCGCTGACGTACTTCCCTGCGGCCGCACGCACCGACCACGGCCCGCGCCGGTACCTGAGCCTGCTGGAACGCGCGGTCGAGGCCGTCTCGATTCCGGTGATCGGCAGCATCAACGCAAGTACGCCCGGCAGTTGGGCCCGATACGCCCGGTCGATGCAGGATTGCGGCGCGGCCGCAGTCGAATTGAACATCTACTCGCTGCCTGGCGATTCCCACATTTCCGGTCGCGACCTCGAAGAACGTCACATCGAGATTCTGGCGCAGGTCAAGGATGCGGTCAGCGTGCCGGTAGCGGTGAAACTCAGCCCCTATTTCAGCGCGACCGCTGAGATGGCGCGACGCCTGGACCTGACCGGGGCCGACGCGCTGGTGCTGTTCAACCGATTCCTACAGCCCGACATCGACCCCGAGACACTGGCTGTAGCGCGCGGAACGTCGCTGTCGCGCGCTGCGGAGGCCCGGCTGCCTTTGACCTGGATTACCCTGCTGCACGGGCGGATCAACGCTTCGCTCGCCGCGACCACCGGTGTCGAGGGCTCGACGGAAGTGGTCAAGTATCTGCTGGCCGGTGCGGATGTGGTGATGACGGCGTCTGCACTGCTGCGCCATGGCCCGGCGTATACCGCGGTGTTGCTGACCGGATTGCGGGACTGGATGGACCGCAAGGGCTACTCCGCCATCAACGAGTTTCGTGGCCTGCTCGCGGTCCCGATCGGCACCGATGAGGCCGCACACGAACGCGCGGACTACGTCAGCACGATGCGGCGGGCCAACAGCGCCGTCTACGGCCCCTGGTAAATCACTCGTCAGAACGTCAAACCGAACGGATACTTCGGTTCCGAAGCCGCGATTTCGATAAGACGGTTGTACTTTGCGACGCGCTCTCCCCGTGCCGGCGCACCGGACTTGATCTGGCCGCATCCCGAACCGACGGCAAGATCAGCGATGAACGTGTCGTCGGTCTCCCCCGAACGATGCGAGATCATCGCCGCATATCCTGATTCACGGCAAACGCTCAGCGCCTCTTGAGTTTCCGATACCGTCCCGACTTGATTGACCTTGATCAGCGCGGCATTGCCGATGCCGGCGTTGACCGCCGCGGCGATCAAGTCCGGGTTGGTGACGAAATTGTCATCACCGACCAGTTGCACGCGTTCACCGAGCGCGTCGGTGAGTTTCCGCCAGCCTGCGGTGTCGGCTTCGCCGAGGCCGTCCTCGATGCTCCAGACAGGGAACCTGTCGATGATCTGCGCGTACCGCTCGATCAGGTCCTCACTGGACAACGATTCGCCGCCCACCGAGTACCGGCCGCTGCGGTGGAACTCGCTGGCGGCCGGATCGAGGGCGATCGCGATGCCGTCCTTTCCGGGGGTATAGCCGGCATCACTGATCGCCTGCACCAGTAGTGCCAAAACTTCCTCCGGTAAGGCGATCTCGGGCGCGAACCCACCCTCATCCCCCAGCCCTGTCTCGAAGCCGCCGTCGGCCAAGAGCACCCGCAGCTTCTGATACACCTCAGCTCCGGCCCGCACCGCTTCAGGTAGCGACGGCGCCCCGATCGGCGCGATCATGAACTCCTGAAAGTCGAGCTCATTGGCCGCGTGCACCCCCCCGTTGACGACGTTGAAGTGGGGTACCGGCAGGCGCGGAGGCACTCCGTCCGGAGTCAGCCACCGCCAGAGCGGCTTTCCCGACTCGAGCGCAAACGCCCGGGCAGCAACTATCGACGCACCCACAATCGCGTTTGCGCCCAACCGCGACTTGTCGGCGGTACCGTCCAACGCCCGCAGGGTGTCATCCACCTGGCCGAGGGACGCGAAGGTACGACCGGTCAAGGCGTCCGCAATCGGTCCATTGACGTGCCCGACCGACTGCTGGACGCCCTGGCCCGAGTATCGGCGCGCGTCGTGGTCGCGCAACTCCACCGCCTCCCGGCTACCCGTCGAGGCCCCCGAGGGCACCCCCGATCGCACGGTCCGCCCGTCCGGCAGGGTCGCCTGCACCCGCAGGGTGGGCCGACCACGCGAGTCGAGAATCTCAATCGCCGACATCGACGAAATGGTCATGGTCATCTGCACTCCTTTGATTCATGTCCGACCGGACACAGCCGATGCTCCCCAGAAAGAAGATCGGCCGTCGCGTCGTTCAAATTGCGTTGCGCCCCTGGCGTCAAACCCATTTCGAGTTCGAACTCGAATCCCCTGATCGCTAGGACGTGCACCTCCGGCACCCGATCGAAGCACTGCTGACAGGTCGCCATGATGGCGGGTATCGAGATGGCGTGTGAGGTGAACGTGAAGTCCATCTTCGGCACCGCGCGCGCCCAGGTGAACGACGTGACCGTCTCGTCTTTGGTGGCATCGATGAACAACACGCGTTCCTTTGTGCTGATCAGTTCGGCGTCCTCGAGCAGCAGCTGATAGTTACGCTGCAGCTGGGCGTTCGGGCAGCGGCCCTGCGCCTCCAGCCAATCGATGAAGGCCCAGCCCAAGCCGTCGTCTTGACGACCCACGTTGCCGATCCCATAGATCAGGCAGGAGTCATCGTCGAACTCCGCGAGCCTCACCGGTGGCATGTCAACGCACGCGTTCGTTGAGCACATTTCCCGCCGAATCAAGCACCGTCACGATCAGCGGCATCTGCCCAAAGGCGTGGGTCGCGCAGCTCAGGCATGGATCAAAGGCGCGAATCCCCACCTCGATGGCGTTCATCATCGCCTCGGTGATCTCACCGTGACCCACCAGATAGTCTTCGGCCACCGAACGCACTGTGCGGTTGAGGATTTGATTGTTCTGGGTCGTGGCCACAATCAGATTAGCGAAGGTGATGTCGCCTTCGGCGCCGGCGCGGTAGTGGTGAAGCAGCGTGCCGCGCGGGGCTTCGACGACACCGACACCTTCACCCACCCACGCTCCCGGCGCAGCAGTGACGACAAGATCCTGCTTCTGCAAGTCCGGATCTCGCAGCAACTCTTCGATCAGTTCCGCAGCATGGAGAACCTCGATGGCCCGCGCCCAGTTGGTATGCAGCGTCATGTTGTTCGATGCACCGTCGGTGTAGGCGTGGAACTTCTCCAACGCCTCTTGAGCGAGCGGTGTCGACAGCGAATTCGTGACGTTCATCCGCGCGAGCGGGCCCACCCGAACCGAGCCCCTCTCCCGTCCCAGATCTTTGAGAAAGGGGAACTTCATGTAGCTCCACGGTTCGACGGCTTCGGAAAAGTGGTCGAGGTAGTCGTGATAGTCGATCTCGCGGACCACCTTCTTGTCCTCGCCCACGATCCGCAACGCGCCGTGGTAGTAGTCCACGTTGCCGTCGGCGTCGGCCAGCGACATGCTCAGGACGGGAACGTTGGCAAAGCCGTCCACCTGACTTCGGTTCTTGGCGTGGAAGTCGTGGAACAGGCGCAGCCCGTCTTGTGCGTAGTCGATGACCTCGCTGATCGACGGGAGCCCCTCTTCGCCATTGAGCAGCCGATCGCGTTCGGCGACGCTCACGTTCTTGTCGACGCCTCCCGGCACCGAACTGATGCCGTGCATCCTCTTCCCGAAGACCGTCTTGATCACCTCTTGACCCCATTTGCGCAGCATGATCACTCTGCGCATCAATTCGGGGTCCGCCTGGATCAGACCCAGCAGATTGCGCTGCTCGGGTGCGGTATCCATCCCCAACATCATCTCGGGGACAACCAAGTAGAAATACGCCGTCACATGGGACTGCAACATCTGCGCGTAGTGGCCGAGACGGCGGATCTTCTCCGCGGTGACCGTCACCCCGCTTCCTGAGCCGGCACCGACGCCGATGATGTCGTCGAGCGCTTTCGCGCCGCCCAGATGGTGACTGACGAAGCAGATACCGCAGATGCGTTGCATCAACATCGGCGCCTCCCAGAACGGGTGGCCCTGAACGAACTTCTCGTAGCCGCGAAACTCGACGACATGCAGCCTGGCATCGAGGACGTTGCCGTCGTCATCGAGATGCACGGTCACCTTCCCGTGGCCCTCGATGCGGGTCACGGGATCGATGACGAGCTTTCTGCTCACGCGAAACCTCCGGGTTCAGTCATAGTGGGTCAGCGGGCGGGGCAGCGCGACCGGGCGGCCGTTTATCAGATCATCGAGCACGGTAAGGATCGCGTCCGCCTCGGGTGGACAACCGGGCAGGAAGTAGTCCATGTGAACCACTTCATGGCAGGGGTGGACCTTGGTGGTGAGTACCGGGATGTCCGGATGCAACGGAATGACCGGTGTGGCACCCGGAACCGCGGTGGGCGAGTCGAGGTAGGCCTCTTTCAGACAGTCATCCACGTCGTAGACGTTGCGCATCGCAGGAATGCCGCCCCAGACGGCGCACGCTCCGACGGAGATGAGGATGTCGCAGTTTTCCCGAAAGTGACGGAGCGTCTCGATGTTGTCCTCATTGGCAACGCCGCCCTCGATGAAGCCGATGGCGCATCGCTGCGTGATCCGCTTGATATCGGTGAGCGAGGAGCGGCGAATGGTGATCTTGTCCAGGAGCGGCAGGATTCGCTCGTCGATGTCGAGAAACGACAATGTGCATCCCCAGCAGCCGCACAGACTGATCATCGCCACGTTGATCTTGCCGTCCTGGCTCGCCGAGAAAGCCGGGTCGGTAGCCGTTGCCGGTAGTTCGTGCGAAGCGATTTCGTCCGTCACGGTGTGCCCGCCTCATCTGTGGTGCCGAGAGTCCGGTCCCGGACGGACTCGATTTCGTACTTGCGCTGACCGATCGGAACGTCGAAGCCGACCCCTTTCTCGAGGATGGCGCCGACGGGGCAGATCTCCACGGCATAGCGGACCTGCTCGGGCGGCATGGCGTTCGCGCGTTCGGCATCGATGTCGATCTGTGACTCGGTCCCGCGCGCACTGATGCTGAAGATCTTCTGTCCGGTCGTTTCGTCGCGGACGAACTCCACACAGCGTTGACAGAAAATACAGCGATCCCGCTCCAGCCAGATCCGTTCGGAGGCGTGGTCCCGTTCTCGGGTCGGGAACCGGTACGGGAAGCGCGAGACGAGCATGTCCACCTCGTAGCCGACCGCCTGCAAGGTGCAGCGACCACTCTTCTCACAACTGGGACAGTTGTGATTGCCTTCGGCGAACAGCAGTTCTACCAACGCTTTCCGTAAATCAGCCGTCTCGGGTTCGTCGACCTCGACAGTCATTCCATCGGCGACGCGGACCGTGCAGGCCGCGACCACCGCACCGTCGACCTTCACCGTGCACACCCGGCAGGTCCCGAGACACGGCTTACCTTTCAGGTAGCACAGCGTCGGGATGTATACACCCGCCTCCGCGGCGACGTCGACAAGGATTCGGTTCTCCTGAGTCGACACCGAAATCCCATCGATCTCGATCTGGATGCTCATTTCGTCCCGTCCGTCTCGAACTTGGTTTCCACCGTGCCTGATTCAGCCAGGGCCGTGCCGTATTCAGCCAGGGCCGCCTCCGCATCGAACGAGGGCAGCAGGGCGTGCTCTTGAGTGCGCAACCTGTCCCGATACAACTCGGGAAACTTCTCCCACGTCGTCAGTAGGGGATTGGCTGCCGTGGCCCCGAGACCGCACCTGCTGGTGTCGCGCACCAGAGCGCCCCAACCGGACGCGTCGTCGAGATCCTGCTGGACCCCGTTGCCTGCCCGGACGCGTTCCACCTTGTCGTGGAGGTCGATGGTGCCGGCCCGGCAGGGAACACATATGCCGCAGGATTCGTCGACGAAGAACTTCGTGTAATCCTTCACGCAGTCCAGCAGGTCACGAGTGTTATCGAAGATGGTGACCGAGCCGTTGCACGGGATGTCCTCATAGGCGATCCGGCGCCGGCCGTCCTGCTGCACCGACAGACACTCCCCCGATGGGCCGCTGATCTGGACGGCCTGGGCATTGTGTGCGTCGACCATCTCCAGCACTTCGTCGACGGTGATGCCCCACTGCACCTCGTAGACGCCCGGTCGGCGGCAATCCCCAGCGACACTCACCAGGCGGGTCCCTGCCGAGTCGGATGTACCCATCCGCCTGAACCATTCAGCGCCTTCGGCCGTGACCCGAGTTGCCGCGGCGAAGGTTTCGACGTTGTTGACGCAGGTGGGATTGCCGAGGTAGCCCTGCTGGATCGGGTAGGGCGGCTTCAGCCGGGGCGTGCCTCGGTTACCTTCGCACGACTCGATCAGCGCGGACTCTTCGCCGCAGACATATGACCCGGCTCCCATCTGGATACGGATGTCGAAAGCGAATCCGGGTAGGCCACCGATATCGGATCCCAGCAGCCCGTCGCGCCGGAGTTCCTGGAGTTGACTCTCCAGATAGCTCTCGAGGTAGGCGTATTCTGCTCGGAGATAGACGATCCCGTGCCTGCTGCCGATCGCGTATGCCGCGATGACCATTCCCAGGAGAACGTCCTTGGGCGAGTGCGTCAGCAGAGCGCGATCCTTGAACGTGCCGGGCTCCCCCTCATCGGCGTTGCAGATGACGTACTTGTCATCGCCGGATGCTTCCCTGCCCAGCCGCCACTTCAGCCCGGTGGGAAACCCGGCGCCACCGAATCCGCGCAGACCGGCCTCGGTGATCGTGGCGATCGTCTGCGCCGGCGTACCGGCGAGGCAGCGCTCGAGCAAGCCCCGGTGATCCACGTCGTCACAGAAGAACACCGGTCCCCGGGTACGGACACTGGGTTCCACCAGGTTGTCGACGTAGGCGATGCCGTCCCGCGGGAGCCCCGCCGGATTCGCGATGTCGGCGCCGACTTTCCCGGCCTTCAGCTGCGCGATGACCTCTGCGACGGTATCGGGAGTGAGTCGGGTGAACGCCACGCCGTCGAGCAGCATCGCCGGTTCCTGATCACTGAGTCCGATGCACGGGGTCTCGAACAGTCCGAACATTCCCGTAGGGTCGGTCTCTCCGAACCCGACCCCCGTCTCGCGCACCAGCGCGTCGTATACCGCCTGGTACCCGTTCATCTTGGCAATCACCGTGTTGCTCAGATAAATCCGGTGCCGCCCCGAGGGCTTGGAGTGGAAGAAGTGATAGAACGAGGCGGTCTCCACAATGTCGGGCACGGACCGGTCCAGAGCGCTCGCCATCTGCGGGAGGTGCTCGTCGGGAATGTGGCCGAACAGATTCTGGACGTCCCACAGAATGTCGATCAACCGGGTTCCGTCGTAGCGGTGCCGCCGGAGGACCGTCTCGATGTCTGCGTTCAACCAGGTACTCCCGTCAATCCTCAATCGCCTGCTCCCCCGCTCGTGGACCATTATCCTCCACGGGCGCGGTCGAAACAGGGCAGTTTGTCACCATTGCGGGCCTATCGGCGCTGACCGGGAAATCCTGGGCGGTTTCTTCAGCCCGGGTCACTGCTGGGGCGGGGCCGGCGGAGCGGCGTAACGTTGCTGACGCTGGACATGCACCGAGTATGACGAAGGAGTTTCGATGAACAAGATCTCGCTGACGGCACTGGCTCGCGAGCAGGTGGCAGGCGCTGAACGTGCATCCAGCGGACGTGGCGCGCACACGGTGTACGGAGGTCACGAACACGTACTGCGTCAAACCGTGATCGCGTTGGTGGCCGGCCAGAGGCTCGACGAACACGAGAACCCCGGCGAAGCGACGGTGCACGTTCTGCGCGGACGCGTTCGGCTGATCGCAGGCAGCGACAGCTGGGAAGGCTCGGCCGGCGATCTCATCAGCGTGCCGGATGCGCGCCACTCGCTCGAAGCCCTGGAAACCTCGGCGATCCTGCTCACCGTCGCGAAAACCGCCACAAGACAGAACGGTTCGTAGTCATGACGCGCCGGACTTACTGATCTCTGCGAGCGGCTGACCGCCATGAGAATCGTGATCGCACTCGGGGGAAACGCGCTGTTGCGTCGAGGTCAGCCCATGACCGCAGACAATCAGCGGGCGAACATCCGGGTCGCGGCCGAGTGCATCGCCGCCATCACCCCCGGCAACGAGATCGTCATCGCGCATGGCAACGGCCCCCAGGTGGGTCTGCTGGCGCTGCAGTCGGCCGCCTACCACGACCTGGCTGAAGGGGTAGATCCCTACCCCCTGGACGTGCTCGGCGCCCAGACCGACGCGATGATCGGCTACGTCATCGAGCAGGAACTGGGCAATCTGCTGCCGGCCGACCAGCCGCTGGCCACCCTGCTGACGATGATCGAAGTCGACCGCACCGACCCTGCGTTCGACCACCCCACCAAACCCATCGGACCGGTCTATGACCGGGAAACCGCAGAACGCCTCAAGACACAGAGCGGCTGGACCATCGCACCCGACGGTGACAATTTTCGGCGGGTTGTCGCTAGCCCAAAGCCCAAGCGGGTGTTCGAAATTCGGCCAATCCGCAGCTTGGTCGAACAGGGTGTGATCGTGATCTGCGCCGGCGGAGGCGGAATCCCCACGCTGTGGGGCGAACACGGCGACCTGCGCGGCGTCGAGGCGGTCATCGACAAGGACCTCGCATCGGCCCTGCTGGCCGAGCAACTTGACGCCGACCTGCTGGTCATCGCCACCGACGTCGACGGTGTCTACGTCGACTGGGGCACCCCCCAGCAGGTCCGCCTGGGCCGAGTCACTCCCGACGAGTTGGCCGGTCTGGACCTCCCCGCGGGGTCGATGGGCCCGAAAGGTCAAGCCGCCTGCGACTTCACCCGCAACACCGGAAACGAAGCCGTCATCGGAGCCCTCGCCGACATCACCGAAATCGTCGACGGCACGGCGGGGACGCGGGTCCACGCTGGCGCGGATCAGACTGTCCCCCAACAAATTTCTTGAGCCTGCTTGACGACCTCGACCAGTGGCCTGCCGGTATCGAGATCATGGGCTTCGCGCCCGTCGCCGCCGTCGGCGGCAAGGGCAGCGGCGATGTCCGGTGTCGCGTCCGAATAGGACCGCTGTCTGCGCTGGATTCTGGCCGACGCCTCGGCAATCGGCACAGAGCAGTTGAACTCGACGATCGGCACCGAGATCTCACCACAGAGTTCTTCGGCCTTGGCGCGTTGCTCTGAATCCCTCCACGTGCCATCCAGGATCACCGACTGTCCGCGACTCAGCCAGTCTCCGGCCTGTCGCAACACCTCGTCATACACGATGGCGACGTTTCTCGGCGAGTACAGCCCAGCGTTGAGCTCGCCGGCGACCCCGGACACCGAGCCGGCATCCTGTAAGTGTCGGCGCACCTCGTCGGTCGAGATCACGCGGGCTCCCAACGGTCGGGCCAACGCTGTTGACAGAGTGGTCTTTCCGGTGCCGGGCCCACCCCCCACGATGATCAGCCGCACCGTGCCGGCCCTGAGGTGCCCGAGAGCAAGATCGAAGTGTCGTCGTGCGTCGGCAGCAGCTTCGGGGTGGCCTTGCGAGACGCGCACGCAGTCCACCTTGCCGCGCACCACCGCCCGGTAGGCAATGTAGAAGTCCACCAGCGATCGCGGTGCCGGATCATCGCCGCACTTCGTGTATTGATCGACGAAGTAGTCGGCGAGGTCTCTCCTGCCGAGAAATTCCAGGTCCATCGCCAGGAATGCGGCATCGTCGATACCGTCGACATACCGAAGCTGATCGTCGAACTCCAGGCAGTCGAGCAGCGCGGGCCCCTCCGGGAGGCAGAAGATGTCGTCGGCCAACAGGTCGGCGTGCCCATCGACGATGCGACGTTCAGCGATGCGTTGGGTGAACAGCGCCTGACGCCCGGCAACGAACTGCGCGGCTGTGCGCCCCACTTCACTCAGCACGTCACGTGGCACCACGTCGTCGGCGTATTTCTCTAGTTCGTGAAGGTTTTGCCGCCACCGCGCCCACACGGCATCGACGCCGGCCTGGGCGTCGATTGCCGTTCCCCGCTCTGCGACGCCATGAAAGCCCGCCAGCACACGGGCAATGGAGAGCAGGTGTTTCTCGACCGGTTGGCCACCCTTGACCAGGGATGCGAGGCGAGTGGCATCCGCATAGCGGCGCATCACAATCACAGGTTCGGCGGGACCGCCCGCTGGATCTGAAAAGTAGGCCACCCCGAGATAGCTGTCTGGGGCGAGGCGCTTGTTCAGGGTGATTTCATGTTGGCAAGCGCGCTCCCGCTGAGCAGTCGTGCTGAAATCCAGGAAGTCGGTGACCACCGACTTCTTGGCTTTGTAGGCCCGGTCCCCGAGCAGCACGACGATGCCGGTGTGCGTCTCCCGCACCTGCGCGGCCATGTCACCCGCGGCGGACCTGGGTTGTTGCTGCCCGCCCGGGTGCGACGACGTGCCGTCCATGACCTCAAAGGTCTACCACCGGCACCGGCGCCGCCAGAGCACTAGGCCCCCACGCCGAGGACCATTGGCCCTGGCCCGGACCCGACGGCAGCAGCCGGTGGGACAGTGCCGCCGGCACGGAACGTAGGGTAGGTACTTACCCACCCTCTAGTGGAGGCGATCTCGTGGTGAAAGTTTTTCTCGTCGATGACCATGAGGTGGTTCGACGGGGGCTGATCGACCTCCTGGGCGCCGACCCCGAGCTCGAAGTCGTCGGCGAGGCGGGATCAGTGTCACAGGCGCTGGCGCGAATTCCAGCACTTCAACCCGACGTCGCAGTTCTGGATGTTCGCCTGCCCGACGGCAACGGAATCGAACTGTGCAGAGATCTCCTGTCCATGCTTCCCGATCTGCGTTGCCTCATGCTGACCTCGTTCACCTCTGACGAAGCGATGCTCGACGCCATCCTGGCCGGCGCCAGCGGCTACGTGATCAAGGACATCAAAGGCATGGAGCTCGCCGCAGCGATCAAGGATGTCGGGGCCGGCCGATCATTGCTCGACAACCGGGCGGCGGCAGCCCTGATGGCCAAGCTGCGCCACGACGCCGACCATTCTGATCCGCTGTCGGGACTCAGCGATCAGGAACGGGTCTTGCTGGACCTCCTCGGCGAGGGCCTGACCAACAAACAAATCTCGGAACGAATGTTTCTGGCCGAGAAAACCGTCAAGAACTATGTCTCGAGGCTGCTGGCGAAGCTCGGAATGGAACGCCGCACCCAAGCGGCGGTGTTCATTTCCAAGCTGGACCAAACTCGCTGTCACTCGGTGGAGTGACGACCGGCACGGTGCGGGTCGGCGCAGGTGGCGTTCGTGCTCGCGCCGCTAGATCCGCTGCGCAGCCGCCCTGATGAGACTGTTGCCACAGTGACAACAGTGACAAATGGGTACAGAATGACGGATGGGGTTCAACAGCGGCTCCAGGCCACGAGAGGCTCGGATCGAGGAGGCGGTGACCATCAGCAGCACCCACCGCGGGAGTCCAACGACTTCCGCCGCAGTTCGACGCATCCGCGTTGCGATCGCCGCCGCGTTGTCGGCGCTGGCCCTCACGGCTCTCGCCGGTCTGGGCGCGCCGACCGCTGCCGCGATACCTAAGTGCAATGACGTCGAGGTGGTGTTCGCCCGGGGCACCACCGAGCCCGCTGGCCTCGGCGCTGTCGGCAAAGCACTGATCAACACCCTGAGGCCGATGATGAAGGGCCAGTCGGTTGGCGCCTACGCGGTGAAATACCCGGCCTCGTGGGACTTCACCCAGGTGGCGACCGGAGCCAACGACGCGAGCAAGCGCATTCAGTCCATCGCTGCCACCTGCCCGAACAGCAAGATCGTGCTGGGCGGCTACTCCCAGGGCGCCGCCGTCATCGACGTCGTCACCACCTCACCGATCGCGGGACTCGGCTATACCGAGCCCCTGCCCGCGGCGGTTGTCCCGCACATCGCGGCGGTCGCCGTCTTCGGCAACCCGTCGGCCCGACTGGGCCGGCCACTGACCTCCCTGAGTCCCGACTTCGGTCCGCGCACCGCCGATTTGTGCAACACCAATGACCCAATCTGCTCGACCGGAAAAGATCTCGAAGCCCACAGCCGATATCCGCAGTCCGGCCTGGTCAAGCTCGCCGCCCAGTGGGTCACCAAACAGGTGAGGCAGAGCGAACGGTCAACGGCGAACTCGTAAGCGTTGGCGAACGCCCAACTCGTCGAGCCTGGCCCGGTAGGCCTCGATACTGATGATCTGTATCGCGTCGCCGGACTGGCCTTGGTAGTACCGGGAGTCGAGCGCACCACGATGTCGGTAACGATGCACGAGATGGCCGCTTATCGACCCGGTCAGAGCGTGAGGAAGCCGAGACGTCCTGCCGCCGTGTCAATTCGGATCGCGAGGCCCGGGTGGGACAGCGGTAGGGAGAGCGCAGGGCGGCGCGGCATCGCCGTGGTAGCCGGGGTGAACAGTGCGACGCACGGTTGGCCGGCGAAGCGGCTGTTGTAGTGCAGACCATCGAGGGCGGGGAACGCCTCGGTGATTCGACGGGCCCAACGCTGGGTGATGGAGTGGGGGCCGGTCGAGAGTGCGAAGGTGCCGCCAGCTCGGGTGGGCCAGGAGCCGGCACTGTCGGTGGCGAGGTCGAGCAGCTGAAGGTCTCGCCCGAACCCCACCGCGGTGAGGTAGGGGTCACCGCGGTGCCGGTCGATGGTGCGCGTGGCTTGGAAGGCTTCGGCCAAGCACGCAAGCGGCCCACAGGCTCCGTACCAGACGCCCACCCCCGGATGGATGCGCGCTGGTGGCGGGTGTAGGTCGAAGCGCAGGTGCGGGCCGTGTTCACGGAAGCCGTTCCATGCCAGCACATGAGGCCCCGTCGTGCGGTGGACTCGCCACCACAGTTCCTCGGTGGGGAGAGTGCGGTACTCCTCGGCGCGAATTCCGATCGCAGTGAGGTCGGCAACCGAGGGCGGGCCTGGCAGCCGTACCGTCACGCGGTGTACCAGTCGACGGCGGCAGCTGCGGTAACTGCGCGATCGATGTCGCCGCCGCCGCGCAGCCACTCGATCGGGGTCATCGGGCGATCGTGGAACAGATCGGGTTGGGGGGTGCGCAGGAACCCGGCTACTGCGATGGGATGCAGATTGCCGGGAAGGGCCTTGAGCACCTGGTCGAGACCGCGGACCTGACGGGCGGGGACACCATTGTCGCCGGTCTCGAACTGCAGGATGGGGAAGATCCAGGTCTGCCCGTCCGGGATGGCCCACAGTTCGCCGGCGAGGCGCTTCTGGCGCACGCGTGAGGCGCCGATGCCCAGTCCGTTGGCGACCTCTTCGGCGGTGAATGCGGTGACGGCGAGGTGGGCGGTATTCCCGGCGATCTCGGCGCCGGCCGCGACGAAGGCGTCGCGGTCCTCGGGGAAGTCGACGCCGTCGAGCAGGTGGGCTTCGGTTTCGGTGAGTGTTGCAGCCCAGGGCCGCGACGCGGGCAGATGCCTCAGCGCGGCGGCGAAGTCGGCCGGCGTGATCTCGAAGCGGTCATGAAGCAGCTGCTCCAGCTCGTGCTCTACAGACATCCACGTCACCCTAACGCTATTTGGCACCATGCTACTGACGTTAGCGTAGTGCGTCTAGGGTCGGTCTCAGCTGGTCAGTCGAGACTGCGGGGGGGTTCAGGTAGTTGGAGGAAGTCGTCGAGCCAGCGGCGAATGGCGGCTAGGCAGGTGTCATCCACTTGGCCGGTGGTGTTGAAGATTCGCCGTCTGCTGATGGTGCGGGGTTGTTCGGTCATGGCGTAGCTCTGGTGGGCCAGTTCAAGCGATGGGCCGCTCAGCGCTACGTGGTGAGGCCAGCCGCGGTCGGTTGTCGTGGCTGGCACGACAATGACCAGTTCGGGTACCGCGGCCAGGTAGCCCGAGGATGCGACCACGACCGCGGGCCGCCGGCCAGCTTGTTCGCGTCCAATCGTTGGGTCCATGCTGACCCAGATGACCGTGCCGGGTTCGAGTCCGACGGTCATTCGTTGTTGTCCTCGACGCTTTCCCATTCGTGGGTTTCGTCACGCCAGTCCCCTAGCGTGACCGCGCCAGCACTGCCGTATGCGTCGGCGACGCTGGCCAGCCGTCGGCGACGCTCGCGTTCGGCAAGAAGCCCGTCAAGGAAAACCTGGACGGTTTGGTGCTCTTCGGAGGCCGCCGCCGAAATTCTGTCGCGTAGGCGCTTCTCGACCTTGATTGTCGTCTTTCCGCCCGATAATGACATGCGGATAGTATGTCAGATAATATGCCGCTATGGGATACCCGGTGGTGGCGGTGGCGCATCTGCCCGGACTGGCCGCCGGCGGCGCCCTGGTCGCCACTTCGCGGTGAGATCTCAATGATGGTGATGGAGTTGATGGTTTCTACCTCGTCGCTGCGCTCGGCGTCGCCGGTCCATTCGACGTGGTCGGCGATGAGCGGCTGCTCCGTGGCGTGTGCGGTCGCGTCTGCCACGCCGGCCCGAGCACTGTTGGAGCAGCTGACACACGGTCAGTGAAGATCCTCGGAACTCCCCCGATACACGGCTGCCACGTTCAGTTTCGGTGGCGGAGAAGCTCAGGTGGTACAGCTCAACAGCAGGCGTCCGCGGTATCGGCGGCGGTGTCACCACAGCACACGCCCGCCTCGGCATGTTCGGAGCTGGCACCGAAGGTGTCGGAGTCGGTCAGCACCGTATAGACCTCCCACTTCTCACCGGCCGGACCGGTGACCCACACCTTGTCCTGGGTGGCGAAGCAACACGTGGTGTTCATCTCCTCCTCGGTGAACAGGCCCGCGGCGCTCAGCCGGTCGATCTCGGCATGCACGGTCTCTGTTTTGGCTACCTCGACGCCGAGATGGTTGAGGGTGCCGCCCTTGCCCGGATTCTCGATGAGCACCAGCTTGAGGGGTGGTTCGGCAACCGCGAAGTTGGCGTAGCCGTCCTTGACCTTCGCGGGCGCGGTGTTGAAGAGCTTGGAGTAGAACGTGATGGCCTGGTCGAGATCGTCGACATTGAGGGCGAGTTGAACTCTGGACATGGGAACCTCCGGACCTGTGAGACTTATATCGAATTGGCGTGCTACCGCCACCATGCCACCTTTTTGATATATGTCAACACCGTGGCAGAATGGTGCCGTGCCCAAGACCTTGCCGACCATCGACATCTCCGCGCCGGTGTGCTGTGCACCCTTGGCCGCCGGACCTATGAGCGACGGCGATGCGCTTGAGGTGGCGCTGCGGCTCAAGGCACTCGCCGACCCGGCGAGGGTGAAGATCATGTCATTGCTGTTCAGTTCCTCGGCCGGCGCGGAGAACAGCGGCGACCTCGCGGCCGCGCTCGGACTCAGCGAATCCACCGTGAGTCACCATGTGGCACAACTGCGTCGGGCCGGCTTCGTCGACTCCGATCGACGCGGCATGCACGTCTACCACCGACCGGCCCCCGATGCAGTCGGCGCCCTGTACGCGGTGTTGAACCCCAACTGCTGCAGTTGAACAACGGCGGACGGTGATCGCTGCCCGGCTTATCGCTCAGATGCAGCTGGAAGCATTCCCGCCGGCCTGTTTGACAGAATTCATCGCTGACTCCGCCCGCGTCTTCAGCGACGCCACCGACTCGCCGGGAACGGCCAGGGTGACACCGATACTCAACGTGGCGTGAATCGTCACGCCCGCATGATGGATCGGCTCTTCGGCGCGGCCACGAATCTTCTCCGCGACCTGAGCGACATTGTCCAGGCTGTGGACGCCGGGAAGCAGCACCAATGCTTCGTCCCAGCCGAAGCGCCCAACGGTGTCGCCTTGGCGCACACATTGCCGGAACCTCATGGCCAGGGTGGCGAGCACGACGTTTCCGAAGGCCTCACCCCAGGTTTCGACGATCGTCCAGAAATCGTCGATGCCGCAGAGCAAGACGCCCAGGTGAGGTCCATGACGCCGGGGGCTGTTGAGCGCGAACTCAAGGCGTGCGCGCGTCTCGGTCATGGTCGTCAGTCCGCTGAGACCTTCCAGGGAGCGCGTTCGGAGCAGGTCGACCTCGAATTCGGCGACGGCATCCAGGACGTCGAAGAACATCTTGCCCACCGGTTGGGTTGGGTCGTAGACCTGTCCGCCCAGTGACAAACTGATGCCGCGCTTGGCAAGTCCCTCGCCGATGGCGCAAGCATCGGGTACCGATCGGGCGAGCCGGTCCAGCTTCGGCGACACCAGCGTGTCACCTTTCCGCACTGCGGCCAGCGCCTGATCCAGGCCCGGGCGTTCTGTGTCGGTGCCGGTGAGTCCCTGGTCGAAATGGATTTGATCATCAGCGACACCCAGTTCGCGAAGTCGTTGTTGCTGCGCAGCAAGGTCCTGCGGATCCAGGGAGCAGCGCGCGTATCCAACGAGGGTGCCGTCAGCAGCCATTGTTGAAGTCGCCATTGGTGAAATGTAGCCGACGGCCGCACGGCTCCCCCGCCCATGAATCGGCGTGGCGCCGCGGCGTGCGGTGGCGCAGCCCGAAGCTAGACTCCGCGCTCGACCGGCAACCTCCCGATATCGACAGCCGCCACCAACGCCGCGTGGTCAGCTTCGGTTTGGTCGGCGTAACGACGCGCGAACAGGCACAGTGCGTCGTCCACCCGTTCTGAGTGGCCGAGATAACCGGCGATCATCGAGGCACCGCTGGTCCGCGCATGACCTTTGGCCAGCAGTTGACCGACCACGCCCGCGTAGTCGATCAGCGCCTTGGGGTCCATGGCATCCAGCGGGATCGTGCCCTTCATGTTGCGAAACTGGCGCACGTAGTACTGCAACCCATCCACGGTCGTCCAACCCAACAGCGGGTCGCTGACCGTCTGCAGCGCTTGTTGGTACTCAACAACCCGCTGGCCCTGATGCGCGTGCAAGGCGGACTCGCCGTGCACATAGCGCGCCAGCACCGAGCGGCGAGCTTGCTTGAGTTGCAGGAAAACCACATCCTCGGCCGAAGAGCCTTCCAGCAGAGCCACATACGCGCGCAAACCGACGCTGCCCACCCCGACCACCTTGTGCGCGACATCGAGCAGGGTGTAGCCGCCCAGTACGCGGCGCCAGTGCGTGGAAAGTGTCTGCAGATAGTCGTCGAGCGCCTCGGCCAGGGCGTCGGCTTCGCGCCAAGGCACCCGCGTGATCAACGGTGGCTCTTCGACGATCCTGCGGATGCCGTCGACCTCCTGGGTGAATCTGGGTAGCGCACGGTCGCTGGTGCGGTTGCGCGCACGCTTGGCCGACCGCCGCACTTCGTCGGCCAGCGGCCCCGCCGTCTCACCGGCCAACCGGTCGACGTCCAGCCGGGTGAAAGAGCGCGAAAACAGCGGCTCTTCGGCCAGCCGGCGCACTTCCACCCGGTACGCCGAGACGCAGGAGCGCACCGCTGCTGCGCACTCGTCCTCGCCTGCACCGTTCTGGCGTCCCGCGACCCAGATGCTGGCCACCAACCGCCGCAGGTCCCACTCCCAACCACCCGGGTGCGCTTCGTCGAAGTCGTTGAGGTCGATCACCAGGTCACGTTGCGGCGATGCGTAAAAGCCGAAGTTGCCCAGGTGTGAATCGCCGCAAACCACCGGCGTGATCCCGGTCGACGGCAGGCCCGCCACATCGTCGGCCATGACCACCGCGGTGCCTCGCAGAAAGCCGTACGGGGAGGCGACCATTCGGCCCACCCGAATCGGGATCAGCCGGTCCAGGCGACCACGATGACTGATGTTGATGAGCTGGATGGGATCCGGCCGGTTCGGCGGCGGCGCCCATTCCGCCAGCGATCGCCGCGGCACTCGTTGTCGCAGGCCCTTGCCGAGCGCATAGCGCTCGGCGCGGGTAACCGGCCGTTGCCGCAGCGAGTGATAGGCGCCGCTGTCCGCCTCGGCCAGCACGGTATGTCTGGTCGGCTCGAGACCTGTCGGAGCACTGCTCACCCTGCGAACGCACCTCTCCACGTGCTTGCGGTGTCGGTTCCCATGTTGCGCCGACCGGCAGCGCCGCGGGCTGACTTGAGGGAATCGCAGCCGACCGAGGCCTATCGGGGCGCTGATCGACCAAACTATGGCCATGACGGAATCCGGCGCGACCCTCGTTGCGGTGTACCTCGACTTCGACAACATTGTGATCTCGCGGTACGACCAGGTGAACGGCCGCAACTCCTTCCAGAAAGACAAGGCGAAGGGCTTGGCCGACGACCCCGGCCGACTCACTCCTGCCACCGTCGATGTCGGAGCGATCATCGACTTTGCGTCATCGTTCGGCACGTTGGTGCTGACTCGCGCCTATGCCGACTGGTCCGCTGAGGTCAATGCCGGATACCGCGGGCAACTGGTGGGGCGTGCGGTCGATCTGGTGCAGCTGTTTCCGGCGGCGGCATATGGCAAGAACGGGGCCGACATCCGACTGGCCGTTGATGCGGTCGAAGACATGTTCCGGTTGCCCGACCTGACGCACGTGGTGATCGTCGCCGGCGACTCCGACTACATCGCGCTGGCCCAGCGGTGCAAGCGCCTCGGCCGCTACGTGGTGGGTATCGGGGTGGCCGGATCATCGAGTCGCATGCTTGCGGCGGCCTGCGACGAGTTCGTCACCTACGATGCGCTGCCCGGCGTCCCGGTGTTCGAGCCCATTCCCGGCCCCGGCGACGCAGCCGAGGAGAAACCCACACCAAAAAGACGTTCCAGCCGGACCAAGGCCGCGGAGCCCGAAATCACCGGCGAGCCCGAGCCGCCGGATCCGCAGGCCGCCGCGACCGGTCTGCTCACCCGCGCACTGCGAATCGGCCTGGAGAAAGACGACGCCGACTGGCTGCACAACTCCGCGGTGAAGGCGCAAATGAAGCGGATGGACCCATCGTTCAGCGAAAAGTCTCTGGGCTTCAAGTCCTTCAGCGATTTCCTGCGCTCCCGATCCGATGTGGTGGAACTGGATGAGAGTTCGACGACGCGACTGGTGCGGCTCCGCGACTGAGGGGCGTGGAATCCCTGTCGCAGAAAACACGTGCATCCCGAGATGCGTTCTCCCAGATAACAATTCACCGCTACGGAGTTCATCCGGGCAAAATGACCCGGTAGCAGCAATCTGGGGGCAGGATGTGGCGGATGCGCTTCGGAAACTTCATAGCTCCCTTCCATCCGGTCGGACAGAACCCAACACTGGCCATCGAGCGAGATCTGGAGCTGATCGTCGCCATGGACCGCCTGGGCTTCGACGAAGCGTGGATCGGCGAGCACCACTCCGCCGGGTTCGAGATCATCGCTTCGCCGGAGGTCGTCATAGCCGTGGCAGCGGAGCGCACCAAGCACATCAAGCTCGGTACGGGCGTGAGCTCCCTGCCCTATCACAACCCCTTGATGCTCGCTGATCGCATGGTTCTGCTCGACCACCTCACCCGCGGCCGGGCCATGCTCGGCTGCGGGCCAGGACAACTCACCTCTGATGCGCACATGCTGGGAATCCCCGCCGACGAGCAGAGGCCGCGAATGGAGCAGTGCCTCGACGCGATCATGCGACTGCTGCGTGGCGAGACGGTCACCATGCACACCGACGGGTTCACCCTCCAGGACGCACGCTTGCAGCTGAAGCCCTACAGCCAACCGTGTTTCGACGTGGCCGTCGCCGCGTCGTTCTCCCCCACCGGGCCCCGGGGAGCAGGCACCCACGGCGTGGGCATGTTGTCGATCGCGGCGACCGCGAAACAGGGCATGGATCTGCTTGCCCAGCATTGGAAGACGTGGGAGGAGGTCGCCCGTGAGCACGGCCACGTCGCCGACCGGTCGAAGTGGCGGCTCGTCGGTCCGATGCACATTGCCGAAACCCGCGAGCAGGCCGAACGCGATGTTGAGTACGGAATCGCTGAATTCTCACGCTATTTCAGCCACATCCTGCCCGCAGGGCCGGTACAGGGAGACACACCGTCAGAGATCATCGCGAACAACCGGGCATCCGGCTTCGCGGTGATCGGCACCCCAGAAGACGCGATCGCCAAGATCTCCGAACTCGTCGACGCCAGCGACGGCGGCTTCGGCGCCTTTCTTCTCTTCGACCATGACTGGGCGCCGCCCGCCGCGAAACTGCGCAGCTACGAACTCTTCGCGCAATACGTGATGCCACATTTCACCGGCCAACTCGCGGCTCCGGCCGCGTCCAGCGATTGGGTGACCGCAAGCGGGACCGAGTTCATCGACCGTGCCGCTCATGCGATCGGCAAGGCGATCGAGGACCACGCCGCGGAAAAGGAGGCCAAAAAATCGCGGCGTTAGCGAGGAAGCAGAACAGTCGACGTAGATTGGACAAGAACAACCTGGTTGGCGGAATCCCGATACTTTCGGCCTGACACCGGGGAGGCGATGACGTGCCCGAGGCTTTCGCCAATCACCCTCCTGGGCGATTGGAAGCGGTGCTGGCGTGGTGGCCGCGCGCCGCCGTCGGTGTGGTGCTCGTCATCGCAGTGGCGAATTGGCTGGGCTGGGCGACCGGCATCGACCGGTTGACACGGTTCTTTTCGTCCTGGCCACCGATGGCGCCGTGGTCTGCCGTGCTCGTGGCGGTGTTGGGGATCGCGATCCTGGCGCAGTCAGGGCGCCCGTCACGCGCCCGGGTGGGTGTCGGGTGCGGTTTGGCCGCAGCGGCCGGCGCCTTGGCCTTGGTGTTTCTCGCAGAGCACGCGACCGGTAGTTCGTTCGGCCTGGATCAGCTGTGGTTCTCCGAAACGGTGCGAGCGGCGCAACCGTACCTGCTTGGCCGTCCCAGCCCCCAGACGGCATCCTCGGTGCTGCTGCTGTCACTGGCAGTTGGGCTTACCCGTCTGGATCGTCGGTGGGCCCCGGCGGCATGGACGCTCAGCCTTCTGGCCGCGACGGCCCTGCCGGACTTCATCGTCGCGAGCTACATATTTGAATCTCTGTCGCTCGTCAGTGCCACGCGATCAGCCGGCATGGGAATCTCGACGGCTACCGCCATGATGCTGCTGGTAACTGCTGCATTCGCGACTCGCGCAGACCGCAATCCGCTCGCCTGGCTGCTGGCCCGACCCGATCGGAAGACACTGGTTCAGATGGTCGGCATCCTCGCCGGGCCTCCCACCCTCATCGGGTTGTCACGAGCGGCATTCCTGAACCTCGGCCTGAGCGACGATGTGGCGTGGGCCCTGGCGATAGCGGTAAGCACCATCCTCGTCGGCGTGGGCACCTTCTACCTGATCCAGCAGGAGCAGAAACGTCTATTGGAAGCCCAAGAGCGAATCCGATTGATAGTGGCAAATGTTCCCAGTGCTATCTCGATACGAGACTGTGAACATCATTACGAACTCGTCAACCAAGCGTTTTGTGACCTCGTCGACGTCAATGATCCGGGCGAGGTCTTGGGCCGAACCGCAGACGCGTTGCTTCCGTCGGATGTGCTGGCGGAGTTGGGGGACGCCGACGAGCGTGCGTTGGGCGGTCAGAGCACGAGGTTCGAGCACGAAGCGACTATGGACGGTAAGCGGTTGACCGTCGATGCCCAGGTGTTCCCGGTCGACAGCGGGCAGGGCCAGATCACCGGGATCGGCATGATCAGCACCGACATCACTGAGCGTAAGCGCCTGGAAAACCGCTTGCGTGAACAACTTGAGTTCGAAGATTTCCTTTCACGGGCGATGAGCGATGGACGCCTTGTCGCATACGCTCAGCCGATCGTCGATGCGCGCACGGCAATGTTGATCGAAGAAGAACTGCTCGTCCGGTTAGTCGGGTCCGACGGCGAAGTGATGGCTCCCGACAGCTTCCTGCCGCAAGCACAGCTGTTCGGCATGATGCCACTCATCGACAAGTTCATGGTGGCTCGGGGCATCGAGTTGGCACAGGCCGGCCGTCATGTCGCAGTCAATCTTTCGGCCAACTCCATCGGCGATCGGTCGACAATGGACGCGATCACCCGCGAACTCCGGCGGGCGGGTGATCTCACCGGGCGGGTTTCCTTCGAGATCACCGAGCATGCCGCGCTGGCATCGCTGGACATCGCCGAACGCTTCTCAGACGAGATGAAATTGTTGGGATGCCAAGTGGCCCTTGACGACTTCGGCACTGGGTTTGGCACATTCACCGAGCTGCGCAGGATTGCTCTGCACAGTCTGAAGATTGACATCAGTTTCGTTCGCGGCCTCCTGACGAACGAGCGAGACGAATCGGTGGTGAAGATCATCGTCCGCATCGCCAAGGAATTCGGGCTGGTCACCACGGCCGAGGGCGTCGAGAATGCCGAGACTTTAACTCGGCTCATCGAACTGGGGGTCGATCAGGTGCAGGGATATCTGATCGGGGTGCCAGCACCGGCCGCGGCCTGATTGGGAGACCCCCGCCTGTCCGGTGCTGTGCGGTACGCCCGAACTGCGCCGTGTTCCAGGAGCCGGGTGCGTGCCCCGGGAGGAGGTCATCCAGCTTCGGCGCCCTGCGCCGCGGCCGCCCGCCCCGAGAGGTCCGCCAAAGTCAGCTGATGCGCGGGCGGATCCGGCAAGATCATCGATGTCGTCACCGCCAGCGACGCATCCACGTGCACAAGCACCCCGGGGTCCAGGAGCTGCCAGCCGGGGTCGTCATCCATGGGCTCACTGGCGAACACCACCGACGGCCGCGTGTTCAGTTGCCCGGAGCTGGCGTGGATCCGCGGGGTCTGCATCTCGAATTCGGTCAGGCCGCGGTGCCGATTCAAGATATAGAGCTCATGGGTATCCGGGTAACGCAGGGCCCACATATCGGTGGCATCGGCGAGCAGCACGTTCAGGGCGAAGATGGGAACATTGGCGGCCAACCACTTCACGGCGTCGGTAAGCCCCGCCCCCACGTCGCCCCCACGCGCCCTGACTGCCGAGGTGACCAGCGCGAACACCCGTTCGCTGTCGGTCTGGCCGGCCACCAGACCTGCCACGCCCTGCTGGGCAAGCCGCGCATCGAGCGTGTCTATCCCCTCCACCACCCCGTTGTGCGCGAATAGCCGGCCATCCTGCAGGAAAGGGTGGGTATTGCGTACGTCGAGATTGCCGGTCGTCGCATACCGCACATGAGCCAGGAAAGTCGTACCGCTCAAGCTCTTCGCCTCGGCCGCGAACTGGGCGTCCTTCCAGGCCGCGATCGGTTGCTTGTCCAGCACCGGCTCACCGGTGGCGCCGAAAACCCCAATCCCGGCGCCGTCCGGGTTGCGCTTGCTCTGAGCGGCGAGACTATCGGCGGCATCCAGCAGCCAGAAGCTCGCCGTCACCACATTGCGACCCGCGTGTAGGCCAAATAGGCGGCACATGCGTGACGACGCTACGGCGTTCCCGGCGGAGCCGCGGCGTTCTTGGCGGAGCTGCGGCGTTGTTGGGCTTCTCGATGTCTCGAGGCGCCGGAACCGTCCCCTCGATCGATAGGATCTCGACCGATGTCCTGGATAGCGGAGCTGTTGCACTTCCGGCGCGACGGCGATGCGTTCGTGGTGCCCCAACCCACCGGCGGTCCCGGCGATCGATTGTTCGGGGGTCTGATCGCCGCACAGGCACTTGCGACCGCGGGAGCAACGGTCGACTCCGACAAGCTGCCGCAGTCGCTGCACCTCTATTTCGTTCGCGGCGGGAAGTACGGCGCCGACGTGGAACTGAAGGTGGAACGCACCCGCGACGGCCGATCGTTCGACACCCGGCGGGTGACCGCTACCCAGCACGGCGCCGTAATCCTCGAAATGATCGCGTCCTTTCACCGACCTGAGCCAGGTGCCGACCAGCATCCCGACGTGGCACCGAGCGTGCCGTTCGACGACGCGAAGCCAAAGCCCCCGGCCACCGATTTCGCCGCGCTGTTCGAAGTCCGCACCGGACCCGCCGACACGTCGGCCTTCGCAGTACCGCCGTTCTGGATCAGGACCCGCGAACATATCGAGGACGACGCCCTGATCCGGGCCTGCACGCTGACGTTCATGTCCGACTTCGGTCCGGTGCCCGTCGCACGGCCGCCGGGCACACCGATTCGGCCCCACCTCGGTTTCGCCGCCAGCCTGGATCACTCCGTGTGGTTCCACCGGCCGTTCATTCCGCACGACTGGCACCGCTACGAGGTGCACCAACTCAACTCCAGCGACTCCCGCGGCCTGGTCGCCGGCGCAATCTACGCCTCGTCAGGTTCGCTGATCGCCAGCACCACCCAGGAAGCCCTCTGGCGGTTATAGCTGGGTGACGGACCGATCCCGGCTAAAGCCTCTCCTTGACCGCCGCGGACAGGCGGGCGCCGTCAGCCTTGCCGGCCGCGATCGCGGTGGCCGCCTTCATCACCTGCCCCATCTGTCGCATGCCCGGCCGTTCCCCGATGTCCTCGGCGACCTGAGCGATCGCGGTGTCGGCCACATCTGCCACTTCGGCGTCGGTGAGCGGTGTCGGCAGGTACTCGTCGATGACCCGCAACTCGGCGTGTTCGGTGGCGGCCAGTTCGCCGCGGCCGTTCTGGGTGTAGATCTCGGCCGACTCGACGCGCTTCTTCGATTCGCGAGCGAGCACTTTGACAACTTCGTTGTCGGAAAGGTCACGCGCGGACTTGCCCGACACCTCTTCGGTCTGGATCGCCGACAACAACATCCGCAGCGTCGCAGTTCGCAACTTGTCCTGCGATTTCATCGCCGCGGTGAGATCTGCACGTAGCCGTGCTTTGAGTTCCGACATGGCGCAAACGTTACCTGGGCGTAAGGGCGCCACTAGTATCCGCACGCTGTTCCTTTCGAAGCCACGTCAACAAAACAACCGACACTCGCCACCAGAGCACCGTGTTCAACCATTAAGACGTTCAACTATTAGTACGAGCTTTATGGATTAGGGGATTCCGGTGCTAATGAATCGGGTTCGCCCGGTGCTATTTCTGGCGTTTCCGGCAATTCAGCCGGTCCAGGGAGAGCGGGGTTACCGCCCTCGGGCGGAACCCCTTCGTCGAGACGCACCGGCTCAGAAAAAGGCCCAGCCGGTTCCATATGGTCTGCACAGGCATTCGGCTGAGGGACCATGTAGTCCTTCCACGCGCCGGGAGGATTCGGTGCCGGTGCGGGCGTGTTATCAGGGCATCTCCAGGAACAACTCGCTCCGCCAACGCCGACGCCACTCATGTCCAAGCTACCTGAGTCCCCACCGCCGAAACCGAAACTGCCGAACTCACAGTGCAAGTGGCTGCCATTGATCTCGGTGGGAAAATTGCAGAAGGAACCCCTCCCGGCAATCACGTTCGCGGCAATGCCGACAGCGGGATACTCGCAATATTCGGCTTCAGCGGTTGGCGCCGACAGTGTTACTGCGGGAAAAACAGCCGTCATCGACAATAAGACAATTGATGCCGCCCGCTTTTTGGTCACCACTAGCAGAACCTTCCTTTAACTCAGAATGGATTCTTCGACAAATTGCCTTCGGCTTCAGCGAAACCGAAATCTCCGTTCAGGAACCCCCTCAACCGAACCAGTACACCAGATGGGCCCGCACCTACCGATCAAGGGGTGTCCGTCGCACCTGCACACCGCGCGCGCAGCACGACCTCTCGAAACCGGGGTTTTGCGTACCCCCGCACTGGTAACCGACATCGAACGCTCCGCTGACGGTGTTCCTCCTGACGGTGTTCCTCCGCCGGGCATCCTGAGCGACCATTCCTGCCTCGGATCGCGGACAAAATGTGCCCACAAAGGAAACAGGCCAGGGTGAAAATTCGCCCTGACCTGCTGTTTCCTTGCATATTCTGTTGTGGAGCTGCCGGGAATTGAACCCGGGTCCTACGGCATTCCCTCGAGGCTTCTCCGTGCGCAGTCCGCTAGGTCTCTACTCGGATCTCCTGCTCACGCGAACAAGTCAGGATGACGATCCCAGTCGCTGTTTGATGTCCCGATACATCCCGCGACCGGACGTATCGGTTTGTCCCTCTAGCTGATGCCAGGGTCCGGGCCGAGGGCACTCCCGGTCTGACAGACTCACCGTCGCTTAGGCAGCGAGAGCGAAGTCGCGCTGATTGGAATCGGCGCTTAATTGGTTGCAACGACGCTTACGGTGGTCAGTTGCCTGCACCGGCACGCTTCCCTTGATTCGATGCGCGAAGTCGAAACCGTTCAGCCCCTCGCACCCCCGCCGAACTTCGGCAGGAAACCCCATACTACCGGGCGTTCCGACACCGCCCAACGAATTAATAGTCCCGGGTGCCTCCGAACAGGTCAGATCACGTACTTCAGGTGCTCGACGACCCGGCGGCCCACGGCCTCGTCGCCACCGTAGGTGATCGCGGTTTCGTGGGCGCTCGGCGTCGTGCGCCCGCCCGCAATGCGGCTGAACAACACACCGTCCATGGTGATCGTCGACGTCGGCCCCTCGGCACCGAAGTCCGGCACGACCCGGCCTCGGCCGTGAATCGCGACGTTGATGTCCCGGCGAAGCGGGCCCGTCAACTCGATCCTGACCCGGGCACCGTCGGGTGCGCCGCCGAGCTTGCCGACCACGAAACCCATGCTGGCCGCCATCTCATCAAGCGCCTGCGCCGAGTCCGGGCCCATCAAGTCCTCGGCGTCGGGAGGCCGCGCGACAGCATCGCGGATGTCGAGTTCGTGCATCCAACAGTCGAATACCCGCACCCGCATGAACCGCCCGTAGCTGTCCGGACCCGCCGGCGTCGCGGTGATATCGCTCCACTGCTCGGCAGTCAGTTCGGACAGCTCGTCTCGGCGCTGCCCGGTCACCGCGTGGAACATTTGCCGGAGCTCCGAGGGGCTGAGTCCGCGCAGCTTGCGGACCCAATGCTCGTTCATCACCCCGATGTCATTGCGCACATGCTCGAGGGCCGAGACGTCGACGTCCGCCTCGGGCGTCGCAACGCCCGCCAGCATCGACTCGGTTCCGACCATGTGTGCGACGACGTCGTGCACCGTCCATCCGGGCAGCGACGTTTCGGCGGCCCAGTCTGCGGAGTCCAAGGTCTGCAGTATCGCGCCGATGTCGCGCCAAGACGCGAAGAGAGCGTCGAGCACGTCGGACTTCTCAAGGTGGGTGACCGGACGGGAGGAGCTGTTCACTCGGCAGAACGTAGTGCGTTTCCGGCTCGCGCGTGCCCGAACGGGCGCAGCGGCGCCCTCAGATCAGCGCGCCCTGCGTCTTTGGGTCAAGAGTCAGTTCCGAGATGGGTACAGCGCTCCCGAAGAGGTGCCCCTGCGCCAGTCGGCATCCAGCGCTGAAGAGCGCCTCTGCCTGGGGCGCGTACTCGACGCCCTCGACGACCACGGCCTTTCCCAACTCGTCGCACAGTCGGATGATCGATCGATACAGCGCGAGATCCTGTTCGGGGTCCACCCCAGCGGCGAATCGGCGGTCGAGCTTGACGACCTGCACCGGCAGCGAATGAAGATACATCAACGAGTTGCACCCCGCACCGAAGTCATCCAATGCCACCTGTACGCCAAAGGCATTCAGCCTGGTGATCTGGTCGGCAGCAGCGGCAAGGTCGACGATCGGCACCGTCTCGGTGATCTCCACGACAAGCCGGCTCGGCTCGACTCGATGCCGGGCCAGGGTTTGGCGGACGAACTCCTCGACGTAGGGGTTGCCCAGCCGCGCCGCGCCGATGTTCACGTGGAAGTCGATGTTCATACCGGCCGCTTGGATCTCACTGCACGCCAGATCGAGCACCAGCGCATCGAGATCGGCCCCGAGCCCAGCCGCTTCGGCAGCGGCCACGAAGGTCTCAGGTGAGATGTCGATTCCGTTGGGCGCCGTCCATCGCGCCAACACCTCGACCGCCATCGGTGCGCCGTCGGGAAGTCGCACGATCGGCTGGTAGACCAGGCTGAACCCGGCAGGGATGCCGTCGCCGGCCGCACGCAGCGCATTCGGGAAATCCCCCCGGACATCCGAGGTTGGTTGATAGATCACCGCGGCGTCCTTGCCGATGCGTTTACCCGCGTACATCGAGATGTCGGCCTGCCGCAACAGGTCGTCGGATGTCTGGGACAGCCCGTCCGCCCCTGGACGGACCAGGCCCATGCTGGCCCGCACCCGCACCGAGGAGCCCTGGACGGGGAAAGGAACCCGAAGCGCCACCCGCAGCCGGTCGGCAACGACATCGGGTTCCTCCTTGCTGCCGTCGATGAGGATCGCGAACTCGTCACCGCCGACGCGTGCCACCGTGTCGGCGTCTTTCACGCACCGCGCAAGGCGCTGTCCCACCGCACGCAGCAGATCGTCACCGGCGGCATGCCCGAACCGGCTGTTCACATCCTTGAAGTCATCGAGATCGACAAAGATCAACACGAAGCGGCCGTCGCGCAGGGCTTCATCGAGCCGTTGGCTGAACGCCAGGCGATTGGGTAGCCCGGTCAGCGCGTCAGTGTGCAACTGATGCTCCAGGGCGCGCTGGGCGGCGTAGAGCCGTTGAGTCAACAGCTGGTGGGAACGCATCGCCACCACCTGGCGGACGGCGACCAACAGCGCCATCACCACCGCCATGTAGATCACGAAACCAGTGATCGGCCGACCCATGAACAGGTGGAACGCCAAGAGCAGTGCGATCCCCAGCAAGCCGATGTAGGGCAGGGCGAGCTGCGCCCAGTCCACCCCGGGGCGGGGGCGATCCGGCGCCTCGGCCGGCCGTGCGGCCGGCGGGTCGAGCATCGCATAGGCGAACATCAGGGGGCCCAGAACGAAACCGATGGCAGCCCACCGCTGACCGCCCTCGGAACCGATGAATTCGAAGTAGGCCACGAGCCGATCTGCCGAGGCCAAGGTCACGATGCCGGCGGCCAACAGAAGCACGTTCCCCCGGCCCGGGCGGTCTGTGCGGTAGTTCATCGTGATGACCACCGCCACAACCACAGCGGTCAGCTCCACCAGTGCGTAAACAAGCTCCACCGTCGAGCTTCCCGAGCGGGGCAGTGCGACCGTCGATCGGGCGCTGAAGTCACCCAATGAAATGAAGACCACGAACGACGCAGCCGCCAACACCCCGTCAAGAAACGTCGTGGCTGCGGAATTCTGCGTCGCGGTATCGCGCTGTCTGCGCGCTCCCCCGGTGGACCGCACCAGGAAATACATCGACGCGAGAATGAACACCTGGCATGCCAGATACGCGACCAGCACTGCCGGCGCCACCAAGCCGCCATCCGCCTCATCGCCGCTGGACCACCAGAGAAGATGGCCGACCAGGAAAGTCGCCAACGCCACCACGAGAAGCAATCGCCACCAACGCGCCGGTCCGCTGACCCGCAGCGCGACGACGACGCCGCACACCACCGCCCCCAGTCCTGCACCGAACTGGAGTACCGTCTCGGCGCGACGAGCGGCTTCGTCCCCCCACAGTGCCAGCGCGTTGACCCAGGCGACCAGCGCGACAACGGCGAATAGCCAGTTGCGTAGTCGAAATGCCTTGATCTGCCACCTCCTCCCGCCTGGCGCGCCGCAACGGCGCGGGCGCGATGTTGACCGTAGCTATCCGGCGGCGATCATTCCAACAGCCGCCAGCGCCAGCACCATGCCAGTTGCCTGCCAGCGGGTTACCCGTTCGCGAAGTGCCACGATCGCCAACAGGACTGTCGCCGCTGGGTAGAGCGCGATCAGCACGCCTGCCAGCGACAACATCGACGATTGCAACGCCAGCAACGTCGCAACGTTGGCAATGGTGTCGAGCACCCCCGCGAACAAGGCAAGCCGCAACGGCACACCCCGTTCGAGCACCAGATTGGCCGTGACCGCCGCCGCCAGCAGCACAATCGCCGTTGCCGCAAGCCGCCCGAAGACCAGCGGCCACAGCTCAGCCTCGACCGGCACCTGGTCCAGGATCACGAAATTCATCCCGAAGGCCACACCAGAACCGAGAGTCAGCCAGGCCACCTTCGGCGTGAACTTGTGCGGAGTGACGTCCTCGTCGGTGGCCTCGCGGCTCACCAGCACCACGGCAGCGAGTGCCAACAGCACTCCGAGGAGGGCAACCTTGCCGGGCCGTTCGCCCAGAGACAACCCGACGCCGACCGGGATTCCGGCAACCAGGATCGCCGTCAACGGCGAGACCACCGAAATCGGTCCGGACCCCAGTGCCGCATAGAACCACCACACGCCGAATGCCTGGGCCACGCCGGACAGCAGGCCCCAGCCCACCGCGAGGCTGCCGACCTGGCCGCCGAACGGCGCCGCGACGACGATCAGCAGCAGCAGCGCCACCGGGTAGGAGACCAGGACCACTCGCAAGGCGGCGACCCGACGCGACGCAAGGCCGCCGACGAAGTCGCTGACGCCGTATCCCAGCGCCGCGATCAACGCGCTGAGGACACCCGTCAGGAGGGCATGCCTTTGACGCGCCGGCCCATCTCGCGGGTGACCTCGCGCTGTGCATCGCGGCGCGCGATGTCCTGGCGTTTGTCGTGTGCCTGCTTACCGCGGGCCAGCGCCAACTCCACCTTGACCCGGCCTCCGGTGAGGTACAGCGACAGCGGCACCAGCGTCAGGTTGCCGTCACGGATCTTGCCGACCAGGGCGTCGATCTCGCGCCGGTGCAGCAGCAGCTTGCGATTGCGCCGGGGCGTGTGGTTGGTCCAGCTGCCGTGGTGATATTCGGGGATGTGCAGGTTGCGCAGCCAGATCTCGCCGTCGTCGATGGTGGCGAATGCGTCGGCCAGCGACGCCTGGCCCTCGCGCAGACTCTTGACCTCGGTACCCATCAGCGCGACCCCGGCCTCGTAGGTCTCGAGAATTGAATAGTTATGCCGCGCTTTGCGATTGGTCGCCACAATCTGGTTATTGCTGTCCTTGGTGCCCTTTTTTCCAGTGGCTTTGGCCATCAGCTACCTTCGCACGTACAACCGCAGCGTGATGTATGAAGTGACACCAGCCATCGCCATACCCAGGAAAAACAGGATCGGTGCGATGTAGAGGATGTCGGCGTAGTCGATGCGCGCAATCAGATTGGCTTGGTAGAACTGGTCGAGGGCGTTCTCCAGGAACAGCGCGCGCACCGCGATCAGTCCGCCGATGGCAATCAGAACGCCGACGAAGGCCGCAAGCATCGACTCGACCAGGAACGGCAACTGGGTATACCAGCGGCTCGCGCCCACGAGTCTCATGATTCCTATCTCGGTCCGTCTGGTGTAAGCCGCGACTTGGACCATGTTGGCTATCAACAGCACCGCACCTATCGCCTGCACCAATGCCACGGCGAAGGCCGCGTTCGACAACCCGTCGAGCACCGCGAAGAGCCGGTCGATCAGATCCTTCTGGTTCAGGACGTTGAGCACACCGGGCTGCCCGACCATGGCGTCGTCGAATTCCTGGTGCTGCTCGGGATTGATGAGTTTGACGACGAACGACGCCGGGAACGCGTCGCGGCCCGCCACATCCTCGTACTGCGGAAACTTCTCGATGGCGTCGTCATAGGCGTCGTCGCGGTTCAGGAAGCGAACCGACCGGACATCATCGCGCCCCTCGATCTGCGAGCGCAGCGCCATACACGGGTCGGCATCGCACGTCGGGTCGCTGGCCGACACGTCGTCGGTCAGGAAGACCTGGCTCTCCACCCTGTCGAGGTAGATGGCGCGGGACTGGTCGGCCAGACGCACGACCAGCATCCCGCCCCCGAACAGGCCGATGGAGATCGCGGTGGTGAGGATCATCGCGACCGTCATGGTCACGTTGCGGCGAAGCCCGGTCAGAACTTCGTTGACGAGAAATCCGAAGCGCACTTAGCGATCCATTCCGTAGACGCCGCGCTGTTCGTCGCGAACCAGGCGGCCGAGTTCGAGTTCGACGACACGTTGGCGCATCGAGTCGACGATGTGATGGTCGTGGGTGGCCATCAGCACCGTTGTGCCCGTGCGGTTGATCCGCTCAAGCAGGTCCATGATGTCTTTACTGGTATCGGGGTCAAGGTTGCCCGTCGGCTCGTCGGCCAGCAGCACCAGCGGCCGGTTCACGAACGCGCGGGCGATGGCGACGCGCTGCTGCTCGCCGCCGGACAGTTCGTCGGGCAGGCGGTTCGCCTTGCCGGACAAGCCGACCATCTCCAGCACGTCGGGCACTACCCGGTTGATCACGTCGCCGCGTTTGCCGATCACCTCGAGCGCGAAGGCCACGTTCTCGAACACCGTTTTCTGCTGCAACAGGCGAAAGTCCTGGAACACGCAACCCAACACCTGACGCAGGCCGGGGACGTGGCGACCGGACAGCTTGTTCACGTGAAACTTCGACACTCGTATGTCGCCCGAGGACGGCTTGTCCTCGGCCAGTAGTAGTCGCATGAACGTGGACTTGCCCGAACCCGACGGCCCGATCAGGAAGACGAACTCCCCCTTGTCGATCTTGACCGAGACGTTGTCAAGCGCTGGACGTGCCGAGGACTTGTACTGCTTTGACACGCGGTCGAGAGTGATCATCACGGCACGCCAGTGTAGCGGCAGGACACAGAATTACCTCGGCATTACCTTCGTAGTCGCCTGCGTGGTCACCTTGGTCGTCGTCTTGGTCGTCGTCTTGGTCGTCGCCACCGTCCGGTTACCGCGGGGGCACCGTCGTCGGCGTCGTCGGCCCCGCTGGCTTGGTGGCGGGTGTGGACGTCACCGGAGGTACCTGGGTGAAGGTCTGCGGTCCCGACCCGCCGGGGTCGAGCACGGTCGTGATCGGGCTGGGCCCGGAGGTGCTGGTCGGGGTCGTCTCCGCACTCGGCGAGGTTGATTCCGTCGGACTCGTCGTGGTGCTGCTGGTGGTGGTGCTCTCGGATTCCCCGGTCTGAACGTTGGTCCGCGGTACCCACGTGTACTGCGGGTCGGGAACGAAGCCGGGGGGAACAATCGCCGTCTCGGGGGTGGGAGCCGGGGCCGGTGGTTGGTAGGCCTGGTGCAACCACGACGCCGCGCCGAACAGGATCACCATGACCACGGTCGTCGTGCGGAGGTGTCCGCCCGGCAGGTACTTCGGCCAGCGGTGTTCCGGTCGTCTCAGTTTTCTGAGCCAGTTCACAGTTCTGGCTCGTCCCCGCCGGGCGCGGCCTTCACACTGCCGTCGGGCCCGCTTGTAGTAGGCAGGACGGCCGCGACGGCGGGGCCGTTTCCGGTCATGGTCTCGATTCCCGAGGATGCCAACGCGGCGATGATCCTGATCCGTAGCCGGCGACCCACGTCGAACTGTTTACCGGGCAGCGTTCGCGCCACGATCCGCACGTTGACCTTGTCGACCTCGATACTCTCCACGCCCATCAGGGCGGGCTCGTCGAGCAGCAACTTCTGCAGGCTCGTGTCCTGCCAAGCCTGGCGGCACACCTCGTGCAGAAGATCGTTGACGCGGTTGAGGTCGGCGTTCACCGACACCGGGATGTCGATGACCGCGCGCGCCCAGTCCTTGGACATGTTCAACGAACGGACGATGTTGCCGTTGGGGACCGTGAAGACCTCACCCTCGGCGGTGCGCAGCTTGGTCACTCGCAGTGTCACCTCCTCGACGGTGCCCTCGGATGCCTCCGGGGCACCGAGCATGTTCAACTGCACCAGATCGCCGAAGCCGTACTGCCGCTCGGTGATGATGAAGAATCCGGACAACAGATCCTGGACCAGTTTCTGGGCGCCGAAGCCCAGTGCGGCGCCCAACACCGCGGCGGGCGCCACCAGCGAGCCGATCGGAATAGCGAGCACGTCGGTGATCTGAACGGCGACCAGGACCAAGAGCATCGCGATCGCCACCCACGAGATGACCGAGGCGACGGCCTGGCGGTACTTGGCGCTCTCGGTGCGGACGAGCTGATCGCTCTCCTGGTATTCGGCGTCGATGCGGCGGGTGACCTTGCGCGCGCTCCAGCCGATGAACCTTGCCCCCAAGGCGCCGAAGAGCAGCAGCATCGCGATCTGCAGCCCGCTGGAGCGAAGCCATAGACCGATCTCGCCCTGCCAGAAATCGTGCCAGCGGACGGCCGCGTCGAACGCAAGGTAAGTGTTAGTCGTCATCTTTTCTGTTGCGCCACCGGATGCCGGCTTCCAGGAAGCCGTCGATGTCACCATCCAGCACCGTTGCTGGGTTGCCGACCTCGTACTCGGTGCGCAGATCCTTCACCATCTGGTAGGGGTGCAACACGTAGGAACGCATCTGGTTGCCCCAGGAGCTGCCGCCGTCGCCCTTGAGGGCGTCCATCTCGGCGCGCTCTTCTAAGCGCTTGCGTTCCAGTAGTTTTGCCTGAAGCACGCGCATTGCCGATATCTTGTTCTGCAACTGCGACTTCTCGTTCTGGCAAGTCACAACGATACCGGTCGGAATGTGGGTGAGTCGAACCGCCGAGTCTGTGGTGTTCACCGATTGGCCACCCGGGCCGCTGGACCGGTAGACGTCGACCCGGACGTCGCCGTCCGGGATATCGATATGGTCGGTGGTCTCGGTGACGGGGAGCACCTCGACTTCGGCGAACGACGTCTGACGCCGACCCTGATTGTCGAACGGGCTGATCCGCACAAGTCGGTGGGTGCCCTGCTCGACAGAGAGGGTGCCATAGGCGAAGGGGGCATACACCGCGAAAGTCGCGCTCTTGATACCGGCTTCCTCCGCGTAGGACGTGTCGAACACCTCGACACGGTATTTGTGCTGTTCAGCCCAGCGGATGTACATCCGCAGCAGCATCTCGGCCCAGTCGGCGGCGTCTACTCCGCCAGCCCCGGAACGGATGTTGACCAGCGCCTCTCGCTCGTCGTATTCACCCGAGAGCAGGGTGCGGACCTCCATCGCCTGGATGTCCTCGCGGAGTTTCTTGAGCTCGGCGTCGGCCTCGGCGAACGCTGACGAAGCTTCTGCACCGTCGGCTTCGCCTTCTTCGGCGGCGAGTTCGTACAGCACCGGCAGATCCTCGAGTCGCCCACGCAGCTCCTCGACACGCCGTAGCTCGCTCTGGCTGTGAGACAACTCACTGGTGACTTTCTGGGCGCGCGACTGGTCGTCCCACAGGTTCGGGTCGGAGGCCTCCTGCTCGAGCTTGTCGATGCGATCGCGTAGGGCCTCGACATCGAGCACACGCTCCACAGTGGTGAGCGTGGAGTCAAGGGCTGCGATATCGGCTTGACGGTCAGCATCCACGGGAGTTCAGGGTACTCACCTCGCACACGGTCACGGCCGTCGCAGCCTCGATGCCGCCCGCGAAACACGCACCGGATTTCTCCGTGACCGTCGTCAATTGCGATCGCCGCGATCTAGCATCGGTTGCACACCCCGTCCGGCCACGTCGCGAGAGTCCTCGCACGCGGCCGGGCAGCAACAGAAGGCAGCGCTAAATGCCCCCTATGCGGCCCTACTACGTGGCCATCGTCGGCTCAGGACCTTCGGGTTACTTTGCCGCCTCGTCCCTGCTGAAATTCGCCGCCTCCGGTGACGGCGACGTGCGTGTCGACATGCTCGAGATGCTCCCGACTCCGTGGGGCCTGGTTCGTTCCGGGGTCGCTCCCGACCATCCGAAGATCAAGTCGATCAGCGCCCAGTTCGAAAAGACGGCGATGGATCCGCGGTTCCGGTTCTTCGGCAACATCGTTGTCGGTGAACACGTACAACCCGCCGAGCTCGCCGAGCGCTACGACGCCGTCGTCTACGCCATCGGTGCCCAGTCCGATCGGTCATTGGGCATCCCGGGCGAGGATCTCGCGGGCAGCGTGCCCGCAGTCGACTTCGTCGGCTGGTACAACGCACACCCCAACTTCGGGGAGTTGATGCCCGACCTGTCGGGCCGGCGCGCTGTCGTCATCGGCAATGGCAACGTTGCACTGGACGTCGCGCGGATGCTCGTCAGCGACCCCGACGAGCTGGCGGCCACAGATATCGCCGACCACGCGCTGGACTCGCTGCGGGCCCGCGGCGTGGAGGAAGTATTGGTCATCGGCAGGCGGGGCCCCCTGCAGGCTCCGTTCACGACGCTGGAACTGCGTGAGCTCGGCGTGCTGGAGAGTCTCAAAGACGTCGATATCATCGTCGACCCCGCCGACCTCGAGGACATCACCGAAGAGGATCTCGAGGCCGGCGGCAAGACTGTGCGCAACAACATCAAAGTGCTGCGCGGGTACGCCGAGCGCACGCCGACCGGCGCCCAACGTCGCATTGTGTTCCGCTTCTGCACATCACCAGTCGAGATCAAGGCGGCGGACGGAGAGGACGGAAGGGTGGGCTCGATCGTGTTGGGCCGCAACGAACTGATTCGCGGCGCCGACGGGCGGGTCGCCGCGAAGGACACCGGCGAACGCGAAGAGATACCGGCCCAACTGGTGGTTCGGGCGGTCGGTTACCGCGGCTTGCCGACGCCGGGGCTGCCGTTCGACGAGCGTGCCGCCACCATTCCCCATGTCGAGGGCCGGGTGGCCGGTAGCCACAACGAGTACGTGGTCGGCTGGATCAAGCGGGGTCCCACCGGGGTTATCGGCAGCAACAAGAGCGACTCCCAGGACACCGTCAATACGCTGCTGGCGGACTTGAGCGCCGCCGAGTTGGCCGAGTTGGCCGCCGACCACGCCGATCAACTGGCGGGATGGCTGGTGGAGCGACAGCCGAAGGTGGTGACCGACGACCATTGGAAACTGATCGACGAACACGAACGCGCACGCGGCGAGGGAACCGGGCGGCCGCGGGTGAAGCTGATCACGGTTGCCGAACTACTGCGGATCGGACACGCCTGAGTCAGCCCATCGGACACGCCTGACTCAACCCATCAGACACCGCTGACGACGAAGCGGTGGTTTCAGGGGGCCTGCACCGGCGGCGGCGCCTCGGGCGCGAACGCCCATTTCTCGGGATTGCCCGGCGAGTACACGACCGGCAACAGCTGGCCCATCGTCGGCCAAGCGTTCGCGTCGACGGCCATCCGCGTGTACACCGTGTACTCGTTGACGTTGGGACCGTTGATCACTCCGGTGATCGTGACGAACTGTTCGCCGTCCGCGTCAGGTCGCGGGCTCACCCCGGTGACGAGCATGGTGCCGGGCACCCAGTCTTTGCCCGCGCCCCGCCTTCGCATGATCCACGGCCCCGCAAGAAGCACCAGCGCACCAACGAGCAGAAGAATGATCGCGAATTCGGCCACCCCAACATGGTAGGACCACACCTATGAGCACCCTGGCAAATGACCTAATCCTGGCGCGTGAGCTAGCCGACGCGACGGACTCGCTGACGATGAGGCGTTTCGGTGCGGTCGACCTGCGTGTGCAAACCAAGCCCGACATGACGCCGGCGACTGACGCCGACCTCGACACCGAGACGATGCTGCGTGGCAGGCTCGCCGAGCAGCGGCCTCAGGATTCGGTGTTTGGCGAGGAGTTCGGCGGCACTCGAGAACTGAGCGGCCGACAATGGGTGATCGACCCGATCGACGGCACCAAGAACTTCGTCCGCGGGGTGCCGGTGTGGGCGACGCTCATCGCATTGTTGATCGATGGTGTGCCCGTCGTTGGCGTGGTGAGTGCACCCGCGCTGGGCCGTCGGTGGTGGGCCGGCCAAGGTGAGGGCGCGTTCAGCTCGTTTGGCGGCGCGACGCGGCGGATCTCAGTGTCCGGTGTCGACGATCTGGGCTCGGCGAGCCTGTCGTTTTCAGACCTGCAAACCGGTTGGGAAGCGGGCCGGTCCCGGTTCGTCGAGCTCGCCGACGCCGTCTGGCGGATGCGTGGCTACGGAGATTTCTGGTCGTACTGCCTGGTCGCCGAGGGTGCGGTCGACATCGCCGTGGAGCCCGAGGCCAAACTGTGGGATCTGGCGCCGCTGGACGTCCTGGTGCGGGAGGCCGGCGGCCGGTTCACGAATCTGGCGGCTGAGCCCGGGCCGCACGGCGGCAGCGCGCTGGCGACCAACGGGTTGCTGCACAACGCGGTTCTGGCCCGACTCACCGTGTGAGGTGCATTACAGATCCATAGACCTTACTCAGAAGTCAGTTCCCGTACCTTACTCTGGAGTCAGTTGCGCAATCGCGCTTCCCGAACCACCAGACGAGGGCAGCTGCCATGACGAACACTCTGCCGTCCCAGCGGAGCGAGCACGAGAGCGCCGTTGGGCAACAGAAACACAAGCGCTCGGCGATCGATATCGGGATGGCGCTGCTCACCCCGATCATGGGCCAAGAGTTCCTGGACAAATACCACCTGCGTGACCCGCTCAACCGTGGCATCAAGTACGGCGTGAAGCACGGTTTCTCCGCTGCAGGCGCCTCCACGCGGCAGTTCAAGCGCATCAAGGGCCTCGGCAAGCCGGCGACCCGACTCAAGGCCATCGACTCGGCGAAGGGTTCTGACTACTTCGACCTGACTCCGGACGACGATCAGAGAATGATCGTCGAGACGGTCAAGGAGTTCGCCGAGGAAATCCTGCGGCCGGCAGCGCGCGACGCCGACGACACCGCCAACTACCCGCCTAGCCTGATCGCCAAGGCTGCCGAGCTCGGCATCACTGCGATCAGCATTCCCGAGGACTTCGACGGCATCGCCGAGCACCACAGCACGGTGACCAATGCGCTCGTCGCCGAGGCGCTGGCATACGGGGACATGGGGCTGGCCCTACCGATCCTGGCACCCGGCGGCGTCGCGTCTGCGCTCACCCATTGGGGCAGCGCCGATCAGCAGGCCACCTACCTCAAGGAGTTCGCCGGCGAGAACATCCCGCAGGCGTGCGTGGCGATCTCCGAGCCCCAGCCGCTGTTCGATCCGACCGCACTGAAGACCACCGCGGTCCGTACTCCCAGCGGCTACCGACTCGACGGGGTCAAGTCGCTGGTCCCAGCCGCCGCCGCGGCCGAGCTGTTCATCGTCGCGGCCCAGCTCAACGGCAAGCCGGCGCTGTTCATCGTCGAGGGCTCCGCCAAGGGATTGACCGTCAAAGCCGATCCGAGCATGGGCATCCGCGCCGCAGCACTGGGCCGGGTCGAGCTCGACAAGGTCAGCGTGCCGCTCACCGCACGCCTGGGCGAGGAAGATGGCGCAGCGGCCGATACCGCGCGGATCTACTCTCAGGCGATCGCGCTGTCTCGGCTCGGCTGGACGGCGCTGGCCGTCGGTACCTCGCACGCGGTACTGGACTACGTCATCCCCTACGTCAAGGAACGCGAAGCCTTCGGCGAACCGGTCGCCCGCAGACAATCGGTGGCCTTCATGTGCGCCAACATCGCGATAGAGCTGGACGGGCTGCGTCTGATCACCTGGCGCGGAGCGGCGCGAGCCGAGCAGGGGCTGTCATTCGCCCGCGAAGCGGCACTGGCCAAGAAACTCGGTACCGACAAGGGCATGCAGATCGGCCTCGACGGTGTCCAACTGCTCGGCGGCCACGGCTTCACCAAGGAGCACCCGGTTGAGCGCTGGTACCGCGACCTGCGGGCCATCGGCGTCGCCGAAGGTGTTGTGGTCCTGTAACTCTCACCCGCTGTCCAAGAGACGGAGAAAACTGACATGGCGATCAATCTGGAAATGCCGAAGAAACTGCAGGCGGTCATCACGAAGGGGCACCAGGGCGCGGCCGAGATCCTCCGCCCGATTTCTCGCAAGTACGACCTCAGGGAACACGCCTACCCCGTCGAGTTGGACACCGTGGCCACCCTGTTCGAGGGCATCTCCGAGGCCAAGACCATCTCCTTCGCCGGCGCTGAGGCATTCCGGGACGGGGAAGACGGTCCGAAAGGAAACATCAACGGGGGCAACATGTCCGCCGTGCTCAACATCATGGAGGTCAGCTGGGGCGACGTAGCGCTCGTGCTGTCGATCCCCTTCCAGGGTTTGGGCAACGCGGCGATCTCCGGGGTCGCAACAGACGAACAACTCGAGCAGCTCGGCAAGGTGTGGGCCGCGATGGCCATCACCGAGCCGGGATTCGGCTCAGACTCTGCCGCGGTGTCGACCACCGCGAAGCTCGACGGCGACGAGTACGTGATCGACGGCGAGAAGATCTTCGTCACCGCCGGGTCCCGTGCGAGCCACATCGTGGTCTGGGCAACCCTGGACAAGTCGAAAGGGCGAGCGGCGATCAAGTCGTTCATCGTGCCTCGGGACCACCCGGGCGTCACGGTGGAGCGCCTTGAGCACAAGCTCGGCATCAAGGCCTCAGACACCGCCGTGATCCGGTTCGACAACGCCCGCATCCCGAAGGGAAACCTGCTGGGCAGTCCGGATATCAACACCGAAAAGGGTTTTGCCGGAGTCATGGAGACCTTCGACAACACCCGTCCGATCGTCGCGGCTATGGCCGTCGGTATCGCGCGCGCTGCTCTCGAAGAGCTTCGCAAGATCCTGACTGATGCGGGCATCGAGATCTCCTACGACAAGCCGGCGCACGCCCAGAGCGCCGCCGCCGCCGAGTTCCTGCGCATGGAGGCCGACTGGGAGTCCGGCTACCTGTTGACGCTGCGGTCGGCGTGGCAGGCGGACAACAAGATCCCCAACTCCAAAGAAGCATCGATGGGTAAGGCCAAGTCTGCGCGCGTCGCGAGCGACATCACGCTGAAAACCGTCGAAATGGCCGGAACAGCCGGCTATTCCGAGGAATTCCTGCTGGAGAAGTGGGCACGCGACTCGAAGATCCTGGATATCTTCGAGGGCACGCAACAGATTCAACAACTGGTGGTGGCCCGCCGCCTACTCGGTCTCTCGTCCGCCGAACTGAAGTAGCCAGGGCGCCGACGACGCGCCGTGTACGCACTGACCGGGACCACCGGTCCCCTCAAGCCGCACTGATGGATTTCAGCACTTGCGACGTAAGCGCGCCATATCTGGATGCCTTTCTCCATACTGGTTGGAAGACCCACTGCGATATTCCTGAGGAGACCCCCACATGGGCAGGACTGCGGCTTCGCGGACCGCGGAAAACTCCGGGCCTCCCACCGGTCCGAGCCCGCATCGTCGGGGCGCAAGGGAGGCTCGGGCGCTATCGAAGGCGCATGTTTGGGGTCACGCGGGTCGGGTCGGTGCGTGGGCTGTCGCCCTGGGTGTGGGTGCGGCGATAGCGTCGATGCCGTCGGTGGCGTTTGCCGATTCCACGGGTTCGAGTGCGACGGGTTCGAGTGCGACGGGTTCGAGTGCCACGGGTTCGAGTGCGACGGGTTCGGATTCTGCGGATTCAGGTTCAGAGTCGGGCCGCTCTTCGCCAGAGTCGAGCGCCACGTTGGCAGATTCCGGTAGCAATGCGCCTTCCGATGACGAAGCTTCGACGGGAGGCGCAAGTACCGGGATTTCGAATGTCGGCGAGAACGTCGAGGCTGACGAGGACGTCGAGGCCGACGAGGCCGACGAGGCCCTTGACGCCGACGCCGACGATCTCCCTGACGAAGACTTCGCACCTGACTTCGATGCCTCAGTTGACCATGTCGACGTCGATGCAGCCGTTGGCCAGGACGTCGATGCCGCCGTTGGCCAGGATCAAAGCCAGGACGTTGGCGAGGACCAAAGCGAGGTCGCCCACGACGGTGAGACTGCCGTCGGGGCCTCGGCTGCCGAAGAAGATTCGGTTGCCGATCCGGGCTTGAACCCCGGCGGGGGCACCGTTCCGGATTCAGATGCCGAAGAGGACTCGGCGAGTTCCTCTGGTGGAGAGGATATTTCGGGGGCAGAGCTCCTGGCATGGACGTCAGCGGCGGTTGCCCGCAGCGACGGCGGTGACCCGGACAGCGAGGCCGACCTGGCAACCGACGAAGCCATTGGCGCCCCGTCACTCGATCCCGCCGTGGCCGAAGCGGGTTCGGCGTTGGGTGGAGGCTCGATTCTCCGGATCTTCTTCGGCAACGGCACCGCCGAGAATCCCCATGGCGGGATCCTGATAGGCGACGGCTTCAGCTATGACGCAGAGACCTGCCCTGGTATCGCCGCCTGCGCCGGCGGTAACGGCGGCCTGTGGGGTAATGGCGGCAGTGGCTACAACGGCGGCAACGGCGGGGCGGCTGGATGGTTCGGCGTCGGCGGCAGCGGCGGCGCCGGAATCCCCGGCGGGGATGGTGGAGCCGGCGGCAGCGGCGGATTGTTCATGGGTAACGGCGGCAATGGTGGCGTCGGTGGAGCCGCGGTCATCTCCGGTGGCAGCGCCGGCAGCGGCGGGGCCGGCGGCCACGCCGGTTTGCTCTCGGTGCTGGGTGCGGGCGGCCACGGCGGTGGTAGCGGTGGTGCCGGCGGAAACGGTGGGGCCGGCGGTAACGGCAGCTATGTGTTTGGCTCCGGCGGTAACGGCGGCGCCGCTGAAACGGGCGGGGTCGCGGGCGAGGCCGGCAAGGCTCGGGTCCTGTTCGTGCTCCCCAACAACGGCGCCGACGGCGCCGTGCTGGACAACTTGCTGGTTTACTTCCTCGGCGAAACCGGTCAGACACCGAATACGCCTGCGGGCTACGGCCTAATCGGTGAGTACACCGCCAGCGAGCGTGGCACTCTCACGGCAACTGGCCGGATTGTGGGCGAGTCGGTGGCGCTCAAGAACAACAGCCCCGATGAGGACGGCTACAGCCTCTGGCCGCTCATTGAGGACCTCTTCAAATCCTCGGAACCGGTGGCCCCGGGCGACAAGATGGAGCTGGCACGAAACATTCTTTCCCGAGTGCAGGTCTACCCAGGGCTTGGCCCGACGGACGAATTCCCCAGCCCCGCGGAGGGCACTCCGACGGACAAGGGCGGTTACGTAATGTGGACACAGGATTTCGAATTTGCCCCGGGTAGAACGTCGACCGACGGGGCCTATGCAGGTGTGTTGGCCGTCATGTGGGCGGGCAAGCAGATCCTCGAAGACTCCGTGAAGATTTACCCGGTACCGTCGAGCAGCATCTTCAAGACCCTTGGCAGCCCTACCGACGGAGCGTACAACTCCAGTCACATCATCAACGGCGACGGAACGACGCACTACCTGACGTCGCTGGGGTTGACAGCCCTTCCACCGAATCCGGCTGCGGGTTCCAACGGCGAATGGAACTTCCTGTCGCTCGCCTACGCCAATAACCTGATCGATGGATTCTTCGGCCAGCAGTACAATTCGAACTACACGGGTGAAGTGACCCCGGACACGTTGCCGTTTTATTCAGCCGATCTGCCCTACGCCTTGATGTCTGCGTATGCGGATCCTTCACAAGTAGCTACCGGCGGCCCATGGAATTCGGCCTACTTCGGCGATATCCCCTTTCATGCAGGTGTCTACTGGCCGTATGACGTCGATCCGACGTGGGGCCAGCCGGCCTCAACCAACCAGAAGCTGAAGCCGACGCCTGTTCCGTTGCCGACATCGTCCTGACCTCTCAGGTCAGTACACACCGGCCACGTTTCTGGCGGCCCAGGCTTTGAAGCCACAAGGCCTGGACCTCGACCAAGGTGCCGGCAACCAACGCTTTGCAAAAGCGCTCACAATTTGGCCGATGTCACCGTGGTCGCCGATGCCGACCCACGGCGGATCGAAACTCGGATCAGAACCCGTCCTGCACAATCACGCGGGTGCGCCCGGTGATACCGCCGCCGATGATGCTCCCTAGTGCGCCGGCGACTTCCCGCACCGGCACATCCTGGGTGATCCGATCCAGATGGCTTGGCCGCCATCCCGAGTCGATCTGCGCCCACAGCTCACGGCGCTTCCCGACAGGCAACAGCACCGAGTCGATGCCGACAAGTGTCACACCGCGCAAAATGAACGGCAAGACGGTGGCCGGCAGGTCTGGTGAACCCGCAAGTCCCGAAATGGCTGCCACTCCAGCGTATTTCATTGTGCTCAGCGCGTAGGCCAGAGTCTTTCCGCCGACGCAGTCGATGACGGCGGCCCACTGCGCCTTGCCCAGCGGGCGCACTTTGTCCTCGGGGCCAGGGATCCGGCCGATGACCTCGGCAGCCCCGAGGTCGCGCAGCAACTGGTGCGCATCGGCCTTCCCGGTCGATGCCACTACTTCGTATCCCAGTCCGGCCATCAGATCGACGCTGACGCTTCCCACGCCGCCGGTGGCACCGGTGACCAACACCGGACCGTCGGACGGGGTGACGCCGTGCGCGCGCAGTGCATTCACGCTCATAGCCGCAGTGAAGCCCGCGGTTCCGATCGCCGCCGCCTCGGCTGCGCCCAGGGTGGACAGCCTGACCAGGAACTCGGCGGGATATCGTGCCACCTGCGCGTAGCCACCGTGCCGGCCGGTCCCGATGTCTTGGCCGTGCGCGATCACGGTATCGCCGACCGCGAACTCCGGGGAGCTACTCGCGGTGACCGTGCCCGAGACGTCGATCCCCGGAATCAACGGATAGGACCGAGCCACTCCACCTTTGGCGGTGACAGCCAACGCGTCCTTGTAGTTCACACTGGAATATTCGACACGAATCTCCACGTCGCCCTCGGGCAGAAAAGATTCGTCGACCACCTCGTGGCGCAGTCCGATTCCGCCCTCGGCGTCCTCGTGAGCCACCATCGCGTTGATTGCCGTCATGACAGTCACAGTAGCCGCCAACGACGAAGCCCCCGACCGCCGAGCGGCCGGGGGCTTCTATCGTCAATTCTTTACCCGATGAGGTTCGCCTGCAGGTCAGGCTTCATGGCCTGCAGTTCCCGACCCCAGTACGCCCAGTTGTGCGTGCCGTTGTCCGGGAAGTTGAACACACCGTTGGCCCCGCCTGCAGCGAGGTAGTTGTCACGGAAGGTGATGTTGGTCTTGATCGTCAGACCCTCCAGGAACGTCGCCGGCAGGTCACCGCCGCCGAGCTCGTTGGGTTGACCGTTGCCGCAGTAGATCCAGATCCGGGTTCCGTTGGCCACGATCTTCGGGATCTGCACCATCGGGTCGTTGCGCTGCCAGGCCGGGTCGCTCGACGGGCCCCACATGTCCTCGGACTTGAAGCCACCGGCGTCACCCATCGATATGCCGATCAGGAAAGGCCACCATCCCTCGGAGGGGTTCAGGAAGCCCGACATCGAGCCGGCGTAGACGAACTGCTCGGGGTGATACACCGACAAGATCAGCGAAGCCGAGCCGGCCATCGACAGACCGATCGCGGCGCTGCCGGTGGGCTTGACCGAACGCTCCGAAGCCAGATAGCTGGGCAGCTCCGAGGTCAGGAACGTCTCCCACTTGTAGGTAACGGTGGGCCCACTGTTGCGGGCCGGCTGGTACCAGTCGGCGTAGAAGCTGGACTGGCCACCGACGGGCATCACGATCGACAGACCCGAGTCGAGGTACCACTCGAAGGCCTGGGTGTTGATGTCCCAGCCGTTGAAGTCTTCCTGCGCGCGCAGACCGTCGAGCAGGTAGACAGCGGGCGAGTTCTCACCACCGCTCTGGAACTGAATCTTGATGTCGCGTCCCATCGAGGGCGAAGGCACCATCAAATACTCGACCGGCAGTCCCGGTCGGGAGAACGCTCCGGCGGTCGCCGACCCTCCGGTCAGTCCGACCAACGCGGGCAGTAGTGCGGCCGCCATGGTGGCGACGCTGATCCGGCGCACCCATTGCCCGCGAATCCTGTTAAGAAGTCTCATACCGTCAATCCATCCATCTTCCGGTTACCGCCTGATGCGATTTGTGCTGCAAAAATCTCGGCCAAGTCGTCCGTCCTAAGACTCCGCAGCGATGTCTTCGCTGTGTTGTCACACCACCGCGCAGCGGCCGATCGGCGGCGCGTTGGATCGAGATATCTTCATTTGTGGCGGTTGCAGTAAAGCATGTGACCAGCACCTGAGAAAGTCCGGCCACACCGACCGACACACTACCGGTATCAAATCGTAGACCTAGTTCGGGGCGAATCGACCGCCAGAAGGTTGCGAAATCACTGGAAGTCCCCCCGATCAGGGGGGCAGATGCCGGTATGCCCCGGGCGTCATGGTGACTGCCAACACACCGAATACGGCCGGTCGGGACGGAGTTGTTCCTGAGGAAACGTCCTCAGGAACCGGTGACGACCAGTTCCTCTGTCGGCAGGTCCGCGTTGGTGCTGGTCTTCTTACTTGCGCCGGCGTTGGTCCTGGTGACCGGAGCAGTTCCCAGTGATTCCAACAACGGCACGACGGCGACCAACAACAGGGCCCCAACAGCCATGACCGGCCACAACGCACCGGCCACGACAGCGACCAGTACCCGCGTCATCGGGGTCACTGGAGTGCGCACATCGGAGAACCGGAGGCTGCCGCCGATCGCCGCCACCGCAGTAATGAGCGCACCGCACAAATACATCGTCAGCATTTGGGTCACACCTTCCTGTTCGTGGCCTATTCCTGGCTAGTTCGTTCCAGTGTGCGCAAGGACGCTAAGGAGCCCCTGTGGGCCCGGTAACGGAACCAGCACAAACTCCTACCGAAACCAGCACGGGGCCCGCGCTCCCGCCACCGACGGGTTGAGCGGGGGCCGCGACAGCGTGCCGTCCGCGATGCCGAACGGGCGTCCGGGAGGTCCGAAGGGATTCGCGTTGACCGGCGACATAGGTAAAAGTAATGTCAGTTTTACTTTTTGTTGTCGGAGAGAGCGCAGCCTATGGAATCGTTCGTCCACCTTCGCAAGGGCACCACGCCCCGGCGATTACACGCTGATCTGGAGGGCCTCAAGGACGACGAACTGGGCCGTGGCGGCTTCACCGGCCGCACGGCCAACCTGTATCGCCGCCACGACCCCACGGCATACCGGTCGGTGGGGCCGCTACGGCCCGTCGATGTGTTATCCAGCGAACTGAAGCCCCGGGACGCCATGGACGCGTACGGCAGTCCCCTGCTGATGTTCTCCAACGCCGACTGCGAGGTGCTGCTGTCACGCCGCGGCGCGCCGATGCCGTTCTTCGTGCGTCACATCGACGGCGATCTGCTGTGCTTCGTACACGAGGGTTCGGGGTTGATCGAGACCGAATTCGGACCGTTGCGGTACCGCAAGGGTGACTGGGTGTATCTGCCGAAGGCGTGCACCTGGCGACAGGTCCCCGACGACCAGTGCACGTGGCTGGTGATCCAGGCAACCGACGAGTTCCGGGTTCCCCCGCCCGGACCACTGGGGCGTCACTTCCCGTTCGACCCTTCCCAGGCGATAATCCCAGACCCGGTGCCGTACGACGACGCTGCCGGACCGCAGATCGACGGCGAGTTCGAGGTCCGACTCATGCATGCCGGCGGACCCACCACCCTCTACTACCAACACCATCCGCTGGACGTCGAGGGTTGGCGTGGCGACAATTTCGCCTTCACCTTCAATATCGCCGATTACAACGTGGTGACATCTGACAGCGTGCATCTGCCCCCGACCGTGCACCTGTTCATGCAGGCCACCGGCGTGTACGTGATGAACTTCCTACCCAAGCCCGCCGAAGGGGTGGCCGGTACCGAGCGCACACCCTGGTATCACCGCAACGTCGACTTCGACGAAATCGCGTTCTTCCACGGTGGTTCGCTGTACGGAATCCCGATGCCGCCCGGCTTGGTCTCACATGTGCCTCAGGGCGTTCACCACGGCGCGCCGGAGAAGGCTCGCGAGAGAGCACGCCGCAAGTTCGACGACTATCAGTCCGTCGACTGGCAGGTGATCGCGATCGACACCCGTTCGCGGCTGATGCCGTCGGCGGAGGTGTTGGCCAACGACCTGGGGCAGCATTGATGAGCGCTTGCGCGAAGAAACGGAAACGCCGATGAGCGCTTGCGCGAAGAAACGGAAACGCCGATGAGCGCTTGCGCGAAGAAACGGAAACGCCGATGAGCGCTTGCGCGAAGACAGCAGCGGCCAAGCACGAATACGATCGAATTCCGTATCTGGTTGCTTACCAAAACAACTCAGCTGTCCGTGATGTCTACGGCGGCGTCGCCGAGTTGGTGGTGCTGGAAAGCTATCTACTCAAGCCGTCAGCGCCTGCGCACACCGGACCCACCGCGGCGGCGGCATCGGACACCGTCCTGGTGTTCATGCATCCGATCGGCGGGGGTGCCTACCTGCCCATGATCAACGCCCTGGCCCGAGCCGGTCACCATGTCATCTACTGCAACAGCCGATTCCGCGGAACCGACTCCGCCCTGCTCATGGAGAAGGTCGTCGAAGACCTGGGCGAGTGCATCAAGGATGCCAAGAACCGGCTCGGCTATGCCAAGGTCGTGCTTGCGGGCTGGAGCGGCGGGGGCTCACTATCGATGTTCTATCAGCAGCAGGCGCAGCGCCCCACGGTGCGGGCGAGCCCATCTGGCGACGGTCCCGACCTGACCAAGCTGGGACTGATCCCTGCCGACGCCATCATGCTGCTCGCCGCCCACGTCAGCAGGCACGGCACGATGACGGAGTGGATGGACGCGTCAATCCTGGACGAGAACGACCCCACCAAGCGGGACCCCGAGCTCGATCTCTACGACCCCGACAACCCCAATCAGCCGCCGTACACGCCGGAGTTCCTGGAGCGCTATCACCAGGCCCAGATTGCTCGGAACCGGCGTATTACGGCCTGGGTCAAGACCAAACTCGCCGATTTGCGGACAACTGGGCGTCCCGGCGCGGACTCCGCAGAGTTCGCGTTCGTCGTACACGGCACCATGGCCGATCCGCGCTGGCTCGACCCGACCGTCGATCCCAACGAACGCACCCCCCGAACCTGCTACCTGGGCGATCCTGAGGTAGTGAACATGGGTCCGGTCGGCCTGGCGCGGTTCTGCACGCTGCGCAGTTGGCTGTCGCAGTGGAGCTATGACGACGCCAACGCCGACGCCGTGAAGTGCGGACCCGACATTTCCGTGCCCGCATTGGTGATCGGAAATCTCGCCGACGACGCATGCACGCCGAGCCACACCCGCCGGATCTACGAGGCGATCGGCAACTCCGACAAGGAGATGCACGAGATCGCGGGGGCGAACCACTACTACGCCGGGCCCGGACAGCGCGACAAACTGAACGAGGCCGTCGGCATCGCCACCGACTGGCTGCGGCGCCACGACTTGGCGGTCACACCGTGACAGACCCGCTGGGCCCGCTCGACGGCATCCGGGTCATCGAGGTCGGAACACTGATATCCGGCCCCTTCGCCGGTCGCCTGCTGGGCGACATGGGCGCGGAGGTGATCAAGATCGAGCCGCCCGGCGCCCCCGATCCACTTCGCACCTGGGGGCAGGCCGAACTCGACGGGCACCACTTCTTCTGGACGGTCCATGCGCGCAACAAGAAGGCCATCACCCTTAACCTGCGTGAGCGCCGAGGGCGCGACCTCTTCCTCGACCTCGTCGAGCGCAGCGACGTCATCGTCGAGAACTTCCGGCCTGGCACCTTGGAGAAGTGGGGTTTGGGCTATGACGTTCTCCGCCAGCGCAATCGCGGAATTATCCTGGTCCGTGTCTCTGGATACGGCCAGACGGGACCGGATGCGCACAAAGCCGGTTACGCCTCGGTCGCCGAAGCCGCCAGCGGACTTCGGCACATGAACGGGTTTCCCGGCGGCCCTCCCCCACGGCTGGCGCTGTCGCTGGGAGACAGCCTCGCCGGCATGTTTGCCGCGCAGGGCGCACTGGCTGCACTGTACCGCCGCTCGGTGACCGGCGAGGGGCAGGTGGTGGATGCGGCATTGACCGAATCATGTTTGGCGGTACAGGAATCCACCATCCCGGACTACGATGTTGGCGGCGTCGTGCGGGGTCCGTCGGGAACCAGGCTGGAGGGCATCGCCCCGTCGAATATCTACCCGACTGCCGACGGCAGCTGGGTGGTGATCGCGGCCAACCAAGACACCGTCTTCCGCAGGTTGTGCGAGGCGATGGGCCAACCCGAACTCGCCACCGATGAACGGTTCGTCGATCATGCTGCCCGGGGCCGTAATCAGGACGGACTCGACACGATCATCGGAGACTGGGCGGCCGAGCGTAGACCTGATGACATCATCGCGACCCTGTCCGAAGCCGGGGTGATCAGCGGTCCGATCAACACCGTCGCCGAAGTCGTAGAGGACCCTCAGCTACAAGCTCGCGGCATGATCGCTGATCACTGGGATGAACGCATCGGACGAAACGTCAAGGGCCCCGGCGTCGTACCGGTGTTATCCGAGACACCCGGAACCATCCGGCGCGCCGGCTCATCGCGGCCCGGTCAGCACAACGATGAGGTGTACCGCGACCTGCTCGGTGTGACCGACACCGAAATCAGGACGCTTCGATCGGAGGGCGTGTTGTGACAGATCTACCCGATCATGTTGATATTCGAGACGTGTCGTTGCGCGACGGCCTGCAGATCGAAGACCCGATTCCGTTGGCGGCCAAGCTCGATCTGATCGCCGCTATCGCCGCCACCGGAGTGCAGGAAATGGAGGCGACAGCCTTCGTCTCGCCGTCGAAAGTGCCTGCCCTGGCCGACGCGGCCGACCTCGCCGCCGAGCTGCACAACTTCCCTGGTATCGAATTCTCCGCACTTGTCGCCAGCCCCAATGGCGCGAAGCGCGCAATCGCCGCAAAACTAGGCTCCATCGAATACGTGGTGTCGGCAGCCGACGGGCATAGCCGGGCCAATGTGGGTCGTAGTTCGGCCGAAGCCACCGAACGGATCCGCGACATCGTCGCGATCGCCCACCACAGCGGCGTCACCGTCGAAGTCATCATCGCCACCGCATGGGACTGTCCATTCGACGGACCCACAGCCCCACAGCGGGTGGTGGATATCGCCCAAGCCGCCACTGAGGCCGGTGCCGACCGGCTCGCGATCGCCGACACCATCGGCACCGCCACTCCGCCGCGGGTCAGCAGCCTGATCGACCTCGTCCGGCCCAGGGTCGGCGATATCCCGCTCGGTGCACACTTCCACAACACCCGCGGAACCGGGTTGGCCAGTGCCTACGCCGCCGTCAGCGCCGGCGTCACCCGGCTGGATGCCTCCGTCGGAGGCCTGGGCGGCTGCCCGTTCGCCCCGGGCGCCAGCGGCAACATCGCCACCGAAGACCTCGTGTACCTCCTGCGCGACAGCGGAGTTCACGTTGACGTGGACCTGCAGGCATCGATCGCTGCCGCCCGCGTCGCACAGAGTGCGGTGGGACACGAACTTCCCAGCGCCCTGCTCCGCGCCGGCGACCGAATGCTGGGTTAGCGGCCAACATGCCCGCCCGCCAGCCACGAACACTGAGCGCCAAAGGCCAATTGACTCGGCAGGCAATCGAACGGTCGGCCCGGAAGCTGTTCGCCGAAAGAGGCTTTCACGGCACGACGCTCAGCGACATCACCGCGGCCGCCGGTAAGTCACCGGCAGCGTTCTACCGCTACTTCACCGACAAGGAAGACCTGCTGCAAGCGCTCGCCCAGTCGTTCCTGCGAGAGGTGGTGACACCGTCGGGACTGAGCTTGAAGCTACCTGAGTCGCCTGATGACGCAGCCTTTTTCACCGGCGTGGTAGCGAGATACTGGACGATGTTCAAGCAGAACTACGGGATCATGATCGCAGTGGCCCAGTTGGCGACCGCCCAGCCACGTTTCGCGGCCGTGCAGGACGAGTTCCGCCGCTTCGGCATGGACATCGTCGCCGCGTCAGTGCGGCGGGCCCAAGACCAAGGCTATGGCGGTGAACTGAATCCCCAGTTCACCGCGGCCGCGATCGCACTGCTCTTCGAGAACTTCACCACCGTGTTCGTCGGGAGCTCTGGGCTCGGACTCGGGCTCGAACTCGACGACGACGACGCCATCGCGACGCTTTCTCGGATTTGGCAGAAGACTCTCTACGGAACCTGAGACCGGGTTTCCACCGATGCTGGTCCGGCGGTTACCGTGCCCGCGGCGATGGCTCGATCAGATGTTCGCGCAGTTGGGGGTGGTCGCCAGCCCGTTGAACCGGTCGGCGATCCACTGCATGCCGCGCTCGCCGTCCACGAAGTACGCCAACCCGTGATTGACAACGAGCTTGTTCAAAAACGGGGGCTGCTCGTTGGTCCAGAACTCGACATCGGCGCCCTGGGCACACCAGTCGATGGCCATCTGGCGGCTCGGGGCATACGGCACCAGCGGGTCATATCGGTTGTGGTCGACAAAGACTGGAGCCTGCGGTCGGAGCCGGCCCAGCCGCTGCTGCTCAAAAATCGATTTCATCGGCTCGCGCGTGAGGAGCTCGAACGGATCGACGGTGAAGTATTCCTCGAGGCGGTGAAACGCGAAGTTCAGAAATGTCTCGATGACGCACTGATCTCTGGTCTTGTCCAGCAGATCCTCACCGTAGATCGTCAGAACGTGGCGAACGGACGGTTCGATCTCCGGATAGGCAGCGATCGCACCATTGATCGCGTAGCCGACAGCGCCGACGAGCGCGCTGCCGTCGGCGAACGGCATCAATTCGACGAGGTCAGCCGGCGGCGCGCCCGCGTAGGCGCCGACGACGTCGAGTTCGGGAGCGTAGGAAGGCGCGAGCTCAGCCGCCGATGCCGAGGCGGCACCACCCTGGGAATACCCCCAGAAGGCCACCGGCCCGTCGACATCAAGCGAGGTGTCGGGGAGCTTCTTTGCCGCACGAGCGGCATCGAGGACAGCCTGACCCTGCGCGATGCGGTTGACGTAGGTGTGCACACCGGGGGTACCGAGGCCGTCGTAGTCCGTGACGACGATCGCGAAACCACGGGCCACCATGGTGGCGATGAACATTTCCTCGTAGCCGAAAGTGATGTCCAGGCCGCTGGAAAAATGTATCCCCTGGTTGAAAAGCCGAGACGGAGCACATTGATCACCCTGCCCGTAGGTGCCTACCGCGAACGAGATCAAAGGCCGCGGTCCTTGCCCCGGCCAGGGGTTGTCAGGTTCGAAGTAGGTGCCGGTGACGGCGGTAGGGTTCCCGCGGGCATCGGTACTGCGGTACATGATCCGCGTCCCCGTGGCCACATATGCGCCCAACTCACCGGAGGGCTCGAGGACCAATCGGGACGGTTCGGAGCGAATCAGGTCCCCGGGCTGCCCAGCGGGCAACGGATCGGGCGGGGTGTAGAACTCCCCGTAGCGATAGCACTGAAACTCATTTCGGTAGATATCGTCGGGTGCGAAGCCGCAGTTCCCGGTGACCGGGCCCGCAGCAGCCGGTGCGGACACCAGGACTCCTGCAAGCAGGGCCAGGCCGGCGACCAGGGCGACCGAACGGCGCAAAAAATCCATTGCCGGATCATGACACTCGACCGGCCGCTTCGGCGAGGAATTGCCGGCCTGCCCGATGACCGCAGAGCCGATGTGGTGGGGTATTTGAGAAAATCGGGACGCAGTGCTCACCCTGAACCGAAGTTGAGGTCAACCGGATGTCTGACGCCGATTCAGCAGCGATCACCGAGCTTGCCGACCGGCTCTTCGCTGCTATCGAGAACGGCGATATCGCAGCCGTGGAACAACTGTTCAACGCTGACGTGGCGGTTTGGAAAATCGGCGACGAGCATCCGACCGGTCGCGACCGGTCGGTACGGATCATCGCCTGGTTCGTCAATGCCACCGTCGACCGTGAATACCAGGTGCTAGATCGCCAGCTGTTCGACGGCGGCTTCGTCCAGCAGCACATTCTGCACGCCAAGGGCCGTACCGGGGCATCGATCGCGATGCGCGTCTGCATGGTGATCAGATTGGGTGCCGACGGTCTGATCAGCCGCATCGACGAGTACTTCGACCCGGCAGAGATCACGCCGCTGCTCGCCGATCGTCAAGCCTGATCGGCGAGGCCACAAAGCAGACGTCTCGGGTACGTCGCATTCATGCCGGGCTACCATCGCGCTGTGCCATCCCCGACGCCATCCCCGATGCGGTCATCGACGAACCCGCTGCGGATATTGGTCTACAGCGATAACCCGAGGACCAGGGAGCAGGTACAGCTCGCACTGGGTAGGCGGGTGCGTCCCGAGCTCCCGGAGCTGAGCTACGTCGAAGTTGCCACCGCCGCGATGGTGATCCGGCACATGGACGCAGGCGGCTTCGATCTGGCGATCCTCGACGGTGAGGCCAGCCCTGTCGGCGGAATGGGCGTCGCCAAACAGCTCAAGGACGAGGTCGACCCCTGTCCGCCCGTGTTGGTGCTGACGGGACGGCCCGATGACGCATGGCTGGCCAGGTGGTCCCGTGCGGAAGCGGCGGTTCCCCACCCGATCGACCCGATCCGGCTGGGCGATGCGGTCGCGGCGCTGTTGCGTACCGCCGCGTAGCCCATTGGATGCCGAAAACTGCTGGTGCACTATCCTTTTCGGGCCGCTGAAGGATCGCTGAACGGCTCTCCCGGCGATACTGACCCTCAAGTTTGGCTCGCATCGAAAACGGGCTAGGCTGTGGGGCAGCTCATAGCGACAGCCCCAAGGAGCGCCTGCTCAGTATGAATTTGTACACACCGATTCTGGTGCTTGGGGCGATCGCAGCTGCGTTTGCCGTCGGGTCGGTCGGAATCGCCCTACTGATCGGGCCCAGGCGCTACAACCACGCCAAACTGGAGGCCTACGAGTGCGGGATCGAGCCGATGGATGCCTCCGATCCCGCCGCGGCCGCCACCGGCCGACGATTCCCGATCAAGTACTACCTGACGGCGATGCTGTTCATAGTGTTCGACATCGAGATCGTCTTTCTCTACCCATGGGCGGTGGCGTTCGACAATCTGGGCGCCTTCGGTGTCATCGCCGTGGGCTTGTTCCTGTTCAATGTGTCGGTGGCGTACGCCTATGAATGGCGGCGGGGAGGTCTGGTGTGGGATTAGAGGAACGACTGCCCGGTGGAATTCTTCTATCGACGTTGGAGCAAGTCGCCGGCTACGTACGTAAGGGGTCTTTGTGGCCGGCCACCTTCGGCCTGGCCTGCTGCGCGATCGAGATGATGGCCACCGCCGGGCCCCGCTTCGATATCTCACGTTTCGGCATGGAGCGGTTCTCGGCGACGCCGCGCCAGGCCGACCTGATGATCGTCGCGGGACGGGTGAGCCAGAAGATGGCCCCGGTGCTGCGCCAGATCTACGACCAGATGGCCGAACCCAAGTGGGTTCTGGCGATGGGCGTCTGCGCGTCGTCCGGCGGGATGTTCAACAACTACGCGGTTGTCCAGGGCGTCGATCACGTGGTGCCGGTCGACATCTATCTTCCAGGCTGTCCCCCGCGACCGGAGATGCTGCTACACGCGATCTTGAAACTGCACGACAAGATTCAGGAGATGCCGCTCGGCGTCAACCGCGAGGAAGCGATCCGGGAAGCCGAGAAGGCCGCGTTGGCGGTCCAGCCGACGATCGAGCTGAAGGGCCTGCTGCGGTGACGGCGAACTCGGGCGACGGGCAGAGCACCAACGCGGCTGCCGAGGATCCGAACCCCGAGGTCATCGGCGTTCGCCAAGGCATGTTCGGCGCCGAGGGCAGCGGCGACACGTCGGGTTATGGCCGTCTTGTCCGTACGGTGGCTTTGCCGGCCGGATCGCCGCGGCCCTACGGCGGCTACTTCGACGAAGTCGTCGACTCACTGGCGGCCGCCTTGGGCGAAGACGCCTCCGCGGCAGCGATCGAACGCGTGGTGGTGCACCGCGATGAGCTGACCTTGGAGGTCAGTCGCGAAGCACTCCCCACTGTGGCACAGGCGCTGCGCGACGAACCGGATCTGCGTTTCGAACTCTGCCTGGGCGTCAGCGGCGTGCACTACCCCGACGAGGCCGGGCGGGAATTGCATGCGGTCTATCCGTTGATGTCGATCACCCACAACCGTCGTATCCGTCTGGAGGTGGCCGCTCCTGATGCCGATCCCCACATCCCGTCGCTGTTCCGGGTGTATCCGACCACCGATTGGCACGAGCGCGAAACCTACGACTTCTTCGGGATCATTTTCGACGGCCACCCATCCCTGACCCGTATCGAGATGCCCGACGACTGGGTCGGCCACCCGCAGCGCAAGGACTACCCGCTCGGCGGGATACCGGTGGAGTATCACGGTGCCGAGATACCCCCGCCCGACGAGCGCAGGGCCTACAACTGATGACCACGTCACACAATGATCCCGGCCCGGCTGATCGTGTCGTCGTCGTCGGCGGCCAGGACTGGGACGAGGTCGTCACCGCAGCGCGGCAGAACGCCGGCGAACACGCAGGCGAACGCATCGTGGTGAACATGGGTCCCCAGCACCCGTCGACGCACGGCGTATTACGCCTGATCCTTGAGATCGAGGGCGAGACCATCGTCGAGGCGCGATGCGGGATCGGCTACCTGCACACCGGCATCGAGAAGAACCTGGAGTTCCGCAACTGGACGCAGGGCGTGACCTTCGTAACCCGAATGGATTACCTGTCACCGTTTTTCAACGAGGCTGCTTACTGTCTCGGAGTCGAGAAGTTGCTCGGCGTCACCGAGGCGATACCCGAGCGAGCGTCGGTGATCCGGGTGATGCTCATGGAGCTCAATCGGATCTCGAGTCATCTGGTCGCACTGGCCACCGGCGGCATGGAACTAGGTGCGATGACGGCGATGTTCCTCGGCTTCCGAGAGCGCGAACTCATTCTGTCAGTGTTCGAATCCATCACCGGACTTCGGATGAACCACGCCTACATTCGACCCGGCGGGGTCGCGGTCGACCTTCCGGACGACGGAATCAGTCAGGTACGGGACCTGCTCGAGTTGCTACCCACGAGATTCTGCGATCTGGAGGATCTACTCAACGAGAACTACATCTGGAAAGCCCGCACCCAAGGTATCGGCTACCTGGACCTGACCGGGTGCATGGCGCTCGGCGTCACCGGCCCGGTGCTGCGCTCGACGGGCCTGCCGCATGACCTGCGCAAGGCGCAACCCTATTGTGGTTACGAGACATATGATTTCGATGTCATCACCGACGACGGCTGCGACGCCTACGGCCGCTATCTGATCCGGGTGAAGGAGATGCGTGAGTCGCTCAAGATCGTTGAGCAATGCGTCGAGCGGCTTGAGCGGCTCGACGGTCAACCCGTCATGATCGAGGACAAGAAGATCGCGTGGCCCGCCGATCTGAAACTCGGCCCCGACGGGCTCGGCAATTCACCCGAACACATCGCCAAAATCATGGGGCACTCGATGGAGGGCCTGATCCATCACTTCAAATTGGTGACCGAAGGTATCCGGGTTCCCGCCGGCCAGGTCTACGCCGCGGTCGAATCCCCCCGCGGCGAACTCGGCGTGCACATGGTCTCCGACGGCGGCACCCGCCCCTACCGGGTGCACTACCGGGATCCTTCGTTCACCAATCTGCAGGCAGTGGCAGCGATGTGCGAGGGAGGAATGGTCGCCGACGCGATTTCTGCGGTGGCATCGATCGACCCGGTGATGGGTGGGGTGGATCGGTGAGCATCTTCATCGAGCTGGGACAGCGACCCGATGAACCCGGTCCCCCGATCCACGGGCGGAGTGCCTATCCCGCCGACGTCGAGTCGCGCCTCGAGGCCGACGCCGCGTTGATCATCTCGCGCTACCCTCAATCACGCTCAGCCCTGCTGCCATTGCTGCACCTCACCCAATCCGAGGACGGCTATCTGACGCCCGCTGGGATCGCCTTTTGTGCAAGGCAATTGGACTTGACGCACGCCGAGGTCGCAGCAGTCGCGACCTTCTACTCGATGTATCGTCGTTCCCCGACCGGTGAGTACCTGGTCGGCGTCTGCACCAACACGTTGTGCGCGATCATGGGCGGTGACGCCATTCTCGACACCCTGCGGGGCCACCTGGGCGTCGACGCAGGCCAAACCACCGCCGACGGCAGCATCACCCTCGAGCACGTCGAGTGCAATGCCGCCTGTGACTACGCGCCGGTGGTGATGGTCAACTGGGAGTTCTTCGACAACCAGACGCCTTCGTCGGCACGAGATCTCGTCGACGCATTGCGCGCCGGCGAACCACCGACGCCCACCCGCAGTGCGTCGCTATGTACTTTCCGGGACGCCGCGAGAGCCCTTGCCGGCCTGCCGAACACCGGTAGCCCAAACGTGG
>NZ_JBMYXC010000012.1:0-88666 GCF_049608025.1 Mycobacterium sp. | reverse complement strand
GAACTGGCGCATGTCCGGTGTGCTGTTGAAGTCGCCGGCGACGATCACCGCTCCAGAGCCCGCGGTGGCGGCCAGCCCCGCCATCCTGACCTTGGCCGCGGCAATGCCGGTTTGCCACTGGCCGAAGGCCTGCCCGTACAATGCCAACGGATTGATGATGTGAACGCTCGCGATCACCGGGTCAACGCGCACGCCCGGGACCTGCACACGAGCGGCGATCATGCTCCCGCCCTTCATCGGCGTCACCACTTCGAGCGGGAACCGACTCCACAAACCGAAGCCGCCGGCCCCGAGCGCGGGAACCAGCACGGAGTGCGGAAATTCGGTCCGAGCGCCGGTCGCGTAAAACCGTCGAAGCCAGTCGGGCGTCATCTCCGACAACGTGATGACATCCGCACTGGCCCGAGCCAGATCGACCAACGACAGCACGTCTGCTTGGCCAAGGCGCAAATTGGCAGACAGGACCCGAATGCTGACATGCGCACCTGTGTCGGTGGGTTTCCCGAAGTAGTACCAGGGCACCTGGATCACCACGTTGGCCGCCACAATCGCGGCCGCGACGGCCGTCATGACCACCCGCCGGTACACCACGGAAAAGACCAGCACGACCACGGCGGCCAACGCCACGTAGGGCGAACCCACCGCGACGAACAGGGCGATGTTGTTCGCCAGCGGCAACGCGCGCAGGATCAGCGCGGCCATCGAGAGCGCCAGCGCGCACACCGCCAACACCACGAGAAACTTCCGGTACCGCGTACGTTGCCTGCCCGTAGAGATTGAGGTGTCCTCCCCGCGTGCGGCGCCTGAGACGACCGCAGGCTACCAAGCCACCCGCACGTCCAGGTCGTCCGCACACCCGAGTTTCTAAGGGACCATTAAGGGCCACCCGCAGCGCCTGAACACCGCGCCGATAACATCAGTTCCCATGACGAGCGTGACTGAATCTTCCGGGCCGGCCGCCGAACACGAGATCGACATCCACACCACCGCAGGGAAGCTGGCAGATCTGCGCAAGCGCGCCGACGAAGCCTTGCACCCGGTCGGCGAGGCCGCGCTGGACAAAGTGCATGCCAAGGGCAAGCTGACCGCTCGCGAGCGCATCCTGGCGCTGCTCGACGAGGACTCCTTCGTGGAACTCGACGCGCTGGCCAAGCACCGGTCGACCAACTTCGGCCTGGAGGCCAATAGGCCCACCGGCGACGGCGTTGTCACCGGCTACGGCACCATCGACGGTCGCGATGTCTGCATCTTCAGCCAGGACGCCACCGTGTTCGGCGGCAGTCTCGGCGAGGTGTACGGCGAGAAGATCGTCAAGGTCCAGGAGTTGGCCATCAAGACCGGCCGCCCACTCATCGGCATCAACGACGGCGCGGGGGCGCGCATCCAGGAGGGCGTCGTCTCGCTGGGCCTCTACAGCCGGATCTTCCGCAACAACATCCTGGCGTCGGGCGTCGTTCCGCAGATCTCGCTGATTATGGGTGCAGCCGCCGGCGGGCACGTCTACTCCCCCGCGCTGACCGACTTCGTCATCATGGTCGACCAGACCAGCCAGATGTTCATCACCGGACCCGACGTCATCAAGACCGTCACCGGCGAGGACGTCACCATGGAGGAACTGGGGGGCGCGCACACCCACATGGCCAAGTCCGGCACCGTGCACTACGTCGCCTCCGGTGAGCAGGACGCCTTGGACTACGTTCGCGACCTGCTGGGCTATCTTCCGCCGAACAACTACGCCGAGCCCCCGCGTTACCCCACAGCGCACCATGGCGCAATCGAGGAAAGCCTCACCGACGAGGACCTCGAGTTGGACACGCTGATCCCGGATTCGCCGAACCAGCCCTATGACATGCACGAGGTGATCACCCGCATCCTCGACGACGAGGAGTTTCTCGAGGTCCAGGCGGATTACGCAGGCAACATCATCATCGGGTTCGGCCGCATCGACGGCCGGCCGGTCGGCATCGTGGCCAACCAGCCCACCCAGTTCGCCGGCTGCCTGGACATCAACGCCTCCGAGAAAGCCGCACGGTTCGTGCGCACGTGCGACTGCTTCAACATTCCGATCGTCATGCTGGTCGACGTGCCGGGCTTTCTTCCGGGCACCGAGCAGGAGTACAACGGCATCATCCGCCGCGGCGCCAAGCTGCTCTATGCCTACGGTGAGGCGACCGTCGCCAAGATCACCGTCATCACGCGCAAGGCCTACGGCGGCGCCTACTGCGTCATGGGGTCCAAGGACATGGGCTGCGATGTCAACGTCGCTTGGCCCACCGCCCAGATAGCGGTAATGGGCGCCTCGGGCGCGGTCGGCTTCGTCTACCGCGGCCAGCTAAAGGAAGCCGCCAATAACGGCGAGGACGTGGACGCGCTGCGCCTGCAGCTGCAACAGGACTACGAGGACACCCTGGTAAACCCGTACATCGCCGCCGAGCGTGGATACGTGGACGCAGTCATCCCGCCCTCGCATACCCGCGGCTACATCGGTACGGCATTGAGGCTGCTGGAACGCAAGGTGGTACAGACTCCGCCCAAGAAACACGGCAACATTCCGTTGTAACCATTCCCTTGCAACTCGGCCGCCCCGGATCTTCCTTTACAGACAAGGACGCTGCGCAATGAACCATGACGCCGACATCGTCGAGGTCTCCGACCCGCGGGATATGACGATCGACGATCCGCCGGCCCAAGATCCGCACTTCCACGTGCTCAAGGGCGAGCCGACCGTGGTGGAGATCGCGGCGCTGGTGACCGTCCTGGCCGGTGCCGGCGGGGCCGGAGGCGGAGAGTCCGGCCCGCAGGAACTCAACCCCTGGGGCCATCCGGTGGACAAGCTGCGCTACGACGTCTCCAGCTGGCAAACCGTCACGCTGCTGGAGCGGACTCACATGCGGCGATGACCAGGCTCGTCCTGGGATCGGCATCGGCGGGCCGGCTGCGGGTGTTGCAGCAGGCCGGCATCGATCCTTTGGTCATCGTCTCCGACGTGGACGAGGACGCACTGCTGGCCTCGCTCAACACGGAACTGCCTCCACAGGCCGTGGTGGCCGAACTCGCCAGCGCCAAGGCCGTCCGCGTCGCGGCAAAGCTGCCAGAAGACGTGGCCTCCGACTGTGTCGTGCTCGGCTGCGATTCCATGCTGCTACTCGGCGACAAGCTCTGCGGCAAACCAGGCACCGCCGAAGCTGCGCGCCTGCAATGGCAATCGATGGCGGGTTCTGTGGGCCAACTTCTGACCGGCCATACGCTGCTTCGCATCTCCGCCGGGGCGGTCACCCACACCGATGTCCAGACGGGCAGCACAACTGTCCATTTCGGGACACCGACTCAAGACGAGTTAGCCGCCTATATCCGCAGCGGCGAACCCACCACCGTGGCGGGTGCCTTCACGTTGGACGGCCTAGGCGGCTGGTTTGTCGAGCGGATCGAAGGGGACCCTTCCAACGTCATCGGTCTAAGCCTGCCGCTTGTGCGCTGCATGCTGAACAAACCTGGGTTGTTTGTTTCAAATCTTAGGCAGAAAACAGCTAGACGGTATGGAGGCGACTTGAAGCCGAAGGCCTCGGGCAGCAATCGGACGTGACTGGCATCGTTGGAGGAGTCGGCAGCGACCTTCAATAGACAAGGGTCATCGCGGTGGTTCACGAGACGGGTTCCTTCGGCCAGCCAGACGAGTTAGTGGTACTTCTCATCCTGTAGCTGAAGGGCCCGCCTCCCAAGCACCCCAACCCGAGTCAGGTCTACAACGTCATGACCCGCAACAGCTAGGAGCATCTCTTTTGGTTGAATCGCTTGACGTACAGGGATACCCTCTTCGTCTTCTGTGAGATCGTCTCACCCGGCCTCGGGAACTGTGCGCACACCAGCCAGTTAGACTCGTTCATCACATCTTGACCGTTCTTGAGATCGACAATTCTAAGTTTTAGTTCCGCTGGCCCGGCCACTTCCTTAACTGCTTTGATCGCCGCCTTCAACACCGTTTGTCGGACATTCGGCATTTCCCAAACCGCAGGCGCCGCCGACACCGGACCAGCGGACCCTATCGTTGCTGCGAGAATTCCCAGCGTCATCGAAAACGCCGCCACCAAACGTAAACGCACCGTAAAACCCCTCACCATGGTCGCCCAACCCCCTTATAGAGTATCGGATGCCACCTATGGTTTCGATAACGGATTAGTCTCGCCACGTTTGCTCCGGTACGGGCTTCGACCACCTGCAGATACGCTGCGCGGCCAACGGCAGCTATCACAGGCGGCCCTGATCGTGATTCGGCAAGTTTGACTCAAGTCCTATCCAAGATCTGGGCACCCATCCTCGGGTGCCCTGAAACCCAGGCATCCGCTCGGCGGTCGGATGCCGTGTTTCCCCACCGGTAAGGTTGCAGCGTGCCGCTACCTGCCGATCCCCACCCCACTCTGCAGTCCTACGCCCACCCCGAACGGCTCGTCACCGCCGACTGGCTGTCGGAGAACCTGAGCCAACCGGGCCTGGCCATCGTCGAATCCGACGAAGACGTGCTGCTCTACGACACCGGCCACATCCCCGGTGCGGTCAAGATCGACTGGCACACCGACCTCAACGACCCGCACGTCCGGGACTACATCGACGGCGAGCAGTTCGCCGACCTGATGAACCGCAAGGGCATCGCCCGCGACGACACCGTGGTCATCTACGGCGACAAGAGCAACTGGTGGGCTGCCTATGCGATGTGGGTGTTCACCTTGTTCGGCCACCCCGACGTTCGCCTGCTCGACGGTGGGCGCAACCTATGGCTGTCCGAGGGCCGGATCACCAACCTCGACGTGCCGTCCCGGCAGACCAACGGCTACCCGGTCGTCGAACGCAACGACGCCCCCATCCGGGCTTTCCAGCAGGACGTCCTCTCCGTCCTCGGCGCCGAGCCGCTGATCGATGTGCGTTCTCCGCAGGAGTACACCGGCGAGCGCACCCACATGCCTGACTACCCTGAGGAGGGGGCGCTACGCGGCGGCCACATCCCGACCGCGGTGTCGATTCCATGGGCCAAGGCCGCGCTGGACAACGGCAAGTTCCGCAGCCGCGCCGAGCTCGACGAGCTCTACAGCTTTCTGTCCCAGCCCGGGCAGGACCCGAAAACCATCGTCTACTGCCGCATCGGCGAACGCTCAAGCCACACCTGGTTCGTACTGACCCACCTGCTCGGCCTGCCCGGGGTGCGTAATTACGACGGCTCCTGGACCGAGTGGGGCAACGCGGTCCGGGTGCCGGTGGCCGTCGGATCCGAGCCAGGAGATCCGCCGGGTTCGGCATGAGCGCTCTCCCGGCGCCGTTGGGCGAGGTGGTGTCCGACTTCAAGGAGGTGCAGGGGCAGGACAAACTGGCCCTGTTGCTGGAGTTCGCTGATGAACTCCCAGCGTTGCCGCCCGGGCTCGAAGAGTCCGCGATGGAACCGGTGCCCGAATGCCAGTCGCCGCTGTTCCTGCACATCGACGCCGACGACAAAGCTCACGTTCGGCTGCACTTCAGCGCGCCCGCCGAAGCCCCGACCACCCGCGGTTTCGCGGCCATCCTGGCCACCGGCCTGGATGGGCAGTCCGCCGCCGACATCCTCGCCGTCCCCGACGACTTCTACAGCGACCTGGGGTTGGCGGCGCTGATCAGCCCGCTGCGACTGCGCGGCATGTCCGCGATGCTGGCGCGCATCAAGAACAAGCTGCGTGCAATTACCGACGGGTAAGGGACCGGCTCGCCGGGCCACCAGGCGGGGCGCTTAAACTTCCCGGGATACATTCTTAAAGACGCTCTTAGAGAACCATGCCATCAGGAGGCGCAGTGGCCACGCACGCCAGCTCGAAGATCTCCAAGGTGCTTGTCGCCAATCGCGGGGAGATCGCAGTCCGGGTGATCCGGGCAGCCAGGGACGCCGGCCTGGCGAGCGTGGCGGTCTATGCCGAACCCGACGCCGAGGCGCCCCACGTGCGACTCGCGGACGAAGCGTTCGCCTTAGGCGGCCAGACCTCCGCAGAGTCCTACCTGGTGTTCGAGAAGCTGCTGGATGCCGCGGCCAAGTCCGGCGCCAACGCCATCCACCCGGGCTATGGCTTCTTGAGCGAGAACGCCGACTTCGCCCAGGCTGTCCTCGACGCCGGTCTGATCTGGATCGGGCCCAGCCCGCAATCGATCCGCGACCTCGGCGACAAGGTCACCGCGCGCCACATCGCCGCCCGCGCGGAGGCCCCGTTAGTGCCCGGCACGCCAGACCCGGTCAAGGACGCCGACGAGGTCGTCGCGTTCGCCAAGGAGTACGGCGTACCCGTCGCGATCAAGGCGGCGGGCGGCGGCGGCAAGGGCATGAAGGTGGCCCGCACCATCGAGGAGATCCCCGAACTCTTTGAGTCGGCCACCCGCGAGGCGCTCGCGGCGTTCGGCCGCGGCGAGTGCTTCGTGGAGCGCTATCTGGACAAACCTCGCCATGTAGAGGCTCAGGTCATCGCCGACACCCATGGCAACGTCGTCGTCGCGGGCACGCGGGACTGCTCGCTGCAGCGCCGCTTCCAGAAACTGGTGGAAGAAGCGCCGGCTCCTTTTCTCACCGACGCGCAGCGCAAGGAAATCCACGAGTCCGCCAAACGCATCTGCAAGGAAGCCGACTACTACGGCGCCGGAACCGTCGAGTACCTGGTCGGCCAGGACGGCCTGATCAGCTTCCTGGAGGTCAACACCCGGCTCCAGGTCGAGCACCCCGTCACCGAGGAGACCTCAGGTATCGACCTGGTTCGTCAGCAGTTCCGCATCGCCAACGGCGACGCGCTGGACATCACCGAGGACCCGACACCGCGAGGCCACTCGATCGAATTCCGCATCAACGGCGAGGACGCCGGACGCGGCTTCCTGCCCGCCCCCGGCCCGGTCACCCTTTTCGAACCTCCCACCGGCCCGGGCGTGCGTCTGGACTCCGGCGTGGAGACCGGATCGGTGATCGGCGGCCAATTCGATTCGATGCTTGCCAAGCTGATCGTCACCGGCGCCAACCGCTACGAGGCGCTGGACCGCTCGCGCAGGGCTCTCGCAGAGTTCACCATCGAGGGCCTGGCCACGGTCGTCCCATTCCACCGCGCGGTGGTTTCCGACCCCGCCTTCATCGGCAACGATGACGGCTTCGCCGTACACACCCGCTGGATCGAGACCGAGTGGAACAACACCGTCGAGCCTTTCACCGGCGGCGACCCCATCGACGAGGAAGACACCATCCCTCGACAGACCGTCGTGGTCGAGGTCGGCGGCCGTCGGCTTGAGGTGTCACTGCCCGGCGACCTCGCGGTCGGCAACGGCGGCGCCAGCGCCAGCGGTGTCATCCGTAAGAAGCCCAAGCCGCGCAAGCGTGGTGGCGGCGGCAGCTCCGCGGCCTCCGGCGACTCGGTGACCGCCCCGATGCAGGGCACCGTCGTCAAGGTCGCCGTCGAAGAGGGTCAGACCGTCGCGGAGGGCGACCTGGTGGTGGTCCTGGAGGCCATGAAGATGGAGAACCCCGTGACGGCCCACAAGGATGGTGTCATTACCGACCTGGCCGCCGATGCCGGCGCGGCCATCACCCAGGGCACTGTGCTCTGCGAGATTAAGAGCCAATAGGCGTCCCCAGGGCGCCAAGACCACACCCCGTCCGATTCGGGGCAGCCTCAGGTACTAGTGTCTTCGGCGTGGCAAACCATGCGGGGACTGATCAAGGCGTCCCAGACGACCATGTCAACGACGGCGACGCGAAGGCCGCTGCCCAGATCTTGGATGACAATGCGGCCAGCGGGAACGCTTCAGCTGAGGTTACTTCGGCGAGGGAAAACGCGCCGCTAAGCCTGTTGCCCATACTTCCGATATCGGTGGGGGTATCTATATGTGCTCTGAACATCTTGGTGGCATTCAGGGTTTGGCAGAACACCTACAACAGTAATTTGACCTCGCTTAATCGAGTCAATTTGCCTACCACTGTATTTCTGGCACTACTGTCAATCAGCTTCTTCATCGGGCTACTTCTGATTGCGTATGCGGTCATCCTGCCACGCTTGGAGCGGCACCGCTACGAGGACAAGACCGAGCATGGGGCAGGACAAACCCCAGCGTACGTCAAATGGATCATCGCCCCCCTGGTCATAGCGCTACCGGCACCGGTCATTACCGTGTGGGCTGCCCAACTGATTGAACCGATCGCGCCAAAACCCTGCATCGAGTTGTATCAGGAAGCGCAAAACATCAAGAACGACAATCCCAATTTCAAAATGGTTTGGAGCGACCGTGACCAACGCAGGTGCGCTATCAACCAGAGCGTTCTAGCGAATTAGGTTCGCGCGGGACGTCCCCAGTCGATGATGGCAATGACGACCTCCCGACCAGGCATGCGCATCAATTACTCGCAGCGGTAGCCGCACCCGCTCAGATCCTCCCCACCCTCCGCAACCCATCCACAGTGTCGGCGATCGTTTCAGCCGGATCGCGCTGAGTGACGCCCAAGTCGCGCTGACTGGGGCCATCGTCGGACGGCGGCATCTGGGTGTAGTACTGCATCGCCGCTGAGTTGATCGGTGTGTCGAACGGCAGGTAAGACCCGATGGTGTCGAACAGGGCGCCCACGCCACGCAACGCGGTATCGGGAACCGGCAACACCGTGAGCGAGCGGTCAGCGGCGGCGCCGATCAGCGACGCCAGTTGTTCGACCGGGATCCGCTGTCCACCAGCCATATAGCGGCGCGCCCCCTTACCCGGCTCGAGCAGCGCCACATGCAGATCCGCGAGATCGCGGACGTCGATCACAGTCCAGGCGGCGCTGCGTCCCGGCACACCACGCATCTTGAAGGCGGCCTCCACACCCTCTGCCGCCTCACCGAACTGTTCACCGGCCGGTGGCCCCAGCACCATCCCGGGATAGGTGATGTCCACGGGCGCGCCACCGTCCTGCAGTCCGCGCGCGTAGGCCTCGACGACGGCTTTGGACCTGCCGTAGCCGTCGTTGCCGCCGACGACCGGAAGGTCGGCATGCAGCACCTCGAGATCAGGGCGGAACAGCGCGGTGAAGCTGGACACGTGGACAATCGGATCCAGACCTCGGGCAGCGGACGCACCCAGAACGTAACGGGCCCCCTCAAGGTTGGTGTGCAGCATTTCATCGGCTCGGCTGGGATCGGTGGACACCATTGCAGCGCAATGGATGACCGCGTCGCACCCGTCTAGAGCATCGGCGGCAGAGCCGGCATCGGCGATATCGCCCAAGACGTGGTCACCGGTATCGACCCCGATGCTGCCCGCGCTCGCGGTCAAGCGTTCCACGCTGCGCACCAGGAACCGAACGTCGTGTCCCTTGTCCTGCACTGCCTTGGCGGTCCATGCGCCGACGAAGCCGGTGCCGCCGGTGATCAATACTTTCATATGCCCCTCCGTTACCCGGCCCGTCCACGGTCGTCCGCGGTCTTGCTACCGTACCGGGCCAACAGCGCGCCACCGCCGAGTCGATACATTTCTCGTTCGCTGTATGGTCACTAGCTAGATTGCCCACACGAACCATAGTCTTGACCCAGGCGGCCATCTAGGTCCTGAAACCGCAAATAGAACGATATGTCTGCATCACTGCCCGGGCATGCCTCTGATAGGCTAAAGTTTGCCCTGAACCGGCATAAAGGTTAGCTGAGGGGTGGACCGGCCCCGTTTTCGACGGCCACGGCCGACGGGAGCGGGGCCGGCCCCTTTTTCGGGGAGCACTTCGACGATACCGGCGGGGACGTCCTCCACGGCATCGGCGCGGATGGTCCCCCCGGCAACGGATGGCAAGCTGATCAGGTGGAACCCGTCGAGATCAACGCCGGCACCTGGTACTTGCGTGCGCTGCGCGCCGATGACCGTGTCGATGACCGTCCGGCCCTCGCCAACCTCGGCGAACGCCGCGTCGACTACGTCGAAGAACGGGCTGCACAGTGGGATTCGGAGACATTATGTTCCTGGGCGGTGTGCGAGCCGACGACCGGCGAGTTACTCGCCGAGGTGACGCTGGACCCGTCGAGCGGAGCAATCGACACTCGCGCCAGCCGCGGCCACGAGGAAGCGGCCCGGGCCGGGGCCGCGGCAGTGCAGCGCTTCGCCGAATCTATGTTCAGCAGGTAGACCCCAACTAGTCCACCCCCCAACCTGGTCCACGCCGAACAGGCACGACTACTGCAGTTGGTCCCGGAGTCGAGCTAGCGACTTGGCCAGCAGCCGCGACACGTGCATTTGCGAGATGCCGACCCGCTCGGCGATCTGAGTCTGGGTCAGTGACTCGAAGAACCGCAGCACCAACACGGTGCGATCGCGTTCGGGCAGCAACGCCAACAGCGGCCGAAGCGCCTCGCGGTTCTCGATCTGATCGAGCCTGTTGTCGACGTCACCCAGCGTATCGGTGATCGTGGGCGCGTCCTCGCTGCCGCCGCCACCGCTGTCGATCGACAGCGTGTTGTAGGAACTGCCGGCGACCAGACCCTCGATCACCTCGTCGCGGTCCATCTCCAACTCGGCGGCCAACTCGCTGGCCGTCGGCGCCCGGCCCAGCCGCTGAGAGAGCTCCGCAGTGGCCGCGCCCAGGCGCAGGTGCAGTTCCTTGAGGCGCCGCGGCACCTTGACCGACCAGCTGTTGTCGCGAAAGTGCCTGCGAACCTCACCCATGATCGTCGGCACGGCGAACGAGACGAAGTCCGACCCGGCGGTGACGTCGAACCGGATGACCGCGTTGACCAGACCCACGCGGGCGACCTGCACCAGATCCTCGTGCGCCTCACCGCGCCCGCGGAAACGACGGGCGATATGGTCGGCCAACGGCAGGCACCGCTCGACGATGCCGTCGCGTTGTCGCTGATACGCCGCCGACCCCTCGTCGAGTTGCGCCAACTCCCGGAACAGGACGGCGACGTCCGCATATTCAGAGCTCCGCCGCTGTGACGAACCCCGTGGAGGCGATCGGGTCACCGTAGCGAGCTCGCTCGCCTCGTCGTCATGGAGATCCCGCACTGCTGACCGTCGCTGGCCGGACTACTGCTGGAGAATGTGCTGAGCTCGTCGGTCAGCGATGTCAGGACATGCCAGCTGAAGCTTCCGGGGGGCAGGATGTCACCGCCGCCGTCGCACATGGTGGAGGCGCGCACCACCAGGGCTTCGGCTTGCGGGTCGACTACGAGCAGCAGCGTGGCGTTGGGAACAGCTGACCGGATCAGCCGGGTGCACGCCTCGTCGACGGCCAGCCGCAGATCAGCGACGGCGTCGAGGTCCAGATCCTCGAATGTGCCGATGGCGGCCACCAGGGTGCGTAATACCGCGAGGTTCTCCAGAATGGCGGCGACCTGGAGTTCGACCGACCGGGCGCGGTGGCGCTTCCCGTTTTTATGGTTCGCATTGTTGTAGCTCGCATTGTCGTAGCTCGCACTGTGCTGGCTCGCGACGTTGTGGCTCGCACTGTGGTCGCTCGCGATATCGGCCATCGGACCTCCCGGAAACTTGCACGATGGGTGAGCAGTACCCCGTCACCGCAACACTTCAAACCCGGCGTCCACCCGCTGGGTGACCGACCCCGCGTTGTCACCGACCTTGAGTTGTCACCGACCGTGCGTTGTCACGACAGCGCCGGCCGTGCGTTGTCACGACAGCGCGTCGATCAGTTCCCCGACCGTGTGAGCTGACTCCAACGGGTGACGCAGTCGTCCCGACGGATTCACCGCATAACGATTCCGCCGGCCAACCTTTGTTTTCGCCAGGTAACCGTCAGCGATCAGGTCCGACAGAATGGCCTGCACCGAGCGCTCGGTGATGCCGATCCCCAGGCTGAGCTCACGTGCGGTCAGCGATTCCCCCCGCGCCAGGCACAACAGAACATGGGCGTGGTTGGTCAAGAATGTCCACCCGCGCGGATGTCTGTCGGCTTCCACGTCGGACGAGCCGTCCGGCCTCGCCGCTGCACTCCGCCCGGTCGTCGAACTCCGCCCGGTCGTCGAATTCCGGCCATCAGTCGCGCCCGTCTTGGGCGCACGCACCGGCGTTCGCTTCGAGGCAGCCATCGTCGCCAGCATACTGCGCTATTCGCGCAGTGCGGTTCAGTAATCGGTCGGCGCTCTGCGCGACTCTTCGGTGTCGGCCCCCGAGACAGCTTGCGTGGCGGCGCCTCGGGTGGCGCGCAGGCTCCACACGATAGAGACCGTCAGCGTGACGACGATGACGCCGAGGGTCAGCGGGATCGGCAGCTTGCCGACCGGGGTCTCGGACAGGATGAGTTTGACTCCGGCGAACGCCAACAGCACCGCCAGCCCATAGTGCAGATGGGTGAATCGTCGAAGCAGCCCGGACAGACAGAAGTACAGGCTGCGCAGTCCGAGGACAGCGAATGCGTTTGCCGTCCACACGATGAAGGTGCTGGTGGTGATCGCCAGCACCGCCGCCACCGAGTCGATGGCGAAGATCAGGTCGGTCGCCTCCACCGCGATGAGCACGACGAACAACAGTGTGGCAAAGCGTTTCCCATCGATACGGGTGAAGAACCGGCCGTCGTGATAGTGCGGGTCGGTCGGAATCACCCGTTTGACGAGCCGGACCACCAGGTTCTTGTCGGGCTGCAGATCGCTGTCGTGTTGGAAGGCCATCTTGTAGGCGGTGTAGATCAGAAAAGCCCCGAAAATGTAGGCGACCCAGAAGAACGCCGTCAGCAGCTCGACGCCGACGAAGATGAACACCAGCCGAAACAGCAATGCCCCGATAACGCCCCAGAACAGCACCTTGTGTTGATAGCGGTCGGGAACCGCGAAATAGGTGAAGATCAACGCGAAGACGAACACGTTGTCAACAGAGAGGGCTTTCTCGATGAGATAGCCCGCATAGTAGGTGCCGGCGACCTCCGCGCCGTAGGCCCACCAGACGATCCCGCCGAAGCCCAGTCCGACGGCGATCCATATCGCCGACCACACAGCGGCTTCGCGGAAGCCGATCACATGGTTATCGCGATGCATGAACAGATCGATCGCCAGCATGACCGCGATGGCCGCCGACAACGCGACCCAGCCCCACAACGGAACCACTATCGCATCAGTCACCACTAGTCCCCTGTCATCTCATCGAGGCCGCTGCCGCACATCCGGCGACATGCCCAACTCACTGTCCCCAACGTCGTTAAGCGAATCATAACCCACGAATTGCATTTCGCTTATTGGCCCCAGCCAGGCATGCCCCAGGCCTGCCCACCGCTGCCCGAACGGGGCGATGCTGCGATGTGGACACCCGGCGCGAGCCTGCTCGCCACGCCTCGGTCACGGCAAACCCGCGCTCACGACACCCTTTGATTACGAAGATTGACACGCGTAAGTCGATACACGTATTCTGCTTCGCATGTTGGTCTTGATCGAGCAGGCGGCGCTCATCACGCTGGTGGCGGCCCCACTGCTGGTGGCCTTCGCGGCCTCATCGTTCGGTCGGCGGGCGCCGGTGTTCACCGTGCGCCTGGGCGCATTCACCGCCGCGGCAGGGTTTCTCATCGCCGCGGCACTCGCGATCGGCGCTGCTCGCGGCGAGGTCGCCTCCGTAGGTGGGGGCGTCTTCGCATTGGCAGCCGACCGGCTGGCGGTGGCGCTGCTGCTCCTGATCTTCGGGGTGAGCGCCGTGGCACAGGGGTTCGCGGTGCGCTACCTGGCAGGCGACTCGCGAGCCTGGTGGTTCACCTGCGGCGCCGGACTGCTCACCGCAGCCTCGGCCACGTTGGTCACCGCAACCACGCTGATCGGGATCGCGGCCGGCTGGACGGTTACCGGCATCGCACTGTGCCTGCTGCTGGGTACCTACTGGCAGCTGCCCTCGGCTCGCGACGGCGTTCGCCGGGCATCTGCGGCCTTCCTCGTCGGGGATGGCGCGCTGTGGGCGGCCGTCGCGCTGGTCTACCTACGGACAGGCACCGTCGATCTCGCCGACCTGCGTGCCGCCCAGTTCGGCGGGCCGCTGGCAGCGGTGGTGGGCGTGCTGGTCGTGATCGCAGCCCTGTCGAGGTCCGCGCAGATTCCCTTCCACCGCTGGCTGCCCGCCACGCTGGCCGCGCCCACTCCGGTGTCGGCGCTCCTGCATGCCGGCGTGGTGAACGGCGGCGGGATCCTGCTGGTGCGGTTGAGCCCGCTGTCGAGTTCCGAACTCGCCGCCGGCCTCATCATCGTCGCCGGAGCCACCACCATGACCTACGGCGCGATCATCATGCTGGTCAAGCCGGACATCAAAGGCGCGCTTGCATATTCGACCATGGCCCAGATGGGCTTCATGATCCTCACCTGCGGGCTCGGGTTGTGGGCCGCAGCCGTCATCCACCTGTTCGCCCACGGTTTCTACAAAGCCACCCTGTTCCTCTCCTCAGGTTCGGCGATCTCCCGCGCCCGCCGGCATACCGCGCTGCCCGCCGCGGCGCGGCTAACCGGCCGCCACCGGGTCTTCGGCCTGGCCGCCGCCGCGACGCTGCCTCTGGCCGCCCTCTACCTCGCGGTGTGGCTCGTCCCGACATGGCCCGGCCACCACGCCGCCGAACAGGCACTGCTGATCTTCGCCTGGGTGACCGGCGCCGCCGCCACCTGGGGCTGGCTGCAGCGCCGTCCCGACGTCGCCGGCGCGGTGGGCGCGGCAGCCTTCCTGCTACCGACCGCGCTCGCCTACGTGGCGATAGTGGGCGCAGCAGCCCGATTCCTCACACCGTCGCTGCCGGAATCGGCACTTCCGACCACGACAACCTGGGTGATCGTCGCCACCGCAGTAGCTGTGCTGGCCGGGCTGGCGAGCCTGCGCTGGTCTCCGGCCGCAGGCCCGCTGCAACGCGCCCTCTATACCCACGCTCTGAGCGCTGGCAGCATCCAACCCCGCACGACAGGAGCCCTCCGATGACCGAGACGTCTGCAGTCGCCGCAACGACAACGACAGCGCCACCGGCAGCCTCAAAGACAGCGGCTCCGGCCCAGGCAGCCTCGGCGGCACACTCGGCGTCGGGGGCCGAACGCGGCCCCCGACGCGCCCGGCTGCGCAGCGATATCCGGCTGGCGGCGCGCGTGCTGCCGACCCACTATCCGCTGGGAACTTTCATCGCGGTCAACCCGCTGGCCGGGCTGCAGCGCATGCCGTTCGAGCAGGCCATCCGGCGCGCCGGGGACCTCTACGGGACGCGCGGCACCCTGTCGGAAAGCAGCTTCCGTGCGTTGTATCAAGGGGGCCGAATCACCGACACCGATCTGGACCGAGCGCTTACCCGCCGCTACCCGAATCTGCTCGACGAGCCCCAGCTGCACCTGGCCGGCCGAGACATCACCGCCACCGAGCTGCTGCGGGCCGACCTGCTGCACGGCGGCATGGCCTCAGATCCGCTGCGACGAAACCGGATTCGCGCCGAGGAGGTGTCCCCCGAGCTGGCCGACACCGTCGACGCGCAAAGCGCCAAGTGGTCGGCAGCATTCCTCGGTGCGGGGGGCTGGCCGATGCCCGGGCGCCAGGACGGCTTCTACCGGGCATGGCGGGCGCTGGCGCCGACGGACCGGACGCTGCCCCGTGCCGTGCGCGCCGGGTTACGCGCCACCGCCGAGCGAGCCGACGACGCCGTCCTGGCCGCGCTGGACGCCCTCGGAATCGACGACGCCGTGCGGCTCACCTATCTGCAGGCCCACCTGACCCGGCTGCCGGGCTGGGCCGCACACGTGCAATGGCGCGCCGACCGAGAGCCCGGCATCGACCTGCTCCAGTACCTGGCGATGCGGCTGAGCTACGAGTCCGCGCTGCTCACACACCACCGCGGCCGGCCCGCCGACCAGTCACCGCAACCCGCCGGGTCGCTGGAGCCACCCACTGCCAGGGACCGAGCCACCCACCTGCTCAACGTATTGCAGATCGCCGAGGTGACCGAGACCGAAGTGGCGACGGTGGCCAGGACTCTGGCGGCCCTACCGGTCCCGGCCCGAGCAATGATCTGGCAGAACGCCTTTGAGGGCCACTATCACGATCAACTGCTCGGCGAACTGGAATGCCGCCCGCCAGTCTCCGAGGCGCCGGCGCACACGCAGCTGGTCACCTGCATCGACACCCGCTCAGAAGGACTGCGGCGGCACCTCGAAAGCCGCGGCGAATACCAGACATTCGGCTTCGCCGGGTTCTTCGCCGTCGCCATTCAATTCACCGATCTGCTGGCCGGCACACCGGCCGACCTGTGCCCGGTGTTGATCTCGCCCAGTCACCGCATCACCGAGGAACCGGCCCCCGACGCCGGCGACGCCGCGGTCCGCCGGGTCACCGGAGCCACCCGCCTGGCTGGGGCCGAGTCGGCCTTCCACGCCGCCAAGGAATCGATGGCCGCCCCGTTCACGCTGGCCGAGGCCGCCGGCTGGGTGGCGGCCCCGCTGTCGGTGGCGAAGACTCTGTCCCCGTCGGCCTTCGGCCGGCTGCGTCGACGACTGCGCAACCTGATAACCCCGGCCGCGCCAACCGTTCTCGCCGTGGATTCGATGCCGCTGACCGAGCGGGTGCTGTTCGCCCAGGCGACCCTGAGAACAATCGGGCTGACACGGGATTTCGGGCGTCTACTGGTGCTGTGCGGCCATGCCAGCAGCAGCGAGAACAACCCCTATCAGGCTTCGCTGGACTGCGGCGCCTGCGGCGGACAGAGCGGCGGACCCAATGCACGCACCGCGGCAGCCATCCTGAACCAGATCGAGGTTCGCGACGAACTGCGCCGGTCGGGCATCGACATCCCAGCCCACACCCAGGTCGTCGCGGCCCTGCACGACACCACCACCGACCGGGTCACCGTTTTGGACACCCACCTCATTGCTCCCAGTCACCGCGCCGACGTCGACCGACTCAACGCCGATCTGGCCCACGCCGGTCGCGCCCTGGCCGCCGAACGGTGTGACCAATTGCCCGGCGCGCGCAAGCGCCTGTCACCGACCACCGCCGCACGCCATGTCGCGGGCCGGTCAACGGACTGGGCCCAGGTCTACCCGGAGTGGGGACTGGCCGGAAACGCGGCGTTCGTCGTCGGACCACGACAGGTCACCCGCGGAGTCAACCTACAGCGGCGAACCTTCCTGCACTCCTACGGAGCCGACGTCGACCCCGACGGCACCGCCCTGGAGACGATCCTGACCGCACCGCTGGTGGTGGCGCAGTGGATCAACTGCCAGTACTACTTCTCCGCCGTCGCGCCGGAGGTGTTCGGCGCCGGCACCAAAACCATCCACAACGTCGTCGGAGACGTCGGAGTCATGGCCGGGCACGTGGGGGATCTGCGTCTGGGTCTGCCCCGGCAATCCATCAGCCACGGTGACCAACTCCTGCACGAGCCGCAGCGGTTGCTCGCCGTTATTGAAGCGCCGCTGGCCCGAATCGACGCCATCATCGAACGCAACCCCATTTTGCAGCAGCTCTTCGGAAACGACTGGGTCACTGCCGCCGCTCGGGAACACCCCGGCCAGCCATGGCAGCGCTGGACTCGGGGGGGCTGGCGCGAATGGAACGAAACCGATTGCCCATCAGCGGTTTACAACAAGGAGATGATCTGATGACACCCACTCTGACGAAGATGAGCAAGGTCGAGGTCGTCGTCCGCGGAGACGAAGCTCCCGCGGTGCGGGAACTCATCGGGAGCGTGGGCGCCACCGGCTACACCAGTCTGTCGGGCGTATCCGGCCTCGGCCACCACGGCTACCACCAGGGACGTCTTCTGTTCAACCAGCAGGCCACCCTCGAACTGATCATCACCGTGGTACCCAGCACCAGGGTGGAGGCGCTTCTAGCCGGTCTGCGGCCGCTGCTCGACGCCTCCTCCGGCGTGTTGTTCGTGACCGAGACCTACGTCAGCCGCCCCGAATACTTCAGCTGAATCCCACCCCACGAAAGGAAAAGTCACATGTCCAATCCGCTCATCGCCTGGCAGCAACTCCGTGCCGGCAATCAGAGTTCCACCATGCAGGCCTCAGACCAACCGATCGCCGCGGTGTTCCGCTGCTCGGATTCCTGCGTGAGCAACGAAACGGTGTTCGGTCGGGGCTGCGGCTCACTGGTCGACATCAGCACCTGGGGACACACAGTCGACACCAGCGTGCTGGCAAGTCTGGAGTACGCCGTCGAAACCCTCGAAGTACCGTTGGTGGTTGTCCTGGGCCATGACGACTGTCCAGCCATGTGGGCAGCCCTGCAGGCCTGGGATCAGGCAGAGCTACCGGACGGGGCGATGCGCAGCACAGTCGAGCACGCGTTGTTGTCCGTCGTGCGCCGGGGGGCGGCTGCCGACTCGGTCGAGTCGGTCACCACCGCGCACGTCGCCGAGACCGGCGTCGGACTTATGCGCCGCTCACCGGCACTGACTCGGCGCGTGGACAACGGCACCTGCGGAATCGTCTGCGTCACCTACAGTTCGGCCGAGAGCAGGCTTCGCGTCCATGCCACCGTCGGGGCGATCGACGCGGCCACCGACAGCCTTGTCGAGTGTGTGTAGGACAGCCTTGTCGAGTGTGTGTAGGACAGCCTTGTCGAGTGTGTGTAGGGCGCGCTTGTGAAGTGTGCGTAGACCGGTGGGGACCTGAGGTGTCGTAGCCGGGGCCTACCATGCTTCGGTGACCAGGATCCGGTGGAAGTTGTACGCGGCGTTCGGCGTCGCGGTCGGCGCCACCGGCTACCTGATCGGCGCAGGTCTCGCCGTCAGCGTCCTGCTGGCGGTGCTGGCCCCGATCATTGCGTCGGCCGCTCCACGGTTCTTCCTGGCCACCGTGGTCGGCGCGGCCACACCGGGCACCGATGAGCGGGCAGCCGCAGAGGACATGTCGGGCGAGGAGTTCGAGGACTACATCGCCGGGATCGCGCGTTCCTGCGGCGTGCCGGTGATCATGACGCCGACCACCGGCGACTGGGGCGTCGACCTGATCGTCGGCCACCGGCCCAACCGGTTGGCGGTCCAATGCAAACGGCGCGCGCGCCCGGTCGGAGCCGGCGCCGTTCAAGAGGTGGTCGCCGGGGCGCCCATGCAGGACTGCACCGCGACGATGGTCGTCACCAACAACGGATTCACCCCCGCTGCACGCAAACTCGCCGAACTGCACGGGTGCGAGTTGGTCGGGGGCGCCGAGCTGCCCAGGTTGCGCTCGACGATCCGCCGGCTCACCCAGTCGGCCGAACCAACATCGCGCTGAGTACGCCGCGAACCGCGTCGACCGCAGCGTCGATCTCGTCTCGCGACACCGTCAGCGCGGGCCGGAAGCGCACGCTGTCGGATCCGCAGGCCAGCATGATCACCCCGCGGTCCCACAGTCCGGCGACCACCGAGTCGCGCTGCGCGGCGGTCGGCAGGCTGAACGCGCACATCAGACCGCGGCCGCGCGGGTCGAGCACCAGGCCGGGGAACTCAGCAGCCAACTCCTGCAGACGGTCGCGCAGATGGCGACCGCTCTCGGCGGCGCGGGCGAACAGCCCGTCGGACTCGATGACCTCCAGAATCCGGCGGGACCGGACCATGTCGACGAGATTGCCGCCCCACGTCGAGTTGATCCGGGAACTGACGGCGAACACATTGTCGGCCACCTCATCGACCCTGCGGCCGGCCATCACACCGCAGACCTGAGTCTTCTTGCCGAATGCCACCACATCGGGCAGCACCCCTAATTGCTGGTAGGCCCAGGCGGTTCCGGTGATTCCGCAGCCGGTCTGGACCTCGTCGAAGATCAGCAGCGCGTCGAACTCGTCGCACAGTTCGCGCAGTGCGGCGAAGAACTGGGGCCGGAAGTGCCGGTCACCGCCCTCGCCCTGGATGGGCTCGGCGATGAAGCACGCGATGTCGTGCGGAGCTGCCTCGAAAGCCGCCCGCGCCTGGCGTAGCGACTCGGCCTCAACCTCAGCCATATTCGCTCCGGGGCGAAGGTAGGGCGCGTCGATGCGGGGCCAGTCGAACTTCGGGAAGCGAGCCACCTTGTTCGGATCGGTGTTGGTCAGTGACATCGTGTAGCCGCTGCGGCCGTGGAAGGCTCCGCGCAGATGCATCACCTTGGTGCCCAGCGCGGGGTCCACACCGTGCGCCTCGTTGAGTCGACTCTTCCAATCGAACGCGACCTTCAGGGCGTTCTCCACTGCCAAAGCGCCACCCTCGACGAAGAACAGGTGCGGCAACGCCGGGTCGCCGAGCACCCGGGCGAACGTGTCGACGAAGCGCGCCATCGGCACGGTGTACACATCGGAATTGCTCGGCTTGTTCAGTGCGGCCGCGGCCAACTCCGCGCGGAACACGTCATCCTCGGCCAGACCGGGATGGTTCATACCCAGAGCCGAGGAGGCGAAGAAGGTGAACATGTCGAGATAGCTGCGACCGGTGCGCGCATCGACCAATTCGGAGCCCTTGGAGCGGTCGATGTCGAGGACGAGGTCCAGCCCGTCGGCGAGGATGCTGCGCTCCAACACCGCCCGCACCTCGGCCGGAAGAATTTCGCGCGACGCCGTGCGGCCGTCGACCGGAATAACATCAGCCATACACCCATAGTAGCGGTATTTTTGCTGTCGCCGGTTGCAGCCTTCGAGCTTATTACGGTCCTACGGGCTGGTCTCACGGTTTTCAGTAGAGGTGGGTGCGGCGATCGGCCCGCCCGCCGCCCCACCGGAGGTGTTCCATCCAGATACGCCCATCGGCGTAACTACTCCGGTATGAAACGTCTTTCGCTGTAGAACTTCTGTAATATGACGGTGCTGCGGGTCTTCACATCGGCCGCGGTACGAATCCGCTGGAGCAGACCTTCCAGCGCCCGGGCCGTCTCGACGTGAACCAGCAGGACATAGCTCTCCTCCCCGGCCACCGAGTAGCACGCCTCGATTTCAGGGATGTGCTCCAGCCGGGTGGGTGCATCATCGGGTTGAGAGGGGTCGAGAGGGGTGATTGCGACGAACGCCGAGAGCATGCTGCCGACGGCCTCGGGGTTGATCCGGGCCGCGTACCCGGTGACGACTCCCCGAGACTCCAGCCGTCGGACCCTGGACTGCACCGCCGATACCGACAGACCCGCGGTGGCCGCCAGATGGGCCAGCGTCGCGCGGCCATCGGCGACCAGCTCACGGGCCAGCACCCGATCGATCTCGTCGAGCGACGGCTGCGGCCGGGCTTCGTCGGAATCGGTCATGGCCGCACTTTATCCGACAGCCCAGTATCTGACAGCCCTGTATCGGACAGTCCCGTATCGGACAGGGCAGCATCCGACGACAGGGCGGGCGCGATGAGCCGGCGCATCGAAACCTGCCGATTGCGGGCGCAATTCGCCGCGGGCCTGTCTGCGATGTACGGCACCGAGGTTCCTGCCTACCACACGCTCGTCGATGTCAGCTCGGAGGTGAACAGCGCATTCGTCGGTGCACACCCCCAAGCGCAACGGCTCGGTTCCCTGGAGCGGGTCACCGCCGAACGCCACGGCGCGATCCGCGTCGGCACCGCCTCTGAGCTCGCGCAGGTGGCCGATCTCTTCGCGGCATTCGGGATGTACCCGGTGGGCTACTACGACCTGCGCGAAGCCGCCTCCCCCGTCCCGGTGGTGTCTACCGCGTTCCGTCCGGTCGACACAGATGAGCTGGCGTGCAACCCTTTCCGGGTATTCACTTCGATGCTGGCCACCGCCGACGGACGGTTCTTCAGCACCGACCTGGGCAGCCGAGTACAGCGATTCCTGGACCAGCGTCAATTGTTCGACCCCGCGTTGATCACCCGGGCGCGGCAGATCACCGCCGACGGTGGATGCTCAGCTCAGAGCGCTGAGGAGTTCGTCGCAGCCGCCGTCTCGGCGTTCGCGCTGTCCCGCGAACCCATCGACCTCGCCTGGTATCAGGAACTCTCGTCAGTGTCAGCGGTCGCTGCCGACATCGCCGGTGTGACCACGACGCACATCAACCACCTCACACCACGGGTGCTCGACATCGACGAACTACACCGCGCGATGACCGCGCGCGGCATAGCGATGATCGACGACATCCAGGGCCCTCCGCGCACCGACGGACCCCAGGTGTTGTTGCGCCAGACATCGTTTCGGGCGCTGGCCGAGCCGCGCCGGTTCCGCTCTCCCGACGGCACCGTCAGCGACGGCACACTGCGGGTGCGGTTCGGCGAGGTGGAGCAGCGGGGGGTGGCTTTGACGCCGTCCGGGCGTCGGCGGTTCGACGCAGCAATGGCAGCACCCGACCCTGCGGCCGGGTGGGGGCAGCACTTCCCCGCCACCGATGCGCAGATGGCTGCGGCGAAGTTGGCCTATTATCACCGCGACGACCCGACTAAGCCCGTTGTCTACGAGGACTTCCTGCCCGCATCGGCCGCCGGAATCTTCCGCTCCAACCTCGAGTCCGACACCCCGGCCACCGAGGGTGTCGACACCACTGAGTACAGCCGGCACTGGATGGCCGGCCAGATCGGCCACCACATTCACGATCCCTACGAACTCTACGAGAAAGTCGCCCGCTCATGACCACCGCCGCGAAGTCCCCCCTGCCCACCTCCGAGGCCCTGCGCTCCCGGGTACGGGAGGCGCTCGCCGCCGTCGGCTCGCAGGTCCCACTGGGCGCGCCCGGCTCGACCGGTATGACGGCCAGCACCCCGATCAACGGCGACGTGCTGTTCACCGTGCCCGAATCCAGTGCCGAACAGGCCGATACCGCGATCGCCGAAGCCGCCCAAGCCTTCACCACGTGGCGGGTGACCCCGGCGCCGCTGCGGGGCGCCCTGGTGGCCCGGCTCGGCGAGTTGCTGGTCGAGAACAAGAACTCGTTGGCTGCGCTGGTCACCATCGAGGCCGGCAAGATCACCTCCGAGGCGCTCGGCGAAGTACAGGAGATGATCGACATCTGCGACTTCGCCGTCGGGCTGTCGCGTCAGCTATACGGCAAGACCATCGCCTCCGAGCGGCCCGGCCACCGGTTGATGGAATCCTGGCACCCGCTCGGTGTTGTCGGCGTCATCACCGCGTTCAACTTCCCTGTTGCGGTGTGGGCGTGGAACACCGCGGTCGCGCTGGTATGCGGCGATACCGTGGTGTGGAAGCCTTCGGAGCTGACCCCGCTGACCGCTCTCGCGTGCCAGGCACTGATCGAGCGGGCCTGCGACGACGTCGGCGCGCCGCGCACCGTGAGCCGACTGCTCCTGGGAGAACGCGAGATCGGTGAGCAACTCGTCGATGATCGTCGCGTCGCACTGCTCAGCGCGACCGGGTCGGTGCGGATGGGCAGGCAGGTCGGCCCGCGCGTCGCACAACGTTTCGGCAAGGTGCTGCTCGAACTCGGCGGTAACAACGCCGCCATCGTCACACCCGCCGCTGACCTCGATCTGACAGTGCGGGGCATCGTTTTCTCGGCGGCGGGAACCGCCGGCCAACGCTGCACCACGCTGCGCAGGTTGATTGTTCACTCGTCCGTGGCCGACGAGGTGGTGGCTCGGGTCGTGGCGGCGTATCAGCAACTGCCGGTCGGGGATCCCTTCGTTGACGGCACGCTGGTCGGGCCGCTGATCCATGAAACGTCGTACCGGGACATGGTGGGCGCGCTACAGCGGGCGGTTGCCGAGGGTGGAACGGTGATCGGCGGTGAGCGACATGACGTCGGGGACGAGGGTGCTTTCTACGTCACGCCCGCGGTGGTGCGGATGCCCGCGCAGACCGATGTCGTGCATACCGAGACGTTCGCTCCGATTCTCTACGTACTCACCTACGACACGCTTGATGAAGCGATTTCATTGAATAATGCTGTGCCCCAGGGACTGTCATCTGCCATATTCACGCTGGACGTTCGCGAAGCAGAGCGCTTCATGGCCGCCGACGGGTCAGACTGCGGGATCGCCAACGTCAACATCGGCACGTCGGGCGCGGAGATCGGCGGTGCATTCGGCGGCGAGAAGGAGACCGGCGGCGGGCGCGAGTCGGGGTCGGACTCGTGGCGGGCCTACATGCGCCGCGCGACGAATACCGTCAACTACTCCTCGGAGCTACCACTGGCGCAGGGCGTTCACTTCGGCTGACCTGCCCACTCCCCCTGTCCCCTGTTCCGCGAGCACTCCCCCTGTTCCGCGAGCGCGCGTGACGCCGACACGCCGCGCCAGGCGTACATTTGCGCGCGCTCGTCGGCGACGAGGGCACACTCGGGGCATGGAACCCGACGGCAAGGTCGCCATCGTCACCGGAGGCGCGTCGGGCATCGGCCAGGCGCTTGCCGCACAGTTCGCGTCCTACGGCGCCCGGGTCGTCGTCGGTGACCTGGATGAGCCCGGTGCCCAGTCGACGGCCTCGGCGATCCGCTCAGCCGGCGGCCAGGCGGTGGCGCTAAGGGCCAACGCCGCAGACGACACCGACATCGAGGCACTCATCACCCTCGCAGACCGGACGTTCGGACCAGTCGATATCTACGTTGCCAACGCCGGCGTCATCGGCAAGTCCGGTCTGGGGGCCGAGTCCGACTGGGATGCTGTGCTCGACGTCAACCTGCGGGCACATATCCGGGCGGCGAGACTGCTGGTACCGCATTGGCGCTCGGTGGGATCGGGCTACTTCGTGTCGGTCGCCTCAGCCGCCGGACTGCTGACCCAGCTGGGTGCGGCGGGATACGCCGTCAGCAAGCACGCGGCGGTGGGATTCGCCGAATGGTTGGCGATCACCTACGGCGATGACGGCATCGGTGTCAGCTGCGTGTGCCCGCTCGGAGTGGAAACCCCTTTGCTGCAGGAGATCCGGGATATCGATGACCCCGACGCACAGCTCGGAGCGTCGGCAATCGAGAGTTCGGCAGGGGTGATCAGTGCCGCTGAGGTCGCTGTGGCGACCGTCGAAGCGGTGCGATCGGGCCGCTTCATGGTGCTGCCGCATCACGAATTGCTGGAGATGTACCGCCACAAGGGCTCGGACTACGAACGCTGGATCTTGGGCATGCGCCGCTATCAGCGGACGTTACGGGCACTCTGACCGGTGCCGAGCGCGCTTGTTTGTACGGCAAATGCGGCGCGGCGGCGCACAGACACGCGCGCTCGCGGAGCAGGGGGGTCAGCGGGGCAGGGGGGTCAGCGGCGGCGAAGCTGAAGCCGGAAGTCCTTCGGCATCAGGGTCAATCGCTCGGAAATCTCGAGCTGATAATCAGGATCAGCGATTAGGTCATAGCGGCGCAGGAGCACGGCCAACAACAGCACTGCTTCATGCAACGCAAACTGCCGCCCGATACACGATCGTGGCCCGGTGCCGAACGGCTTGTACAGACCTGCCGGACGTGACCTGACATTCTCGGGCGCGAAGCGGTCCGGGTCGAATGAGTCGGGATCAGCCCCCCACCGTGGATCGCGATGCGGCGTCATGGTCAAGGCAAGCACCCAGTCCCCCTTGCGCATCGGATGCACACCGGCCAACACGGTGTCCTCCCGGGCAGCCCGGTAGTACCCCGGGACCGTCGGCTGCAGTCGCAACGCCTCATCGAACACTCTGCGGAGATATCTGAGCTTGGCGATCCGCTCGAAATCGGGCCGATCCTCGTCTCCCCAAACCTCGGCGATCTCGGCTCGTGCCCTGGCCACCACTTCCGGATACTGAGACAGGTAATACAGCGCGAAAGACACAGCCCCAGAGGTGGTTTCATGGCCCGCTACCAGAAAGTTGATCAGCTGATAGCGGATGTTGGGCCGCTCCAGGTCCGACACCAGCATGAGCTCGAGTAGATCGTCGTGGTGACCAAGGCCGCAGCGCAGACGCTCGGCGATGATCTCGTCAGCGATCGCGTGCAGCTTCGCGGCGTGATGGCCCACCCGGCGCTCGGCACGCTGGGCCAGGAACTTCGGCAGGAAACTCTGCCGCAGCATGCCGACCACGTCGGATCCCTTGAGGCCGGCCACCATGTGTTCGACGAACGGATGCGGCGCCTCGGACTGGAAGCAGCCGAACGGGTGCCCGGCCGCGCAGCGCCCAATCGTCTCCAGCGTCGTCCTGGTTGCGTCGGCGGACACGTCGACCGGCTCGCCGCGTGTGGCCCTGTCATCCCAGCGGGCGGTGAGTTCGTCGGCAACGTCGAACATGATCGAGTGATACCGGCGCATTGCCTGCTGGCTGAACGCCGGCATCAACACATCGTGGGCCTTCTGCCAGTTGGGTTCATCGTTGTAGGCGGTGAACAAGCCGTCACCGCCAAGAATGCGCAGCGCCTCGATATCGGGACCAACGTACTTGCAGAACCGGCTCTCGTCGTTGACCTCTGCCACCGCATCGGCGCCCGCAGCGATGACGTAGCGCGAACCCAGGAACTGAAACTCGAAGACCGGCCCGAGGTCGACGAGGTCCATCATCGACTGCGACGGGGTTTCCGCACGGAAGGCCAGTACGTCGCCCAGCACCGGAATTCGCCGGCGAGGGTGGGGCAGCGCGGGGTAGCACGTCCGGTCCTGTGCCACAGTCATGGTTCCAGCCTCCGCCCCTGTTGTACATGTGTCAAGTAGGATGGTGTCCATGGTCACATCCCGGCGCCGACTCTCCCCTGACGAACGGCGCAACGAACTGCTCGCGCTCGGCGCGGAGGTCTTCGGTCAGCGCCCCTACGACGAAGTTCGGATCGACGAGATCGCCGAGCGCGCCGGCGTCTCCCGAGCACTGATGTATCACTACTTTCCCGACAAGCGGGCGTTCTTCGCCGCCGTCGTGCGGGCTGAGGGCGAGCGACTGTTCGAGGCCACCAACACCCCTCCCCTGCCCGGCAAGACACTGTTCACTCAGGTCCGCGCCGGGGTACTGGCCTACCTGAACTATGACGAACAGCACCCGCACGGCGCGTGGGCCGCCTACCTGGGGATGAGCGGGTCAGACCCGGTGCTGCGCGGCATCGAGGACATCGACAACGACCGGCAGGCTCACCGGATCATCGACCGCGTCACCGAAGTCGCGGGGCCAATCGATTCGAAGGTGGAACGGGATCTGCGCGCCACCATCTACGGTTGGCTGGCGTTCACGTTCGAGATGTGCCGCCAGCGGCTGATGGATTCCTCGCTGGACGCGGATTTCATCGCCGACCTGTGCGTCCACAGCCTTCTCGACGCGGTGGGTCGAGTGCCGGGGATCCCGGGGACACTGGCCGACGCGGTAGCAGCTTCCCAGCGCTGAAGGGGACGACCGAGCAGCTCAGCCGCAGCGATTCCGGAAGTCCACCGCCGGCTGGCGCATGCCCTGCAACTCTGCAAGCACTTGCGGGTTGGCGTCCATATAGGCGACCAACACCGCCTCCTTCTCGTCGTCCGGCATGTCCCGCAGCGTGGTGAAGAATTCGTTCACGGGTGGATGGGTGTACAGATACGCCGATGTGGCCGCGGCGACGCCGGTCATGATCCCGGCAAGGTCGGCCGTCGTGCAGTTCGGCGGATCGGGTTGGGCTTGGGCGGGCACACCGGCGCCGAAGAGCACGGCGCCAGCACCTATCACAGCCGGCAGCACACGCCGCGCAAATGTGTTCTGAGACAAAGTTACCCGCTCCCCTGTTAGCTGTGCTGACTCACTCATCCGCGGCCGCGACTGGGACGACTGGGACGATTCGCTGACCCAGCACTCGGAAGATTCGCTGACCCGCCACTGGGACGATTCGCTGCCCCGCCACTCGGAAGATTCACTGGGGGGGCGGGCGGGTCGATACCGGGGCGTCCAGGATCGATGAGCAGATTGACACCCCAGCTGCTGCCATTGCAGTACCAGTCGTACCCACACGGATACGGGACATAGGGCCCGGCTCCGCTCGGGCCGTCACCCGTGTCGGCGCCGCGCGATTCGCCCTGCGAGCAAATAGTGGTGCCGTTGGCGCTCGTGCAGTCCGCGCCGGCGGTCGGTGCGACCGCAAGCCCTGACGACGTCACAACGCATGCGACGACCAGGTACGACAATCGCATATCCGACTCCTCGCGTAAATTCAGTCATCCCTCACCCTGGCAGCGTAGCCGACGCTGAGCCCTCGGGCGGGAACCGGCTGTCGCCGAATCGTGACGCCTCAGCCACCGACTCACTGCCCCAACGGGATTCGCCGACGCCTTCCAATCGGCCGCCTTCGAATCGGACGCCCCGGATTCGGGCGCCCCTCAGCAGGGCGGGCCGAGCTTACTACCGATCGAGGGGACCCGGGCCTACGCCGCAGCGGTTCCGGAAGTCCACCGCGGGCTGACGGATGCCCTGGAGATCGGCCTGCGTCTGTGGGTTGGCGTCCAGGAACGCCCCCAGCGCGGCCTTCTTCTCGTCGGCGGGCAGGTCCCCCAGGCCGGTCATGAATTCGTTGACCGGCGGATGGGTGAAGAGGTAGGCCGACGTGGCGGCAGTGATCCCGGACATGATGCCCGCGAGGTCTGCCGCTGTGCAGTTCGGCGGATCGGGTTGGGCGTGCGCGGGCAGGCTGGTGCCAAGCAAGACTGCACCGGTACCCACGGTCGCCAGCAGCATGCGTCGCGCGAAGGTTTTGTGAGACAACATCGATTAATCCTCAGTCCACTTGGTTGAATTATGGTCGGCGTGCACCGCTCAGGGGGTGAACCAGTTGTAGCCCTCGTTGCAGTAATAGTCGTAAAAGCACGGGTAGGGCACAAAAGGCAATCTAGATGGCCCCCTTTCGGGTGTAGCGCTGTCGTCATCCGATCCCAAGGAGCAGATTGTGGTGTTCCCCGACGTGGTGCACTCGGCTGCCGCGGACGGAGCGCCGGCGACTCCGGAGAGCAGAAGCAGGGGCGCTACGAGCAAGTACCGGAACCGCATGAACAATCTCCACTCTGCGTTTCGTAGCAAACACCACAATTGCCCCACCAGCGAGGCTGACCCACCAGCGAGGCGGCGCGTCACTGAAGCGAGCCTAGCAACCGGACGCCGAAATGACATCCCTGGCAACGCCTGAATACGACGGCGTCCCGACCTCGAACAGGCCGCGACAGCGAATCGGAACGCGGCTCGCCGCACGCGGTTGACGCGGCCCGCCGCACGCGGATGCAGAACTGGGCACCCCCGCGGAGTTAACGGGACCGGCGCCCGGTTGGTACCGCGACCGGCGTTCTGTCGGAGGTGGGGGGCACCATGGACATGTGCCCGCGGCAACCGATCCGCTCTCCCGCTTCAGCCCTCTGACGCGGGAGTGGTTCGCGGGCACCTTCGTCGAGCCCACGCCAGCCCAGGACCAAGCCTGGAACGCCATAGCCGACGGCGACAACACGCTGGTCATCGCCCCGACCGGGTCGGGTAAGACGCTCGCGGCGTTCCTGTGGGCGATCGATCGCCTGGCCCAGCCTCCGCCAGACCCACAGCACCCAGTGGGCACCCGGGTGCTGTACGTCTCGCCCTTGAAGGCACTGGCCGTCGACGTGGAACGCAACCTGCGCACACCGCTGACCGGCATCTCGCGCATCGCCGAACGCAGCGGGCAGACACCTCCGAGCATCAGCGTCGGCGTACGCTCCGGCGACACCACGCCTCGCCGCCGCCGGGAACTGCTCACCAAGCCGCCCGACATTCTGATCACCACCCCCGAGTCGCTGTTCCTGATGCTGACCTCGGCCGCCCGCAACACGCTGGCCGGCGTACAGACCATCATCGTCGACGAGGTGCATGCGGTCGCGGGGACCAAACGCGGCGCCCATCTGGCGCTCTCACTTGAGCGGCTCGACGCGTTGGCGGACAGACCCGCGCAGCGGATCGGATTGTCGGCGACGGTGCGCCCGCCCGAAGAGGTCGCCCGCTTCCTTTCCGGCACCGCCACCACCACGATTGTGGCCCCGCCCGCGGCCAAGACCTTCGACCTGACCGTGCAGGTGCCGGTTCCCGACATGGCGAACCTCGAGAACAACTCCATCTGGCCCGACGTCGAGGAACGCATCGTCGACCTGATCGAGGCGCACAACTCGTCGATCGTGTTCACCAACTCGCGGCGCCTCGCCGAGCGACTGACGTCCCGGCTCAACGAGATTCACACCGAACGCACCGGCAACGAGCTGGGCGCCCGCAACCCCGGTGTCGCCGGCGGCGCGCCCGCCCTTGTCATGGCCAGCGGTCAGACCTACGGCGCCGAGCCGGTGCTGGCCCGCGCCCACCACGGCTCGGTCAGCAAGGAAGCCCGCGCCGAGGTCGAGGATGCGCTCAAGAGCGGGCGCCTCAAGGCCGTCGTCGCAACATCCAGCCTGGAGCTCGGAATTGACATGGGCTCAGTGGATTTGGTGATTCAAGTCCAGACCCCGCCATCGGTGGCCAGCGGTCTGCAGCGCATCGGCCGGGCGGGTCACCAGGTCGGCGAGATCAGCCAGGGCGTGCTGCTCCCCAAGCACCGTACCGATCTGATCGGCTGCGCCGTCAGCGTGCAACGGATGCTCGCCGGTCAGATCGAAACCATGCGAGTGCCCGCCAACCCGCTCGATGTTCTGGCCCAGCACACCGTCGCCGCGTGTGCGCTGGAACCGATCAACGCCGAGGCATGGTTCGACACCGTCCGGCGCAGCGCGCCGTTCTCCACGCTGCCGCGCAGCGCATACGAAGCGACGCTGGACCTGCTGTCGGGTAAGTACCCATCGACGGAGTTCGCCGAGTTGCGCCCCCGCATCGTCTACGACCGCGATTCGGGAACCCTGACCGCGCGTCCCGGCGCTCAGCGACTCGCCGTCACCTCCGGCGGGGCGATTCCCGACCGTGGTCTCTTCACCGTTTTCCTGGCCTCCAGCGCCGACTCCGAAAAGCCCTCCCGGGTTGGTGAACTCGATGAAGAGATGGTCTACGAGTCCCGCCCCGGCGATGTGATCTCGCTGGGCGCGACGAGTTGGCGGATCACCGACATCACCCACGACCGGGTGCTGGTCCTTCCCGCCCCCGGTCAGCCGGCCCGACTACCGTTTTGGCGCGGCGACGGCGTCGGCCGGCCCGCCGAGCTCGGCGAGGCGATCGGTGCGTTCACCGGGGAGCTTGCCCGACTTGACCGGGCGCAGTTCGAACAGCGCTGCCACGCAGTGGGGTTCGACGGGTTCGCGACCGACAACCTGTGGCAGCTGATCGACGAGCAGCGGGCAGCGACCTCATCCGTACCATCGGACACCGCGCTGGTCGTCGAGCGCTTTCGCGACGAGCTCGGCGACTGGCGGGTGATTCTGCACTCGCCCTACGGGCTGCGGGTGCACGGGCCTTTGGCGCTGGCGGTCGGCAAGCGACTCTACGAACGGTACGGCATCGACGAGAAGCCGACCGCCTCCGACGACGGCATCATCGTCCGGCTGCCCGATACCGACGGAACTGCTCCTGGCGCCGATATCTTCGTCTTCGATCCCGACGAGATCGAACCGCTGGTCACCGCGGAGGTGAGCGGTTCGGCGCTGTTCGCGTCCCGCTTCCGGGAGTGCGCCGCCCGAGCGTTGCTGCTGCCGCGCCGCCACCCCGGCAAGCGGTCTCCGCTGTGGCATCAGCGCCAGCGGGCAGCTCAACTGCTCGATGTCGCCCGCAATTACCCCGACTTTCCCATCGTGCTGGAAGCGGTGCGCGAATGCCTGCAGGACGTCTACGACGTACCGACGCTGGTCTCGCTGATGGGGCGGGTTGCCCAGCGTCGGGTGCGCCTGCTGGAGGTCGAGACTCCGACGCCGTCGCCGTTCGCCGCTTCGCTGCTGTTCGGTTATGTCGGGGCGTTCATGTACGAGGGCGACAGCCCGCTGGCCGAACGCCGAGCCGCCGCGCTGTCTTTGGACCCCAAGCTGCTGGCCGAACTGCTGGGTCGGGTTGAGCTGCGCGAACTGCTCGACGCCGCGGTGGTCGCCAACACCGAACGCCAGCTTCAGCATCTGACCCCCGACCGGTTAGCCCGCGACGCCGAGGGCGTGGCAGACCTGCTGCGTCTACTGGGGCCGTTGACGGCCGACGAAGTCGCCCAACGGTGCACCCGCGCCGATGTCGGCGGCTGGCTGGAAGGTCTGCTGACGACCAAGCGCGCCGTGACGGTCGCGTTCGCCGGCCAGACCTGGTGGGTCGCGGTCGAGGACATCGGCCGGTTGCGCGATGGCGTGGGGGTCGCGGTGCCCGTCGGCGTCCCGATGGCGTTTCTCGAGGAGCTGGTCGATCCGTTGGGTGAGCTGCTGTCACGGTACGCGCGCACCCGGGGGCCGTTCACCACCGTCGACGCGGCGACCCGGTTCGGCCTGGGGCTGCGAGTGGCCGGTGATGTACTCGGCCGGCTGGCCGCCGACGGCAAGTTGATGCGCGGCGAGTTCATCGACGTGCCGGTGGATTCCGGCGGTGCGGACCAGTGGTGCGATGCCGAGGTGCTGCGCATTCTGCGGCGGCGATCACTGGCTGCGCTGCGGGCCCAGATCGAGCCGGTGAGCCCCGCCGCGCTGGGTCGCTTCCTGCCAGCCTGGCAACTATTGGGCGGTGAGGCCGGATCCGGCGTCGACGGGCTGGCCGCGGTGATCGACCAGCTCGCCGGTGTCCCGATGCCTGCGTCGGCGGTGGAGCCGCTGATCTTCAGCCAGCGAGTGCGCGACTATCAGCCGGGCATGCTTGACGAACTGCTCGCCTCCGGTGAGGTGCTGTGGTCCGGCGTCGGGGCGCTGTCGGCGGCCGATGGCTGGGTCGCGTTCCACCCCGCCGAAACCGCAGCGCTGTCGCTGGCCCCGCCCACAAACGTCGACCTCACCGATGTCCACCACGCCATCCTGGCTGCCCTCAGCGGCGGCGGGGCGTATTTTTTCCGCCAGATCGCAACCGACGGGGTGAGCACGGAGTCACTCAAAGCAGCACTATGGCAACTTATCTGGTCGGGAAGCGTGGGCGGTGACACCTTCGCGCCGGTGCGCGCGCTGTTGGCCGGATCCCGGGGCTCGGGTACGCGTCGGGCGGCCGCGCCGTCGCACCGCCATCGTCGCGCACCGAGGCTGAGCCGCTACTCCATCAGCTCGGGTGCGCACCGCGACTCCGACCCCACAGTTGCCGGGCGCTGGTCGGCATTACCCGCCGCCGAAGGGGACTCGACGGTACGGGCGCATTTCCACGCCGACCAGTTGCTGGCCCGCCACGGAGTGCTGACCAAAGGTGCAGTGGCGGCCGAGAACATCCCGGGTGGCTTCGCCTCGCTGTACAAGGTGCTCACCGCCATGGAGGACGCGGGTCGTTGTCAGCGCGGCTATTTCGTCGAATCCCTCGGTGGGGCACAATTCGCGACGGCCAGCACCGTGGACAGACTGCGCACCCACGCAGACAGCATCGACGAAGCGCAGGGCGCTCTGCAAGCGATCGCCCTGGCCGCGACCGATCCAGCCAACCCGTTCGGGGCCGCGCTGCCCTGGCCGGCACGCAGTGGAACCGATACCGCCCACCGGCCGGGCCGCAAAGCCGGGGCGCTGGTGGTGCTCGTTGACGGCGAGCTGGCCTGGTTCGTCGAGCGCGGGGGCCGCTCGCTGCTGAGCTTCACCACCGATTCCGCGACACATCACGCGGCGGCAGTCGCCCTGGCAGAGCTGGTTACTCGCCGGCAGGTGCCGGCGTTGCTGGTGGACCGCATCGACGGTGTGGCCGTGTTCGACGACCGTGACTCCGTAGTAGCCCTGGCGCTGACGCAGGCGGGGTTCGCCAAGACCCCGCGCGGGCTGCGGCTGCGCTGATGCCTGAAGGCGACACCGTTTACCGCACGGCCGCGAAACTGCGGACGGCGTTGGCGGGAAAGGAGTTGACCCGGTGCGACGTCCGAGTCCCCCGCTACGCCACCGTCGACCTCACCGGTCAGCTGGTCGACGAAGTACTCTGCCGAGGCAAGCATCTGTTCATCCGGGTGGGGTCGGCCAGCATCCATTCGCACCTCAAGATGGACGGCAGCTGGCAGATCGGCCGCCTCCGAGCTCCAGCCCATAAGGTGCGAATCATTCTGGAAACAGCCGACTCCCGGGCGTTCGGTGTGGACCTCGGAATACTGGAAATTCTCGACCGCGCCACCGATGTCGATGCTGTCGCCGGTCTGGGCCCCGACCTGCTCGGCGATGACTGGTCGGCCGACACCGCTGCGGGCAACCTGACGGCCGCGCCGGACCGCCCGCTGGCCGAGGCGTTGCTGGACCAGCGGGTGGTGGCAGGCGTAGGAAACGTCTACGCCAACGAGCTCTGTTTTATCTTCGGGTTGCGACCAACGACCGCCGTCTCCGAGCTCGCGGACCCATTGCGCTTGGCCACCCGGGCACAGCAGATGTTGTGGGCCAACCGGTCACGGGTAAACCGCACCACGACCGGCGACACCCGTGCGGGCAAGGATCTGTGGGTGTACGGCCGATCCGGCCTGGCCTGCCGTCGCTGCGGCACGCTCATCGACACCGATAGCTCCGGGGACCGGGTCACCTACTGGTGCCCGGGCTGCCAGCGCTAGTGATCTTCTTTGGCTGACTTGGCATTCCCGCAGAGAAGCGTAGGCCGCAGCGTCAGTTGCGATCTCGGCGAGGTTGGGGCGTGGGAGGGCGAACTCCGGCTCAGGTCCAGGGCAGCGCGAGCTTGACGATCTTGCGCACCACGGTCGCGAACTGTCGCGGCAGCGGCCCGGTGTTATAGGGAACGCCGTAGCGTTCGCAGATGTCGCGCACCTCAGTCGAGATCTCCGCGTGCCGGTGGGCCGGGATGTCAGGAAACAGATGGTGCTCGATCTGGAAGGACAGATTCCCGCTGAGAATATGAAAAAGCTTTGCCGATTCGGGCCGAGCGGAGCGACGGGGGGAAAACCCGGTGAGGTTCGCCGAGCCGAGGACCTGGCGAAAATACCATTGGCCCCGCGACTCCGCCTTGGTCTCCTCGATCGAGAACTCCTGGACGTCTTCAGGGAAATGCCCGCAGAAGATGATCATGTACGACCAGACATTGCGCATCAGGTTGGCGGTCAAGTTGCCGGTGAACACCCATGGCGCGAAGGGCCCGGCCAGCAACGGGAACGCCACGTAGTCCTTCAGCGTCTGGCGCTTGGTCTTGCGCCAAATACCCTGCAGAATCTCGCGCTTGTCCGACAGCGAGATCTCGCCGGTGCGGATGCGGTCAGCCTCGAGTTCGTGCAGCGCCACCCCGTACTGGAACATCAACATCAGCAGGAAGGCATATACCGGGTTACCGAGGAAGTACGGCCGCCACTTCTGGTCCTCGCTCATGCGCAGGATGCCGTAGCCGACGTCACGGTCCAAGCCGACGATGTTGGTGTAGGTGTGGTGCATGTAGTTGTGCGAGTGGCGCCACTGATCGGCCGGGCATGCGGTGTCCCATTCGAAGCCCTTGCTGGAGATCGCTGGGTCGCCCATCCAGTCGTACTGGCCGTGCATCACGTTGTGGCCGATCTCCATGTTGTCGATGATCTTGCTCAGGCCCAGCATCGCGCTGCCGGCCAACCAGAACGGCGGCAAGATTCCGCCGAACAGCATTGCGCGGCCGCCGACTTCGAGTGCGCGTTGCGCTTTGATCATCCGGCGGATGTAGCTGGCGTCGCGATCGCCGAGATCGGCGATGACGCGCTCCTTGAGTTCGTCCAGCTCGGCGCCGAAGGCGTCAGCCTGCTCGGGGGTCAGGGTGACTTTTCGGCCCCCGACCATCTTCTCGAGGGTCTTGGCCTGAACGGGGTTGATGGCGAGAGTCATGGGAGACTCCTTTTCTGTCTAGAGGGGTTGAGTTCTGTCCCAGAACTAAAGGGCTACAGAACTAAAGGGATACGTCACTAAAGGGATACGTCGACGTCGCCGACGGGGGCTGACACACAGATCTGCACGTCCTCCTGTTCGGCGCTGGACACCGCACCGGTGATGACGTTGCGCACCGCACCACTGGTCTTGCGGCGAGTGCAGGAAAAGCAGATTCCCATCCGGCAGCCGCTCTCGGGCGTCAGCCCGGCCGCCTCGGCTTGATCGAGCAGCGTCCGGCCGTCATCGGTGATCTCGACACCGCTGTCGGCGAAAGTCACTCGGCCACCCGACGGTTCGGTCGGCAGGTCCAGTACCGGCGGCACGAAGCTCTCCGCCTGGGCATCTGGATAGCGCCGGCGGACCGCCTCGACAAGCGCAGGCGGCCCGCAAACGAACACCGCTTGCGATTTCGGCGCAGTTCGTCCTGCTGAGAGTGACGTACTGCGCCGAAATCCCGCGGCGGCGAGATGCACAGACCCGAAACGGCCGGACAGATCCGAACCTGCGGCGGCCCGGCTGTATCCGTGCAGCACCTGCACATTCGGTAGCGCGCGAGCGATGTCAGCGAGTTCGTCGCGGTAGCAGGCTTCCACCGCAGACCGCGCGTAGTGGATGAACGCGACCTCGCCCTTGTACCGCTGCGCCCGCAACGTACGCAACATCGACATCACCGGGGTGATGCCGCTGCCGCCGGAGATGAACAGCAACCGGTCGCCTGGGCTGTCGGGCAGGGTGAAATCGCCGCCGACGGAGTCCAAGCCGACGACCATGCCCGCGTGGGCGTGCTCGAACAGATAGGTCGACACCAGACCGCCCTCGTGGCGGCCGATCGTCAACTCGATGAACCGGTCGGTGTCGGCGTTAGCCGGTGAGTACGGCCTGGTGCGGCGGCGGCCGTCGATCTCGACCGACAGGTTGATGTGCTGCCCGGCCCGGAATCCGGGAAACGCCCGGTTGGGCTCAAGGGTCAGCGTGACGCTGCGCGGGGTGGTGCGGCGCACCGCGCCGATTCGGGCGCGGGCTTGGCTACGGGTCCAGGTGGGGTCTACCAATTCGGTGAAGCGGTCGACTCCATGCGGACCGGTGAGTAGGTCCAGCAGCGCCGAGCGCCGTCGTGGTTTGACCAAAGTTTGAGTGAACATATGTACACCATTGACCAGATGCGCCCGGCTCGTCAATGCAAAACCACTGGTTGTGGTACGTTTCACACATAGTGAACAGTCGTACGCCCAGATCGCCCAACGAACGCCCGGGCAGATCGAGCCGGTCGCGATCCAGAGAGTCCAAACGCAGCAGAGAGGGCCCGGAAAAAGCCACTCTGACCAGGGAGCAGCGCAAGGAAGCGACCCGGCGCGCCATCGTCTCCGCGGCGTTGCAACTGCTTGCCGACCAGAGCTTCAGCGCGATGAGCCTGCGCGAAGTCACCCGCGAGGCCGGCATCGTGCCTGCCGCGTTCTACCGCCATTTCGAGTCGATGGAGGCCCTGGGGCTGGTTCTCATCGACGAATCGTTTCGAACCCTGCGCGACATGTTGCGTGGCGGTCGCGCCGGAAAGCTGGACCCCAACCGGGTCATCGAATCCTCGGTCGACATCCTCATCGAGGGCGTCCAGGAACGCCGGGAACACTGGCGTTTCATCGGGCGTGAACGCAACAGCGGCGTCACCGTGTTGCGGTACGCCATTCGCACCGAGATCCGGTTGATCACCTCCGAACTGGCCATCGATTTGGCCCGCTTCCCCGGCCTCAACAACTGGAGCAGTGAAGACCTCAACATCTTGGCCAGTGTGTTCGTCAACTCGATGATCGTCATCGCCGAAGCGATCGAAGACGCCTCGGACGCCGCGACGGTCGAAGAGATCCGGCGCACCGCCATCAAACAGCTACGGATGATCACCATCGGCGTCGCCGGCTGGCGCAGCGACGGCTGAAAGGCGATTGGCCGGGGCTCGCTGTTGGAATGCGATTTCGGCGCAGCGTCAATGTTGACGGTGACTATCATCGGTGAGCAATGCGAAGCCACGGTTGGTCGGGAAATCCGCCCGCGTCCGACGAGGAGGCGATTTCGCGCATCCTGGTCTCGGCGGACCGCATCGTCGCCGAGCGTGGCTCGTCGATGCGCATCGCCGACGTCGCACGCGACCTCGGTGTCACCCGCCAGACCGTGTACCGCTATTTCCCCAGCACCGAGGCGCTGCTCGTCGCCTGCGCGATGCAGAAGGCCGACGGGTTCCTTGACCGTCTACAAAGGCGGGTACGCGAGGAGACCGACCCGGTCACCACACTGGTCGAAGGCATGGCGTTCACCATCGAATCGCTCGCCGACGACCCCCAGATCGAATTCTTGCTCAGCCAGCGGGGCACGCACTCCGTCGGCGGTTCCTTCACATCTGACACCGCCCACACATTCGGTCGGTCGATACTGCACCGACTGGACATCGATTGGGCTGCATACGGTTTCGATGAACCGGCACTGGCTGAGCTGAACGAGTTCCTGCTGCGGGTGATGAATTCGTTTCTCATCGACAGTGGCAACCCCCGGCGCAACAGCACCGAGTTGCGCGCTTTCCTGTCCCGTTGGATCGGTCCTGCGATCGTGTATCCGCGACTGGCAGATACTGTCGGCCCGCTCATTGCGCCCCGTGGCGCTAGCGCGGCGTCCCCCCGCCGTCGACCATAACCACCTGGCCGGTGATGTAGCTACCCGCATCTGAGGTCAAAAGCAATGCAGCACCCAGCATTTCGTCTGCATCCGCGAGTCTGCGCAGCAGCGTGCCATCAACCATCCCGTCGATGGCCTGCTGCGGGTTCTTTCGCATCATGTCGGTATCGACTGGACCGGGGGCCAAGGCGTTCACCCGGACGCCGTCGTGCGCGAACTCAGCGGCCATCGAGCGGGTGAACGACATCAGCCCGGCCTTCATGGACGCATAGATGGACAGCATCGGTGCGAACACAAACGCGCCGACCGAGACGACGTTGAGCACCGCGGCGTGCGGACTGACCTTCAGGTGCGGCAATGCCTCCTGAACCAGTAACACCGGTCCGCGCAGATTGACCTCGAACGACTTCGTCAGCGCGTCGACCGTCACCTGCCCCAGCGGCTGGGCCAGTGCGTTGGCCGCGTTGTTCACCAGGACGTCCACACCACCGAACTCAGCGACGGCGCGCGCAACGAGCGCACCGAGGTCGTCGACGTCTCCGACGTGCGTCGGCACCCCGATCGCCTCGCCGCCCAGATCGCGCAGCTGCCGCGCCGCCCGCTCGCACGCATCAGCCTTGCGGCTGGCCACCACGACACGGGCGCCGGCCAGAACATAGCCCTGCGCCAGAGACCACCCGATTCCGCGGCTCCCACCGGTCACGATCACCGTTCGGTCCGTCATGTCGAACAGCCTGTCGAACTTCGAGCGGTCCACCTAACTGCCGCTCTTCTGGACCGGCACGGGGCTGAACACGCCGCAGTGGCACAGCCTGACTGTGGCAACGAGCCAGTTCTCGCGCACTGTTGCGCTCCTCAGGGTTTCTACGACCGTGGCCGCCGACGTACCCCTGATTGTGGCAGTCGGGGCGACTTCGCGGGGCTGAACGCAGCCACGGCCGTGCACACACTCAGCCGCCGGGCATCGTCCTGGCACTGGCGAACCGCTGCATGTCCCCGGTCAGCGGATTCTCGAACTCCAGGCTGTGTGCCAGCAGACTGAGCGGCGTGGAGAAATCGTCGGCGTCGACATCAACAACGTCGGGGTACAACGGATCACCGGTAATCGGCAAACCCAGCGACGCCATGTGCACGCGCAGTTGGTGGGTACGCCCGGTGCGCGGGGTCAGTCGGTAGTTTCCGCCGCCGCGGTGCTCGACAAGCGTCTCGGCATTCGTCACACCCGACACCTCGACCGCCTGCAAGTGGCCCCGCCGCTTGATGATTCGACTTCGCACCGTCACCGGGAACACAAGGTCAGCGTTGACGGGCGCCTGCGCCAGGTACGTCTTGCGCACCATCCCCTGGGCGAACATCGACTGATAGACCCCGCGCACCTCGCGTCGAACGGTGAACAGCAACACCCCCGCGGTCAGCCGGTCCAGCCGGTGGGCGGGGCTCAGCTCGGGCAGGTCCAGCTCGCGACGCAGCCGCACCAGTGCGGTCTGGGCGACGTGGCGTCCGCGTGGCATGGTGGCCAAAAAGTGGGGCTTGTCGACGACGACGATGTCCCGGTCGCGGTAGAGGACAGGGATATCGAATGGGACCGCTACCTCGACAGGTAAGTCGCGGTACAGATAGACAGGCGAGTTAGGTGGCAGCACGGTCGATGCAGTGACGATGCCGCCCTCAGCGGTCAGCACGTCGCCATTGAGCACCTTGGCCGCGGCCTCCTCCCCGAAGCGATCCGCCAACTCCGCCAGAACCGCGCCGCCGCGCAACCTGACCCGCGCCGGCCCAAGTCCATCTCGCACCGGTAGCGGTGGCTGTGACCTCGCGCGGGCCTTCTTGCGGGCCGTTCCACGGGCCTTCTCCCGGGCCCTACCCCCGGGGTCCGGAGTCACCGAAGCCCCGGGGCCCACCGAATCCCAGGGGCGCGCCGGCTCGTCATGTGAGCGGCACCGGCTCGAGGATCTCCGCGCGGGCCTCCGGTGCGGCCACTCGAAGCGCATCGGCGGATTCGTCGTCGGGCTGGGCCTGAGAGAGCACCTCCGCCTCGACCCGCGCCAGGTACGTCGCGACCTCGCGGTCGACGTCTTCGGCGGTCCAACCCAGTATCGGCGCAACGACTTCGGCGACTTCGCGAGCGCAATCAACGCCGCGGTGCGGGTACTCGATGGAAATCCGCATCCGGCGGGCCAGGATGTCCTCGAGATGCAGCGCCCCTTCGGCCGCCGCAGCGTATGCCGCCTCGATCTTGAGGTAGACGGGCGCTTCGGTGATCGGATTCAGCAGGTCGGGCCGGTCCTCACCCAGCTGCAACACCTCACCGATGAGCGAACCGTACCGATCCAGCAGGTGGCGTACCCGATAGGGATGCAGGCCGTAATGTGCTCCGACACTCTCAGTTTGGTTCACCAGCGCAAAGTAGCCGTCAGCGCCCAGCAGGGGGACTTTTTCGGTGATCGACGGCGCCACCCGGGTCGGCACGAACTCCGCTGCGGCATCGATCGCGTCCTGCCCCATCACTCGATAGGTGGTGTACTTGCCGCCGGCAATCGCCACCAGGCCCGGTGAGGGCACCGCCACGGCGTGCTCACGGGACAGCTTTGAGGTCTCCTCGCTCTCCCCCGCCAGCAGGGGCCGAAGCCCGGCATACACGCCGTCAATATCGTTGTGGGTCAACGGGGTTGCCAGCACGGTATTGACGGTGCTGAGGAGGTAGTCGATGTCGGCCTTGGTGGCCGCTGGATGTGCCAGGTCGAGGTTCCAGTCGGTGTCGGTGGTACCGATGATCCAGTGCGTGCCCCACGGGATCACGAACAGCACCGACTTGTCTGTGCGCAGGATGATCGCGACTTCGCTCACGACCCGGTCGCGGGGCACCACGATGTGCACGCCCTTGGATGCCCGCACCCGAAATCGACCGCGCTCCTTGGACAGTGCCTGAATCTCGTCGGTCCACACACCGGTGGCATTGACCACGACGTGACCCTGCACCTCGGTGACCGCGCCGGTTTCGGAGTCGCGTACCTGCACCCCAGTGACGCGATCACCCTCTCGCAGCAACGCCACCACCTGCGTCGACGTGCGAACCACCGCACCGTAGTGCGCTGCGGTACGGGCCACCGTCATCGTGTGCCGCGCGTCATCGACAACGGTGTCGTAGTAGCGGATTCCACCGATCAACGAACTGCGCTTCAAGCCGGGCGACAAGCGCAGCGCGCCCGCCCGCGTCAAATGCTTTTGCGCCGGAACGGATTTAGAACCACCCAGCTGGTCGTAAAGCATGATGCCCGCCGCCATATAGGGTCGTTCCCACCAACGATTGGTCAGCGGAAACAGGAACGGCAAGGGTTTGACCAGATGTGGCGCCAGCGTCGTCAACGACAGCTCACGCTCGTGGAGCGCCTCGCGCACCAGGCCGAACTCCAGTTGCTCCAGATAGCGCAGTCCGCCGTGGAACATCTTGCTGCTCCGGCTCGAGGTTCCCGAGGCGAAGTCGCGGGCTTCGACCAACGCCACCTTGAGACCCCGCGTCGCCGCATCCAGTGCCGCGCCGGCGCCGACGACGCCGCCGCCCACCACGACGACGTCGAACTGCTCGTCACCGAGCCGAGTCCAGGCGCGTGCGCGCTGCTCGGGGCTCAGAAAGGTCTGCCCGTTACCCGGGCCGGGGATCGGGTCACCCACGTTGACCGACTCCTTGTTACTCATCAGTACTGTTGTCCGCCTCAGGCTACTTGTGTTCAGTCCAGATCGTCGTGCGCCATCAGTCGGCGCGCTGCCTCCACGATGGAACCCGACAGCGAGGGGTACACCGACAGCGTCTGCGCGAGGTCGGTCACCGAGATCCGGTTCTGCACCGCCAGCGTGATCGGCAGGATCAACTCCGAGGCGATCGGCGCCACCACCACGCCGCCGATCACCACGCCGGTGGCCGGCCGGCAGAAGATCTTGACGAAACCGTGCCGGAGCAGCGACATCTTCGCCCTGGCGTTGGTGTTCAGCGGCAACATCAGGGTGCGCGCCGGCACACTGCCGTCGTCGATCGCCGATTGCGGGATACCGACCGCAGCGATCTCGGGACGGGTGAACGTCGCCGACGCGACCGTGCGCAGCCGGATCGGAGACACCCCATCCCCCAGCGCGTGGTACATCGCGATGCGGCCCTGCATGGCGGCCACCGAAGCCAGCGGCAGCAGACCCGTGCAGTCGCCCGCGGCGTAAATGCCCGCAGCCGAGGTGCGCGAAACCCGGTCGACGGGGATGTAACCACCGCGTTTGAGCTCGATGCCGACCCTGTCCAGGCCCAGCCTGTCGGTATTGGGCACCGATCCGACCGTCATCAGAGCGTGGCTACCCTCGACCGTACGGCCGTCGGCCATGCTCACCTTGACCCCCGCGGCAGTCCGGGTGACCGAGTCGGCGCGAGCGTTCTTCACCAGCGTCACGCCACGCTCGGCGAACACCTTCTCGAGCACCGCGGCGGCATCGGAGTCCTCGTGCGGCAGGATCTGGTCCCGGCTGGCCACCACCGTCACCGTCACCCCGAGCTCGGTGTAGGCATTGCAGAATTCCGCGCCGGTCACCCCCGAACCCACGATGATCAGGTGCTCCGGTAGCTCAGGCAGCTCGTAGAGCTGGCGCCAGGTCAGGATGCGTTCCCCGTCGGGGACAGCGTTGGGCAGCACCCGCGGGCTGGCACCGGTAGCGATGAGCACCACGTCGGCCTTCAACACACCGACCTTGCCGTCGGGTGTGGTCACCTTGACTCTGTGATGGGCCATCCCCGAGGTGTCGTCGACGAACTCACCGTATCCACCGATGATCGTCACACCCTGATTCATCAGCTGGCTGCCGATGTCGGCGGACTGCGACGCGGCCAGCGTCTTGACCCGGTTGTTGATCTGGCTGAGCGAGATTTTCGCGACGTCGATGCTGATGTCGAAGCCAAGCCCCTGGGCGCGACGCAACTCGGTGCGCACCCCGGTCGAAGCGATCAGCGTCTTCGATGGCACGCAGTCATAGAGGACGCAGGCACCACCGATCCCGTCTGAGTCGACCACCGTCACCTGGGTGACGTCCCGTCCATGGGCGGCGGCTACCAGTGCGGCCTCATACCCCGCCGGCCCGCCGCCGATGATCACGATGCGCGTTGCCACCGTTTCAACCTAGGACACCTGGGCCGCCGAAGGGTTCAGATCCTCCGAGCCTGCGCGATGTCGGCCGGCCTACTACGATGCGACTAAGCTGCTCGCGTGCCGATCTACGCCGCCTACGGATCAAATATGCATCCTGAGCAGATGCTGCAGCGAGCACCGCACTCCCCCATGGCCGGGACCGGATGGCTGCACGGCTGGCGTCTGACCTTCGGCGGCGCAGACATCGGTTGGGAAGGCGCACTGGCCACCGTCGTCGAGGATCCGACCTCCAGGGTGTTCGTCGTGCTCTACGACATGACCAGGGACGACGAGGCGAACCTCGATCGTTGGGAGGGTTCCGAGCTCGGCGTTCACAAGAAGATCCGCTGCCGGGTTGAGCGGTTGTCGTCGGACACGACGACCGACCCGGTGCTGGCGTGGCTGTATGTGGTGGACGCCTGGGAGGGGGGCATCCCGTCGGCGCGCTATCTGGGAGTGATGGCCGAGGCAGCTGAAATCGCGGGAGCTCCAGATGAATACGTACACGGTTTGCGCACCCGGCCGGCCAGAAACATCGGCCCAGGCACCTAGGCCCTTTCGCCCCGCGAGCGCGCGTGTTTGCACCGTGGCGCGCGGCATTTGCCGGCATTTTGCGCGCATTCATGCCGCCCGAGCGTGACGAAGCTGATGCTCCAAACGTGCGGCCAATTCCCAAGCGCGATAACGGACGTCCTCGAACACGATCGGCACCACGGTCCAGCCGACATCCAGCAGCGCAGCCAGCCGCCTGCGGTCCCGCCGCATTGCCTCGGGGCCCGAGTGCCAGGCCGTTCCGTCGTATTCCGCAGCGACCCGGTGTTCGGGCCAGGCGAAGTCGAGCCGTCTGAGCTCCCCGTTTCCGTCGACGATTTCATGCTGCAGCACTGGAATGGGCAGGCCCCCATCGATCATGACCAGCCGAGCCTCGCTCTCCATGGGCGATTCCGAGCGGGTGTCGGCCAGGGAAATGAGATCGCGAACCGCGACAATGCCTCTGCGCCCTTTCTGCTCGGCAGCGGCACGCCATAGGTCGGGCCGGGTGCAGCTGCCGCTACGCAGCGCCGCGTCGAGTGTGGCCAGGGCTCGGGGACGGCGCAGCGCTCGCCCGACCTCAACAGCCGTCCACGCGGGCGCAGTCACACGCCGACCGTTCCGCACAACCAACGGCGCCCCGTCGCGGCGGTGCACCACCAGACCGTCGGCGCATCGCAACGCACTGCCGGGCGGGTTGAGGACGTGCAGATCGCGCGATTCCTCGGTATCGAAGCCGAACAGCTCAGCCGCTGTACCGAGGCACACAGCGACCGGCTTCCCGCAGGCCAGGTCCAGGCCACGCAGCCGAAGCTCGTCGGTAGGTTCGCCCTGGCAGTAGAGGCCGTGCCACATCCGTTCCAGCGAACCGGAATTGACCTGCGCCTCAAAGCTGCGCCGGGTCAGGTGGGTCAGGATCTGGCCGCTGGTGGCGACGCCGCCCTGCGCCTCCAGCAGCCGGCCGAGTTCGTGGCTCATGGCCGCCATCGTCTGCCGCGATGACCCGACCGCAGTGGGTGTCGATGGTCATCTGTGGATCAGATGGCAGTTGTGCATAACTCGTCATGGCCGAGCGCGCGCAAAATGCCAGAAATTGCGGCGCGCCATTGTGCAGACACGCGCGCTCGCGGGGAAAAGGGGGACGTCAGCTGTGCTCGATGATGTTGACCAGCAGCCGAACCCCGACCCCGAGCGCAGCCTCGTCCAGGTCGAAAGTCGGCTGGTGCAAATCCATCTGAGCACCCCGCCCGCTCCACACGCCCAGCCGCGCCATGGCGCCCGGCACCTCCTCGAGGTACCAGGAGAAGTCTTCGCCACCACCGGACTGCTGGGTGTCGGCAAGCACGGCAGGTCCGATCGCCTCGATCGCGTGGGTGAGGATTCGGGTGGAGACCTCTTCATTGACCACCGGCGGCACCCCGCGTCGGTACAGCACGGTGTGCTCAATGCCCAGCGGAGCCAATATCGCCGTAACTGTCTCCCGCACAATACCTTCCAGCGTCAGCCAGGTCTCGCGGCTGGACGTTCGGATGGTGCCGGACAGCATGCCGGTCTGCGGGATCGCGTTGGCGGCCACACCCGCATTCACCGCACCCCACACCATCACTGTGCTGTTGCGCGGGTCGATGCGGCGCGACAGCACACCTGGTAGCCCGGTGATCACCGAGCCCAGTCCGTACACCAGGTCGCTGGTGAGGTGCGGCCGCGATGTGTGCCCGCCGGGCGAGTGCATCGTCACCTCGAGCTGGTCGGCCGCAGAGGTTATCGGCCCCGGTCGGGTCGCGACCTTTCCGACCGCCAGCCGTGGGTCGCAGTGCAGCGCGTAGATCCGCGTCACCCCGCTCAGCGCTCCCGCGGCGATCGCATCGCTGGCACCACACATGAGCTCCTCGGCCGCCTGGAAGATCAACCGGACGCCGACGGGCAGTTCAGGCGCCGAGGCCAGCGCGAGCGCGGCACCCACCAGCACCGCGGTGTGCGCGTCATGGCCGCAGGCATGGGCGACGCCGGCGACCACCGACGCGTACGGTGCTCCGGTCCGGTCGCCCATTGGTAGCGCGTCCATGTCGGCGCGTAGGGCCACTCTGGGCCCGTGTTCGGGGCCGAAATCACACGTCAGACCGGTACCGCCGGGCAGGACCTTGGGGTTGAGACCGGCGTCGGCCAGCAGCGAGGCGACGAACTGCGTCGTGCCGAACTCCTGGCACCCGAGTTCGGGGTGAGCGTGCAGGTGGCGGCGCCATCCGACCAGGTCGTCGTAGTGGGCGTTCAGCCACGCGTCGGCGGACTCCGAGAGCCCGGTCATGATGCCCGCCTTCGCCACTGCTCGAGCACCCGGTCGCGCTCGATCGCGTTTTCGGCCAGCGCAACCACCGTGCGCGCCAGCATGATCGAACCCTCAACCACCGCGGTGTCTGCGCTCTCGCTCACCGCCGCCGCGGTGAATGCCGGTTGGTGCAGGGATGCGCCCCCTGCCTCGACACCGACGATCGGGTGGATGCCCGGCATCCGATGGGTCACGTTGCCCATGTCCGTGCTGCCCAGCGGCATCGACGCTTCGACATCCTCAGGAATCGGGGTACGCCCGAGACGGACCATCTCGGCCCGCAGCGTCGAGGCCAGCCAGCCATCGGGACGCAATTCGGCATAGGGCGGCGCAGACTCGGCGACGACGTGCTCACAGCCGGTACCGACTGCACCCGCCGCGAAGCATCCGGCCATCCGGGATTGCAACTCGCACAACGACTCTGAATTGTTCGCCCGCATCGTGTAGCGCAGCTCGGCGCGCGCCGGAATGATGTTGGTCGCCTGACCACCGTCTGTCACCATGCCGTGCACCATCTGCCCGGGTGCCAACTGCTGACGCAGCAGCCCGACGGCCACCTGGGCGATCGTGACGGCGTCTGCGGCGTTGAGCCCGAGATACGGGGCGAGCGCGGCATGGGATTCCCGCCCGGTGTACTGGATCTCGGCCTCCGCCAGCGCCAGCGAGCGGGCAGCCGCGATGTCGAGCGGCCCGGGATGCAGCATCACCGTCGCGGCGATGTCATCGAACACACCGGCATCGAGCATCAGCACCTTGCCCCCGCCCGCCTCCTCGGCGGGGGTCCCCAGCAGCACCACCGTCAGGCCGAGGTCGTCGGCGACTTCGGCAAGCGCCAGCGCGGTACCGACCGCCGATGCGGCAATGATGTTGTGCCCGCAACCGTGACCGATTCCGGGCAGGGCGTCGTACTCGGCGCAGATACCGATGACCAGCTGGCCGCTGCCGTAGTCGGCGCGAAACGCGGTGTCCAGACCCGCCGGCGCCGGGGTGATCTCGAATCCCCGCTCGGCGGCCATCGCCAGGGTCTTGGCGCAGCTGCGGTGCTCGTTGAACGCCAGTTCGGGCTCGGCGTGCAGGGAGTGAGACAACTCAAGGAGATCGCCGCGGCGTCGGTTCACCGCGTCGTGCACGCATGAGGACGCAGCGGTGGGCATGCTGGCAGTATCTCACTGCTCTGCTGGACGCCGAACTAAGCTACCGTTCGTGGACAAACCGGCAGATCCGGCGGTCGAGGCTCAGCTGGCAGCGGTCGCGCTAGCCGAGCGGACCGGCGTCGACGCTCACGACGTCGCGGTGGTTCTCGGATCCGGCTGGGCCCCGGCGGCGAGACAGCTGAGCGAGGCCGATGGCATCACAGCGATTGTGCCGATGGCCGAACTGCCTGGTTTCAGCCCGCCCAGCGCCGAGGGCCACGGCGGCCAGGTGTTGTCGTTGCGGATCGGCGCACATCGTGTGTTGGTGGTGCTGGGCAGAATCCACCCCTACGAGGGGCACGAACTGCGCCACGTGGTGCATCCGGTTCGGACGGCCTGCGCGGCGGGCGCGCACACGGTGATACTGACCAACGCCGCTGGCGGCCTGCGCTCGGAATACACCGTGGGCCAGTCCGTGCTGATCAGCGACCACCTCAACCTCACGGCACGCTCACCGCTGGTGGGCGCACAGTTCGTGGACCTCGTCGACGCGTATTCGCCGCGGCTGCGGGCCATCGCGCGCGAGATCGACGCGACCCTGGCCGAGGGCGTCTATGCAGGCCTGCCGGGGCCGCACTACGAGACGCCGGCCGAGATCGCGATGCTGCGCACGCTGGGGGCCGATCTGGTCGGAATGTCGACGGTGCACGAGACCATCGCCGCCCGCGCGGCAGACGCGCGGGTGCTGGGCATCTCGCTGGTGACGAACCTGGCAGCCGGAATGACCGGCGAGCCGCTCAGTCACGCCGAGGTGCTCGAGGCGGGCCGTCAGTCGGCCGCCCGGATGGGTTCCCTGCTCGCGGCGGTGATCGAGCGGCTCTGATGTGGTGAGGCGATGAGAGAACTGCCGATCGCGGTGGCCGAGTGGCTGTCGCATGACCCCGATCCGGACGCCGCTGCCGAGCTCACCGCCTGCAGCGACGAGGAACTCGCAGAGCGGTTCGCGCGGCCGCTGACCTTTGGCACCGCAGGCCTGCGGGGGCCGCTGCGTGCCGGGCCCAACGGGATGAATCTGGCCGTAGTGCTGCGTACCACCTGGGCGGTCGCCAGGGTACTGGCCGACCGGTCACTGGGCGGTAGGAGCATCGTGGTGGGCTACGACGCGCGCCACCGCTCTGCGGAGTTCGGCCGAGCTGCGGCGGAAGTGTTTGCCGCCCAGGGCTTTACCACTACGCTCATGTTCACCCCGGTCCCCACCCCGGCAGTCGCGTTCGCGGTCCGGAACTCCGGTGCCGCCGCGGGTGTACAGATCACCGCGTCGCACAACCCGGCCAGCGACAACGGTTACAAGGTGTACTTTCCCGGCGGGCTGCAGATTGTGGCGCCGACCGACCGCGACATCGAGTGCGCCATCGCTGCGGCACCAGCCGCCGACGAGATCCCCCGAACGCCACTCGCCGACCCTCGCGCCGAACAGGCGCACGACTCTGCCGGCGAACAGCTACGCGGCTACATCGAACACGCGGCCACCGTTCGCCGCACCACCGGTTCCGCCCGGGTGGCGCTGACGCCGCTGCACGGGGTCGGCGGCGAGTTCGCCCTCGACGCGTTGGCACTGGCCGGTTTCGGCGACGTGCACGTCGTCGACTGCCAGTTCGCGCCCGACCCGGACTTTCCGACCGTCGCCTTCCCCAACCCGGAAGAACCGGGCGCCGTCGACGAACTCCTTACCCTTGCCGCCGACGTCGGGGCGGAGATCGCCGTCGCACTGGACCCCGACGCCGACCGGTGCGCCGTCGGCTTTCCGACACCGTCTGGTTGGCGAATGCTCACCGGTGACGAAACCGGTTGGTTACTAGGCGATTACATCCTCTCCCACAGCAACGCAGCGAGCGCGGTGGTAGCCAGCACGGTGGTGTCGTCGCGGATGCTGGCCGACATCGCCGCCGACCACGGGGCACGCCACGTCGAAACGCTCACCGGGTTCAAGTGGCTGGCCCGCGCCGATGACGACATCGCCGATGCGACGCTGGTGTATGCCTACGAGGAGGCCATCGGGCACTGCGTGGATCCAGCCGCGGTCCGCGACAAGGATGGCATCAGCGCTGCCGTGTTGCTGTGCGACCTCGTCGTTGCGCTGCGCCGGCGGGGACGCACGGTGCTCGACGCACTCGACGACCTGGCCCGTCGCTACGGTGTGCACAGCACCACCGCGGTCACCCGCCGAGTCGAGACACCTCAAGCCGCAGCAGCGCTGATGGCCCGACTGCGCGCCGATCCGCCGCAGCGCCTGGCCGGCTTCGCCATCTCGGTCACCGATCTGGCAGTCCGAACCGACGCACTCGTCTTCGCCGGCGCTGACGACACCGCATCGGTGCGGGTGGTGACTCGCCCGTCCGGGACCGAGCCGAAGTTGAAGTCCTACATCGAAGTTCGTTGCGACGGTGAACTTCCCGCAGCCCGCGAACGGGCCGCCAACCTGCAGGACGCCGTCGCCGCGGCCGTGCGGCAGTGGGCCTAGCGGGGCCCGAACTGACGGTCCCCCGCGTCGCCCAAACCTGGAACAATATAGGCGATGTCGTTGAGTCCGGAATCTATTGCCGCGGTGAACAGGCGGATCCTGGGCGCCACTTTCTCCAGCGCCGCAAGCCCTTCCGGGGCGACGACAACGCAAACCACGGTGATGTCAACCGCATCGCGGGCGTAGAGCAACTCGATGGTGTGCACCATCGAGCCCCCAGTCGCCAGCATGGGGTCGAGCACCAGCACCGGTCGCCCACTGAGGTCGTCGGGCAGCGACTCCAGATACTGCATGGGCCGGTGTGTCTCCTCGTCACGGGCCACCCCCACGAAACCGACCTGGGACTCCGGGATGAGCCCCAGCGCCTGATCCACCATGCCCAGGCCGGCGCGCAGTACCGGAACCAGCACGGGCGGATTTGCCAATTTCGCCCCGGCGGTGTCGGCCATCGGCGTGCGAACCGGGACGGTCTCGATCGCCAGATCCCTGGTGGCTTCGTAGACGAGCATCACGGTGAGATCCCGCAGCGCGGCGCGGAACGCCGCATTGTCGGTGCGCTCGTCACGCAAAGTGGTCAGCCGTGCGGCGGCCAGCGGGTGATCGACTACGCGCATATCCATGAATTCCGACCTTAACGGGAACCGGGAGCCGCTGCCCGGCGTCCTAAACGTATGTTCGCGCGCTTGTCTGCAGACACCGACCTCATTCGGGCTTTCGGCTCCGCTGCTGCCGGCCAGGTCGCAGACCTCCAGGCGGTCGCGGTACGACTGAGTGCGCTGAGCGGCCCGTCCACCTCGATGTTCGGACCGGTTGGGGCCCGGTTCGGCGCGGCGCTGAGCCGAGCCGCCGACATCGAGGCCCGCCGCATCACCGAGTTGGGTGCCTCGATCGCGGCGGCACGCCCGGCCGCGCACGGTGCGGCGCAGGCCTACGAGGGCGCCGACGCAGACGCCGGGACGCGGCTCACCGGTACCTGGTGATGCCCAGCGCTCTGGTCGCGTCGTTGTCGGCGCCGATCCGCGAGGTGCGGGCGCTGGTAGGCCCCGGATGGTCGGGCGACCCGGCAGCAGACCCGGCCGCGCTCCTGACCGGCGTCCGCCACATGTTGGTCGACGTCGCGAACTCCGTCGTGCAGGCCTGGCAGCGCACCGGAGCAGGGTGGTCCGGTGCGGGAGCCAGCGCCGCCGCCGAGTTCGCCACGACGACGACCGCCGCGCTCGACGATGCCGCCGAGCGGGCCGGGCACCTGGGTGCGACGGCCGACAGCGCCGCCGGCGCGGTTGCGCGGGCACACCGTCGCCTGCAGGCCATCGTCGACGAGTTCGAAGCCAGGGCGAGCGCGCTGGAGCAGAAGTTGGGTTCCCCAGGAGTGGCAGCGGAACTGCTCGGCGAGGCGCGCCGATGTCTGGCGGAGGCGATCTCGGTGGTCGAGGAGTTGCTCGCCGAACTCGACGGCCACGCCACCGCGTTGGACAACTCGGGACCGGCCGGCTCCCCTGCCGCGACAGCGCCGGCGGGCCTCGGTGGCACCGGGTCGAATACCGGCCTGGGCTCCGGCCTAGGCGGTGGCGCGCCGCTGGGGACACCCGCGAGCTGGAGCGGCGTTGGCGGGCTCGGGGAGCTGTCCGGATTCTCCGAAGACTGGAGCCGATCGGCGGAGGAGACGACATACGGCGACGGGCTGGCGGTGCGGCTGCCCGACGGCACCATGGTGATGGCACCGAACGCGCTGGCAGCCAGCGCTGTGCGGCATGCGCTGACCCAGCTCGGGGTGCCGTACCAATGGGGCGGAACCACGCCGGGCGTCGGACTTGACTGCAGCGGCCTGACCCAGTGGTCGTATCGCGAAGCGGGACTGAATATTCCGCGACTTGCTCAGGAGCAGGATATCGGTGCCGCCGTCGCCCCGGGTGCGCTGTTGCCCGGGGATCTGGCGGTATGGGACGGCCACGTGGCGATGGTCGTAGGCGACGGCACCATGATCGAGGCAGGCGACCCCGTCAAGCTGTCACCGGTTCGGACCAGCAACGCGGGCCAGGGTTTTCAGGGGTTCTGGCGGCCCACGGCGTGAACACCAGGACCGTGATCGCCGTGCGCAATGGCCTCCTGGCTAGGCTGTGCCGCATGGCTGCTGACATCGTGCCGATCCGGCTGAGGCTGACCAAGGGCGACGTGTACACGCTGTGGGCGCCGCGGTGGCGCGCCGACGGCGACGAGTGGGAGGCCTTCCTCGGCAAGGATGAGGACCTCTACGTGTTCGAATCGGTCGCCGACCTGGTGGCGTTCGTCCGGACCAACCGCGACAACGACATCACAGATCACCCGGGTTGGCAGAAGCTGACCGAGGCCAACGCCCACGTACTGGAACCGGCCGAGGACCACACGCACGACCTCGCAGGATTCGAGGAACTGCTGGCCGAGAAGCCGACCGACGACAGTCTCGGCCAACTGCACGGCGCGCTGGCGGTGGTGTCATCGATCGGGACGGTCTGTGAACTGCCGTCGGTCACCAAGTTCTTCAACGGCAACCCCATGCTCGGCACCGTCGGGGGCGGGGCGGAGGCGTTCAGCGGCCGTCCCGGACGCAAGCGCTGGGCCGCGATCGAGAAGATCATCGCCCGCAGTTGGGACAAGGTGGTCGATGCGATCGACGAGATCGTCACCACCCCCGAGGTCGACAGCACTGCGGTCGAGAAGGCCCAGGCCGAGCTCGACGAGCCCGCCCCGGTGCGAGACGACGACGACTCCGCGGTCGTCGTCATCGACGATATCGTTGATACCGACGAGGAGGCGGCCCAACTGGCTGCCGCTGCCGAACACCGGGTGCTGGGCAGCGACGAGGATTTCTGGCAGCGGGTCGGCATCGACCCGGTTCGTCTCATGACCAGTAGTGGGACGTTCTTCACGCTGCGCTGTTACCTGCAGGACCGACCGATCTTCCTGGGCCGCAACGGGCGCATCAGCGTGTTCGGATCGGAGCGAACGTTGGCGCGCTACCTTGCCGACGAACATGACCACGACCTGTCCGACCTGGCCACCTACGACGACATCCGGACCGCGGCCACCGACGGATCACTGCGCGTCGAGGTCACCGAAGACAACATCTATGTGCTGACCGGCATCGCCGACGACCTGGCCGAAGGCCCCGACGGTCTGGACCGCGATCAGCTCGAGTTGGCGGTGGAACTGCTGCGCGACGTCGGCGAGTATGCCGAGGAGACCGGCGTGGAGGCCAAGCTCGCGCGCGACACGGCGCTGGGCCGGCTGATCGCTTACGTGCTCGATCCCGATTCGACGGCACGCCCGAGCGCGCCGTTCGCTGACGCGGTCGCCCAGTGGCTTTCCCTGGAGACCTTCCTCGAGTCCCGACTGCGCCAGGAGTGAGCCACCCCTCCCTCATCATCACGAGCGCGCGCAAAATGCCGACGCTAGCGGCGCGGCACTGCACAAACACGCGCGCTCGCGGAGAAAAGGGACCGGCTAGCCGACGAGCACCGCGTAGCGCGGCTTGATCACGTCGTCAATCAGCGCCAACCGCTCAGGGAACGGGATGAACGCCGACTTCATCGCGTTGACGGTAAACCGCTCGAGATCACTCCAGCCGTAGCCGAACGCCTCGACCAGGCGCAGCATCTCCTGGCTCATCGTTGTATCACTCATCAGCCGGTTGTCGGTGTTGACGGTTACCCGGAACCGCAGCTTGGCCAGCAAGGCGAACGGGTGCTCGGCGATGCTGGCGACGGCCCCGGTCTGCACGTTGCTGCTGGGACACAGCTCGAAGGGCACCCGCTTGTCCCGCAGGATCGAAGCCAGCCGTCCCAGCGTCGCCTCCCTGTCCCCGTGCACCGCGATGTCGTCGACGATCCGCACCCCGTGGCCCAGTCGGTCAGCGCCGCAGAACGAGATCGCCTCCTGGATGGACGGCAATCCGAACGCCTCGCCAGCATGAATTGTGAAGCGGGCGTTGTTTTTCCGCATGTACTCGAATGCGCCCAGGTGCCGGGTCGGGGGGTAGCCGGCCTCAGCGCCGGCGATATCGAAGCCGACCACGCCCTTATCTCGGAACCGGATCGCCAGCTCGGCGATCTCTCGCGAGCGCGCCGCATGGCGCATGGCCGTGACCAGACAGCGCACCACGATGGCGCGCCCGGATGCGGCCACGGCCTTCTCACCGTCGGCGAAGCCCGCGAGCACCGCGTCGACGACGGCGTCCAAGGACAGCCCGGCGTCGATGTGCAACTCGGGGGCGAACCGGATCTCGGCGTAGACGACGTTGTCGCGAGCCAGGTCCTCGACACACTCGTGGGCCACGCGATGTAACGCCTCAGGTGTCTGCATGACTCCGACGGTGTGCGCGAACGGCTCCAGGTAGCGAACCAGCGACCCGCTGTGGGCGGCCGTCCGGAAAAAGCTGGTGAGCGAATCGACGTCGGTGGCGGGCAAGCCCCGGTAGCCGCACTGGCCGGCTAGGTCGAGCACCGTGGCCGGTCTCAGCCCGCCGTCGAGATGGTCGTGCAGCAGGGCCTTGGGGGCCCGCCGGATGTTGTCCAGATTCAGCGCGGTCGTCACCGCGAGCTCCTCACGTGATCCGGTCGATGATGAGCGGCCGGACAGCCGGCGCCTGGTCACCGACGGTCCAGGCGCCGTCGAGCTCTGACATGGCCCCCCCGAATCGTTCCGGGGTGTCGGTGTAGAGGGTGAACAGTGCTTCACCCGCGGCGACGGGCTCCCCGGGCCTGCGATGTATGCGCATTCCGGCACCGGCCTGAACGGGGCGGCCCGGCTCGGAGCGGCCGGCTCCTAGCCGCCAGACTGCCAGACCCACTGCCAACGCGTCGATGTCTCCCATCGTGCCACCGCGGGTGGCCGTGACGGTCTCAGTGTGCGCACCGATGGGCAGTCCGCGGTTGCCCGCGTTGGAGGTGAGGGCGCTGACGTCCCCGCCCTGGGCGGTGACGAGATTGCGGAACCGGTCCATCGCGGAGCCGTCGCGCAGGGTTTGCGCCGGGTCGACGGCGTCGATACCGGCGACGTCGAGCATCTCGCGCGCCAGGGTCAGCGTCAGCTCGACCACGTCGTCGGGTCCGCCGCCCTCGAGCACCTCCAGGGATTCGACGACTTCCACGGCATTGCCCACGGCCCGGCCCAACGGCACGTTCATATCGGTGAGCAGCGCGCGGGTTTCCAGCCCGTACTCGGAGCCCAGATCAACCATGGTGCGGGCCAGCTCCCGAGCCTGCGCCTCCCTGGACATGAAGGCCCCGGACCCGACTTTGCAGTCCAGCACAAGCCCGCGGGTGCCCTCGGCGATCTTCTTGCTCATCACCGAGCTGGCGATCAGCGGCAGCGAGTCGGTGGTGGCGGTCACGTCCCGCAGCGCGTAGATCAATCGGTCGGCCGGGGCCAGTTCCCCCGCGGCGAAGATCGCCGCACCGAGGTCGCAGAGTTGTCGGCGAATCTGGGCCTTGCTGAGTTCGGCGGTGAAACCCGGAATGGACTCCAATTTGTCCAGGGTGCCGCCGGTGTGGCCGAGACCGCGACCCGACGCCTGGGGAACTGCGCCGCCACAGGCCATCACGATCGGTACCAACGGAATCGTGATCTTGTCCCCGACGCCGCCGGTGGAGTGCTTGTCGACCAGTGCCAGCGGCTGGCCGGGATCGTCTGTGCGACCGAGGTCGGTGAAGTCGAACCGCTCCCCCGAATCGACCATCGCGGCAGTCCAGCGGGCGATCTCGGTGGTGTTCATGCCACGCAGGAAGATGGCCATCAGCAGCGCCGACATCTGAGCCTCAGCGACCTGGCCGCGGGTGTAGGCGTCGATCATCCAGTCGATGGCCTCGTCGGACAGGACCCCGCCGTCCCGCTTGGTTCGGATGATCGTCGGAGCATCGAAGGACGTCATGATCGGTGGACCCGGGCCAGGTCCTCCGGACCGAAGGCGTCGGGCAGTAGCGCGGACAGCTTGCGCGGGCCCCGGGGATGGTCGACGAGCATGTCCGGCCCACCATGTTCGAGGAGTAACTGCCGGCACCGCCCGCACGGCATCAAGGTGTGGCCCGCGCCGTCCACACAAGACAGTGCGATCAACCGGCCGCCGCCGGTGCCGTGCAGCGCGCACACCACAGCACACTCAGCACAAAGCCCTAGACCGTATGAGATATTTTCCACATTGCACCCGGAAATAATTCGGTAATCGTTCACCATTGCCGCCGCCCCTACCGGGAATCCCGAGTAGGGCGCGTAGGCCGCGGCCGATGCCTCAATCGCGCTGTTCCGCAATGACTTCCAATCGATAACTCCGGCCATCACTGCCCCTTCAGCATACTTCTCAGTGCACTCGTGAACTTCGTCCACCGACGTCTTTTCTAGATAGGTAAGACTAATTTTGTGAATAGAGTTTCGCGATCGGCTACACCGTAGTTCGATAACCAGTATGAAGTGGGGTTAGATATGAAGTGGGTTTAGAGTCGCCCCGAGGTTTGGGAAGCGGTCCAGGCCACGCCCGTCCGGGGCCTGCGGGACCTCCCCCGAGCGTCCACCGATGGCGTTGGAGGCCAGATGAGTACTCAGACATCAAGTCTGACACCCAGAAGCGGGGACCTGCCCGCTCCGCGAGCCCAATCGCGAAGACGGACCCTCTACCGTGGCGATCCGGCCATGTGGTCCTGGGTGCTGCACCGCATCACGGGTGCGACCATTTTCTTCTTCTTGTTCGTCCACGTGCTCGACACCGCGCTGGTGCGGGTGAGCCCGGAGGCCTACAACGCGGTCATCGAAACCTACAAGACCCCGATCGTCGGGCTGATGGAGATCGGTCTGGTCGCCGCGGTCCTCTACCACGCCCTCAACGGCGTGCGGGTCATCCTGATCGACTTCTGGCAGCACGGTCCGAAATATCAGAGGCTGATGTTGTGGATCGTCGCCGGCGTCTGGCTGGCGGTCTTCATCCCGGCACTGGGCGTGATCGGCATGCACATGGCGGAGCGGTTCCTGTGAGCGGGCCGACGGGCAGCAGCGGTGGGCCCCCGAGCAAAGTGCCGCCGACGACCGGGGGATCAGCTCCCGTTCGGGGGGAGAATCCCTACGATCACATCAGCGACCGTGGCGGCCCGGCCCCGGTCATGCAGCGCACTTACGACCGGCCCGCGAGCCTGGACAACCCGCGCGCACCCCGGCGCGCCGCGGGAATGCCCAACTTCGAGAAATACGCCTGGCTGTTCATGCGGTTCTCGGGCGTCGTCCTCGTTTTCCTGGTCCTGGGTCACCTGTTCATCGGGCTGATCTGGGATGGCGGTGTGTACCGCATCGACTTCAACTACGTCGCGCAACGCTGGGCCTCGCCCTTCTGGCAGACCTGGGACCTGCTGATGTTGTGGTTGGCACAACTGCACGGCGGCAACGGGATGCGCACCATCATCGCCGACTACACCCGCAAGGACTCCACCAAGTTCTGGCTCAACACCTTGCTGGCGGTCTCGATGGCGTTCACGTTGATCCTGGGTACCTATGTACTGCTGACCTTCGACGCGACAATCTCGTGAGCATTCCGATGATCTTCCCGATGATCTTCCCAGTGAGCTCTGCAAGGAGACGGCAACCTTGATTCAAGAACATCGTCACGACGTCGTCATCGTCGGCGCGGGCGGGGCCGGCATGCGCGCAGCAGTCGAGGCAGGCCCGCGGGCACGCACCGCGGTGCTGACCAAGCTGTACCCGACACGCAGCCATACCGGCGCGGCCCAGGGCGGTATGTGTGCCGCGTTGGCCAACGTCGAAGAGGACAATTGGGAGTGGCACACCTTCGACACCGTCAAGGGCGGTGACTACCTGGCCGACCAGGATGCCGTCGAGATCATGGCCAAGGAGGCCATCGACGCGGTGCTCGACCTCGAGAAGATGGGGATGCCGTTCAACCGCACTCCTGAGGGCCGCATCGACCAGCGCCGCTTCGGCGGGCACACTCGCGATCACGGCAAGGCGCCAGTGCGACGCGCCTGCTACGCCGCCGACCGCACCGGCCACATGATCCTGCAGACGCTGTACCAAAACTGCGTCAAACACGACGTGGAGTTCTTCAACGAGTTCTACGCGCTCGACATCGCGATGACGCAGACTGCGGCCGGCCCGGTCGCCACCGGCGTCATCGCATACGAGTTGGCGACCGGCGACATCCATGTGTTCCACGCCAAAGCGATCGTGTTCGCCACCGGGGGTTCGGGTCGGATGTACAAGACCACCTCCAACGCGCACACGCTGACCGGCGACGGCCTGGGCATCATCTTCCGCAAGGGACTTCCCCTGGAAGACATGGAGTTTCACCAGTTCCATCCGACTGGCCTGGCCGGACTGGGCATCCTGATCTCCGAAGCCGTGCGCGGCGAGGGCGGGCGCCTGTTGAACGGCGACGGTGAACGGTTCATGGAACGCTACGCGCCGACGATCGTCGACCTCGCGCCCCGCGACATCGTGGCCCGCTCGATGGTGCTCGAAGTGCTCGAGGGCCGGGGCGCCGGGCCCGACAAGGATTACGTCTACATCGATGTACGACACCTGGGCGCCGACGTCCTCGAGGCCAAGCTGCCTGACATCACCGAGTTCGCCCGTACCTACCTGGGCGTGGATCCGGTCAACGAACTCGTCCCGGTGTATCCGACGTGTCACTACGTGATGGGCGGCATCCCGACCACGGTCAACGGTCAGGTGCTCAGCGACAACACCACCATCGTTCCCGGCCTGTACGCCGCCGGCGAATGCGCATGTGTGTCGGTGCACGGCGCCAACCGCCTGGGCACCAACTCGCTGCTCGACATCAACGTGTTCGGCCGTCGCGCCGGCATCGCTGCAGCCAACTACGCCCTGGGCCGCGATTTCGTCGCCTTGCCGCAGAATCCAGCCGCCATGGTGACCGGTTGGGTCGGTGACATCCTCTCCGAACACGGCAACGAGCGAGTCGCCGATATCCGCAGCGCACTGCAACGGTCGATGGACAACAACGCCGCAGTGTTCCGCACCGAGGAGACACTCAAGCAGGCGCTGACCGACATCCACGCACTCAAGGAGCGGTATTCACGACTGACCGTGCAGGACAAGGGAAAGCGTTACAACAGCGACCTGCTCGAGGCCATCGAGCTGGGCTTCCTATTGGAGCTTGCCGAGGTCACCGTGGCCGGGGCACTGAACCGCAAGGAATCGCGCGGCGGGCACGCCCGTGAGGACTACCCCAACCGCGACGACACCAACTACATGCGTCACACGATGGCCTACAAGGTCTCGAAGGGCGGCGGCGACGCGACCGGGGTATCCCACAGCGCACCCGAGCTGCTGAGCGACATTCGGCTGGACTACAAACCGGTGGTCCAGACGCGGTACGAGCCGATGGAACGGAAGTACTGATGACAGTTGCCGATGTCCGGACGAAGGATTCGGAGTTGCCGCCGGTGCCCGAGGGCGCGGTCATGGTGACGCTGAAGATCGCCCGGTTCAACCCGGAAGACCCCGACGCTCACGCCGATTCGGGCGGCTGGCAGAGCTTCCGCGTACCGTGCCTGCCGTCCGACCGGCTGCTCAACCTGCTGCACTACGTCAAGTGGTACCTGGATGGCACCCTGACGTTCCGCCGGTCCTGCGCTCACGGCGTGTGCGGATCCGACGCGATGCGCATCAACGGGGTCAACCGCCTGGCCTGCAAGGTGCTGATGCGCGACCTGCTGCCCAAGAATGCGAGCAAGCAGCTCACCGTCTCGATCGAGCCGATCCGCGGACTACCCGTGGAGAAGGACCTGGTTGTGGACATGGAGCCGTTCTTCGACGCGTTCCGCGCGATCAAGCCCTACCTGATCACCACGGGCAATCAGCCGACCCGCGAGCGGATCCAGAGCCAGACCGACCGGGCGCGCTACGACGACACCACCAAGTGCATTCTTTGCGCGTGCTGCACCACGAGCTGCCCGGTCTACTGGAGCGCAGGTTCCTACTTCGGTCCGGCCGCCATCGTCAACGCGCACCGGTTCATCTTCGACAGCCGAGACGAGGGAGCCGCCGAGCGGCTCGACATTCTCAACGACGTCGATGGCGTGTGGCGCTGTCGCACCACGTTCAACTGCACCGACGCCTGCCCGCGGGGCATTCAAGTGACCCAGGCGATCCAGGAGGTCAAGCGCGCGCTGATGTTCGCGCGCTGACTCACCGGCGATTTCGGCGTACTTGGTCACGGTCAGCGTGACGAAGTACGCCCACATCGCGCGGCGCTATCATCCTCAGGTGCCCGATGACACCCGCCCGCCCCGTAGGCGGGTGAGCACGAAGGCAAGTATCGCCATCGTCGGGCTGTTGTACATCGCTTCGCTGGTCCCGAACTGGTGGGTCAGCGGCTCGGCCCAACCTCTTGAGCCGTTCGACCCCCGGCCTGCCGACATCCCGGTGGTCGCCATCGAGATAGACGACATCCATCCCGCGACCAACGAGTTAGAGATTCGAGTCTGGATCATCCCGCCGAAGCGCTACCTCGACGAGAGACTGGGCGTCCTCAATACCGACATCGTGGTCCGCCTGTATCCGTGGGTGAATCTGGGCGAGATCAGGTTTGACGAGGGTCAGACCCCGGCGAGCACAATTGCGACGATCGGGGCCCAGGGTGATGCCAACCGTTGGCCCTTCGACAGCTATCGCACGAGACCGGTGACTGCCGACGCGCTTGTCGGGTCGGGTGATTCCCGTTTCGTGGAACCCGCCGAGATTCGCTTCAGTGGCAGGATCGGCGGCTGGAACGTCGACGTCGAAGAATCTGATTCACAACCCGCTGAGTCGGTCGTTGCGCTGCAGCGCAGCCGCGGCACGTTGGCGTTCGACCTGGGCATCATCCTGGTGCTCATCACCTTGCCCGCGCTGGCGCTGTTCGTTGCCATTGAAACCGCGATGGGCAAGCGGAAGTTCCTGCCACCGCTGACGACGTGGTTCGCGGCGATGCTGTTCGCCGTTGTGCCGCTGCGCAACTTCCTGCCGGGTGCACCGCCAACCGGTGCCTGGGTAGATCAGGCGATCGTCCTGTGGGTGCTCATCGGGCTGGCATCGGCGATGGCGATCTACATGGTGGCCTGGCACCGCGACTCGGAATGAGGTGCTCGGGCGCCGGATTTCCACGCAAATCGCCGCCCCTCCATCGTTTTCCCCGTACGCCGCGCACCCCCGACACCGGAACCGTATATTGCGCGAATGGCACTCGCGGAGGAAGCTGCGGCACCTGCCGTTGGTGACAAGGGCCTGCAGGCGGGAGCGCTCGGCCTCGCCGGCAACATCGTCATCGGTCTTGCCGCCGTCGCCCCCGCCTACAGCCTGGCGGCCACACTCGGCTACGTCGTGCTCGCCGTCGGCGAGAAGGCGCCATCGATGTTCGTCCTGGCGTTCATTCCGATGCTGCTGGTTGCGTTCGCCTACAAAGAACTGGCGCAGGACACGCCCGACTGCGGCACCACATTCACCTGGGGCACCAAAGCGTTCGGACCCTGGATCGGCTGGATCGGCGGCTGGGGCCTGGCCGTGTCGGGGATCATCGTGCTGGCCAACGTCGCCGAAATCGCGGCGATCTACCTGTTCGAGTTCCTCGGCCTCGACGACCTGGCCGACAACCTCTTCGCGAAGGTCGGCCTCGGCTCGTTCTTCATCATCGCGATGACGCTACTGTCGGCGCGCGGCATCGTGATCAGCGAGCGGGTGCAGAACGTGCTGATGGCCATTCAGTTCGGCGTCTTGATCACCGTCAGCCTCATCGCACTGATCCGGGTGTTCGCCGGAAACGCCGGCGCCCAGTCAATCACCCCGCAGTGGTCATGGCTGTGGCCCAGCGGGCTCGACGTATCGTCGATCGCCGCGGCGATCATCTTGTGCATCTTCATCTATTGGGGCTGGGACGCCTGCCTGGCGGTGGGTGAGGAGACCAAGGATCCGGGCCGGACGCCCGGCCTCGCCGCGTTGATCACCACCGGGATCCTGGTGTGCACCTACGTCTTGGTGGCCTACGCCGTCCAGTCGTTCTCCGGGTTCGGCGACGTCGGTATCGGCCTGAACAATGCGATGAACACCGATGACGTGCTGACGGTGCTCGGCGAGCCGGTCGCCGGCAGCATCGCTGCGTCACTGCTGCTGCTCACTGTGTCGGTTTCGGCACTGTCATCGACGCAGACCACGATCCTGCCCACAGCGCGTGGCACGCTGTCGATGGCGGTCTACGAGGCACTGCCCCAGCGGTTCGGCTACGTCCACCCTCGCTTCATGACCCCGGTATTCGGCACCATGGTCATGGGCGTTTCGGCGCTCTGCTTCTACCTGGTGTTGTCGGTGTTGTCAGAGAATTCGCTACTCGATTCGGTGGCTTCGCTGGGCCTGGCGGTGGCGTTCTACTACGGCATAACCGCTTTCTCCTGCGTCTGGTATTTCCGCCACACCCTGTTCACCTCGGCCCGAAACCTGTTCTTCCGTGGCATCTTCCCGCTACTGGGCGGGATGTCGATGGCCGTGGCGTTCGGCATCAGCGCCAAGGACATGATCCAGCCCGACTACGGCTACACCGCCTTCGGACCCATCGGCGGGGTATTCGTGCTCGGCATCGGCATGCTGGTGCTTGGCATCCCGTTGATGCTGGCGTGCTTCGCATTCGGCACCAAGCGATTCTTCCGCGGCGAGACACTGCATGCCAGTACCGAAGTCAAAGTTCCCGACGCGTATTAAATGACCGTGTATTAAATGACTCTGAAAGAGCAGGATTATCAATGCATCTGACTGTCGGCTACCTCGCCACCCCGACCGGCGACGACGGCATCGCACTGGCCAGTGCGCTCGCCAAGACCTTCGACGCCACCGTCGACGTCCTGTTGGTGGTCCGCGAGGAATTGCCCGACGGCCACCCCGGCCGAGCGCAGTACCAGCAGTTGCTCGTGGCACGGGGAGAGCAGTGGGTGTCCAGAGCGCTGTCCAGGCTGTCGGCGGACGGGGTCACCGCCGCGTCCACGGTCACCGTCGGCGAATCCTTCGCCCAGTCCCTGATCGACTTCGCCGAGCAGAAATCGTCAGACCTGATCGTGGTCGGCGGCGCACGGGACGGATTCTTCGGCCGCCACACGATCGGGCCGGTCGCCGGTGCGCTGCTGCATTCCTCCCCGATCCCGGTGGCGCTGGCACCGCGTGGCTACGCCGAAGACCCCGACGTCGTGATCGAAGGGGTCACCGCCGCGGTACCCACCCGGGCCACCGACGACAACCCGCTGCCGTACGCGATCACGCTGTCCAGTGGCGCCGGGCTGCCCATCCGAATGCTTTCACTCGTGTCGGCGGAAAACCTCAGCGAGGCAAGCAGCGCCAGAGAGGTCCGGCAGATGCAGGTCACGGCCGTCGAGGAGAACCTCGCCGCTGCCGCCCGTGCACTGCCGGACGTCCCCGATATCACTGCCCTGGTCGCCGACGGCACGACGCTGGAGTCGGCGCTGAAAAAGCTCAACTGGGACGACGGTGATCTGCTCGTCGTCGGGTCCAGCAGATTCGCCGCGCCACGCCGAATCTTCCTGGGCTCGACAGCGGCGCGCATCCTTGCCGGCGTCGACATCCCGGTGATCGTGGTTCCGCGCACCGAATAACCCCCCGGTCGGTCAACCCCACGCTCAGCGCTGAGTGAAAACAGTGCGGTGCCAGGCCTTGTCGGCCACCCCAGTGATATCGCTCCTGACGTGCTTGATGGTCACGTACTCCTCGAGCGAGTAATCGCTCATGTCCTTTCCAAAACCTGACGCACCGAAGCCGCCGTGCGGCATCTCGCTGATGATCGGAATGTGGTCGTCGATCCACCCGCAGCCGGCGTGGATCTGCCGAGATGCGCGCTGCGCGCGTACACATCGCGGGTCCACGCCGACACCGCAAGTCCCTACCGGGTGTCGTTGGCCTGCCGGATCGCGTCGCCGTCGTCGGAAAACGGCCGCACGGTCAGGAGGGGTCCGAAAGATCTCATCGCGATAGATCTCGGATCGCTCGCCCATGTCGGCGACCGTCGAGCGGTGTGCCGATGTGATCAGCGGACCGAGGTCGGTGTCGGGGTCGGCCGGATCCCCGACGACTATTTTGTCCATCACCTCGGCAACACCGGGCACAATCAGGGACATGGCCAATTACGCCATCGTCGAGGTGGTCTCCGGGGACGATGACACCCTGCTCGACATGCTCAGCACCGGGTTCCCCGCGCTGCCGGTAGTGATATCCAACGAGCCATTCGGCTATCTGAAACAGGCTGATCTGAAGGAGAATTGGGGTTCACAATGACCGCTGACAATACCGCCGGCGGGCTGCCATCTGATCTGGCGGCAAAGGCGAACCGGCATCTCTGGGGCCATTTTTCGCGCCACGGCGCGGGCATCACCCCGCCGATCATCACCCGCGGCGACGGTGTGTATATCTGGGATGACCAGGGTCGCAGGTACATCGACGGGCTCTCGGGTCTGTTCGTGGTCCAGCTCGGCCACGGCCGAAAGGAGCTTGCCGAGGCCGCCGCCAAGCAAGCCGAGACACTGGCCTTCTTTCCGCTGTGGTCCTACGCCACGCCGACGGCGATCGAGCTGGCCGAGCGGATCGCCGACTACGCGCCCGGCGATCTGAACCGGGTGTTCTTCACCACCGGCGGTGGCGAGGCCGTAGAAAGCGCGTGGAAGCTGGCCAAGCAGTACTACAGGCTGACCGGGAAACCCGGCAAACACAAAGTGGTTTCGCGTTCGATCGCCTATCACGGCACGCCGCAGGGCGCACTGTCGATCACCGGTATCCCGGAGTTCAAGGCGCCGTTCGAACCGCTCGTTCCCGGCGGATTCCGCGTACCCAACACCAATTTCTATCGGGCCCCGGAACCCTACGACACCGACATCAAGGCCTTCGGACGCTATTGCGCCGATCGCATCGCCGAGGCCATCGAGTTCGAAGGACCGGACACGGTGTGCGCTGTCTTCCTCGAGCCGGTCCAGAATGCCGGCGGTTGCTTTCCGCCGCCGCCTGGCTACTTCGAGCGGGTACGTCAGATCTGCGACGAATACGATGTGCTGCTGGTCTCCGACGAGGTGATCTGCGCCTTCGGACGGATCGGATCGATGTTCGCGTGCAGTAGCGATCTCGGGGACTTCGATTACGTGCCGGACATCATCACCTGCGCGAAGGGATTGTCATCGGGCTACTCCCCAATCGGCGCGATGGTCGCCAGCGACCGGCTGTTCGATCCGTTCAACGATGGGCATACCGTGTTCGGGCACGGGTACACGTTCGGCGGACACCCGGTGTCCTCGGCGGTGGCTCTGGCCAACCTCGACATCTTCGAGCGCGAAGGCATCAATGCCCATGTGCAGCAGATGGCGCCGGCCTTCCGAGCCACGCTCGAGCAACTCTGCGACCTGCCGATTGTCGGCGACGTCCGCGGCGAAGGCTTCTTCTACGGCATCGAATTGGTCAAAGACAAGGCCACCAAGGAGACGTTCAACGACGACGAAAGTGAGCGGCTGCTGCGCGGTTTCCTGACCCCGGCGTTGTGGGCGGCTGGACTGTACTGCCGCGCCGACGACCGCGGCGACCCGGTGGTGCAGTTGGCGCCTCCGCTGATCAGCGGGCAACAGGAGTTCGACGCCATCTACGAGATCCTTCACGGCGTGCTGACCGAAGCGGGCCGACGGATGTAGTAACCCCGGGATCGCGCCGACACAGCATGGGGGCAGAAAAAAGTCGAGTATGGACCTGTCGGAAGGTCATTTCGGCGAGACTGTAGGGGTGCCCAAACCGCGCATCGATCCGGTCCGGTGGCAGGCACCGCCTGTCGACCAGTTGCCCGCGTTTCCGCCCGCCGAGATCACACTTCTCCCGATGCCCGGCGGCGAGCCCGAAGACGTGGTGGTGGACGCCGACGGATGCCTCTGGACCGGCTCGCTCGACGGCAGCATCGTTACGCTGCAACCCGACGGCAGCAGACCGCGCACTGTCGGGAACACCGGGGGCCGCCCACTGGGATTGGCTTTCGCGCACGACGGTCGGCTGCTGGTGTGTGACAGTCCCCGGGGGCTACTCGCGATGGACACCGGCACCGGCAGATTCGAGACTCTGGTCGACACAGTGGACGGTCGGCCGCTGCAGTTCTGCTCCAATGTGGTTGAAACAACCGATGGCACTGTGTATTTCACGGAATCTACCAGCGCATTCACCGTGGCCGACTACCTCGGTGCGATCTTGGAGGCTCGGGGACGGGGCAACCTCTACCGGCTCGACGTCGACGGAACGGTCACGAAGGTGTTGGGCGACCTATACTTCGCCAACGGCGTCACGCTGACCGCGGACGGCTCAGCGCTGGTGATTGCCGAAACCCAGGGGCGTCGGTTGTCGAAATACTGGCTGACCGGCCCGCACGCCGGTACCGTGACGCCGCTGGTGGAGAACCTTCCCGCGATGCCCGATAACCTGTCCACGGGCGCCGGAGGTCGGATCTGGTGTGCGATGGTCACCCCTGCCAACCCACTCGCCGATCGGTTGGCCGCTGGTCCGCCGCTGCTACGAAAGATGGTGTGGCGCCTGCCCAAGCCGCTGCAGCCGAAGCCGGAGGCGGTGGTGTGGCTGGTCGCTTTCGACCCTGACACCGGAAACGCCGTCGCGGGCCTGCGCACGACGCACCCATCGTTCAGTATGGCGACCGGGATGGTCGAGGCCGGCGGCCGGCTGTGGATAGGCAGCATCGGTGCGCCCTGTCTGGCGAGCGTCGACCTTACCGAAACCTCGCTCTAGACAGAAGGTATCGGCGTGGTCAGCAAATGGCAACGGCGCCGGCGGCTAGTCGTCACCGGTCCAGAAGAGGTCCAGAACCTGCGCCTCCAAGGCTTTCTTCTGGAGCATGGCCTCCAGCTTTGGCACAGGGCTGGCTGAAGCGTAATGACCTGGTATGTCTAATGACTCACGGTAGGCCGCGGGTTGGGTCAAGTAGGCCATCTCAGTCTCCAGTCTGCAGTCGACTTTCTCGGGTCGAACATCTCCAGTCTTCATCCGGCAGCTGATACGTACCTGAGATCAGGCTACGAAATGACGGTGAGGTAGCCGCACATTCGCCTCACGGGACTGACGGGGTATTCACCGCCCCGATCGATCAAGATGAACCGGCTCGGTCGGAGTCCGCCGAGATGCAGAAAAGGGCGCCCCCACCGCCGGGGTCGCCCTTTTCTGGGACCTGTTCGGACCGTGGTCCATCGCGTCACGCGATGGCCCTAGCATGCACCCAATCGGTGCAGGGCGTCATCGTCGCCGGCGCCCGGTCCGCTCCGAGATTGAAACGAGGGATGCCTGCGCATCGCCTCGGCAAGTTCAAGGGAGCGCCGTTGAGCAGCGCGGAAGGCTGGGTGCGAGTCCATATGGACAACGGTCGCACCGGCTGTATTGGTTTTCATATCCGCGCCTCCTGGTGAAAACTTCAGGATTCTCCTCGTTCAACGCTTTGAGCATGCTCGGCGTACCTGAGCGTTACCGTCAGGATTAGCCGTGAGCTTGATAAGAAACGTCTGCCCCTCTCCGGCCCCGCCGACAGGGCCTGAGCCCACACCCGACCCGGCGGGAGAGACTCATCCGCCAGGCGCGGATCGAAGTCACATTTGAAACTCTGACCACACCAGTCACCGCGTGGCTCCCCGATATCGCCCCACCGATCGCCTAATCTGCGCACACGATGGCGATGCTAGGACGAATCTCCACGCGCGCGTCGGCGCTGGTCACGACGTTGATGCTGGCCGCAGCCCCGTTCGCTGCCGCCGATCCGAACGCGACGCCGGACCCGAAGACCTGCCCCTACCGGGTAACGACCCCCCCAGCGGTTGACTCCTCTGAGATCCCCAAGGTCGGCGATCCCCCGGCACCGTTGCCCGTGCCCGCCAAACCCTTGGGCGGGGATGCACTCAGAGGCTGCGGCATCATCACCGCGCGCGGCACGCCGCCGGTACCCGGAGATGTCTCCGCGGAGGCATGGCTGGTCGCCGACCTCGACAGCGGTGACGTGATCGCCGCGCGAGACCCGCACGGCAGACATCGCCCGGCCAGCATCATCAAGGTGCTCACCGCGATGCAGGCGATCCGCGAACTACCGCTACACAAGGTGGTTCCCGGCACCGCCCAGGACGCGGCGCAGGAGGGCACGAAGGTCGGAATCGGAGAGGGCGGCTTCTACTCGATCAACGATCTGCTGCACGGCCTGCTGATGTACTCCGGAAACGACATCGCGTACTCGCTGGCTATGCAGATGGGCGGGATGGACACCGCGCTGAACAAGCTGAATGTCCTGGCCAGCCAACTGGGCGCGCGAGACACCCGAGTGGCGACACCGTCAGGACTCGACGGCCCCGGCATGAGCACCTCAGCCTACGATATCGGGCTGTTCTACCGATATGCCTGGCAGAACCCCATATTCACGAAAATTGTGGCCACCCAGTCATTCCCATTCCCTGGACGTGGCGGCGCCGGCTACCCGGTGGAGAACGACAACAAACTTCTCGACAACTACCCGGGCGCAATCGGCGGGAAGACCGGGTACACCGACGACGCCAGGCAGACATTCGTCGGCGCCGCCAACCGCGACGGTCGGCGCCTGGTCGCCGTCCTGCTACGTGGCACCCGGCAGCCGATCGCCCCCTGGGAACAGGCCGCCCGGCTACTGGACTACGGATACGCCACCGCACCGGGCACCAAGGTCGGCACGCTGATTGAGCCCGACCCCTCCCTGGTCGCGAACAGGGCGGACCCGGCCGCCGCGGTCACCAAGACCAATGCCAACGCCGCGCTACCTGATGTCAACGCTCTACCTGTCCGAGTCGGGGTGGGTGTGGTCGGAGCCATCATCGTCTTCACCCTGATCATGGGCGCGCGGGCGATGAATCGCCGACCTCAATATTGATCGACGCCTGATCGATTGACGCCTGATCGATCAACGCCTCATCGATTAACGCCTGCGCCACCGCGAAATACTCAGCGCGCCGAGCGCCCCCACCCCGGCGGCGACCGCCGCCTGCCACGGCCCCAGCCCGGGTCGGGTGATGATCCGGTTCCTGATGACGGCCGGACCCGGTGCGGGGACGAGGTCTTCGCCCAGGTTCTCCGGCGTCGTCGCCGCCCAGGCGGTGGCAAACAGCACCAGCCTTGCCGTGATGTAGGCGAACACCATCAGCCCCAGCACTGGACCGAACGTCGCACCCGCCGGACCGGTGAGCACTGACCGCAGGTAGATCGCCGCGACCAGCTTGAAGATTTCGAACCCGACCGCTGCGATGAGTCCGGCCCTCACACTGCTACGGAAGCTGACCGACTCCCGCGGCAAACGAGCGATCACCCAGGTGAACAGCAGCCACGACACCAGTATCGACAGCGCGATCGAGACCCAGTACAAGAACAGGCTCAAGGCTCGGGTGTCCCCAATGCCGAACCAGTGCAGGATGTTTTCTATCAGCGAGCTGTTGCTCAGCGCCGTCAGCGCAACGGTGACGACGATGGCCACGAAAACCGAGAGCAGCGCCCCCAGATCCGAGAGCTTGGTGCGGACGAATCCCGGGCGCTCGTCGCGGAAGCGGCCCCACATCTGACTCAGCGCCTCGCGTAGATTGTTCATCCAGCCCAGCCCCACCCAGGTCGCGGTGGCCAGGCCGATAATTCCTACCGACGCCCGTGACTGGATCGCCGAATCCATCAGCTCGACGAGCTGCTGACCGAGGTCACCGCTCACGGTGGCCCTGATGCGGGTTCCGATCTCGGCGAGCAGTTCGGGCCGGCTGGCCAGCACGAAGCCGCCGACGGCGAACCCGACCATCAACAACGGAAACAACGCAAAAATGGTGAAGTAGGTGATCCCGGCGGCGTAGAAGTCGCCTTTGCAGTCGTTGTAGCGCTTCTGGGCGCGCATTACGTGGTCGAACCACGGCATCCGCGCGCGCAACCGGTCCAGAATGCCGGGCTTGTCGTCGGATTCGGTCGAGCCGTCCGGCGCGGTCATCCGACCCCCCTGTAGCTAGTGCGTCGGTAGAAACCCTAACCGGTCATACACCCGCCGCAGTGTCTGTCCAGAAACCTCCCGTGCCCGCGCGGCTCCGCCGGCCAAGACGCTCTCCAGCTCGGCCGGGTCGGCGAGGAATTCGTCGACCCGGGCCTTGATCGGCGTCACGAACTCGACCACCGCCTCGGCGGTCTCCTTCTTCAGGTCGCCGTATCCGCGACCGACGTAGCTGTCGACCAGTTTGTCGATGTCGGCGCCCGTCACCGCCGACTGGATCGTCAGTAGGTTCGACACCCCCGGCTTGGCATCGGGATCGAAGCGAATGTCTCGTTCGCTGTCGGTGACCGCAGAGCGAATCTTCTTGGCGGTCTTGGCTGGGTCATCGAGCAGGCTGATCAGGCCGGCGTCGGTGGCGGCCGACTTGCTCATCTTGGCCGTCGGGTCGGCAAGGTCGTAGATCTTGGCCGTGGCCTTGCCGATCATCGCCTCGGGCACCACAAAAGTGTCGGGAAAGCGGGCATTGAACCGTTGGGCTACGTCGCGTGCCAGCTCGAGGTGCTGACGCTGGTCCTCACCCACGGGCACCAACTCGGTGTCGTAGAGCAATACGTCGGCGGCCATCAGCACCGGATAGGTGAATAGCCCGACGGTGGTGGCGTCCGCACCCTGACGCTGCGACTTGTCCTTGAACTGCGTCATCCGCGAGGCTAACCCGAAACCGGTGAAACACCCGAGCACCCAGGCTAATTCGGCATGTGCAGGTACGTGGCTCTGAACGAATACCGTCGCACGGGCGGGATCAACGCCCAGTGCGAGATACTGCGCAGCGGTCACCAGGGTCCGTCTGCGCAGCGTCTCGGGTTCCTGCGCGACGGTTATCGCGTGCAGGTCGACGACGCAGAAGTAGGCGTCGTGGCCTTCCTGCAGTTCCACCCACTGGCTGACCGCCCCCAGCGCGTTGCCCAGGTGCAGGGAATCAGAGGTGGGCTGCGCGCCGGAGAAGACGACCGGCTTGGTATCTGAGCTCATGATGTCGCCATTTTCCCACTGCCCGCCCCCGGCGCCCGATGCAGGCACCGCGGGCGAGCCGTCGGCCCGCGCACTGCAGGGCGGTTTCGGCGTGGTTGTCGGCTCTCAGCGGTGACAAACACGCCGAAGTCACGCGTAGTGGACCGTGACCGGCGCGTGGTCGGACCACCGCAGCCCATAGGCGGCCGGACGTTCGGTACCCGCGCCCGCGACCCGCGCCGCCAGACCAGGCGTAGCCAGCTGGTAGTCGATGCGCCAGCCCGCGTCATTGTCGAACGCCTTGCCGCGCCACGACCACCACGCGTACGGACCAGCCGTCCCCGGATGCGTCTGACGCACCACATCGACCCAGCCGGCGGCCAGCAGATCGGTCAGCCACTGGCGCTCCTGCGGGAGGAAACCGGCCTTCTTGATGTTGCCGCGCCAGTTCTTGATGTCGTTCTCGGTGTGGGCGATGTTCCAATCACCACACAGCACCGACTCTCTTCCGGCCGCGACCGACCGTGACATGAGCGCCGCCATCCGGCCGGCGACGGCGGCCATGAAGCGCTCCTTCTCCGACTGTCGGTCAGTTCCGGCCTCACCGGTCGGGAAATACACGCTGGCCACCGTCAGATCGGCGGCACCCACCTCGACATCCACCTCGAGATAGCGACCATGCAGCGCAAATTCTTCTGCCCCGCAACCGGTCCTGATGCCGTCGAACGGGGTACGCGACAGCACCGCCACACCGTTGCGTCCCTTGATGTGGGGCTGCGCCGACGCCAGGTGCCAGCCACCGTCCAGTACCGGCGACAGGGCGTCGGCGAGTTGGTCGTCATCGGCCCGGGTTTCCTGCAGGCACACCACGTCGGCCGAGGTTTCCTCAAACCACCGCAGCAGGCCGTGGTTGTCCGCAGACCGCTGCTTCACCGCCGCGCGGATGCCATTGACGTTGATGGTGCTGACGATCACTGACCTGCTCCCAGGGTGTCCGTCACGACCGCCGACCCTAACGGAAACGGCCGCACCGCCCACCCACTAGCACCTTCTCACCACCTTGCGATAGTCTTCATCACGGTCATGAGTGCCAGCGTCAAGCCCCGGCTCGCTGGTCGGCAACCCTCCAACCGCGGTGGGGTGCCCCGGGTGATGACCAGGTTGAGCAGCGAATGACGGCTGCAAGGCAAGCGCGGGTCCGCTGTGACACGGGCCCCCTGACGAGACGGGGAAACCTGATGGCGAGGTCGGTAGTGCGCAGTTGTCGATGACTGCTGCGCATTCCAACCCACCGCCAGGCGCCCTTCGGTAGGAGAACATCAATGAGTACCGACAACGAGACGAGCACCGACGCCGGGACCGACGCCGCCACCTGGGCATTCGAGACCAAGCAGGTGCACGCCGGGCAGGCACCCGACATCGCCACCAACGCGCGCGCCCTGCCGATCTACCAGACCACCAGCTACACCTTCGACAGCACCGATCATGCGGCCGCGCTGTTCGGCCTGGCCGAGCCCGGCAACATCTACACCCGCATCATGAATCCAACCCAGGATGTCGTCGAGCAGCGCATCGCGGCCCTGGAGGGCGGCGTCGCGGCGCTGTTCCTGTCCTCCGGGCAGGCCGCCGAGACATTCGCGATCCTGAACCTCGCCGGAGTCGGCGACCACATCGTGTCCAGCCCGCGGCTGTACGGCGGCACCTACAACCTGTTCCACTACTCGCTGCCCAAGCTGGGCATCGAGGTGAGCTTTGTGGATAACCCCGACGATCTGGAGTCCTGGCGGGCCGCCGCCCAACCCAACACCAAGGCATTCTTCGCCGAGACCATCTCCAACCCGCAGATCGACATTCTCGACATCCCCGGCGTCTCGGCCGTGGCGCACGAGGCCGGCGTCCCCCTGATCGTCGACAACACCATCGCAACGCCGTACCTGATCCAACCGATCGCGCACGGCGCCGACATCGTGGTGCACTCGGCCACCAAATACCTCGGCGGGCACGGAACCGCGATCGCGGGCGTCATCGTCGACAGCGGCAACTTCGACTGGACCAACGGGCGGTTCCCCGGCTTCACCACGCCGGACCCGAGCTACCACGGCGTGGTGTTCGCCGAACTGGGCCCGCCCGCCTACGCACTCAAGGCGCGCGTGCAGCTGCTTCGGGACCTCGGCTCGGCTGCCGCCCCGTTCAACGCGTTCCTCATCGCCCAGGGCCTGGAAACGCTGAGCCTGCGCGTCGAGCGCCACGTGTCCAATGCACAGAAGGTCGCCGAGTATCTCGACGGGCACCCCGACGTCATCTCGGTGAACTATGCGGGCCTGCCCACCTCACCGTGGTACGAGCTGGGAAAGAAGCTGGCGCCCAAAGGAACCGGTGCCGTGCTGGCGTTCGAGCTGGCCGGCGGCATCGACGCGGGAAAGGCGTTCGTGAATGCGCTGAAACTGCACAGTCACGTAGCCAACATCGGCGACGTCCGATCGCTGGTGATCCACCCGGCGTCGACGACCCACGCACAGCTCTCTCCCGAGGAACAGCTCGCGACCGGCGTGACACCGGGCCTGGTTCGGCTCGCCGTCGGTATCGAGGGCATCGACGATCTCCTCGCCGATCTAGAGCGGGGCTTCGCCGCGGCCGGAGCTCTTCCTCGGCTGTCGGGTACCGATTCGCTCACAGTGGCATCGTCCTGAGGGTTGTGACGTGACAATCATGGATGTGAGAGCCGACGAGCGCGTGACGCTTCCCCGCGAGGGTGAGGTCGCCGTCGTCGATATCGGCGCGCTGAAGCTGGAGAACGGCGAGGTCATCGACGATGTGTCGATTGCGGTGCAGCGCTGGGGGAAACTCTCACCCCAGCGCGACAACGTCGTGGTCGTGCTCCACGCGCTGACCGGTGACTCCCACATCACCGGCCCGGCCGGAGCTGCGCACCCCACGCCGGGCTGGTGGGACGGGGTCGCCGGTCCCGGCGCGCCGATCGACACAGACCGCTGGTGCGCTATCTCGACCAACGTCCTGGGCGGATGCCGGGGCTCCACCGGCCCCAGCTCGCCAGCTCCCGATGGAAAGCCCTGGGGGTCAAGGTTTCCCGCGATATCGATACGCGACCAGGTGGCTGCAGACGTAGCTGTGCTGGCCAAACTGGGTATCACCGAGGTCGCGGCGGTGATCGGTGGTTCGATGGGCGGCGCGCGCGCCCTCGAGTGGATTGTCACCCATCCCGACAGCGTGCGCGCGGGACTCGTGCTGGCGGTCGGGGCGCGGGCCACTGCCGACCAGATCGGAACGCAGAGCACCCAGGTGGCCGCCATCACCTCCGATCCGAACTGGCGCGGGGGCGACTACCACGGCACCCGGCGCTCCCCCGACGTCGGTGTGCAGATCGCGCGACGCTTCGCGCACCTGACCTATCGGGGTGAGACGGAGTTGGACGACCGGTTCGGCAACGACCCGCAGGGCGACGAGGACCCAACCTCCGGCGGTCGATACTCCGTGCAGAGCTATCTCCAACATCAGGGCCAAAAGCTGCTCGCGCGCTTCGATGCAGGTACCTACGTCGCGCTCACCGACGCATTGTCCAGCCACGACGTCGGACGCGACCGCGGCGGAGTAGAGGCCGCCCTGCGCGGCTGCCCGGTACCGACGGTGGTGGGCGGCATCACCTCCGACCGGCTGTACCCGCTGCGCTTGCAGGAAGAGTTGGCCGAATTGCTGCCCGGCTGTCAAGGTCTCGATGTCCTCGAATCGGTGTACGGCCACGACGGCTTCCTGCTGGAGACCGAAGCGGTCGGGGAGTTGATCCGCCGGACGCTGGAGATGGCGTCGCCGTGACCGGTGCCCCCGAGCAGCGGTCACTGTCGTTCGGTGCCGAAGCTGCGGCCTACGAGCGGGGGCGGCCGTCCTATCCACCTGAAGCGATCAACTGGCTGCTGCCATCTGACGCGCGCGATGTCCTCGATCTGGGCGCCGGCACCGGCAAGCTCACCACCCGGCTGGTAGAACGCGGCCTCGACGTCATCGCTGTCGACCCGATCCCCGAGATGCTCGACCTGCTGAGCAGCGCGCTGCCCGACACGCCTGCGCTGCTGGGTACCGCCGAAGAGATCCCGCTGCCCGACGACAGCGTCGACGCGGTGTTGGTCGCCCAGGCATGGCACTGGTTCGACCCGGGACGCGCGATCAAGGAGGTGGCCCGCGTGCTGCGCCCAGGCGGTCGGCTCGGTCTGGTGTGGAACAACCGCGACGAGCGCCTGGGTTGGGTCAAGGACCTGGGCCACGTCATCGGCCATGAGGCCGACCCGTTCAGCCAGTCGGCGGCTCTGCCCGCCCCGTTCACCGACATCCAGCGCGAACAGATCGACTGGACCAGCTATCTGACGCCGCAGGCGCTGATCGACCTGGTGGCCTCGCGCAGCTACTGCATCACCTCACCGGAGCGGGTGCGGGCCCGCACGCTGGATCGCGTACGCGAACTGCTGGCCACCCACCCTGCCCTGGCCAACGTCAGCGGACTGGCCCTGCCCTACATCACGGTGTGCATCCGGGCCACGCTCGCCTGAGCCACCTCGTCCCCCTCGACGGGCACGCACCAAAGCCGTTGCTGGTATGGCACGTTCGCGCGCAAAGCAGCGGGGACTAACTTGTTCCGAGCGGATCGATGGTCCACGCGATGTAGAGCACGGCTGCGCTGAGCGACGCGGTGGTGAGAACGTCAAATGTCCGGGTGCGCACTGCAAGCAGCCCCGCTCGCTCATCGGTGAGGGTCAAACGCAGAGCGGCCGCGACACCCACGCCAATCGCCATCACCAGCGCGCCTCGGCGCCAATAGCCTGCGGCCACCAACGCGAAGGCCACCACCAGGAAGGCGCCGACCAGAAGAATCGGCCACTGCACGCCGAACACCTTGTGGGTGAACTCCCGCAGTTTCATCGGCTCTTCGCGCAAGCGCTCACTGGCTCATCGACCGCTCGGCGCACTCGACAACATTGGTCAATAGAAACGCCCGCGTCAGTGGGCCGACACCGCCCGGGTTCGGCGAGACATGGCCGGCCACCTCCCACACGTCAGGACGCACGTCGCCGACGAGCTTGCCCGCGTCGTCGCGGCTGACCCCGACGTCGATGACGGCCGCACCCGGGCGCACCATATCGGCCGTCACCATGTGCGGCACCCCGGCTGCGGCCACGATGATGTCGGCCTCGCGGGTGATCTGGGGCAGCTGGCGGGTCGCGGTGTGGCACAACGTCACCGTGGCGTTCTCCGAGCGCCGGGTCAGTAGCAGCCCCAGGGGGCGACCAACAGTGACACCGCGCCCAATGACGACGACGTGCGCACCCGCGATCTCCACCTGGTAGCGCCGCAGCAGGTGCACGATCCCGCGGGGGGTGCACGGCAGCGGCGCGGGCTCGTTGAGCACCAGCCTGCCGAGATTCATCGGGTGCAGCCCATCGGCGTCCTTGCCGGGGTCCACCCGCTCGAGCGCCGCGTTCTCGTTCAGCTGCTCGGGTAACGGCAACTGCACGATGTAGCCGGTGCAGTCGGGGTTGGCGTTGAGCTCGTCGAGGATCTCCTCGAGTGCCGCCTGGCTGATGTCGGCCGGCAGGTCACGGCGGATCGAGTTGATGCCGACCTTGGCGCAGTCGCCGTGCTTACCGCGGACATAGGCCCGCGAACCAGGGTCCTCGCCCACCAGAACAGTGCCCAGCCCCGGAGTCCGCCCTGCCTTGGTGAGGCGGGCAACGCGCTCCTTCAGGTCAACGAGAATTTCATCGCGCGTGGCCTTACCGTCCAATGTGATCGCACCCACGACGGTCATTCTGTCAGGCTCCAATTTCTCCACCGTCGGCGATCTCCGCGGGGCCGGCGTGGCAAGCTCCCAAGATATGACAGCCCCGCATGACGTCTTCAGCCCCGCCAGGCTCGGTCCGGTGACGCTGCGCAACCGCATCATCAAGGCAGCGACGTTCGAGGGTGCCACCCCCGACGCGCTGGTGACCGATGACCTGATCACCTATCACCGCCTTCCGGCGGCCGGCGGGGTCGGCATGACGACTGTCGCGTACCTGGCGGTGACGCCGGGCGGGCGCACCGAGGGCAAGCAGATCTATTGGCGTCCCGAGGCCATGCCGGGGCTTGGGCGCCTCGTCGACGCGATTCACGCCGAGGGTTCGGCGATCAGCGCGCAGATCGGCCACGCCGGGCCCGTGGCCAATGCCCGCTCCAACAAGGCCAAGGCCTATGCGCCGGTACGGTTCTTCAACCCGCTGTCGATGCGCTTCGCCAAGAAAGCCACCCGAGCGGACATCGACGACATAGTCGAGGCCCACGCCAACGCGGCGCGCTGCGCGATAGACGCCGGCTTCGACTCCGTCGAGGTCCACCTGGGACACAACTACTTCGCGAGCGCCTTTTTGTCCCCACTGATCAACCGGCGCACCGACGAGTTCGGCGGATCGCTGGCCAACCGCGCCAAGGTGGCCCGCGCTGCGGTGCTGGCCGTGCGCCGGGCGGTCGAGCAGGCGGGCACACCGATCGCGGTGACGGCCAAGCTCAACATGACCGACGGGGTGCGCGGCGGTATCTCGACCGAGGAGGCGTTGCAGACCGCGCAGTGGCTCGAGCAGGACGGCGGCCTGGACGCCATCGAGCTCACCGCCGGCAGCTCGCTGGTCAACCCGATGTACCTGTTCCGGGGCGACGTCCCCATCAAGGAGTTTGCGGCGGCATTCAAACCGCCGCTGCGCTGGGGCATCCGGATGACGGGCAAGAAGTTCCTGCGTGAGTACCCCTACCGGGACGCCTATCTGCTGCGCGACGCCCGGCTGTTCCGTGCCGAGCTGAGGATGCCGCTGATCCTGCTCGGCGGTATCACCAACCGCGAGACGATGGACCTCGCCATGGACGAGGGTTTCGACTTCGTCGCGATGGGGCGCGCGCTGCTCGCCGAGCCTGACCTGATCAACCGGATTCAGGCGGACGGGCCGGCGCGCTCGTTGCAGTCGGTGTGCAACCACTGCAATCAGTGCATGGCCACCATCTACACCCACACACACTGTGTCATCACCGGGTCGCCGACCACCCAGGGGCGCTGACCGCGCCGCGAAGCGCGGTCCGCGACGATCGCAGCTACGCCGCTGAGGTCGAAAACCGTTCGTGCACTGAACCGCTCGGCGCGCCCGCGCTGCGCGGTGACACCCAACCTCGCGGTCTCGACGTGTTGGTGCCGGAGGGCCAGATAACGGCGCTGCAACAGATCACGAACACCGTCCGGTGGCAGATCGCCACCGGACCGTCTACCGATAGAGTTTCCCCCGATGAGCCGACCAGCATCCCCTGCGCTGACTGTTCGGTACGACGGATCCCCGCGCACTTTCGCCCCTGGCACCGACGTCGTCGTCGGTCGGGACCTGCGCGCCGACGTCCGCATTGCGCACCCGTTGATCTCCCGGGCCCACCTCGTGCTGCGCTCCGAGCAGGGCCGGTGGACCGCCATCGACAACGGCAGTCTCAACGGGATGTACGTCAATGGCCGCCGGGTACCCACCGTGGACCTCACCGACGGCCAGCAGATTCACGTCGGCAACGCTGACGGGCCACTGCTCACGTTCGAGGTCGGCCGTCATCAGGGATCGGCGGGTTCGCCGCCTCCCACCGCGGTGGTCCCGGTGGTTCGGCCCAGCGTGACCCGGCCCAGTCAGCAACCGCCACCGACGGGGTGGCGCCCACAGCCTGGGCAGTATCAATCCGGACCGGGACCGTACCCGACCGGACCGGGAACTCCTTCGCCCAGCGCACCTCCCGCACGCCCGGCACCGGTGCCGCAGTCGATCTCCTCGCCCGGGCAGGAGTCCCCCACGCTGATGGGCCCGGCTGCCGCACCGCGGCCCGGCGACGGCAACCTCGCGACCAACATGCTCAAGATCTTGCGACCCGGACGCGCTGCAGATGTCCCGACGGGATCGATCAAGATCGGCCGGGCAGGCGACAACGACATCGTCATCCCGGACGTGCTGGCCTCACGCCACCACGCCACGCTGGTCCCGGCGGCCCGCGGCCCCGGGACCGCCGAGATCCGCGACAACCGCAGCATCAACGGCACTTTCGTCAACGGCGCCCGCGTCGACACCGCGCCGCTCACTGACGGTGACACCGTGACCATCGGCAACGTCGACCTACTCTTCCGCGATGGCACGCTGGTACGCCGCACGCAGACCGCCGCCGACACCGCAACCGGCGGACTCGACGTCCACGGCGTCACCTGGACCATCGAGGGCAACAAGACGCTGCTGGACAACATCTCCATGTCGGCCCGGCCCGGGACGCTGACCGCCGTGATCGGCCCCTCGGGTGCGGGCAAGTCGACGTTCGCGCGGCTGGTCGCCGGCTACACCCACCCCACGACGGGCCAGGTGTCGTTCGAAGGCCACGACGTTCACAGCGAGTACGCCTCGCTGCGCTCCCGCATCGGGATGGTGCCCCAAGACGACGTGGTGCACGGCCAACTGACCGTCAGGCAGGCGTTGATGTACGCCGCCGAGCTCCGTCTTCCACCCGACACCACCGAGGCCGACCGCGACCAGGTCGTCAACGAGGTGCTCCAAGAGCTCGAGATGACCGAGCACCTCGACACCCGCGTCGACAAGCTCTCCGGCGGGCAACGCAAGCGCGCCTCGGTCGCACTCGAACTGCTGACCGGCCCGTCGCTGCTCATCCTCGACGAGCCGACCTCTGGCCTGGACCCCGCCCTGGACCGCCAGGTGATGTCGATGTTGCGCCAGCTCGCTGATGCCGGCCGCGTGGTGCTCGTCGTCACCCACTCGCTGACCTATCTCGATGTGTGCGATCAGGTGTTGTTGCTCGCCCCAGGCGGAAAGACCGCGTTCTACGGCCCGCCCAGCGACATCGGCCCGTCGATGGGCACCACGAACTGGGCCGACATCTTTTCCCGCGTCGCCGGAGACCCGGACGGTGCAGCGCAGCGCTTCCTCACCCAGCATGGACCTCCCCCGCCCCCGCCGCCCGCATTGACTCCGTCTGATCTGGGCAATCCGACCCGCACCAGCGTGCGTAGGCAGTTGTCCACGATCGCGCGGCGCCAGATCCGGCTGGTGGTTTCCGACCGGGGCTATTTCGCGTTCCTGATGCTGCTGCCGTTCATCATGGGCGTGCTGTCCCTGTCGGTGCCCGGCGACGTCGGGTTCGGCGTCCCGAAGACGGCGATGGAGGGCGGTGCAGCGCCCAACGAACCGGGACAGATCCTGGTGATGCTCAACGTCGGCGCAATCTTCATGGGCACCGCCCTGACCATCCGGGCCCTGATCGGCGAGCGGGCCATCTTCAAGCGCGAGCAGGCCGTCGGCCTGTCCACGTCGGCCTACCTGATGGCGAAGGTTCTCGTATTCACCGCCTTCGCCATCGTGCAGGCCGCGATCGTCTCGTCGATCGCGATCGTGGGCAAGGGGTGGGGGCCGGGGGCCGTCGACAGCGGCGCGGTGATCGGCAACCGCAGCCTGGAATTGTTCGTCGACGTCGCGGTGACGTGCGTGGCCGCGGCCATGGTCGGCTTGGCTCTGTCTGCGCTGGCGAAGTCGAGTGAGCAGATCATGCCGCTGTTGGTGGTGGCGATCATGAGCCAACTGGTGTTCTCCGGCGGCATGATCCCGGTCACCGGCCGCGTCGTCCTCGACCAGATGTCGTGGGCGACACCGGCCCGCTGGGGTTTCGCGTCGTCGGCATCGACCGTCGACCTCATCAGGTTGGTGCCGGGCCCGCTGACGCCGAATGACCGGCACTGGGAACACACCCCTAGCGCGTGGATGTTCGATATGGCGATGCTGGTCGCGATCAGCGTGTTCTACCTCGGGTTTGTGCGCTGGCGGATCAGGCTCAAGGCTTAGCTCTGTCTGCCGAGCAGCGGGGCATTATCAGTCACCCGCCGATGTCCAGCCCATGGGCTGCTGCGTAGGCCAGCGCCTGCTCGATGTCGACCTTGGCGCCCCGCAGTCTCGCGGTGGTCCAGAAGGTCGGCTCGGCACGTGCGCCGCGCAGATCAGCACCCTCAAGTCGGGCATCCTGAACCCGGGCCCCGGTCAGGTCAGCGCGCAGCAACACCGCCTCGCGCAGGTCAGTACCCACGAGGCTGGCCTCGCGCAGCCTACAGTCGGACAGATCGACCTTTCGCAGGTCGGCACCGGCGAGCACGGCCAGCGTGAGATCGACCTCGACCAGCGTAAACGGCCGCATCCTGCATTCGATGAACGTCGACCCGATAAAGCTGCAATGGCTAAACGTGCTGTGCCACAGCGAAGTCCGCCGAAAAGTACAGTTGCGGAACGCGGAGCCGACGTGCTGGGACTCGGACAGGTCGACACCGGAGAAGTCGCATCCGGTGAAAACCACACGTTCGGTGCTCAGACGACTGAGATCGTCGTCGCGAAAGTCGTGACCGTCGAATTCCCGGTCCACTTCGTAAGCGTCCACCCCGTCAGCCTGCGGCCGGCGCCGGCCGGTCGAACGTCACCGGCCACCCACACTGTCGGCGGGGGCGCCCGCGATGTATTGATCGACTGTCATTGATAAGGCTCCTGCTGATAGCGCAGTCGCGCGACCGGGCATGCCGGGCGAGCCTGGCAATTGAACGATAATGGCAGCCACCTCACTCGGTCTGCCCAGTCCCCCGTGAGCACCAGAGGAGTCGGCGAACCCGTGAGCCACGAACGTTGCACGCGACGACGGCCACTCCGGTGCGGCGTCTGCCGGCACCGAATGCCGAATGCCTTATGCGGACCGAAGGACCGCGACGAGGAAATCGGAATCATCGGTGAACGGTTGCAGATCCCAGGTCGACAGCAGCAGATCGGGCGCGAACCCGGCAGTTGCGGCGTCGGCGAGAAACTGGGCGAACGCGTACTCGCGACCGGCCCCGAACCCGATCACCGCACGACCGTCGCCACCAAGGTGCGCGCGTAGCCGGCCGAGCACCTGGATTCGGGTACTCGGGGCAAGAAAGGTCATGACGTTGCCGGCCGAGGCGATGACGTCGAACGGTTCGGTGATGCCGCGCGCCGGGAGGTCGAGTTCGGCGAGGTCGCCGACGAGCCAGCGCGGCCCGGGATAGTCCTGTTCAGCTGCCTCAATGAGGGCCGGGTCGACGTCGACACCGACCACACGGTGACCGACCGTGGCCAGATATCCGCCAAGACGGCCGGGTCCGCATCCGGCATCGAGGATGTGGGATCCGCGGGGTGCCATCGCATCCACCAGCCGCGCCTCACCGGCCAGGTCATCACCGGCGCGCGCCATAGCGCGGAAGCGCTCGACGTACCAGTGCGAATGTCCCGGATCGGCGGCGACCTTCTGCATCCAGATGCTCTGCTCAACCATTCACACCACACGCATTGTCGATGCCGATCTCATCTGTCGAGTATAAGAAGGTTGCCCAGGGGCTGATCTGGCATCGGGCGGGTGTGGCCGCGCGCCACCTGGTCGGGATCAGATTTTCTGCAGCTGGACACCCTGCCCGACAACGAAAGCGGTCTGATGCCAGGCATGCCGGTGGTGGCGACGGCTGACCTCCAGCCTCTCCGGCGTCGGCCCATCGTGGCGTGTACCCGGTCTTCACATCTATGGACCCAGGCAGTCATGTTCGGCAGATCCCGTGGGGGACGATTCAGTACGCTTTTGCGCAAACGGCCTTGTACCAGGGAGATGCCGATGACCGAAGCTCGAGACCCGCCCGCGCGGAAGCCACCCGCGGCGGGCCTTAACGAAGACCTGCGCAGGCTGATGAGCGCTCCGGGGGCCCAGCCACCCACATTGGCTCAACGTATCGGACTGAGCCCGGTCGCCGCATTTGCACCGTGGGCCATCTACTGGCTTGTCACCAACAGCCCGGCGGGATGGTTCTCTGCGGCAGTGACCGCCCTCGCGGTAGCGCTGATATTCGCCGCCCCGACGATCCGTTCCGGACTGAAGGTGTTCGATGCCGTAACCATCGTGTTCTTCGCGGGGTTGGTCGTTGCGGGCGTCGTACTCGGCGCCAGGTACGCAGAGGCAACAGACGTACATTCCACCGTGATCGCCGCCGCAGCACTGGCCCTGTTGGCGTTCGTATCCCTGCTGTTCACACCCATCACTGCGGAATACGCGCGCGAGTATGTCTCACCCGAGGAGTGGGACCAGCCCGTGTTCATACGTATCAATCGGGTCGTGACTTTCGTGTGGGGTTCGGTGTTCGCGGCCATCGCCGTACTCGAACTCATCGCTGATAACAATCCGCCAACCCGCGACTGGGCGAATTGGGTTCTCCCGATCACGTTGTTCGCGTTCGCGGTCAGATTCACCCAGCTATACCCGGCAAGGGCCATCGAACGGGCGCAGCGCACGTAGCCGCGGCGTGATCGAGGTGCGGCCTCCCTGAGCGGGGTTGTCTCTGATGGTGTTTGAGTCGATCCTCGCCAGCAGTTGGGTCACCTCATCTACCGCCTTGGCCAGCATGCGTCGTAACCTTCCAAGCATCCGCGCCAAGCATCCTCGCCAAGCACCCTCGCACAGGAAGGACGGCCGTGTTGTGTTCAAAGTGATGTTCTATTCACCGCAGATCGCCCCCAATACGGGTAACGCGATCCGGATGGTGGCAGGCACCGGGGCCGATCTACACCTGGTCGAACCGCTTGGGTTCGACTTGGCCGAACCCAAGCTGCGCCGCGCCGGGCTGGATTATCACGACCTCGCGTCGGTGACGGTGCACCCTGACCTCACCGCAGCCTGGACGGCGGTAACGCCGGCTCGCGTCTTCGCCTTCACCGCACACGCCACCACGTCGTTCGCCGACGTCTCCTACCAACCCGGTGATGTGCTGATGTTCGGCCCGGAGCCCACCGGCCTCGGGCAGACGACGTTGGCTGACCCGCACATCACCGCGCAGGTGAGGATTCCCATGCTCAGCGGCCGACGGTCGCTGAACCTGTCCAACGCAGCCGCCGTCGCCGTCTACGAAGCCTGGCGTCAACACGGATTCTCCGGGGCGACCTGATCGTCGGACACCCGCTCCGCACGTACCTCGTCGGGCGCTACCAGGTGTCCCAATGGCTCAGCTGCTCGGCCGGCAGCCGCTTGGCCGGGCGGAAGTCGGTGCCCTTGGTGTAGGCGATCGGGAATAGCCCCGCCTGGCTGTACTGATCGAACGGGATGCCGAGCAGTTCGGCTGCCTGCCGCTCGCCGTCGCCCAGAAGGTGCAGCGTCGTCCAGGCCGACCCCAGCCCGCGGGAACGCAACGCCAACATGAAACTCCACGCCGCAGGGAGCAACGAACCCCAATAGCCCGCGCTGGCACCGGACGGAGTGTTGTCCGGCTTGCCTTCCAGACACGGGATCAGCATCACCGGAACTTCGTGAAAGTGGTCGTTGAGGTACATCGCCGAGTCGTAGACACGAGGTAACTGCTCGTCGCGGATGTCACCGTGGGCGGGCCTGGGCGCCGACAGGTAGGGCGTCGCGTTGGTCCGGTAGATGTCGGCGAGGGCTTTCTTCTTGTCCGCGTCTTCCACGAACACCCATTGCCAGCCTTGACTGTTCGACCCGGTGGGCGCCTGCAGCGCGATCTCCAGACATTCCATCAATACGTCGCGAGGGACTGGCTTGTCGAAATCCAGCCGCTTGCGTACCGAACGGGTGGTGGTCAGGACTTCGTCTGCGGACAGGTTCAGAGGCATCCTGCGAGACTACATTCGGCGGGATTGTCGCTGTCGCGTGCGCCGAACGCGCTCAAAATGCCACAGTTTGCGGCGCGTCGGCGTGCAAACGCGCGCGCTCGCGGGGACGGGTCAGCGGAAGTCACGGCTCCGCGAACTCACCCGCATGCTGAGCTTGCTCATCCGGTCGGCGATCACGGTCACCGCGCCGGTGGTGTTCTGCACGATCCCGCGCACCACCAGCGCCGAGGCCGTCTGCGCCAGCCGACGATGGCGCGACCACAACCCCGGCGAGCACAGCACATTGACCATCCCCGTCTCGTCCTCGAGATTCATGAACGTCACCCCTTGCGCTGTGGCCGGACGTTGCCGGTGCGTGACAGCCCCGGCCACCAGCACCCGGGTGCCGTCTGGCACCGACAGCAGCTGGTCGGCGGGAACCACGCCCAGCGCGTCGAGATCCTCCCGCAGGAACCGGGTCGGATAGCTGTCCGGCGAAACCCCGGTCGCCCATACGTCGGCGGCCGCCAGTTCCAGCTCGGTCATCCCGGGCAGCGACGGGACGTGCGACGACGAACCGACCCCAGGCAGCCGATCGGGACGCTGGGTGGCCGCAGCACCTGCAGCCCACAACCCCTCCCGCCGGGAGGCCCCGAAACAGCCCAACGCCCCGGCGGTGGCCAGCGCCTCGGTCTGTGGCACAGAAAGTTGCAGACGACCGGTCAGATCAAGCAGAGAAGTAAAGGGGCCGTTGATATTCCGCTCCTTGACCAAGCGCTCGGCCAGCTCTTTGCCCACATGACGAACGCTGCCGAGCCCGAGCCGCACCTCCAGACCATGGTTCTCCAGAGTGGCGTGCGAGAGGCTGGCGTTGACATCCGGGCCCCGGACAACCACGCCGTGCCTGCGAGCGTCGGCGACCAGCGATTGCGGGGAGTAGAAACCCATCGGCTGCGCCCGCAGCAGCGCGGCACAGAACGCCGCTGGATGGTGCAACTTGAACCACGACGAGTAGAACACCAGCGACGCGAAGCTCAGCGAATGACTTTCCGGAAAACCGAAATTGGCGAATGCCTCCAGCTTCTCGTAGATGCGTTCGGCCACCTCCCCGGTGACGCCGTGCAGTTCGGCCATCCCGGCGAAGAAGCGGCTCCGCAGCCGCCGCATCTTCTCCGTCGAGCGTTTCGAGCCCATTGCGCGGCGCAACTGGTCGGCTTCGGCTGCGGAAAATCCGGCGCAGTCAACGGCCAACTGCATAAGCTGTTCCTGGAACAGCGGTACCCCCAATGTCTTTCGTAAAGCTGACTCCATCGACGGGTGGTCGTAAGTAACACGCTCCAGCCCGTTGCGCCGCCTGATGTAGGGGTGCACCGAGCCGCCCTGGATCGGCCCCGGACGGATCAGCGCCACCTCGACCACCAGGTCGTAGAACACCCGCGGCTTCAGCCTGGGCAACGTAGCCATCTGCGCCCGCGACTCCACCTGGAAGACTCCGACGGAGTCCGCCCGCTGCAGCATCTCGTACACGGCGTGCTCGCCCAGATCCAGCCTGGACAGGTCCACCTCGATATCCTTGTGTTCGGCGACCAGGTCGATGGCGTAGTGCAAAGCCGAGAGCATGCCCAGACCCAGCAGGTCGAACTTCACTAAACCGATTGCCGCGCAGTCGTCTTTATCCCACTGCAGCACGCTGCGGTTTTCCATCCGGGCCCACTCGACCGGGCATACGTCGGCAATCGGACGGTCACAGATCACCATGCCACCGGAATGAATTCCCATGTGCCTGGGCAGGTCGGAGATCTGCCTGGCCAGGTCGACGACCTGCTCCGGGATGCCCTCGAGGTCCGGCGAGCCGGCAACACCGTTCCATCGGCTGACCTGCTTGCTCCAGGCATCCTGTTGGCCCTGGGAAAATCCCAGTGCGCGAGCCATATCCCGTACCGCGCTGCGACCGCGGTAGGTGATCACGTTGGCCACCTGCGCGGCGTACTCGCGGCCGTAGCGCTGGTAAACGTACTGGATCACGTTCTCCCGCAGGTCAGATTCGATATCGATGTCGATGTCGGGCGGTCCGTCACGGGCCGGCGACAGGAAGCGTTCGAACAACAATTCGTTGGCGACCGGGTCGACGTTGGTGATCTTCAGCGCGTAGCAGACCGCTGAGTTGGCCGCCGATCCCCTGCCCTGAGCCAAGATGTTGTTGAGCCGACAGAACCGGGTGATGTCGTGTACCACCAGGAAATAGCCGGGAAACTCCAACTGCTCGATGACCTTCAGCTCATGTTCGATCTGGGCGTACGCGATCCGCGCGTGCTCAGGTGTGCCATAGCGGTCGTGGGCGCCTTCGGCGACCAGATGCCTCAACCAGCTGTTCTCGGTATGCCCGTCGGGTACATCAAAGGGTGGCAATCGCGGGGCGATCAGGGCTAGCCCGAAAGCACACTGCTCACCAAGCTCGGCCGCGGCCGTCACCACCTCTGGGCAATGCGAGAACACCCGCGCCATCTCGTCTCCCGACCGCAGGTGCGAGCCGCCCAGTGGCGCAAGGTAGCCCGCTGATTCATCCATGGATCGCCTGGCCCGGATCGCCCCCATCGCCATGGCCAGCCGCCCCCGGGCGGGTTCGGCGAAGTGCGCAGCGGTGGTGGCGATCACCCTCAAGCCGAAGCGGGGGGCCAAGTCGGCCAGCGCGGCGTTGCGTTCGTCATCGAGCGGGTGGCCGTGGTGGCTCAGCTCGATGACGACGCGGTCGCGGCCGAACCGGTCGACCAATTCGGCGAGCGCCACTGCGGCGGCATCCGGTCCACCTGCTGAAAGTGCCTGACGAACATGGCCTTTGCGGCATCCTGTCAGGACGTTCCAGTGCCCGCCTGCCGCCTCGGTCAATGTATCGAAGTCGTAGTGCAACTTACCTTTCTCGCCACCGGCCAGATGCGCCGACGCCAACTGCCTCGACAGTCGCCGGTACCCTTCCGGGCCCCGCGCCAGCACCAGCAGATGCGGCCCCGGCGGGTCGGGTTCGTCGGTGCGACTTCCACCGCCCAGGGACAACTCGGCGCCGAACACCGTGGCCACGTCCAGTTCCTTGGCCGCCTCGGCGAACCGTACAACTCCGTAGAGCCCGTCGTGATCAGTCAGCGCGATGGCCCGCAGATCGAGCCGGGCGGCCTCCTCCACGAGATCTTCGGGCGTGCTGGCTCCGTCGAGAAAGCTGTAAGCCGAATGAGTGTGCAGTTCGGCGTAAGGCGTCGCGCTCGAGCCCGAATTGGACTTCGGATTCAGGCCGGCGGAACCCTCGCGCTCCAGCGCCCTGGGTTCGTACCCGCCCCGCTCACGTGACCAAGCCGGACTGTCACCACCATCGCCAACCTCGGCGGGTCGGGATAGTCGACCGCTGGTTAATCGACCACTGGTTAATCGACCACTGAGGACGCGCTCCATTTCCGTCCAACTCGGCGGACCGTTGTGCCAACCCACCCCGTCACGGTATCGAACATTTGTTCGATAATCGAGCGTTCCTTAGTCGGTCTTGCTGTGATGTCTCAGGACATCGGTGACAGTTCTGCTTCAGGACATCGGTGACATGTGGTGTGTCAGGACTTCGGTGACGGTTTGTCGGCTGTGGGACGTTGGCCGCGGGGTTTTCCGTTGCCGACGTATTTCACCCCAGGTGCGGGGCGGGTGTGCTCGATGAGGACTTCGCCGTCTAGGTCGGCCACGATGATGGTTTCGGCGTCGGTGACGACCAGGACTTGTTCGCAGGCCAGTTGTCCGTCGACCTTGTAGGTGACGCCGGCGAGTGTGATCGTGCCGGCGGTACTCAGTGTCATGATGCGGGTGCCGGCGGGCAGGTCCTGTTGCTGTGGTGCGGGCCGTTTGGGCTTCGGGGCGAGGGGAAGGAGCCAGGGCAGGTCGGGTTTGGGGCGTGGGGCCGCAGCCTTTGCGGTGGCCTCCCAGGCCGTGCGGGGTGTCACGCGCCCG
>NZ_JBMYXC010000011.1:65351-90099 GCF_049608025.1 Mycobacterium sp. | reverse complement strand
GGTCCCCATCTTCTTTCCGTTCAACTGATTCCACGAGTTGACTGGGCAGAGTGAACCGCGAGCAGCCTTCGCGCTGCGCCGACCCGACCCGCTGCCGGGCCCGATAACGCGTCCAGGGCGCACTCCGGGTCCGCGGGCGGGCCCCTGTGTCCGCATCCCCGCGGGCAGTCGGCGATCGCTTCAGCCAGATCGGAGAACGCCATCATCACATCGTCGGGGGCGATGTGGGCGAGGCCGAACGACCGGATTCCGGGCGTGTCGATGACCCACCCACCGAACTCCAGAGGCAGCGCCACCGATTGTGTCGATGTGTGCCTGCCCTTGCCGACGCCCGTGACCCCTCCGGTCGCCCGTTCCGCCTCGGGGACAAGGCGATTCACCAGGGTGGACTTGCCCACTCCGGAGTGGCCCAGCAGGGCGGTGACCCGGTCGGTCAGCACGGACACCACTGCGTCGAGATGGTCGCCGCGGCCGGCGGTGACGATGGTCAGGTCAAGGTCGGCGAACTGTGCGGCGAACGGCTCGGCCGGGGTGAGGTCGGTTTTGGTCAGGCACAGGATCGGTGCCAGCCCGCCGGCGTAGGCCGCGATCAATGCGCGTTCGACCAGGCCGGCGCGCGGCGGAGGATCGGCCAGCGCGACGACGATCAGCAGCTGGTCGGCGTTGGCGACGAAGACACGCTCGGTGGGATCCGTGTCATCGGCGGTGCGGCGCAGCACTGTTCGGCGTTCTCCGCGTCGGACGATGCGGGCCAGCGTGTCGGTGCGGCCGGAGAGGTCGCCGACGACGTCGACATCGTCGCCGACCACGATCGGCGTGCGGCCCAACTCGCGCGCGCGCATCGCGGTCACCCGGTGAGCCGGGTCGCGGCCGAGTACGCAACCCCACCGGCCCCGGTCGACGGCGACCACCATGGCTTGCTGCGCGTCGGCGTGCTCGGGGCGGGTTTTCGTCCGCGGCCGCGAACTCCGGCCGGGGCGCAGCCGGACATCGGTTTCGTCGTACTCGCGTGGAGTCAAGCGTGCAGACCTCTTACCGATCCGTGTTCTGACCGGCCAGCATGGCGGCCCACAGGTGCGGAAAGTCGGGCAGCGTCTTGGCGGTGGTGCCGATGTCCTCGACCTCCACGTCGGGAACCCGCAAGCCCACGATCGCGCCGGCGGTCGCCATGCGATGGTCGGCGTAGGACCGCCAGGTGCCGCCGTGCATCGGTCGCGCGGTGATGGTCAACCCGTCGGGGTCCTCCGCGCAGTGGCCGCCGAGGCGGTTGAGTTCGGTGCGCAACGCGGTCAGCCGATCGGTTTCGTGGCCGCGCAGGTGGGCGATTCCCCGAAGCCGCGACACTGCCCCCGGGGCGGCCAGCGCAGCCAGTGCGGCCACCGACGGGGCGAGCTCACCGACGTCGTGCAGGTCGACGTCGATGCCGCCGTAAGTCGCTGCGCCCTGTACTTCCAGATATGAATTACACTGGTGCACAACGGAACCGAGCTCCCGCAGGATGGCCAGGATGGCCTCTGCCGGCTGTGTGCTCACCGCCGGCCAGCCGGTGACGCGAACCGTGCCGGCACTGACCACAGCGGCGGCCAGGAACGGCACCGCATTGGACAGGTCGGGTTCGATGGTCCAGTGCCGGGCAGCGATCGGGCCCGGGGCCACCTGCCACCGGTTGGGCTGGGAGTCATCGACACCGACGCCGGCGTCGCGGAGCATCGACACCGTCATGGCCACGTGCGGCGCAGAGGGCACCGAGTCGCCACTGTGCAGGATCGTCAATCCCTCGGTGAATGCGGCACCCGAGAGCAGCAGGCCCGAAACGAATTGCGAGGAGCCCGACGCGTCGATCTCGACCGTGCCGCCGCGCACGGACCCATCGCCGCGGACGGTGAAGGGCAGGCTGTCTCCCTCGACGCGGACGCCGAGTCCGCGCAGCCCGTCGAGTAGCGGTGCGATCGGGCGGGTACGGGCCTGCTTGTCGCCGTCGAAGGTCACTGTTCGGGTGCTCAACGCCGCCACCGGCGGCACGAAGCGCAACACCGTTCCCGCCAGGCCACAGTCGATACGCAGACCGGGCTGTGGTGCGAGCGTGCCACTGATGGTCAGCTCGGTGTCGTCGGCGGGCTGCCCGCGCTGGGTTTCGACGCTGATCCCGAGCGCCTGAAGTGCGCCGATCATCAGGTCGGTATCGCGGCTGCGCAAGGCGCCGCTGATCGTGGAGGGCCCCTGCGGTACGGCCAGGGCGGCGAGCAACAGTGCTCGGTTGGTTTGCGACTTCGAACCGGGGACGGTGACGGTCGCTTGCACAGGAATCCCGGTCGACGGGGCCGGCCAGATGCTCACGGGTTCCTATTCTTGCCTGTCACCGGGGTCTGCCACCATGGGGAGCATGTGTGGGCGATTCGTGGCGACGACCGATCCCGCGCTGCTGGCCGAGAAGATCGACGCGATCGACGAGGCTACCCAGGTCGCAGGGGTGCGGGTGGCCGCCGGGTCAAAAAAAGCACCCGGACCCGACCACTCGGGGTCCAGCCACTCAGGGTCTCACGCCTCGGGTTCTCACGCCATGGCGCCGAATTACAACGTGGCACCCACGCAGACCGTCAGCACGGTGGTGAAGCGGCACAGCGAACCCGGCGACGAGTCGACCCGCCGGGTGCGGCGGATGCGTTGGGGGCTCATACCGTCGTGGGTCAAGGCCACCGCCGAGGGCGGCCCGGACACCAAGGGCCCGCTGCTGATCAACGCCCGGGCCGAACGGGTGACCAGCTCGCCGGCGTTCCGCAGTTCGGTGAAAAGCAAGCGCTGTCTGGTACCGATGGATGGTTGGTACGAGTGGGCCCGAATGGGGGAGGGCAAGGGTGCGAAGACGCCGTTCTACCTCTACGCCGGCGACGGAGAGCCGCTGTTCATGGCCGGGCTGTGGTCGACGTGGCGGCCCCGACGAGATGGCGGGTCCGCCTCCGTCGAGTCGCCGTTGTTGAGCTGCACGATCATCACCACTGATGCCGTGGGTTCGCTCGCCGAGATTCACGACCGGATGCCGCTGACGATCAGCGAGCGGGACTGGGACCGCTGGCTGGACCCCGACGCGCCGGTCGACGAAGGCCTGCTGGGTGGCCACGGCGACCTGGACCGCGTTCAGGTTCGCGAAGTTTCCCGTTTGGTGAACAGCGTCCGCAACAACGGGCCGGAACTCATCGCACCGGTCGGCCCGGAACCGGAGCAAGCCACGCTGCTGTAACCGGCCAGGAGCCAATGGCCAAACACGCTATCGGTGACGATATCGCCGCAGCGTGCCACGATGGCCCAATGGACGGCGAGCTTGCAGGATTCAGCCCGGTAGCGCCGCCGTTGCCGCGCCCAGTGATAATCGACCAGTTCTGGGCAGACCTCACCTTCGTGCACTGGCCAGTCGACCCCGTCACGGTCGCACCCCTTTACCCGCCCGGCACCCGTCCGGATGTTTTTGCCGACGGATTGACCTACGTCGGGCTGGTGCCGTTCGTCATGCGCCACACCCGGTTGGGAACCGCGGTGCCGCTGGGGTATTTCGGGACATTCGCCGAGACCAACGTCCGGCTCTATTCGGTGGACGACGCCGGCCGACACGGTGTGCTGTTCAGGTCGCTTGAGACCCAGCGGCTGGCCGCGGTGCCCGTGACCAGAATCGGCCTGGGGTTTCCGTATACCTGGGCGAAGATGTGCGTCACGCGGTCGGCGGATCGCATTTCCTACGCCAGCACCCGGCGCTGGCCGCACCGCGGTCTGAGCAGCCTGGCCGAGGTAACCGTGGGCGCACCTGTGGAGCCCACACCGTTGGAGGTTTGGCTGACCGCGCGGTGGGGCGCGCACACCCGCAAAGCAGGCCGCACCTGGTGGATGCCCAACGAGCACGCCACCTGGCCGTTGCGAACGGCCGAGATCGTCGAGCTCGACGATGACCTGGTGGCCGCCGCGGGTATCAGCGTCGCCGGCCCGCGGTTGCGCGCGTTGTTCTCACCGGGCGTGCACTCTCGGTTCGGGAGACCGACGCGGGTTTAGGGCTGCGTGTATCCCGGCGGGTTGGCGCCCTCCACCCAGAAGTCGACGCCCAGGTCCGACCCGGGGACGCAGTCGTACACCGACAGATCGGTGACGCCGGCCTCGAGCAGCACGTCCTCGCACAGCAGCGTGTTGCCGGTGTAGCTGGCAGGTTTGGTCAGGACGGCGTACGCGGCGTCGGAGTACACCTCGGGTTTACGCGACCGGGCCATCGACTCGTCGCCGCCGAGCAGGTTCTGCACTGCGGCGGTGGCCACCATCGTGCGCGGCCACAGGGTGTTGGAGGCGATCCCGGTGGCCCGCATCTCTTCGGCAATACCCAAGGCGCATAACGTCATACCGAACTTGGCCATCATGTATGGGGTCGGCCGCAGCCACTTGGATTCCAGCAGAATGGGTGGCGACAGCGTCAGGATGTGGGGGTTGTCCCGGCCCTTCATGTGCGGGATGCACGCCTGTGACACCGCGTAGGTGCCGCGCACCTGGATGCCGTTCATGAGGTCGAAGCGCTTCAGCGGCACCTCCTCGATGGAGCCGAGATTGATCGCCGAGGCGTTGTTGACGCAGATATCGATGCCGCCGAACTGCTCGACGGTCTTGGCTACTGCGGCAGCCACTGAGTCGCCGTCTCGGATGTCGCCGACGATCGGCAGCGCCTGGCCGCCGACCTCCTCGATCTCCTTGGCGGCGGTGTAGACCGTGCCCGGCAGTTTGGGATGGGGCTCGGCGGTCTTGGCGACCAGCGCGATGTTGGCGCCATCGGAGGCGACTCGTTTGGCGATCGCCAGCCCGATTCCGCGACTGGCACCCGAGATGAACAAGGTCTTCCCTGCAAGTGACATGGGTATCAGCATATTCGGCGCTGGCCGGCCGGGTTGTCCGCGGTCGCCGCCCTGGTTATCACCGGGGGCCGGATCGCCAGGTGATCTTGGGTGGTGTTGCATCGCCGGTGCGGGCGAGGCGCCGGAAAGTCATCAGGCCGATGCCGGCCATCACTGCGGCAAGCAGGCCGTTGAGTGTTGCCAACCCGAGCACGGCCCGCCCAGTGTGTTCGGCGACGGGGACATATCCGTCCAGAAAGGACCGGATATCGCCGACCGCGATCTTCCGCACGTCGGCCAACCCGGTGTAGGAGGTGGGACCCCCGCCGGTGCCCATGCCGGGCGTCAGATTGCCCCAGACGACCACCGGGTCGCCTCGACGCAGCGCACATCCGGCGGAGCCGTCGCTGGCGGAGGGCCAGGCCCAGGCTTGATTGCCCGATTCGATACCGCTTGCTACCACTGGGGGGCCGCCCGGGAGGTCGAGCAGGTACCGCGAGGGCAGGAGCCCGCCGAATGCCGGCAACCGGATTGGGCCGATCTCGGGGCACCGGTACCAGGCGGTCGTGCCGTGGTGCTGCGGGGCTTCCAGCTCCGGCATGGCAGCACTGATCCTGGCCTCGAGGAGCATCTCGCCCGGGTCCACCGGGGAATCACGCCATTCCAGGAACTCGTCACGGGTCCGCACTTCGGGCAAGGTCGTCACGCGCAGCTGATTGTCGGCCGCGGCGGCCAGGAATGCGCCGACCGCCAGATACATGACAACGATCACCGAGAACACAATCGCCACCGAGTGCCGGTCATGCTTGCTGACGAGCTGGGGCAGGCTGCGAGCAACGAGCAGCACCGACAAGATCGACAGCAGCACGGTCGCGATGAAGATCTTTGTGGCGCTGAAGAAGAGGTCCGGCGCGTACTCGCCGGTGAGCACCACCGCCAGCGTCAGGGCGAGCGCTGCGCCGACGACCAGAAGGCACAGCCGCAACGTCCGGTGTCGCCAGCGGTACCCCGCCACGCCGGTGATCACCGCTATCGCGCCCCAGGCGAGGGTCAGCGTCATGCCCTGGATCCGCCGATGGCACCGCGGCACCGCAATCCGAGGTCGACGAACGCGTCGAGTTGCTCGACGGATCTCAGCACGTCGGTGCGCACGCGGACGCCGATACCTGCGTCGTTGATCGACATCACCGGCTGCTCTCGCTCGGCGGGATAGACCTCGCACCATGCGCTGATCGCTTCGGCGACGTCGGTGAGGGCGCCTACCGAGCCGTAGCCCTCCGTCGCAAACACCAGCAGCCGTGCGTCGGAGGGCACCGAGCTCAGAGGTCGGCCGCCGCTCACCCGGTCGATGCCCAACCAGCGGGTCATCACCGCGGTCGCTGATCCGAGCAGTTCAGCGGCCAGGTCTCGCAATTCCGGGTCGGGAGCGGGGCCGGCGATCAAGGCAGCTGCCTGCACGGCGGGCGTTGGAGCGTGCCAGACGGTGGTGATCACCCGCGAGCCCGGTGGCGACATCTGGACGGCGTAGGAACGGGTCAGCGTGACGGTCCAGTCACCCGTGGCAGGGACGACGGTGGTGGTTTGGCCGGATCGGGACAGCTGCCACCCGCGGTGCTCGACTGCCGCACGGAACCGCGCGCGTCGCCGCAGAGTCCACCACAACAGAGCTGCGGCCAGGAGGACAGTGGCGGTAACGACGATGATCGTGCTGAGCAGATCCATGGCGAGGTCAGTATTCCGCACGGGTGCCGGGAGCACCGCTCAAACGCCGGTGGGTACGCCCGACCGCGGCGGCCATGGGTGCGCGGGGGAACAACGGTTCCCCACGGCCTGTTGTTGGCCATAGTTTTCTTGTTGGCCATAGTTTCCTATTGGTGGCAGTTTTCTGACACAGCTTGGCGGCAGTCTTCTGACACAGCGGTAGTAGTTCCTACCGCGGCCCGGGCAGGGTTGTCGGTGGCAACCTCTAGGATCGGCGGAAGGGTATTGATGGTGCCAGCGACGGCCATGGAGGCCCCAGTGCGTTCGGTGGAATTGCTGGACGTGTTTGGCGGAGCCACGACAGAAGGGACGGTGTTCCCCCCGATGACCGACACCGATGGGTCGGCTTCCGATGCGGCCCGGGAGGGAGACCCGGCGCCCCCGTCCGTTCCCCAACCTGATTCCCAGCCTGATTCGGGGACCGAGGCAAAGCATGGGGAATCCGATGCCGAGCTGACAGCCCGCTTCGAACGGGACGCGATCCCACTGCTCGATCAGCTCTACGGTGGCGCACTGCGGATGACCCGCAATCCCGCCGACGCGGAGGATCTGTTGCAGGAAACCATGGTCAAGGCCTACGCGGGATTCCGCTCGTTTCGCGAGGGCACGAACCTCAAGGCCTGGTTGTACCGCATCTTGACCAACACCTACATCAACATTTACCGCAAGAAGCAGCGCCGGCCGGCGGAGTATCCGACCGATGAGATCACCGACTGGCAGCTGGCGGCAAGCGCCGAACATTCCTCGACCGGACTGCGGTCCGCTGAGGTCGAGGCGCTGGAACTGATACCCGATAGTGAGATCAAGGAAGCCCTGCAGGCGCTGCCCGAAGAATTTCGAATGGCGGTGTATTACGCCGACGTCGAAGGCTTCCCCTACAAGGAGATCGCCGAAATCATGGACACGCCGATTGGGACGGTGATGTCCCGGTTGCACCGCGGCAGGCGCCAGTTACGCGCGTCGTTGGTCGATGTGGCCCGGGAGCGGGGCTTCCTGCGCGGTGAGCAGTTCGATGCGCCCGAGGAGGTCTCGTCGTGAGCCAGGACGAACGCTGGACCCCGCCGGTCGGCCCGATCGACCCAGATCATCCCGAGTGCGCTGCGGTCATCGCGGAGGTATGGACGCTGCTCGACGGTGAATGCACCGTTGAGACGCGCGAGAAGCTGCGCCTGCACCTCGAAGAGTGCCCGACGTGCCTGCGGCACTACGGCGTCGAGGAGAGGATCAAGACCTTGATCGCCACCAAGTGCAGCGGCGAGCACGCCCCGGAGGGCCTACGTGAGCGGCTTCGCATAGAGATCAGCCGCACCACGATCATTCGTCGCGGTTAGCGCACCGACTTCGAACCGGCGTTCGGCCGTTTGCCGTGGTTCGCCTTGGAATGCTTGCGGTCGCGCTTCTTGCGTCCACGCTTAGCCATGATTGTCCTCCGTATGGTCTGAATGGTCGGGAGTCGTCCTAGTTCGTCGTGCCCGCATCCCGCGGGCGCATGTGCACCAGTGTCTCACGTGTCTCACGGCCCGATCAAAAGGTCGCCCCGCCGGTGGTGTGGTTCGATGGAACGCGACAGCGACCGCACCAGCGGTAACCGGAGTGGGGTGAAGATGGCTGAGGACGTCCGCGCGGAGATAGTGGCCAGTGTGCTCGAAGTCGTGGTCCACGACGGCGATCAGATCGCCGAAGGCGACACCCTGGTGTTGCTTGAGTCGATGAAGATGGAGATTCCGGTCCTCGCCGAGGTCGCCGGCACCATCAGCAAGGTGAGCGTGTCCGTCGGCGACGTCATTCAGGCGGGCGACCTCATCGCCGTCATCAGCTAGCGCCCGGTGCCCGGGCCGACCCAGCAGCGCCGGAAGCAGTAGGTCATGTCCACCCTCGGTGACCTGCTCGCCGAGCACACCGTCCTCCCCGGTAGCGCTGTGGATCACCTGCACGCTGTGGTCGGTGAATGGCAGCTGCTGGCTGACCTGTCGTTCGCCGACTACCTGATGTGGGTGCGCCGCGACGATGGAAGTGTCGTGTGTGTGGCCCAGGTACGGCCCAACACCGCGCCGACTGTGCTGCTGGCGGACGCTGTCGGCACACCCGCCGGCAGCGAGGACATTCCGATCGTGGACGCGGCCTTCCGGCCTGGCGTCATCGGCCGCGCCACAGTGGAGGGCCAGTTCGGCTCACCTCGCCTCAAGGTCGAGGCGGTGCCGGTGCGGCACGGGTCAGACGTCGTGGCCGTGCTCACCCGTCATGCCTCGCCGGCGCCGCGCCAGGCCAGTCCCTTGGAGACCGCGTACGTGGACTGTGCCGGCGACCTGCTGCACATGTTGTCCGAGGGCACGTTCCCCAATGTCGGCGACCTCGCGATGTCGCGATCAAGCCCACGGGTGGGCGATGGGTTCATCCGGCTGGATGACAGAGGGGTCGTGACGTTCGCCAGTCCGAACGCGATCTCGGCGTATCACCGGATGGGGTTGACCGCCGAACTGGAGGGCCAAGATCTGATCAGCGTGACCCGCCCGGCGATCTCAGATCCCTTCGAAGCGCAGGAGTTGGCGGGTCATGTCGTCGATGCGCTGGCTGGTGGTTCCGATATGCGCATGGAGGTCGACGCCGGCGGTGCCGCGGTGCTGGTGCGTACGCTGCCGTTGGTCGTGCACGGCGCACCTTTGGGGGCCGCAGTGCTGATTCGCGACGTCACCGAGATCAAGCGCCGCGATCGGGCCCTGCTGTCGAAGGACGCGACGATCCGCGAGATCCATCACCGCGTGAAGAACAACCTGCAGACGGTTGCGGCGCTGCTGCGTCTGCAGGCGCGCCGTACCACCAACACCGAGGGCCGCGAGGCGCTGTTCGAATCCGTGCGCCGGGTGTCATCGATTGCGCTCGTGCATGATGCCCTGTCCATGTCGGTGGATGAGGAGGTCAACCTCGACGAGGTCATCGACCGGATTCTGCCCATCATGAACGACGTGGCAACTGTGGACGCCCCGATCCGGATCAACCGCGTCGGCGAGCTAGGCGTCTTGGACGCTGACCGTGCCACCGCCCTGGTCATGGTCATCACCGAGCTGGTGCAAAACGCCATCGCGCACGCTTTCGGCGACACGACAGCGCAGGGCTGCGTCACCATCCGGGCCGAGCGTTCCGCTCGCTGGCTCGACGTCGTCGTTCGCGATGACGGGCGGGGGCTGCCGGACGGCTTCAGCCCGGAGAAGTCTGACAGCCTCGGTCTTCAGATCGTGCGCACGCTGGTGTCGGCGGAACTCGACGGGTCACTGGGCATGCATGACCTCGCCTCGGGCGGCACCGCTGTGATGCTGCGGGTACCGATCGGCAGGCGTGGCCGTACCAGCCAATACTGATTCGTCCGAAAGAAATGGTGCCGACAGAAGAAACCGGTCGCTATGTGCGCGCTGCTATGTGTGCACATAGCGACGGCCCCGACTTTCGCCGGGGCCGTGACGCAGGTGCCGGATTGGGTTAGACGCCGCTACGCGCCTTGGTGCGGGCGTTGCGACGCTTGAGCGCGCGACGTTCGTCCTCGCTCATGCCGCCCCAGACGCCGGCGTCCTGGCCGGACTCCAATGCCCAGCTCAGGCACTCGGCGGTAACGGGGCAACGGTTGCAGACGATCTTCGCGTCAGCGATCTGGGCTAGAGCCGGTCCGCTGTTTCCCACCGGGAAGAACAGTTCCGGATCCTCGTCGCGACAAATGGCCTTGTGGCGCCAATCCATGAGTCCACTCCTTTTCATTTGCGCAGCAGAGCGCACGAACTTTAATTCGACTGTTAACGCGAGCGCACCAAATGTTTCCGCGCTGTTGCATCCGATGCTTTCACAGGCTGTACAGATGTCAATAGCACTTCGTTAACACGTGGGCAATGTCACTACCGGGTCACTACCGAGGCCCGTTTCCGGGCCGCTAACACTGTTGTACTACACTTAGCCCATCTGCGCCCTAAATCTCAACTGGCAACACGCTGGGAAGTTCAGTTCGTGCAGGTCAGGGCGGTGGATCAATCCGCATTCGGCGGCGGGGCAACAACGCCGAGAGCGTTGGGAACCGCGGTGAACTCCATCTCCTCGCGCAGTCCGACGTAATCGCCATCGATCTGACATGCGATGGGCGTGTCGCTGGTCACCTTCAACCAGGCCAGGTCGTCGTCGCGGATCAGGTGCTTGGCCTCGATACGTGGGTTGCGCGACAGCATCCGCCGGGTCAGTCTCAGGTTGGCCCAGACATTCATGCTCGTCACGGCGAACACACCCAGGCCTGTTTCGAAGGTGGTGTCGGGGTTCGTCCAGACCGGGCGCGCGTTGGCGTAGGTCCAGGGGCTGGAGTTCGACACGAACGCGAAATGCACACCGGAGACGGGCTCGCGGCCAGGCAGGTGCACGGTCAGCGTGGGATCGCGGCGCGCATTGGCCAACATCTCGCGGAACGCGAACCGAATGTAGCGCGACGCGGTGACCTTGCGTCCCTTCGCCCGTTGCGCCTCGATGGCGGCGACGACGTCGCCGTCGACACCCATGCCCGCGGTGAACACCCCCCAGCGGTCCTGACAGTCCATCAGACCGATGCGCCGCCAGGTCTGGTGGCGACGGTAGTCCCCGAGCAGGTCGACGAGCTGGTTGGTGGCCTCGGTGGGGTCCGGGCTGATCCCCAGAGCGCGGGCGAATACGTTGGCCGATCCGCCGGGCACCACGCCCACCGCGGGGCCGGAGTTGGCTGGTCCCTGCTCGCCGAGGATGCCGTTGACCACCTCGTTCACGGTGCCGTCGCCGCCGTGCACGATCAGCACGTCCACCCCGCCCCGGGTGGCTTCCTGCGCGATCTCGATGGCGTGGCCGCGGTGGTCGGTGTGCAGGACGTCGAGCTTCACCCGGCTCTCCAGGGCGTGGGCCAGCAGATCACGGCCCGCGGGCGTCGTCGAGGTCGCATTCGGGTTGACGATCAATACGGCGCGCACGAGGGCTGAGCCTAGCCGGGTACGCCCGGTGCCTCCCCGTCCCGGACGCGTTTCGCCGGTACCGTACAACGGTGACCGAACGTCGTCTGCTGCTCGTCAACGGGCCGAATCTGAATCTGCTCGGCACCCGCCAACCTGAGGTGTACGGGTCCACCACACTGGCCGAGATCGAGGCGAGGGCGGCCGAGGTGGCTGGGGAGTCGGGTCTGCAGGTGCGGTCGGTGCAGAGCAATCACGAGGGTGTGCTCGTCGATGCGATCCACGCCGCGGGCGCCGACTGTGTAGGAATCGTCATCAACCCCGCCGCCTACAGCCACACCTCGGTGGCGATCGCCGATGCGTTGAGATCGGTCGGACTACCCGTCGCCGAGGTGCACCTGAGCAACATCCACGCCCGCGAGGAGTTCCGCCACCACTCCTATGTCTCCGCGGTCGCCGACATGGTGGTGGCGGGTGCGGGTCCGCTGGGTTACGACATGGCGGTGCGCTACCTGGCGGGCAGGCTGTCGCCGTGATACCCCGGGCGGCGCAACTGGCCGGCGCCATCACCGCACTGCAGGGGGCGGTGGCGATCGCGATTGCCGTCGCGCTCACGGTGCGCGAACTCGGCGGCCATGATGAGGCCGGGATCAGCGGATACGGCACGGCGGCCTGGTTCGTGATCATGGGATCGGGGGTGCTGGCGGCAGGTGTGGCGTTATGGAACGGTCGGCGGTGGGGCCGCGGCATCGCGGTGTTCGCCAACCTGCTGCTCCTGGGCGTCGCCTGGTACGTCTACAGCTCGGGTCAGTTGCGTTATGCGGTGCTCGTCGGTGTGGTCTCGGTGGTCGTGCTGGCGCTGCTGTTCAGTCCGTCGGTGTTGCACTGGCTGACCCGGATACCGTCCGACGACGATCGTTGAGGAGTCGGACAATTGGGCACCGTCCGACGACGATCGTTGAGGAGTCGGACAATTGGGCTCACTCTTCGGCCAGTTCCGATAGTCGCGGGCCGGACACCCGGTAGGTGATCCATTCGCTCTGCGGCCGGCCGCCGACGCTGTCGTAGAGGGCGATCGCGTTGACGTTCCAGTCCAGCACCGCCCAGCTCAGCCTCGTGTAGCCGTGATCGACGCATTCGCGGGCCAGCGTCGCGAGTAGCTTGCGGCCCAGGCCCCGCCTCCGGAACTGGGGGCGCACGAACAGATCTTCGAGGTGGATACCGGCCGCACCGTCCCAGGTCGAGAAGGTGCGGAACCACAACGCGCCCGCGGCCGCCAGGCCGTCCACCTCGACGAGATGGCCCTGCACCGTCGGTTGTGGGCCGAAAAGCGCTTCCCTCAATTGGGTTTCGGTCACCGAGCAGTCGGCCGCGGCGCGTTCGAACTCCGCGAGCTCATGGATCATCGCGGTCAGTTCACTCTCGTCTCCGAGGTGGACGCGGCGGATGAGCTGACTCACGGCTCGACGCCCAGGGCCGACAGAATGGTCCTGAATTTGGTCGTGGTCTCCTCGACCTCGTCGTCCGGGTCGGATTCAGCGACGATGCCGCCACCGGAGTGCGCGTCGGCCGATCGACGGTCTGCGGACAGCTGGGCACACCGGATCGACACCACCCAGCGGCCGTCGCCGCGCTGATCGCACCAGCCCACCGCGCCGGCGTAGAAACCGCGGTCGCCTTCTATCTCGCCGATCAGCTCGGTGGCTGGGCGAGTGGGGGAGCCGCCCACTGCTGGGGTTGGGTGCAACGCGATGGCCAGATCAAGTGCGGTCGTGGACCTTTCGCGCAGTCTCCCGGATACCGGGGTATAGAGGTGCCAGACCGCGGCGGTCTTGCTGAGTTGGGGCTGCTCTGCTATCTGTAGCTCGCTGCACAGCGGTTCCAGCGCTTCGCGGAGAGCATCGACGACAAGTTGATGCTCATGTCGGTTCTTGGCGGACGCAGCGAGTGCGGCGCCGCTGGCCTTGTCCGCGTCGGGGTCGGGCAGTCGTGGCGCGGATCCAGCCAACGGCTGACATTTCACCTGCTGTCCGCGGCGGGCGACCAGCAGTTCGGGGCTGGCTCCGACCAGCACCGTGCCCGAGTAGCCTTCGCCGGCTGCGGAGAGGTCTACGAGATAGGAGTTGGCCTGCGCATCATTGGTGACCAATCGTTGGAGCACGGTTCTCGCGTCGAGAGGTCCGTCGGCGGCTATCCGGAGCGCGCGTGCCAGCACAACCTTGTCCAGGTCGCCGGCCGGGTCACGCAGTCGCCGCAGGGCGGTATTGATACGTCCGCGGTGCTCATCGGCGGCCGGTATCGTCTCGGCGATCCGTGAGGTGGCGAGTTCACGCATCGGCCACGCGGGCAGGCTTGCGGTGAATCCCACCGACTGCGGCCGGATCAACGCTGCCGGTTTGGAGAGGTCGAAAGGCAAGGCGCCCACAACGATCGGCGTGCTGTGCGACGCCAGGGCGGCGCATGCGTCGGCGATCCGCGGGAAGGCGGTGTGGACGCCGTCGGCGGCGATGACACCTTCCGGCCCGGCCAGGACGAACGTCGGTTCGCGGGTCACGCCGGCATGGCCGCGTCAGGGTGGCCCGTCAGCGCCAACGCGCCGAGTTGACGGACACCGTGCTCGAAACCGCACACCGCGATGGAAACGGCCGGCATCGCAAACCGGATGCCTTCGTAGACGGGTTGCTCGATCCAGCGGGTGATCAGCGCTCGGGAGAAGTGGCCGTGCCCGACGAAGACCACGTCGCGGGAGTCCATGTACCGCAGCGCCAAGTCGATCGCCCGGTCGGCGCGCTCACACACCTGCGCCGAAGTCTCACCGCCCGGGCACCCGTGCGTCCACACCAGCCAGTTCGGCACCGCCTGGCGGATCTCCACGGTGCTGGTTCCCTCGTAGTCCCCATAGTCCCATTCGCTGATCAGTGGGTTGACCTCATCGACGGTGAGACCGGCAAGTTCGGCGGTGAGCCTCGCGCGCTTGCGCGGGCTACTGATCACGAACGGGTCGTCCAACCTGAGCTGTCGCAGCGTTTCGGCTGCCGCCACCGCCTGCTCACGACCGCGCGGCGTGAGCTCGAGCTCCGTGCTGCTGGTGTGTCGGCCCGACTTCGACCACTCCGTTTCACCATGTCGGAGCAGGATCAATCGGTGCTGCAGAAGGCCCACGGCCTCGATTCTGCCGCACGCCGGTTGACCGCATTCGGGCGCATGACAGGATAAGCCGGTGACACGGGTACTGGCGGTCGCCAATCAAAAGGGTGGGGTTGCCAAAACGACGACGGTGGCATCGCTGGGTGCAGCGATGGTGGAACTGGGCAAGCGGGTAGCGCTCGTGGATCTGGATCCGCAGGGTTGTCTGACGTTCTCACTGGGCCAGGATCCCGACAAGCTGACCGTCTCGGTGCACGAGGTGCTGCTCGGTGACGTGGAACCCGACGTGGCGCTGGTCGAAACGTCGGAGGGCATGACGTTGCTGCCGGCCAACATCGACCTCGCGGGTGCTGAGGCGATGCTGTTGATGCGGGCCGGCAGGGAATATGCACTCAAACGTGCGCTGGCCAAGATTGCCGGGAGCTTCGACGTGGTGATCGTCGACTGTCCACCGTCGCTGGGCGTGCTGACGCTCAACGGCCTCACCGCCGCCGATGACGTGATCGTGCCGCTGCAGTGCGAGACGCTCGCGCACCGCGGCGTCGGACAGTTCCTGCGGACCATCACCGATGTCCAGCAGATCACCAACTCCGACCTTTCCCTGTTGGGCGCGCTGCCCACGCTGTACGACTCGCGCACCACCCATAGCCGTGACGTGTTGCTCGACGTCGCCGACCGCTACAACCTTCCGGTGCTGGCCCCTCCGATCCCGCGGACCGTGCGATTCGCCGAGGCCAGCGCCTCCGGCTCGTCGGTGTTGACCGGGCGCAAGAACAAAGGCGCGCTGGCCTACCGGGAACTCGCGGGGGCGTTGCTCAAGTACTGGAAGAGTGGAAAAAAGCTGGCGACCTTCGCGCCCGACGTCTGAGGCTGTGATTTGGGTGCAGTTGGTCACACTGAGCGTGACAATTTGCACCCAAATCGCGAGCAGCGTCAGCCATCGCGACCAGCGGCACCCAAATCGCGACCAGCGTCAGCCCAGCGCCGTCAATTCGTTGCCGCGCTGCTCCAGCAGCACCGAACCGGCCACGGCGGGCACCACAGGTTGCGCAGGATCCGCTGCACCGTTGACCGGGGGCCGCTGGAGCGGAATGTGGCGGTCACCGACTCCGGTCGCCGGATCGAAGACGTCGTAGCCGTTGCTGACAGGCACCAGCAGCTGCCCGGCCATGATCGTCGCCGGGCCGATGGGCACGTTGTCTCCCGCCGCCGAAACGGTGTACTTGTACTGAAGGTTGTTGGCGGAGAACACCATTACGCTGTCGCCGGTCCACCAGGTGATCAAGTCGCCGGGCCGTGACGCGGTCGCCTGGGGAGAGGGCGCCACCGGAACCACCGTGCTGGCGATCACGATTCCTGTCTCGTCGACGATGTCGAGTCTCGGCTTCGGGGTAGGTATGTATACCGCAGTCGTGGTGTGGACGACGGCAACCACGCGGGCGCCGCTGCCGTCACTGACACCCTTCTGCGGCACGTACTTCAGTTCCGGGGTGTCCTCCTCGTCGGAGGGGCGTAGCAGCGTAAGACGTAGATCGGCTTGCCCTTCGCACGCCTCCAGCACCGACACCGCAGCCGAACTCGCCGCGGCAGAGACCAGCCGGCACAACGGTGATATCGGAACGTCGGGCTTGACCGGCGCATCCAGCGCGCCGTAGCTGAGCATTCGGACCATGTCGGAGCGCCACATCTCCAGCCGGGTGTTCCCGGCCGACAGCACCGTCGTGCCGTCCCCGGACAAGGTCACCTCGCGGTCGGCATAACTGGTGCGAGTGGGTCCGCGCAGGCCGGTCTTGGCGTCCACGGTGCTGACCTGCCCGCAGCCGCGCACATCCGGGTAGACCGCTACGGCGTAGTTGTAGACCCAGGTCACTCCACACAGGTCGAGATCCCGGGCGAAACTCCACAGAGTCTCGCCCGTAGCGGGATCCCGGCCGTCCATGCCCTGGCCGGCGCCGGTCACGACGGCGCCGGAAACCACCAGCGGCCGGCTGGTCTTGGGACTGGGCGCAGTCCACAGTTGCTCAAGCGAGTCCGGCACCGATCTGACGGGTTTCAGACTCGGCACCGGTGCTGCCGCCGGCACGCTGCGGGTTGCTCTCGCGTCGCTCGTCCACCAGACGATGGCGGCGACGAGAGCGATGACACCGGCGATCGCCACCGCGGCCATGATGTCCGCCCGAGTCCGCCGTTCGGGTTTGACCATCCCGGGTCAGTTTCAGCTAGCTGGGGCCGCCGGCCGGGGTCTTGCTGGGACGGCGCCGACGACGCCTGCGCCCCGATCGCGCAGCTCCCGACGGGTCGCCGCCGGTGTCGGCCGGCTTGTCGGTGCTGGCCGCGGGCGATTTCTGCTCGGCGGCTTCGGAATGGCCTTCGTGATGGCCACCAGCTGGATTGCCGCCGCGCGTCCGGCGCCGATTCCGGTTACTGCTTCGGCCGGCCGGCTTCTTCTCTCCATCCGCGGAAGTGCGCCTGGACTCTTTCCTGGGTCCGCGCGCAGTGCGCGCGGGGCCGATCTTGCCGGTGGCGTCGGTGGGGATGTCGAGTTCGTCGTACAGGTGCGGCGAGTTCGAATAGGTCTCGGCCGGATCAGGTGTTTCCAGCCCCAGCGCCGTGTCGATCATCGTCCAGCGCGGCAGTTCGTCCCAGTCCACCAGGGTCACCGCGATGCCGGTCTTGCCCGCGCGCCCGGTGCGGCCGATGCGGTGCACGTACGCCTGCTCGTCCTCGGGGATCTGGTAGTTGATGACGTGGGTGATGTCGTCGATGTCGATGCCGCGTGCGGCCACGTCGGTAGCGACCAGCACGTCGACTTCGCTGGTGCGGAAGGCCTTCAGCGCTTTCTCGCGCGCAGACTGGCCGAGGTCGCCGTGCACGGCGCCGACCTTGAATCCGCGCTCGGAGAGTTCGTCGGCGACCTTTTGGGCGGTGCGCTTGGTGCGGGTGAAGATCATGGTGGCGCCCCGGCCGCGGGCCTGCAGTATGCGTCCGACCATCTCGACCTTGTCGAGTGCGTGGGCGCGGTAAGCGAACTGCTCGGTGGTGTCGTGGGTAGCCGCCGAGTGCGGGGCCTCGGCCCGGATGTGCGTCGGCTGGTTCATGAAGGTGCGGGCCAGGGTGATGATCGGATCCGGCATGGTCGCCGAGAACAGCATCGCTTGCCGCTTGGCCGGGATCTGCTTGAGGATCCGCTCGATGTCGGGCAGGAAGCCAAGGTCGAGCATTTCGTCGGCTTCGTCGAGCACCAGCTTGGACAAGCCGCCGAGCTGCAGGTGCCCCTGCTGCGCGAGGTCGAGCAGCCTGCCGGGGGTGCCGACCACGACGTCCGCGCCCTTCTGCAGCGCCTCGATCTGCGGTTCGTAGGGACGTCCGCCGTAGATCGCCACGACCGACAGCGGGCGGCTGTCGCCCTCGTGGTCGGCGATCAGGTACTTCGACGCCACCTCCAGATCACCGAAGACCTGCAGGCACAGCTCGCGGGTGGGGACGACGATCAGCGCTCGCGGTATGCCGCTGAGCGGGCGTTCGGAATCTGTGGTGATCCCGTTGAGGAGGGGCACGCCGAAGGCGTAGGTCTTGCCCATGCCGGTACGGGCCTGGCCGATCAGGTCGTCGCCGGACAGTGCCAGCGGCAGGGTCAGTTCCTGAATGGCGAAGGGATGCTCGATGCCGGATTCGGACAGCGCGCGCACAATCTCTTCGCGAACTCCGAGTTGGGCAAATGATGGACTGGTATTCGGGGTTTCAAGTGTCATACGGGGGAGACAAAGCCTTTCAATTCATTCCTCGTAGCGTTCACGCGCGCACGAGTTGTGAAGAGAACTCCGTCAAGGCCCTGCGCTGAGGAGGCGGGCCGTCTGCGTGCACGCACATTGTCAAAGTGCTGTTTTCGCGGTGTCCGCGGCGAGTGCCAGCCGATGTGACCTGGATAGATCTGTCGACATTGAGCGCCGACACCACCTTCATGGTAGCTGGTCGGGTCGCTTTACAGGTACCGCGCTCGGCTGGGGCTCGTGGGAGGCTCCTCGGCGCTCTACAGTTGGGGTCATGACTTCGACGCCATCTGCGGCCGCTGGTCCTGCCCCGGCGGGGGCGCGCAGCGGCGCAGTCGTGTCGGACGGGTCCGCTGGTTCTGCTGCACCCGCGTCGTCTGTGTCCTCTGAGCACCCGGGCATCAATGAGCTGTTCGCGCTGCTGGCGTATGGCGAGGTTGCGGCGTTCTACCGCCTCACCGACGAGGCGCGGATGGCACCCAACCTGCGTGGCCGGATCAACATGGCCACGATGGCGGCCGCCGAGATGAACCATTACGAGCTGCTGCGCGACGCGTTGGAGCGCCGGGGAGTCGACGTCGTGTCGGCGATGACCAAGTACGCCTCGGCGCTGGAGAACTACCACCGGCTGACCACTCCGAGCACGTGGCTCGAGGCCCTGGTCAAGACCTATGTGGGCGACGCGATGGCCGCCGATCTCTATCTGGAGACCGCTGGCTCGATGCCCGACGATTCCGCCGATGTGGTGCGCTCGGTGCTTGCCGAGACGGGTCACTCGCAGTTCGTCCTGGCTGAGGTGCAGGCAGCGGTGACGGCCAGTGACCGTCAGCGGCACCGCTTGGCGCTGTGGTCGCGGCGGCTGCTGGGTGAGGCCATCACCCAGGCCCAGTTCGTGCTCGCCGACCATGACGAACTGGTCGACCTCGTGATGGCCGGTGGCGGGCTGGCGCACATGACGGACTTCTTCGACCGATTGCAGCACACCCACAACACCCGGATGCACGAGTTGGGGCTGGCCTGAGCGGTTCTGCTACCGCGTGCAGTTGGTGATCATCGAGTTGTTGTTCTGCGAGGCGATCAGGGTGCCGTTCGCGTCGGTGATGCTGCAGTTGAGCTGACCCGCGACGCTGGTCGCGGTCACCGAACTCAGCGTGACGCCGGGATCCAGCACCACCGTCTTGGTCCAGGGCAACGCGACGTTCAAGTCGGTCACCAGCGCACCCTGCTGGTCTGTGTAGATGACCGTCACCAGATCGATGAGCCGGCGCTCGCCGGTGATCCGGTAGGTGACGGTGCCCGGGACGGCCGCGGGGGGCGGGGCCGCCTGCGGTGCGGGCAGCAGGGGCTGTGCTTCCGGTGGCTGTGCGGTCGGGCTTGGTGCCCGGGTCACTGTGGTGACGGTTTCAGCCGGCAAGGACGGCATGGTCGGCGGAGCGGCCCCGCGGGGCGCCGACGGCTGGGCCGCTGCGCTGGGGGTCGGGGCCGCGGACGCCTCCGTGGACACGATGGTGGCTGACACCGAACCGCTGTCCCCACCGCCGAGGATCAGGCTGGCGATGATGACGGAGATAAAGAGAACGGCGCCGGCCACACCGGCGATCCACATCCACCGGCGGTCGATGCGGGCTTCGTCGTATTCGGGGTCGTACTTGTCCGGGTCGTAGCTGTCCGGGCCGTACTCGGGGTCGTAGTTGTCTGGGTCGTAGCCGTCGCGGTCGTACTCGGGGTCGTACCCGTCGAGGTCGTAGTTGTCTGGGCCGTAGCCGTCGGGGTCGTACTCGCGGTCGTCTCCTGGGTAGGGCGTGAGGACGTCAGTATCCATATCGCCCTGGCCGTGGCCATAGCCGTGAGCGTCGCGACCCCGGCCGTAGCGCCTGCCCCCGCGTGAGCCGCGAATGCGCTCGGTCGGAGTCAGTGAGTACGGTGATTGCGCGGTATAAGGCCTGTTCATCCAGCTGTCCCAGTCACTTCCGTAGGTTTTCAGGCCCGATGCTATCGAGGCGGAAGTGACGTATGAGGTCAACGCGCCTGGCTCTCGGTCACGGTCGGGACGCGGTTCGGTCAAGCCCGAGTTTCTGTGTCTCGCGGCAGTCTCGCGGCAGTCTCGAGGCAGTCTCGCCGGGGCTTGATTCGGTGGCCGGGCGACTGTTCGCTGCACGCGAAGGTCCCATCGTCACCTCGCGGGGCCGCCGTCCACTAGCCTCCTGGGAAGGAGACCAGCAGACAAACGGAAAGGTTCTCACCGTGGAGGTCAAGATCGGTGTCACCGATAGCCCGCGCGAATTGATTCTCAACAGCGCGCAGACGCCGGCAGAGGTGGAGAAATCGGTCGCCGATGCATTGGGCGCCGAGGGGGCCGGCGTGCTGAGCCTCACCGACGACAAGGGGCGGCGTTTTCTCGTGCAGTCGGCGAAGATCGCCTATGTCGAGATCGGAGCGGTCGACTCGCGCAGAGTGGGATTCGGTGTGGGTGCGGTGGGTACAGAGGCGACCAAGTCCGCAGGCTGAGTCAGGATCTGGTGAGCGGCACGTGGGACAGCCCGCCCCAGATGAACTGCACCGTGCCTTCCACGGCATCGGCCTTGGCGATCGGCCGCTCATTGTTGAGCCAGTAGCGTGCGGAGTCGACGCTGATGCTCACCAGGCCCACCGCGATCATCCTGGCGCGATGGGGCTCCAGCCCGGAGTCGTGGCTGATGAGATCGAACACCGCATCGGTGCATGACTCGGTGGCGACCTTGACCTGGGCGGCCACCTGAGGCTCGGTCACGTAGTCGTTCTCGAAGATCAATCGGTAGCCCTGGCTGTCGTGCTCGATGAAGTCAAAGAACGCCTCCACCGCAGCACGCACCCGCTGGCGATTGTCAGTGGTGGTCCGCAGCGCCTGACGAACACCCGACACCAGGTTCTCCACATGCCGATTCAGCACCGCCAGATAGAGCTCGACCTTTGAGGTGAAGTGCTGGTAGAGAACCGGTTTGCTGACACCTGCCCGGTCAGCGATCTCATCCATTCCCGCGGCGTGGTAGCCGCGGTCGACGAACACCTCGCTGGCGGCGATCAGCAACTGTCCGCGGCGCTCGTCCCGCGGCAGCCGGTTGCCGCGCCGAGCCGCGGTAGCAGGCAACCCGCTACCGTTGGCCGGCTGTCCTCCCCGACGCTGCGCCGTCTTGGCGAGATTGCTCATCAGAACCTCTAGATCTGTAGCCGGCGCCGCCGGCGGATTTTCGTTCAGTCTCGCAATGAGACTACTACCGTTCGCCGGCCGCTCGGGTGAGGAGCGACGCCGGTTGCTCGCCCCGCACGATGGCGTGCCGAGAGTGCAAGTTTTCTGAGCTGTGTCATTCTGTGTCAGTGACCTACGACCCGGGGCGCGGGGGCGGTCGCGTTCCCGTGCTGCACGATGAGCGGCGAGAGCCGCTTCGTGCCCAACGCGATCCCCTGGCTGAGCAGCCAGGTCGGGTCAGGTCCAACCGAGATGGCCACCAGCGATGGCGCAAGCAGACCTGGCTCGGTCGCTTCATCTCGATGTACGGATGGCGCGCTTATGCGCTGCCGGTTTTGGCCGCGCTGACGATGGTGATCATCTACCAGACCATCTCCGGCACCAGCGTGCCGCAGACGGCGGACGATGAAGGTCCCGTGCAGGGGCCACCGACGATAGGTGTCGCCAGCACCGCGATCATCGGGGCGCCGCCCAAGGGCCTCACGGAGTTCGACGCGAATCTGCCGACCGGAATCCTGCCCGACGGCGGGCCATTCACCCCGGCCGGCGCCGGAACCTGGCATGTCGTGCCCGGCACCACCCCGCAGGTCGGTGAGGGCACCACCAAGGCGTTCACCTACACCGTCGAGGTGGAGGACGGTATCGACACCACCACCTACGGCGGCGACGAAGGTTTCGCGCAAATGGTCAGCGAGACGCTGGACAACCCGAAGAGTTGGACGCACAATGCGCAATTCGCCTTTACCCGGGTGGATGCCAGCTCAGGCGTCGAACCCGACTTCCGGGTGTCGCTGACATCGCCGATGACGGTCCGGGGAGGTTGCGGATACGACATCCCCCTGGAGGCGTCCTGCTACAACCCGGTGTTCGAGGGTCAGCCGCGGGTATTTGTCAACGAAGCGCGCTGGGTGCGCGGGGCGGTGCCGTTTCAGGGCGACGTCGGCTCCTATCGCCAGTATCTGATCAACCACGAGGTGGGCCACGCCATCGGATACCAGCGTCACGAACAGTGTGCCGCAGACGGCGAGCTGGCGCCGGTCATGATGCAGCAGACCTTCTCGACCAGCAACGACGACGCGGCCAAGTTCGACCCGGGCACGGTGACCGCCGACGGTGAGACCTGCCGGTTCAACCCCTGGCCCTATCCGATCGCGTAACTGCCCGACTTACCCCGCGTTCCCGACTTCTCCACGGTCCCGACTTTGTCTAGGATCCTGACTCTTCCAGGGGCGGCGCGTCGGCCCAGTGCCGCGCCGTCGTACCTCCGGTGACTGGGTACCCTCGTGACTTGGGACTGGGCGGGAAGCGTCAGGCCCTCGCTGCTGTTGATTCACCCATACACACCTGTTGCGATGTCTTCGTACCGCCCGAACCAAGGAGAACCCGGTGTCGACACCCTTGCCGCCGCTGGTAGAGCCAGCCGCGGAACTCACACGCGAAGAGGTTGCGCGCTACAGCCGCCACCTCATCATCCCGGATCTCGGACTGGACGGGCAGAAGAGGTTGAAGAACGCCCGAGTGCTGGTCATCGGGGCCGGCGGGCTGGGGTCGCCGACATTGCTCTACCTGGCCGCCGCGGGGGTGGGCACCATCGGGATCGTCGAGTTCGACGTGGTCGACGAGTCCAATCTGCAGCGTCAAATCATCCACGGGCAGTCCGATATCGGCAGGTCCAAGGCGCAGAGCGCACGGGATTCGATCCGTGAGGTCAACCCGCTGGTCGAGGTGCGGTTGCACGAGGTCCGCCTGGAAACGGCGAACGCCGTGAACCTGTTCGGCCAATACGATCTGATTCTTGACGGCACGGACAACTTCGCAACGCGATACCTGGTCAACGATGCCGCCGTACTGGCGGGCAAACCGTACGTGTGGGGTTCGATCTACCGCTTCGAAGGCCAGGTTTCGGTGTTCTGGGAGGACGCCCCTGACGGCGCGGGGCTCAACTACCGCGACCTCTATCCAGAGCCGCCCCCGCCAGGGATGGTTCCGTCCTGTGCCGAGGGGGGCGTGCTCGGCGTTCTGTGCGCCTCCATCGCCTCGGTGATGGGCACCGAGGCGATCAAGCTGATCACCGGTATCGGGGAGACGCTGCTCGGCCGTTTGATGGTTTACGACGCTCTGGACATGACGTACCGCACGATCAAGATCCGCAAGGACCCGGCCACGCCGAAGATCACCGAACTCATCGACTACGAGGCTTTTTGCGGAGTCGTTTCAGACGAGGCCACTGAAGCTGCAGCGGACGCCACCATCACGCCGCGAGAATTGCGCGAGATGCTCGACTCAAGCGAGAAATTCGCGCTGATCGACGTCCGCGAGCCGGTCGAATGGGATATCAACCGCATCGCGGGTGCCGAGCTCATCCCGAAGTCGACCATCGAGTCCGGCGACGGCCTGGCGAAGTTGCCCCATGATCGGGTACCGGTGCTGTACTGCAAGACCGGCGTGCGGTCGGCAGAAGCACTGGCGGTGGTCAAGAAAGCCGGCTTCTCCGACGCTATTCATCTCCAAGGCGGCATCGTGGCCTGGGCCAAGCAACTCGAACCCGACATGGTGATGTACTAACGCGGGGTTCGCCCCCGTTCCGCTTAGGCTGAGACGGTGACCGCCCAGCGCCCGCCAGACCATGTGCTTGCGGCCTTCGGGCTGTCCGGAGTGCAGCCGGTGCCACTGGGGTCGGGCTGGGAGGGCGGCTGGCGGTGCGGCGAGGTCGTGTTGTCCATGGTCGCCGAGCACGCTCGTGCCGCCTGGTCGGCCAAGGTGCGCGAGACGCTGTTCGTCGACGGAGTGCGACTGGCCCGTCCGGTGCGTTCCACCGACGGGCGATACGTCGTGGCCGGCTGGCGCGCGGACACCTACGTCGCGGGCACCCCTGAACCCCGCCATGACGAGGTGGTCTCCGCGGCGGTGCGATTGCACGAGGCCACCGCCAAACTGGAGCGGCCCCGGTTCCTGACCCAACCTCCGGTGGCGCCCTGGGGCGACGTTGACGTGTTCATCGCCGCCGACCGGGCGGCATGGGAGGAGCGGCCGCTGCAGTCC
>NZ_JBMYXC010000011.1:0-65341 GCF_049608025.1 Mycobacterium sp. | reverse complement strand
GCGGCCACCGGGAAGTGCGGATGGGCAGAAGTCCGTCGAGTTGATCAATCAGCTCGCGGGGTTGCGCCGTCCTACGAAGAGCCCGAGTCAGCTGGTGCACGGGGATCTCTATGGCACAGTGCTTTTCGCCGGCACCGCGGCGCCCGGTATCACCGACATCACGCCGTACTGGCGACCGTCGGCCTGGGCGGCAGGTGTTGTGGTAGTCGACGCGCTGTCCTGGGGAGAGGCTGATGACGCTCTCATCGAGCGGTGGATTCCGCTGCCGGAGTGGCCGCAGATGTTGCTGCGCGCCTTGATGTTCCGGTTGGCGGTGCATGCTTTGCACCCAGAGTCGACGGCTGCGGCGTTCCCGGGTTTGGCGCGTGCCGCCGCATTGGTCCGCCTCGTTCTCTGAAGCGTGGTTTTCGGCGTGCGCCCAGGGTGGTTGTGCGCTGCGTTGTGGCGGTGAAGTTGTGGCGGTGAAGTTGGGGCGCTGAACCCACGTTCGGCGCTCACAGCGTGTGGCGGTACTCCCGCAACGGCACCCGACCCTCGTTCGCGAGGACGCCCTCAGTCCGCAGCAGGGCCAACTGCCGCGTCGCCAGGTGTGGGGCGGGCTTTCCGGAAGCGGTGATCACCCGGTGCCAGGGCAGGTCCGATGCGTCGGTACGCATGATCCAGCCGACGATTCGGGCGCTGGAAAGCCCTGCTGCGGAGGCAATGTCGCCGTAGGTGGCGACCATCCCCGACGGTACGGAAGCGACGAGTGCGCGCACCGTCTCCACCTGCTCCTCGGTGATCGCCGCCACAGTCACACCAGCCGGCCGCTGATCACAGCGGCGGTCTCAGCCGGCTTGGCCAGCGGCACCATGTGATCGCAATCCCATTCCAGCAGAGCGAAATTCGCGCCCAAAACGGTGTCGAGTGTGATGATCAGATCGTCGGTGACGTACGGCGGGCTGGTGCGCATCGCACGCACCAGCGTGGTCGGCGTATCCGGGCGGGGAAGCGCGATGGGGCGGGTGAGCTCACTCCAATAGGACAGCATCGCCGGAATGCTGATTCGCCAACCGACACGGCCGGTCGGCAGGGCGACCAGGTGTTGGTCGAGTTCGCGATCCAGTTCGTCGGCGGCTACGTCCCCCCACGACCCGTTTGCCTTCTCGGCCCACGCCTCCTGGCGATCGGTGTAGTCAGGTGAGGCGAACATGCCGTCGGCGATGTCGCGCACCCACCGTCCGTCCAGGCCCACCGCCGGGTCCAGCAGCACCAGGCCCGCGATCAGATCGGGCCGGGTGGCCGCCAGGCTCAGGGCGACCGCGCCACCGAACGAATGACCGACAATCACGAGCGGATCGGCGGCCTCGGTCTCCACCAACTCCGCGAGGGCTGCCGCATTGGCCTCGATCGTCCACGGCGCGTCCCATGACGACCGACCATGGCCGAACAGATCGGGCGCAACCACCACGGTGTCAGGCAGGTGCTGGCTGAACACCGTCTCCCAGCGCCTGCCGTGTCCGGTGAGTCCATGTATCGCCAGGACCTGGGCCGGCCCAGGGGGACCGAATCGGTGCGTGTGCAACACACCTGACGATGCTGCCAGCCGTCTGGGTCAGGGGTCCTCTGGGGGCTATCGGAGGGCCGGTGTCGGACCCTCGTGATCTCATGCCCACATGTCTGCGCCCCACACTGAGCTCACCGCGGCCGCGCTCGGCCGACGTGAGATGCGCGGCACGGTTCGCGTGCTGGGTGGCGCCGGTACCGGCAAGAGCACCCTGCTCGTCGACACCGCCGCTGCGCACATGTCAGCGGGATGCGATCCGGAATCGGTTCTATTGCTGACAGGTTCGGCGCGCCTCGGTGCACAGGCCAAGGCGGCGATCACGGCCACCCTGCTGAGCTCCGGTGATCGCACCGTGGTGAAAGAGCCGCTGGTGCGCACGGTGCATTCCTATGCGTTCGCGGTCCTGCGGCTGGCTGCGCAGCGCAACGGGAGCCCACCTCCGCGGTTGATCACCAGCGCCGAACAGGACGGCATCATCGCCGAGCTGCTGGTCGGCAACATCGAGGACGGTGATGGTTGCCCCGTCGGCTGGCCGGCGCGGCTGCGACCCGCGCTCAGCACCGTCGGTTTCGCGACTGAACTGCGCGATCTGCTGGCGCGCTGCAGCGAGCGCGGAATCGATCCCGCTGCGCTGCAACGTATCGGTCGGGTTTCCGGCCGGGCCGAGTGGCAGGCAGCGGGCCGATTCGCCCAGGCCTACGAGCAGATCATGCTGCTGCGCTCAGCGGTGGGTACCGCTGCTCCACTGGCCACCGTTCCCGCGCTGGGGGCCGCAGAACTCGTCGGGGCCGCGCTTGAGGCCTTCTCCATGGACGCCGACCTGCTGGCCGCCGAACGTGCACGGGTCAGGCTGCTCCTGGTCGACGACGCTCAACACCTCGACCCGCAGGCCGCCCGGCTCATTCAGGTACTGGCGGCGGGAGCGGAGTTCACCGTGCTGGCCGGAGATCCACGCCAAACCGTGTTTGGTTACCGGGGGGCCGAGCCTGCGTTACTCCGCGGGGACGGCCCGGTACTGACACTTACTGAATCGCACCGTTGCGCAGCTCCGCTGGCCGACGCCATCGGTGCGGTCGCGCGCCGGCTGCCCGGCCGCGACCCGGTGCCGGAGTTCACCGGCACCGATGCGTCCGGGGCCGTCACGACAGGGTTGGCAGTGCGGATCGCAGCGTCGTCGCACGCCGAGGCGGCCCTGATCGCCGATGGGCTACGACGCGCGCACCTCGTGGACGGTGTGCCGTGGACGCAGATGGCGGTGATCGTACGGTCGGTGCCCCGGATGGGAGCGGCGCTCGGTCGCGCGCTGAAAGCTGCCGGGGTGCCCGTGGACGTCGCTCAGGGCGACTCGGCGTTGGTGGATCAGCCCGCGGTGCGGGCGCTGCTCACCGTGCTGGAGGCAACGGAGGGCAGCCTCGACGGGGAGCGGGCACTAGCGTTGTTGACGGGCCCGATAGGTCGCGTGGACCCGGTGTCGCTGCGTCGGCTGCGGCGAGTGTTGCGCCGCGACGCGCAGGAGTCTGCGGCAGGCTTCGGTGACCTGCTCGTCGATGCCTTGCAGCGCGGATCCCCCTCGGTCTCGATGGAACAGGCCCGTGCGCTGCGACGGGTTGGTGGGGTGCTGGCGGCCGCGCGGCGCAGTGCCGAGCACGGCGGTGACCCGCGGCACACGTTGTGGCAGGCGTGGAACCGCTCGGGCCTGGAGCGACGCTGGCTGAATGCCAGTGAACGCGGCGGGCCGGCGGGCGCCCAGGCCGACCGCGATCTCGATTCCGTCACCGAGATGTTCGACGTCGCCGAGCAATACGTCGACCGGACGACGGGAGCCTCACTGCGGGGGCTGATCGACCACATCGCCGCCCTGGCGCTGCCCCCGGTCCGCCGCGATGACCGACCGCAGTCCGACGCGGTTGCTGTGCTCAGCGCGCACTCGGCGTTGAGCGGAGAGTGGGATTTCGTCGTGATCGCCGGGATGCAGGAAGGGCTGTGGCCCAACGTGTCCCCGCGGGGCGGGGTGCTGGCCACTCAGGAACTGGTCGACGTGATCAACGGTGTAGCAGACCCTGGCCAACGAGGACTCTCGAGCCGAGCGCCCCTGGTCGCCGAGGAGCGTCGGCTGCTGATCACCGCCATGGGCCGGGCCCGCCGCCGGCTGTTGGTCACTGCCGTGGACAGTGCCGGCGACGACGCGATGCTGCCGTCCTCCTTCTGTCGTGAACTCGGCGCGTTGGCAACAGAGTCCGCCGCCGGAGACGCCGCACCGATCCGATCCCCCCGGGTGCTGGCCCAGGCAGCACTCGTGGGACGACTGCGGTCGGTGGTCTGCTCGCCGCAGGCCTCCATCGACGATCTGGAAAGAGACTACGCAGCAGTACAGTTAGCGCGCCTGGCCGAGGCGGGAGTACCCGGCGCCGACCCTGCATCCTGGTACGGCATGCGGGACCTCTCCTGCGCTGAACCGCTCTGGGGTGGCCCAGACGGCGGCGGCGGTGATGGTGGCGGCGGTGATGACGGTGACGGCCACGTGGTGACGCTGTCGCCGTCGACGTTGCAGACCCTCTCGGATTGCCCGTTGCGCTGGTTACTCGAACGGCACGGCGGTTCCCCGGCCCGCGATGTGCGGTCGGCCCTCGGGTCGTTGGTACACGCCCTGGTTTCCGAGCCCGGAAAGACCGAGTCCCAGATGCGCAGCGAGCTCGAAAAAGTATGGAGTCAGATCCCTTTCGACGCGCAGTGGCATGCGGCCAACGAGCTGTCCCGGCACCTGGACATGCTGTCCACGTTTCTGCGCTGGCGCGCCGGCACTCGCCATGAACTCACCGAGCTCGGTACCGAAGTCGACGTCGAGGGGCACGTGACCCGAGCTGAGGGGCAGCGCCCCGCGATCCGCGTTCGTGGCCGCCTCGACCGCCTTGAGCGGGACAGCGAAGGACGGCTCGTCGTCGTCGACGTCAAGACGGGCAAGAGTCCAGTCAGCAAGGACGATGCTCAGAGCCATGCCCAGTTGGCGATGTACCAGCTGGCCGTCGCCGAGGGCCTGCTCGCCGGGGGGGACGAGCCCGGCGGAGGCCGTCTGGTCTATGTCGGCAAGACCACTGGCGGCGGCGCGGCCGAGCGGAATCAGTCCGCGCTGACCCCCGAGGGTCAGGCCGAGTGGCAGGCGCTGGTGCATCGGGCCGCCGCGGCCACCCAGGGTCCGCAGTTCCTGGCGCGGATCAACGACGGCTGCTCGCACTGCCCGGTCCGGGCCCTGTGTCCGGCCCACGAAACCGGGGGAGGCCCACGATGAACCCACGCTACAGCCCTGCCGAACTAGCAAGTGCGCTGGGGCTTTTCGTACCGACCGACGAGCAAGCTGCGGTGATCGCGGCGCCCCCGGGCCCGTTGGTGGTGATCGCCGGCGCCGGTGCCGGCAAAACCGAGACGATGGCAGCCAGGGTGGTGTGGCTGGTCGCCAACGGATACGCGCATCCCGGCGAAGTGCTGGGGCTGACATTCACCCGCAAGGCCGCGGGCCAGTTGCTGCGCCGGGTGCGCACCCGACTGGCCCGCCTCGCCGGCACGGGACTGCTGCCCCCGGGCGCTGGCAGCACCGACGTGGGCGACGAGCCGGTCACGATCGGTACCTACCACGCCTTCGCGGGCACCCTGCTGCGCGACTACGGTCTGCTGCTACCGGTCGAGCCCGATACCCGGCTGCTCGGGGAGACGGAGTTGTGGCAGCTGGCCTTTCGCGTCGTGTGCGAATATCCCGAGGCACTGAACACCGAGAAATCGCCTGCCTCGATTACCGCGATGGTGCTCAGGCTGGCCGGGCAGCTTTCCGAACATCTGGTCGACACCAAGCAACTGCGCAACACCCACCTGGAGCTCGAGGATCTCGTCCACACGCTGCCCGCCGGCCGGTATCAGCGTGACGGTGGACCCAGCCAGTGGCTGATGCGGATGCTCGCCACCCAGACCGAACGCACCGCGCTGGTCCCACTGATCGATGCGCTGCACCAGCGCATGCGCGAGGAACGAGTCATCGACTTCGGCATGCAAATGGCATCTGCAGCGCGGCTTGCGTCCCAGTTCCCGCAAGTCGGTGCACAGCTGCGGCAGCGCTACCGAGTCGTGCTTCTCGATGAATACCAAGACACCGGTCACGCGCAGCGGGTCGCGTTGTCGTCGCTGTTCGGTGGGGGAGTCGACGACGGACTTGCACTCACCGCCGTCGGTGACCCTATCCAGTCGATCTACGGGTGGCGGGGTGCGTCGGCGACCAACCTCCCGCGGTTCACCACCGACTTCCCCCGCTCAGATGGCTCACCGGCGCCAAGCCTGGAATTGCGCACCAGCTGGCGCAACCCGCCCGAGGTCCTGCACCTGGCCAATGCGGTGTCCACGGATGCGCGGCACCGTTCGGTGGCGGTGCGGTCGCTGAAGCCTCGGCCCGACGCCGGACGCGGAAACGTGCAGTGCGCGCTCTTGTCCGACGTGGTGGCCGAACGCGAATGGGTGGCCGACAAGGTCGCCAAGCTCTACCACGAGGGCGTCGCCGCCTCCGGCGAAGCGCCGACGGCAGCGGTTCTGGTGCGCCGCAACGCCGACGCTGCGCCGGTAGCCGAAGCGCTCACCCAGCGCGGGGTCCCCGTCGAGGTGGTCGGACTGGCGGGGCTGCTGTCGGTTCCTGAAGTCGCTGACGTAGTCGCGATGCTGCGGCTGGCCGCCGACCCGAGTGCCGGGGCGGCCGCGATGCGGGTGCTCACGGGTCCTCGCTGGCGGCTGGGGGCTCGCGACATCGCCGCCTTGTGGCGGCGCGCCGTCCAGATCAATGGGGTCGCTCCGACGGTGGACGGCGGCGGGACTGACCAGGTCGTCGCGCAGGTCGCCACCGACGCTGACGCGGCGTGCCTGGCCGACGCGATCTGCGATGCCGGCACTGTCGCCGCCTACTCAGCTGCCGGGCACGCTCGGATCGTGGCGCTGGGACGCGAATTGACAGCGCTGCGTGCCCAGCTTCAGAGCCCGCTGCCCGATCTGGTCGCCGAGGTGCGCCGCCTGCTGAGAGTAGATATCGAAGCCAGGGCGGCCCGCCCGGTCTCGGCGGGGTGGTCGGGTACTGAACATCTGGATGCATTCGGTGACGTGGTCGCCGACTTTTCCGTTCGGCCCGGCGCTACGGTGTCTGCGCTGCTGTCGTTCCTCGGCGCAGCCGAACAGGTCGAGAATGGTCTGGCGCCGGCAGAGGTGACGGTGACTGCCGGCCGGGTGCAGATCCTGACGGTGCACGCGGCCAAGGGGCTCGAGTGGCAGATCGTCGCTGTGCCGCACCTCAGCGGGCGGGTGTTCCCCTCGACCGCGTCTCAGCGCACCTGGTTGACGGACGCGGCCGACCTGCCCCCGCTGCTTCGCGGAGACTGCGCGACTGTGTCCGAACACGGTGTCCCGGTGCTCGACACCTCCGCCGTCCACGACCGCAAAGCGCTGTCGGACTGCATCTCTGAGCACAAGCGCAGCCTGGATCAGCGGCGCACCGATGAAGAGCGCCGGCTCCTCTACGTGGCGATCACCCGTGCCGAGCGCACGTTGCTGGTGTCGGGCCACCACTGGGGCGCCACCGAGTCGAAGCCTCGCGGGCCGTCGACGTTCCTCTGCGAACTCAGGGACATCATCGATGCTTCGGCCGCCGCCGGAACACCCTGCGGGGCCGTCGATGTGTGGGCCGATGCTCCTCCTGACGGTGAGCTGAATCCGGTACGCAATCGGGCCGTCGAGGCGATGTGGCCGATCGATCCATTGGCGGGTCGCCGCGAGGATACCGACCGAGGCGCCGAATCGGTGGCGCGGGCGATGTCGGCAGGCCGACAGGGTGCCGCGCCGCCAGACATACACGGCTGGGCCGCCGACGTCGATGCGCTGCTGGCCGAACGGGAACGAGCCGCACACCGGCCCACCCCGCCGCTGCCCATCCAGCTCTCGGCGAGCACGTTGGTCGAACTCGGCCGCGATCCCGGTGCGGTGGCGAAGCGGCTGCATCGGCGATTGCCCCGTCGTCCGGATTCACAGGCGTTACTCGGTACCGCATTTCACGAATGGGTTCAGCGGTACTTTCAGGCCGAGAAGCTGTTCGACCTCGACGACCTGCCCGGGGCCGTGGATGGCGACCTGCCGGCTCGCGAAGAACTCGAGCAGTTGCAGGCCGCGTTCGCGGTGTCCAAGTGGGCAGCGCGAACGCCGCTCGACGTGGAGGTTCCCTTCGAGATGTTCATCGCGGGGCGGGTGGTGCGAGGGCGCATCGACGCGGTGTTTGCCGATGATGACGGCGGGGTTACCGTCGTTGATTGGAAGACCGGGGAACCGCCGTCGACGCGGGAAAACCTACAAAGCAACGCGATTCAACTCGCGGTCTATCGCATCGCCTGGGCCCGGCTGCAGGGCTGTTCGGTGTCCTCGGTGCGCGCGGCCTTCCACTATGTGCGTTCGGGGCGCACCGTCAGGCCCGACGTGCTTCTCGACGCCGAAGAAATCGCCCAGTTGATGGACATGCCGGCGGCCTGAACTCGAGTTCGGACTTCGCGGCGGGCCCCGTCCGTTCCGTGCTGATCCTTCAGCTCTCGCGGTAGACCTTCAGCGCCTGGATGATCATCGGAATCTGCACTGGCAGCCGGGCCACGGCGATTGCCCGCATGGGCAGTGGCTTGGCGGGCTCCTTGGACCATTGCCGGACCATATTGACGTTGGCCGGGAATACGCCGATGAACAATGCAACGGCGGCCAGCGCTCCGACACGACGGGTCTTGGGAACCACCAGTAGACCGCCGACGGCGACTTCGGCGACTCCCGAGGCGAGGGTGTAGAAGCGTTGGCTGCCCGGAAGTTCAGCCGGGACGATGGCGTCGAACGGCTTGGGAGCAGCGAAATGCAGGGCCCCCATCCCGATCAGCCATGCGCCCATTCTGGTGCCGCGCGAGGACTTGCTGGTCTGCTGTAGTTCGGGCACGGGGGAAGCCATGGTTACATTGTGCGGGTGCGGCAGTCTCACGCTTTGAGGGGCCCTCGTGGGTGAGGGCAGGCTGCGCCGACGGATTGGTCAGTTTGATCAATCGTTGACTGATCTACCGGTTCACGCGCTCACCGACCGAGTGCAGATCCCCACCACGCTCGTCAGCCCGGCGCGTCGCATCACCAGACGTGTCGTGTACGCCCTGCTCGCGCTGTTCGCGGCAGTGCTGATCGTCTACATCGATCGCGACGGGTATCGCGACTCTTACGACGAGCATGTGTCGTTCCTCGACTGCCTTTATTACGCGACGGTGTCGCTGTCGACCACCGGGTACGGCGACATCACGCCGGTGACGCCGGGGGCCCGACTGATCAACGTCCTGGTGATCACCCCGTTGCGTGTCGCTTTCCTGGTGGTGTTGATCGGTACCACCGTCGAGACCCTCACCACGCAGTCGCGGCAGGTCTACCAAATCCAGCGCTGGAGGAGCAGATTGCGTAACCACATCATCATCGTCGGCTACGGCACCAAGGGCCGGACCGCCGCTGCGGCGATGGTCGGCGACGAGGTCGCGCCCGGCGACATCGTCGTGGTCGACGAAGACTTCGCCGCTCTCGAGCGAGCCAAGAGCGCCGGGCTGGTCACCGTCCGCGGCAGTGCCGCTGACTCCGAGGTGTTGCGGTTGGCCGGCGCCCAACATGCCAAGTCGATCATCGTCGCCACCAACCGTGACGACACCGCCGTCCTGGTCACGCTGACAGCACGTGAACTGGCACCGAACGCCAAGATCATCGCTGCGGTGCGCGAGGCCGAGAACCAGCATCTGCTCCTGCAGTCGGGTGCGGACTCCACTGTGGTCACCTCGGAGACCGCCGGCCGCCTGCTCGGTATTGCGGTGCAGACACCGAGCGTCGTCGAAATGATGGAAGACCTGCTGACTCCCGATGCAGGCTTCGCGATCGCCGAACGTGAGGTGACACCCAAAGAGGCCGGAAGTTCGCCTCGACACCAAAGCGATATCGTCCTCGGCGTCGTGCGCGACAAGAAGCTCGTCCGCGTCGACGAACCTGAGGTCGACTCGCTGGAGCCCGGCGACAGGCTGCTGTACATCCGCAGTACGGACGCAGAGCGGTGACCGAAGGGCTGGCGATGAGCGCTTGCGCGAAGAGCAGAGGGCAGCGATGAGCGCTTGCGCGAAGAGCAGAGGGCAGCGATGAGCGCTTGCGCGAAGAGCAGAGGGCAGCGATGAGTTCCGCGGATTTCAGGCTGCGCAACGTTCCGCTGCTCTCACGGGTGGGAGCTGACCGGGCCGATACCCTGCGCACCGACGTCGACGCTGCCGTGGCGGGATGGTCGGATGCGCTATTGCTGCGGGTGGACGGGCGCAACCAGGTGCTGATTTCCGAGGGCAGCGTGGTGCTCGGTCCGGCAGGCAAGGTGGGCGATGCGCCGCCGCCCGACGCCGTGTTCCTCGGCCGGCTCGACGATGGCCGCCACGCGTGGGCAATCCGCGCTGAGTTGGAAGCCCTGGAGGATCCGCCGGCGCCGACCGAGATACTCGACCTTCGGCGTACCGGCCGGAGCTTCGATGACGTCAGTGCACAGCTGGTGGCGACCGCCACCGCGCTGTTGAACTGGCATGAAAGCGCCCGGTTCAGCCCCCGCGACGGGGCGCCGACCACGTTGGCGAAGGCCGGGTGGTCGCGAATCAACCCGGCCACCGGTCGCGAAGAGTTTCCCCGGATCGACCCCGCGGTGATCTGTCTGGTGCACGACGGCCATGACCGCGCTGTGCTGGCCCGCCAGACGCTCTGGCCGGAGCGGCTGTTCTCGATTCTTGCCGGCTTCGTCGAAGCCGGTGAGTCCTTCGAATCCTGTGTGGTCCGCGAGATCGCCGAGGAGGTCGGCCTGACGGTGACCGATGTCGAGTATCTGGGTAGTCAGCCGTGGCCGTTCCCACGATCGTTGATGGTCGGCTTCCACGCTCTCGGCGACCCCGAGCAAGAGTTCTCGTTCAACGACGGCGAGATCGCGCAGGCGGGTTGGTTCACCCGCAACGAGATCCGGGAGGCTTTGGAGCTTGGCGACTGGAGTTCCACCAGCCAGGCTCCGCTGCTGCTGCCGGGGTCCATCTCAATCGCCCGGGAGATCATCGAATCCTGGGCGGCCCTGGATTAGCGGCAGTACCCACCGGGCGCGGAACTCGCGGGACGGATTCAGCCGGTGAGTTTGGCTTTGACCTGCGCTCCGTTCGGATTCGTCATCGTCGATCCGTCGGCGAACCTCACTGTCGGCACGGTCTGATTGCCTCCGTTGACCGACGCCACGAACTGGGCTGCGGCTGGGTCGCGCTCTATGTCGACCTCTTCGAAGGCGATACCTTCGTTGTCGAGGACCTTTTTGAGTCGGAAACAGAAGCCACACCAGTTTGTGGTGTACATGGTCACAGCAGCGGTGTCGTCAGCGCCCATAAGGCAATCAAGGTAGCTGATCGCCCAACATGCTCAAGCCGTGCCCGCCTCGCGCCATGCTCGCGTCGCGCCCCGCGGTTGTCGGGCTGCGCTGACATGATGGTGGGCATGTCCTCGTCCCCAACGGCCTCGCGCGACCGGCTGCTGGGCGACCTCGACGAAGAGCAGCGCGAAGCCGTGCTCGCGGGCCGTGGACCAGTCTGTGTGCTCGCCGGCGCCGGCACCGGCAAAACCCGTACCATCACCCGTCGCATTGCCCATCTGGTGACCGCCGGCCACGTCGCCCCTGCTCAGGTGCTCGCAGTCACGTTCACCCAACGCGCGGCTGGGGAGATGCGCGGCAGGTTGCGGGCGCTCAGCGGCGAGGAGGCGAGTACCGGCACTGACGCGGTGCAGGCGATGACTTTCCACGCTGCCGCGCGCCGGCAGCTGTCGTACTTCTGGCCACGGGTGGTGGGAACCACCGATTGGCAGCTGCTCGACACCAAGTTCTCCATCGTCGCGCAAGCTGCCAACCGTGGCGGGCTACCGACCAGCACTGATGGCGTACGTGACCTGGCCGGCGAAATCGAGTGGGCCAAGGCCTCTTTGATCAGTCCTGAGGACTACGCATCGACGGTCGCCGAGGCCGGGCGTGACATTCCGTTCGACGCGACCAAGATCGCCGCGGTCTACGCCGGCTACGAGGCGCTCAAAGCGCGCGGCAACGATCTCATGCTCCTGGACTTCGACGACCTACTGCTGCACACCGCCGCTGCCATCGAGAACGACGCCGCGGTGGCCCAGGAGTTCCGTGACCGCTACCGCTGCTTCGTGGTCGATGAATACCAGGACGTCACCCCGCTGCAACAGCGGGTGCTGGACGCCTGGCTGGGCAACCGCGACGATCTCACTGTGGTCGGCGACGCCAACCAGACCATCTACTCGTTCACCGGTGCCTCGCCGCGCTACCTGCTGGATTTCTCCAGGCGATTCCCCGAAGCGACGGTGGTCCGACTCGAGCGCGACTATCGCTCCACCCCGCAGGTTGTGTCGCTGGCGAACAGGGTCATCGCCGATGCGCGAGGTCGGATGGCGGGTAGTCGGCTGCACTTGGTGGGCCAGCGTCCACCCGGACCCGAGCCCACGTTCAGCGAGTACTCCGACGAGGTCGCCGAGGCGGCGGCGGTGGCGGGCAAAATCAAGAAGCTCCTCGAATCTGGCACTGCCGCTGCAGAAGTCGCGGTGCTCTACCGCATCAACGCGCAGTCGGAGGTCTACGAAGAGGCGCTCACCGAGGCCGGCGTGCCGTTCCAGGTTCGCGGCGGTGAGGGGTTCTTCAGTCGACAGGAGATTCGGCAGTCGCTGGTGGCCCTGCAGCGCGCTGCCGAACGGTACACGGGGGAGGTCGAGGGGGCGCTCTCCGACGTGGTCCGGGCGACTCTGGAACCCCTCGGGCTGACCGCCGAGCCGCCGCCGGGCACCCGCGCGCGGGAACGCTGGGAGGCGCTGGTCGCGCTGGCCGAACTGGTCGACGAGGAAGTGGCACAGCGCCCGCAACTCGACCTTCGTGGCCTGGTCAGCGAGCTGCGTCAGCGAGCTGACGCTCGCCATCCACCGGTGGTGCAGGGAGTCACGCTGGCCTCGCTGCACGCTGCCAAGGGTTTGGAGTGGGATGCGGTGTTCCTGGTCGGGCTCGCTGACGGCACGCTGCCGATCTCGCATGCGTTGTCCCATGGCCCCGACGGCGAGCCGGTGCAGGAGGAGAGGCGCCTGCTCTACGTCGGAGTAACCAGGGCGCGAATGCATTTGGCGCTCAGCTGGGCGCTGGCGCGTACGCCGGGTGGACGGCAGGGCCGGCGTCCGTCGCGATTCCTCAATGGCATCACGCCACATTCACAGCGTGACGCCGGGCCCCGTCGGGCGCGCAAGCCCCGCGGCCCCGCGCCGCGCTGCCGGGTGTGCAATTCCGCGCTCACCTCGCCCGCGGCCATCGTGCTGCGGCGGTGCGAGAGCTGCCCATCAGACCTCGACGACCAACTCCTCGCTGAGCTCAAGGACTGGCGATTGCGGATATCCAAGGAGATGAGCGTGCCGGCCTACGTGGTGTTCACCGACAACACCTTGATCGCTATCGCGGAGTCTCTGCCGACCGACGATGCCGCGCTGGTCACCATCCCGGGCATCGGCGCCCGCAAGCTCGAACAGTTCGGGCCCGATGTGCTCGCCATGGTGAAGGCTCGCCAGGATTGACATCGCCAGGATTGATGTAGGTATTTCACCTGAATCTGCAGGTCAGAAAATTGCTTGTGGGTTTCGGCTGGTACCGTCTAGCCTCGATCAAGATCAAACAGAAACGCGAGCAAAACCCTGACCAGGGCCGTGTACGAAAGGAGGGTGCCACGATCATGACGAGCAACCATGCGTTCACCGGCATACGCGTTGCCAGCATGTCGCGGACCTTCCATGCTCCCGACTTTGCCGCCGCAACCGCCGCAGCCTCCGCTACCGCCGCAACCGCGGCGCCGCGCAAGCGCCGCGCCGCAGCCGGCACCGCTGCCGCGTCCGTGAATCGGGGATCGATCTAGCTCGAGCCCACGAGAGCCTGAAGGCCACGGACCCGCAATCAGCCGGATCCGTGGCCAGATTCTTTTCAGGGCTTAGTGCAAGCCTGTTGAACTGCGAAGACCTGGTCGCAGATCCATCACACGACAGATGCCCGCCGACAACAACGACCAGGAAGCTGAGGACTGGACATGTCTCCGGTGATGACAGAGAGAACGACACTGGCGGTGCCCTGTCATGTCGAGGATCCGGATCTGTGGTTTGCCGAGGATCCGGGTGCTCTCGAACAGGCCAAGGCGATGTGTGGGTACTGCCCGATCCGGCGCGAGTGCCTCAATGCCGCGCTGGAACGTCAGGAGCCATGGGGGGTGTGGGGCGGCGAGATCCTTGTCCGAGGGGCCGTCGTCGCCCGCAAACGCCCGCGGGGCCGGCCGCGCAAAGATGCCGTGCGCGAAGACGGTGATGGTGCCCAAGGAGCGAAAGAGACTGTGGCCGCATGAATTTCGGTCGGCCCCGACGTGTCAGGCCCCGTCGGGGTCGGCGAACCCAGGCACCATCTCGTCGGCGATGCGGCGAGTCGGGACATTCGCGTCGAGCTGGCAGGAAATCGCGACGATCGAAGCGATCACTCGCATCGGGATCGCCAGTCTCGGCGGGATGTCCATCTGCCGGGCGGCTTTGATCTGGCCGGCCGCCTTGTCGAGTTCCAGGGTGGTCATCTTCTGCAGCCACGAACGCGTGTAGTGGAACACCGGAACCTGCAGAGGGTCGACGTACTGCTTGAGCATGTCGTCGATGTCGTCGGTGGAGACCTGCTGACCCTTCTGGATGAAACCCATTTTTTCCATGGTGGGCAGTAGCTTGTCGTAGTTCTTGTCGACTCCATAGCGCAGCATCTGGCCCAGCTCGACGGGCCAACCGCCGGGCATCGGCGCCACCGCGCCGAAATCGATGATCCCCATTCGGTCTCCGGGCAGCAGCATGAAGTTGCCGGGATGGGCGTCGCCGTGGACCATTTCCAGCCGCTGGGGTGAGTTGTTGCAGAACTCGAACAGACGGGTGGCCATCAAGTCGCGCTGTTCCTGGGTGCCGTCGCGGATGATGTGCGACAGCGGAACGCCGTCGATCCACTCTTGGATGACGACCTTGGGGGCGCTGGCCACCACGTGGGGCACCACGAAATCAGGGTCACCGTCGTACGCCTTGGCGAAGGCGCGCTGATTGTCGGCTTCGAGACGGTAGTCGAGTTCCATCTCGGTGCGCTCGATCAACTCGTCGACGACACCCTGCACGTCAGCGCCCGGGGAGATCTGCTTGAGCACACCGACCATCCGCTGCATGGTCTTGAGGTCCGCGCGCAATGCCTCGTCGGCGCCGGGATACTGAATCTTCACCGCGACCGCGCGGCCGTCGCCCCAGACCGCCTTGTGGACCTGTCCGATGCTTGCCGAGGCGATCGAGGTGTCGTCGAACGATTGGAAACGCTCGCGCCACCTAGTGCCCAATTGCCCGTCGAGCACGCGGTGCACCTTGGCCGCGGGAAGCGGAGGGGCCTCGCGCTGCAGCTTGGTCAGCGCCTCCCGGTAAGGCTTGCCGTACTGCTCGGGGATGGCGGCCTCCATGACCGAGAGAGCCTGGCCGACCTTCATCGCGCCGCCTTTGAGCTCGCCCAGCACGGTGAACAGCTGCTGGGCCGCCCGGTCCATCAGCTCGGCGTTGACCTCGTCTTTGGGCTTCCCGGTAAGACGCTTCCCGAAGCCGAGCGCGGCACGCCCGGCCATGCCCACGGGCAGCGACGCCAGCTTTGCATTGCGCGCGGCACGTCCCCGCTTGATCTCACTCACGTCTCCATCATCCACCACCGACGCGGACTTCTACCCGGTAGTTGCAAACGTGCGATGTCAACACATACATCTTGGATGCCGCGACCATCTGCGGGCCGCGATCGCGCCCCGGGTGACGTCGAATTCCAGCGTCGTGTCGAGGGTGGCAGGCGGCGCCATTGCCGTCTTCCAGCCGGGGGTTGCGGCAGGGCCGGGGGTTTCGCCGGCGCTGAGCCCGGGGGTTGCGGCAGGGCCGGGGTCGACTCGGGGGCCTGCGCCACCGCTAACCGCGCGGATGACTTGGTCGACCTCGTTGAGCGCCAGTGCGGCGGTTGCCAGAACGGTCGCCCGGTCGGCAGTGCCCACAGTCCGGCACAGCTGCGCCGCAACCGCCGGCCAGGCGGCGTCACGATCGCTGCGATGCAGGTCTGCGCAGCGCAGACAACTCGTAACGCCGGGGATCACCAGCGGACCGACCAGGCCGGTGCCGTCCCGAACCCGCACCGGTAGATGTGGCACTGCGGCGTCGTGCAGATCGCGCACCACCCGCGGGTCGGCGACCAGATAGTCGGTCAGCACCGCGAGGTCCGCACCGCCGGTGCCCGCGTCGCTTCTGCTGCTCTGACTGATGCGCACGCCTGAGCAGCGCAGCGAGGCGATGAGCAGGTCCGATAGCGGGCCGCTGCCGTGCACGCGGATTGCGGCGGAGCGGGTGCGGCGGGGTGCGGTCACCGTGACGACACCGGCCTCGGCCAGGTGGGTGACCAACGCCGCGACCACGGACGTGTCGGCACCGTGATCGGCGGCCAGCGACTCCAGCTCGGCGATCGTCGCAGCAGACTGCAGCGCGCGTAACAACTCAGCCAGGACGGGCGTGGAGAGCCCGGGCGGCGGCTGCACGACGACCGCCCGGCGCGGATCCCAGCCGACCTGGACGGTGTTGTCGGGCCGGGACAGCACCGGCGTCCTCGGGTTGAGCGCGTAACGCGTCATGAGACGACAGTGTCACGTGACAACTACCCCGAGACGAGTTATCCACAGGGGTTGGGCCGGCGTGCCGGTCACTGTTGAGGGGCGTCGGTCCCGTCGTCGCCGTGCTCGAGGTCGCGCGCCTCGTTCAGCGCCTGCTCGATGGCGCTGTCCATGCCACTGGTATCTCCGCCGACCATCCGGTCGATGAATCCGGCGGGCTCGTCCAGATCCGACGCGCTGGGCAGCAGGTCCGGGTGCTGCCAGACGGCATCGCGGGCATCAGCACCGACGGCCTGGGTCAGTTTCTCCCACAGTGCCGCGGCCTCCCTCATCTTGCGCGGCCGCAGTTCCAGCCCCACCAACGTGGCGAACGTCTGCTCGGCGGGTCCGCCGGTGCCTCGCCGCCGGCGCAGAGTCTCGCTGAGTGCCTGGGTGCCGGGAATCCGGTCCCCGAGAGCGTCGGCGACCACGGTTTGCACCCAGCCCTCGATGAGGGCCAGCAGGGTTTCCAGCCGGTCGAGCGCGGCGGTCTGCTCCGGGGTGGCCTTCGGTTCGAAGATGCCCTGGTTGAGCAGCTGCTCCATCTCGGACGGGTCGGTCAGGGAGGCGGGGTTGAATCCGCGTGCGAACTCCTCGATTCCGCTCATATCGATCTTGGTGCCCTGGGCGAACGCCTCGACGGTCGCGAGCACCTGGGTGGAAAGCCAGGGCACGTGGCTGAACAGGCGATGGTGGGCAGCTTCTCGGGCGGCCAGGAACGTGACGATCTCGCTGCGTGGCTGTTCGAGGCCCTCAGCGAGCGCCTCGACCGCGTCAGGCATCAACGCCGCGACACCCTTGGGTCCCAGTGGCAGCCCGATGTCGGTGGAGGTCAACACTTCTTGAGACAGCTTGCCCAGCGCCTGGCCCAGCTGTGAGCCGAACGCCATGCCGCCCATTTGAGACATCATCGTCAGCAGCGGGCCTGCCATGGACTTGGCTTCCTCGGGCAGCGCCGAGGCCCATACCGACGCGATCTGCTGGGCGACCGGGTCGCAGAGCCGCTTCCAGGTGTCCAGCGTGTTGTCGATCCAATCGGTCGGTGTCCACGCCACCGCCCTGGTGGTACCGGCCGGCAGTGGTGTCGCCCCGTCCAGCCACGTCTCGGCCAGCCGGACCGCGTCGGAGATGGCGGTGCTCGTCTGCTCCGGCACCGGCGCCACGAAACCGATGGATTTCGACGCAAGTTGGCGGGCCAGGTCGTAGTTGACCGGTCCGGACCCCGCGCCCCCGGGCATCCCGCTGCCCGCGCCGCTGAACATCTCGCCGAGCTTGCTGAAGATCTGACCCAGTTGCGACATGTCGAAATCGCCGCCGCCTGGGAACGCTCCCCCGAAGGGATCACCACCAGAGCCGGGGTCCTTCTTGTGCTTGTCACGCTCGGGGTCATCCCCGGCGGAGAAGCCGAAGGGCGGGTCAGCCATGTCCCCAACCGTACTCAACGCGCCGCCTTCGTGCGGCGATGCGGGTCACGCTGTCAGTGAACCTCGTCGCGCGAACCTCTACTGTTGGCGGCGTGAACAGGCGGATATCCACTCTCATCGTCGCGTTGGTGCCGATCCTGATCTTTGGAATGCTGTTGACGACGGTGACGGTGCCCTACGTAGCGCTGGGGCCCGGCCCGACATTCGACACACTCGGTGAGATCGACGGCAAGCAGGTCGTCGATATCGAGGGCGCAGAACTCCACCCCACCAGCGGGCACCTCAACATGACGACGGTGTCGCAGCGCGACGGCCTCAGTCTCGGGCAGGCGCTGGTGTTCTGGGCCTCGGGTCGTGACCAGTTGGTCCCGCGCGATCTGGTGTACCCGCCGGACAGGTCGAAAGAAGAGATCGACGAGGCGAACACCAAAGACTTCCGGCAGTCGGAGTTCAGTGCCGAGTACGCCGCGCTCTACTACATGAAGTACCCGATGGCCGTCACCGCGGAAACCGTCGACGAGGACGGGCCGTCCAACGACAAGCTGCAGCCCGGCGACGCCATCGCCGCGGTGAATGGCGTGAAAGTGGCCGACCTCGAGGAATTCCAGGAGATCCTCAAGGACACCAAACCCGGCGACACCATCGCCGTCGGCTACCGGCGCAAGAACGGCCCGGATGGAACCGTCGACATCACTCTTGGCGAACACCCTGACGGCGACCGCGGGCTCATGGGGGTCGGTGTGCTCGACGCGCCGTGGGCGCCGTTCACCATCGACTTCAACCTGGCCAACGTTGGCGGCCCGTCTGCGGGTCTGATGTTCAGCCTGGCCGTCGTGGACAAACTGACCACCGGCGACCTCAACGGGTCGAAGTTCGTCGCCGGGAGCGGCACCATCACCGGCGACGGCGAGGTCGGCTCGATCGGCGGCATCACCCACAAGATCGCGGCTGCCGGCGACGCGGGGGCCACGGTCTTTCTGGTCCCGGCCGAGAACTGCGACGAGGCCAGGGCCGCCGACGTGGAGGGCGTCGATTTGCTCAAGGCGGAAACCCTGGAACAGACGATCGACTCGCTGCGCACGCTTTCTGCTGGTGGCGAACCTCCCCGCTGCTGAGCAGGGGCCGTCGGGCGGGTGCGTACAGTGAGTGCTGAGCCATCGCGGTAGCGCGGTAGTCTGCGCCGGAAATATCTGTTGAGAACGTTCTAGACTGGAGTGATCGAGTGGGAATGCGGCCCGCGGCGAAGATGCCGAAGCTGACGCGACGAAACCGGGTTTTCATAGGGCTATCTCTGGCCGCGGTGTTCGTGTTGTTGCTCGGTCCCCGCTTCATCGACACCTACGTCGATTGGCTGTGGTTCGGCGAACTGGGCTATCGCTCGGTCTTCACCACGCAGTTGGTGACGCGAGTCGTCCTCTTCTTCGTCGTGGCGATCCTGATAGGTGGCATCGTCTTCGCCGCGTTGGCGCTCGCGTACCGCACTCGTCCGGTGTTCGTGCCCACCGCCGGACCTGACGATCCGGTCGCTCGCTACCGCACCGCGGTGATGTCCCGGCTGCGACTGGTGGGTATCGGGGTGCCGGCGTTCATCGGTGTTCTGGCCGGCTTCGTGGGGCAAAGCTACTGGGCGACCGTACAGCTGTTCCTGCACGGCGGCAGCTTTGGCATTGTCGATCCACAGTTCGGTATCGACCTCGGCTTCTACGCCTTCGACCTGCCGTTCTACCGGATGGTGCTCTCTTATCTCTTCGTCGCCACCTTCTTGGCCTTTGTCGCGAACCTGTTGAGCCACTATCTGTTCGGCGGAATCCGGCTGGCCGGGCGCACCGGCGCGTTGAGCCGCGCGGCGCGGATCCAGCTGATCAGCCTGCTGGGGACCCTGATATTGCTGAAGGCGGTCGCCTACTGGCTGGACCGCTACGAGCTGCTCAGCCACACCCGGGGCGGCAAGCCGTTCACCGGTGCCGGCTATACCGACATCAACGCCGTGCTGCCCGCGAAGCTCATTCTGCTGGCCATCGCGCTCATCTGCGCGGCTGCGGTCTTCTCCGCGATTTTCCTGCGCGACTTGCGAATTCCCGCCATCGGCGTGGTGCTGCTGCTGCTGTCTTCGCTGGTCGTCGGGGCGGGTTGGCCGCTGGTGGTCGAGCAGATCAGCGTCCGACCCAACGCCGCACAGAAGGAAAGTGAGTACATCAGCCGGAGTATCACCGCGACCCGGCAGGCGTACGGGCTCACCGACGACATCGTGACCTACCGCGATTACCCGGGTGACGCTCCTGCGACCGCGCAGCAGGTTGCCGCGGACCGGGCGACCACGTCCAACATCCGGGTTCTCGACCCGAACATCGTCAGCCCCGCGTTCACCCAGTTCCAGCAGGGCAAGAACTTCTATTACTTCCCCGACCGGCTGAACATGGACCGATATCGCGACAAGGACGGTGAACTGCGGGACTACGTGGTGGCAGCGCGTGAGCTCAACCCCGACCGGTTGATCGACAACCAGCGGGACTGGATCAACCGTCACACCGTCTTCACCCACGGCAACGGTTTCATCGCCTCGCCGGCCAACACGGTGCGCGGGGTGGCCAACGACCCCAACCAGAACGGCGGATATCCGGAGTTCCTGGCCAGCGTGGTGGGCCCCAATGGCGAAGTGGACTCACCGGGACCGGCACCCTTGGCCCAGCCGCGCATCTATTTCGGCCCGGTGATCGCCAACACGCCGGCCGACTACGCGATCGTCGGCGAAAACGGGCCGCCGCGCGAATATGACTACGAGAACAACGTCGACACCAGCAACTACACCTACACCGGCAGCGGTGGCGTGTCCGTCGGGAGCTGGTTTGCCCGCAGCCTGTTCGCTGCCAACTTCGCCGAACGGAACTTCCTGTTCTCCAACGTGATCGGTGAGAACAGCAAGATCCTGATCAACCGAGACCCGGCCGATCGGGTGAAGGCGGTGGCGCCGTGGCTGACCACCGACGCCGCCGTGTATCCGGCGATCGTCAACGAGAAGATGGTGTGGATCGTCGACGGTTACACCACGCTGGACAGATACCCGTACTCACAGCTGACGTCGCTGTCGGCGGCGACCACCGACTCCAACGAGGTGGCGCTGAACCGACTACAGCCCGACAAGCAGGTGTCCTACATCCGTAACTCGGTCAAGGCCACCGTCGATGCCTACGACGGCACCGTCACGCTCTACGCACAGGATGAGCAGGATCCAGTTCTGCAGGCGTGGATGAAGGTATTCCCCGGCACCGTGCAGCCCAAGAGCGACATCACCCCTGAGTTGCAGGACCATTTGCGTTACCCGGAGGATTTGTTCAAGGTGCAGCGCGCGTTGCTGGCCAAGTACCACGTGGACGATCCGGTGACGTTCTTCTCCACGTCGGATTTCTGGGACGTCCCACAAGACCCGAACCCGACGGCCAGCAGCTATCAGCCGCCGTACTACATCGTCGCCAAGGACCTCGCCAAGCAAAACGGTGCGGCGTCGTTCCAGCTGACCAGTGCGATGAACCGGTTCAAGCGTGATTTCTTGGCAGCCTTCATCAGCGCGAGCTCTGACCCCGAAACCTATGGCAAGTTGACGGTTCTGACGATTCCAGGTCAGGTCAACGGCCCCAAGCTTGCATTCAACGCGATCAGCACCGACACCGCGGTCAGCCAGGACCTCGGCGTGATCGGCCGGGACGGCCAGAACCGGATCACGTGGGGCAACCTGCTCACGCTGCCGATCGCCGAGGGGGGTTTGCTCTATGTGGCCCCCGTCTACGCCTCGCCGGGCACCAGCGACGCAGCATCGACGTACCCACGACTGATCCGGGTCGCCATGCAGTACAGAGACAAGATCGGCTATGGACCTACCGTGCGGGACGCATTGACGGACCTGTTCGGTGCTGGAGCCGACGCCACCGCCACCGGGCCTGCGCCGACCGACGCCCCCGAAGGTCAGCAGCCGGCGGCGCGACCGCCTGCCGCCCCGCAGTCTGCTGCGGCGCCACCGGCGAGCCGGCCCGGCGAGAACCCGGAGGCGAAGCCCGAGGTGCCTGCGGCGGTTCCGCCCGCGGGCCCGACGCAGCTGTCGGGGGCGAAAGCCGCTGCGCTGCAGGATGTCAACGCGGCACTCGATGCGCTGCAACAGGCCCAGAGCAGTGGTGACTTCGCCGAGTACGGCGAAGCGCTGCAACGCCTCGACGACTCGATAAGCAAGTACAAGTCGGCCGAGTAGCTCACCCCTTCTCGGCGAGCGTGCTCACCTTCTCGGCGAGCGCGCGTGTCTGTACGTCGGCACGCCGTATATCGCGTGCAAATGTGCGCGCTCGCGGGCCGCGAGCGCGCCTGAACAGGCGATTTGGCGGCTCCGCGATGGCCCCGGTAACCTAGGGTTCACCATCGCGGGGTGGAGCAGCTCGGTAGCTCGCTGGGCTCATAACCCAGAGGTCGCAGGTTCGAATCCTGTCCCCGCTACTAGGTAAAACAGCCCCCGGTCGATTCGCCGGGGGCTGTTTTCGTGCGAGGTGTGAACGGGCTTGTCGACACCGGTCAGGCCAGCGCCGACTCGTCATCCGGTGCCGCATTGGTCCGCACGGTATTGAGAATGGTGACGATGTTGTCGACGTCGGGCTCCGGAAAGACCGTATCGGGGCCTGCAAGTGCGTGGTCGACATACGGCGACTCGTACAACCGCGCGGGCTCGACGTTTCCGTTGACGGTCAGTTCGTTGACGATCAGCCCGATGAATCGAATCTGATCCGCCGAGAACCGCGTGTCATCCAGATAGGCGCCGAAGGCTTCCACGGCAGCCTCGCGGTCCAGCCCAATCAACGACCGTACGAACAACCCCAGCCCATGTGACTGCTCCGTGGCCAGCGCGATATCAGCGGCCGCACCGATTCCACTGTCGACCAACATCTGTTCCAACGAGGCGAGGTCAGCGGCAGTAAGCGGTTTGTTGCGTCGCAGTCGCTGCAGTGCGATGTGGTCCCCGTGCTGCTTGAGGTACGCGGTGGCCTTGGCGCGGAAGCGTTCCCAGTTGGTGCCGGGGGTGATGCTGGGCAGTTCGACCAGGGTGGACTGGGAGAGCTCGTCCTCGAAGTCGGTGTAGACGGCCACCTTGTCTGGGGTGTCCAGAAATTGCAGCAGCGCCCGTAGTCGTAGCCGCGCCAGCTCAAGCATGGGTAGGGTGACCTCGGCCCACCATTGGTCGTCGGCGACATCGTCGAGCAATCCCTGCGCCGCGGCCACCGACGGAATGGTGGTCTTGGTCAAGAGTCCCGACGCGATGTTCTGCACCGTCTCGCGAAGGCGTTCGGCGGCCACCGCGTCGCCTTCGAGCTGGGCGAGCTGGCGTCGAAGGATCAGCAGATCGAACCGTTTGGCGTGTTCGTCGTTGTCGAGTTGGGTGGATGGCAGCGCGGCGAGGTTCTGCGCGACGTTACCGGCAGCCTCGATAGTCAGCGTTGACCAGGCGGGCCATTGGGCATACTGCTCGACGAGGCGACGGTGTGGACGGACCAGGAAGTTATCTCGGTTCATGCCGACGACGATCTTGTGCAGGCTCCAGGCGACGTCGACGCGCAGGCCCCGTTCGGATTCGGTGCCATGCCCTTTCAGCGGGTCGGCGTCCTTCGGCGGGGCTGCGGAGTCCAGGGTGGTGATCAAGCCCAGCCGTGTTTCAAAGAGTCTTTGGTTCAGCGATTTCTGCACGGAGCCTTCGGATCCAGGCAGATTCTGGCTGAAGTAGGCGAAGTTATCGCAGAAGTCGAAGACGTAGAAGTTCTTCTTATCCTGGCCGGGGCCGAACAGGTCGGGGCGCAGTCGGGTGCCGCGGCCGATCATCTGCCAGAACTTGCTCTTGGAGCGCACCAGTTTGAAGAACACTAGGTTGACGACGTCGGGGACGTCGATGCCGGTGTCGAGCATGTCCACCGATATCGCGATATGTGGCGCCTTGCCGGGGACAGTGAAGTCGTCGATCAGGCTTTGCGCGTAACTCATACCGTGGGTGATGACGCGCGCGAATTGCCCGGCATGCTCGGGGTATTGAAGATCGAATCGCTGTGCGATGAACTGGGCGTGATCTCGGTTCTTCGCGAAGATGATGGTCTTGCCCAGCCGGTCCCCGCCGGCAACCTTGTGGCCCTGGGCCATCAGTTCGGCGAGCACCTTGTCGACGGTGTCGGCGTTGAACAGGAACCGGTTGACCGCCTCGGCCGACACCGCATCGGGGGTGTCGGCATCCTCGCCCCAGTCCAGGGTGTCCCAGTCGTCCTTCTCCTGTTCGGACAGGTCGTCGTAACGGATTCCTTGGTGCAGGAACTTGGTGCCCACCGAAATACCCACGGCGGGCACGAGAAAGCCCTCGTTGACAGCGTCGTCGAGGCCATAGGCGTCGGTGGGTACCCCGTCTTCGAGGTGGAACAACCGGTATGTGTTGTGGTCCACCTCGTCCTTCGGGGTGGCGGTGAGCCCGACCAGCAGCGAGTCGAACCATTCGAAGATGGCCCGGTATTTCTGGTATACCGAGCGGTGCGCTTCGTCGATCACCACCAGGTCGAAGTAGCCCGGCCCGAAGACGCGCCGGACGTCGTCGGTGCTGTTGATCAGGTTCATCATCGTCGGGTAGGTGCTGACGTATACTCTTCCGTCGCTGACCTTTTCGGTGACCAGGTTCACCGTGGTGGCATTGGGCAGGTGTGCCTTGAAGGCGTTGGCGGCCTGGGTGACCAGCGCTGTGCGGTCAGCCAGGAACAGCACCCGCTTAACCCAGCCGGCTTCCATGAGTTGTTTGACCAGCGCGATGACGGTGCGAGTCTTCCCGGAACCGGTCGCCATGACCAGCAGGGCCTCGCGCTTCTTGCCGGTGAACTCCTCGCCGATGCGGCGGATCGCGTGGATCTGGTAGTGCCGCTCGACGATCGCCGAGTCGATGGGCGCGTCGGCCAGTGGCTTGCGGCTGTCGCGGCGTGCGATCATCAGTTCCAGCTCGTCGGCGGTGAAGAAGCCCTGCACCTGCCGCGGCGGGTAGCCCGCGGTGTCATCCCAGAGCCAGTGCTCATAGCCATTGGTGTAGAGGATGATTGGGCGCCGGCCCGTCATCGTCTCCAGCGCGTCGGCGTACAGCTTCGCCTGCTGTTGACCTTGATGCGGGTTGACGGTGGTGCGCTTGGCCTCGACGACGGCCAGCGGCAGGCCGTCCTCGCCCCACAGGACATAGTCGACGTAGCCGATCCCGCTGGCGTTCGGCATGCCGGTGACCTCGTACTCGCGATCCTTGGCCTCGACCAGCGGCCAGCCGGCCTCGCCCAGTAGTACGTCGATGTAGTGGTCGCGGGTGTCGGCCTCGGAGTAGTCGCGGTCATCGATGGCGGAGTTGGCGGCCTGGACGGCCTTGATCTTTTTGCGCAGCGCCGCGATCTCGGCGTCCTTGGCCGCGGCCAGCTCATCCTTCTCGCTCAGGGCCCTAGCGCGCGCGTCGTCCTGGGCCTTGAACTTCGCTGCGAGTTTGCCGATTTCATCGCGGGACAGCGGCGCGGCCTTGGCCGCCAGCGCCGGGTCGAATACCGACTTCATCGGTACGGACTCCGGATGCGTCGAGTAGCGGAATGCCGCCCAGAGCGTCACGTGGTGTAGTTCCCGTAGCGCATCCAGCGCCACCCGCGGCGGGATCCGCTTCGTGTGGTGGACTGCCGTGTTGCCCAGTTTGCGAATCAGGTTGAGCTTGTTGACGATTCCCAAACCGACCTTGGATTGGAACTCGGTGTCGTTGATCTTGGCGGCAAGGTCGGTCTTGTACGGGATCGGCAGCGCCAGAACGTCATAGAGGAAGTCGACGAGCTGCTCGACGGCGCGGCGGCTGTGGAAGCAGGCCGAGCGGGGGTCACTGAGGGCATAGCTCTCCGCGCGCGCGCAATCGGCGTAACTGTGCTGCCAGTCAACGGCTTTGAGGAAGTCGAAGTTACCCACGTGTGTCTCCCGTGAGCGGCAGTTGACGGATCCGTCCGAGGGCCCGACGAAGGCTGTCGCTGTTCTGTGCAGCCGTCTCTACGTTCCAGTGTTTCGCCGCGAATTCGTTAACGTGGTGCACGTAGAGTGGACCGGTCTTGCTGCCCACAACCATATCCCGGCGGATGTCACGTGATCGCGATGATGAACAAAGCCGCAAGACGGTATCCTTCGCATTGGTGAGGGATTCGGGATCGCGGGGCACCTGTGCCAATTTCACTCCGAAGTACCCTGCGAATCCGGCTGTGTCGGCAAGCAACCACCCCTCGGCCATCGGGTGAGCGATGCGCAGCAGAAATGATCGGTGGGTGTTAATGATCCCAGCAGTCAGTCGCGCATGCAGGATCAACGGACATTCGGCGTCAGAGTCTCGTATTACCAGCCAGGTTCCTTGAGCGGACGCAGCGTGAAAATTCACAATAAGCGGATCAAGCTTCGACTTGCCGCCCTTGACGATGATTCGGCCAACTTCACGATTCGCAGCGCGGATAAGAGCATCGGCGACGCCGGTATCTGACTGGCCTTCAACTACCGCGTTGATCATTTCGAGCGGGTTGCTCCGACACTACGAAGGCCGGCAAGGTCGGGTGGTGAAACCAGGCTTTGCACGATGTCTGATGTCGGCAATCTGGCCTCGATCTCACCGAACACGTTGGGAATCTGGCTGAGCAGGTTTGCTTCGGTACCGTCACCAGTAACCCGCAGGACCAATACTTCATCGGCGAGCACGCCTTCATCGTCGAGCAGATCTGGAGCGTGGGTTGAGAGCAGCACCTGGAGCTCTTTGTCTCGTTGAGCCATCGCAAGCACTGTCGGCAAGGTCCGCACGATCGCTGAGTTCAGTGACAGCTCGGGCTCCTCCAAGAGCAGTATCCCGCCGTTGGCCGGAGTGCTGACGATCGCCCACAGCAGTCCGATGAGGCGTAGCGTCCCGTCCGAGAATGCCGACTCGTCCTGGCGGGTCGATGCTTGTCGCCAGTTGCGATATCCAGCGGTCAGGTGTGGACGTCCTGCATCGTCGATGTCGATCGCGAGGGATTCGAACTCGGGGATAGCGGCCCGGAGCGCGGTTTCCATCCGCCGAAGCCACGCCGTCCGGGTACGTGGTGGCACGCCGTTGATTTGGGCAATGAAATCGCCGCCGAAGGGGTCGCCGGCGGAAAGACCTGCGCGCGAAGGATCACGGATCACCTGCGGGACGAGGTGGAAATAGCGAATCTTGTTGAAATACTCTGCGATTGATCTGAATTCTCGGTTGGCGGATATCTGTTCAAGCTGGGTTTGCGTGAGGCGCTCGGTGTCATCCCGGTCCTGTTGGGTAGGGCGGTTGACGAGTACTTCGCCGTTCAGCTCGACAATTTCCTCATCCACGAGGGGACGATTGCGGCCTTTCCCCTCACCTTTGATCGAAAGGCGGTAGCTCCAGCTGTCGTCCCCGTCGGTCATGCGAATGTCGATGATGAGCTTGCCCTTGCGCCAGTTACGCGCAAAGAGGCTGCGAACTCTGCTGATTCCACCGCGGCTTTCCATCGCGGAAGCAAGGCCGCCACCCGGAGCGGCAATGTCCGACAGGAAGCGGAACAGGTCGAGAAGATTAGATTTGCCCGCGGCGTTCGGGCCGACGATGAAGAGGCGGTCGCGAATCGGAAAATCAAGCGACTTGAAATTTCGCCAATTGCTGGCACTTACGTGGGTAATCCGCATGGAGTCCCTCCATTCGATGTTCCATCTTGCAGTGTCGGCACTGTGCAGAAGTCGAAGTTACCCATGTGTGTCCCCTGTGAGCACGCCGAGCACCCGCGGTGCAAAAAATCGGCGTTTGTAGGCATGGGGATCGATAACATCGAGGACCCCAAGCTCGACGAGCTGGCTCACCAGCTTATTGGCCCTGCCGTAGGAGATGGCCAATCCAGACTCGACCCCTCGAACGGAGAACGACGGGTTGGCGACGGCGAAGTCGACCAGCGTGTGCGCGCTGTCCGCCCGAAGGGGTGAGGACCGGACGATGTCTTTCAGTTCATTCTGCACTGCAACGAGTTTGAGCATCTGCTCGCGGGTGCTGTCGGCCGCATCCCGCAACCCTGCGGCAAAGAATCTGATGAGGGAGTCCCAGTCACCCGCTGTGCTCACAGTCAGCAGGTGCTCGTAGTATTCGGTGCGACGAGCCTCGAACCACGGGGAGACGGTGAGCGTCGGTTCGGTGAGTACCCCGGTTTGGAGCAGGTGCATCACGACCAGCAGTCGACCGATCCGACCGTTGCCATCGTGGAAGGGATGCAGCGTCTCGAACTGGTAGTGCGCCATCGCGGCGGCCACGACGGGATCAACCGCATGCGAATGGTCTGCCTGAATCCACTGCACCAGTTCGCGGATGCCAGTCATGAGATGGTCACCCGGGGGCGGAGGAATGAAGCGGGCCGCATGCACTGCGGCCAGATTGGGTTGGGCCTCCCGACGTCGTCCGATTACCACCTGCGTGGTTCGCACCGAACCGGACTGTGTCTCCCAAGCTGTACCGCGCATGAGCCGGCCCTGCAGGTCCTCGAGCAGAGAAATGGTAATTGGCCGACCCTCGGCGAGCCAACCGAAACCGTAGTCAGCCATCCGGACGTAGTTCAGAATTTCGGTCAGTTCGGTGCTGTTGGGTTCGTCCTCGTCGGCAGTGAACACAGACGCTAGCGGGGCATAGGTTCCTTCCAGCGCGGAGGTGCTTTGCGCCTCCCGGCGGAGTGCGGGCATTCGCAGCATGGTCGGATTCGGAAGTTGCCGGGCGGTGCTGTCCAGGGCTGCCAGTGCCGCACGGGCAGCCGCCACCGCAAGGAAGGTGCGATTCGTCAGGTCGGGCATCGTCGCAGGTAGTGGAGCTGGAACGAACGCCGAATAGCGCCAATCTCCCGTGTTCGGGTCACTGCCGGTGATCGCGACCAGCGAGCCGGAAGTGCGGTTTACGAACATGGACAGGTCCACAATGTCACTCTATAAGCACTTGTATGACATTGATCGAGTATGCATTGCATCGATAGAACATGTCGCCTTCTTGATCACCCGCGTGTCATCGAATTGAATTGATCGATTTCTCGGTGCGCACGAGCGTGAACAGCCGGGTGAGTCATCCTCCACTCCGGGAGTTCTGGTACTGGCTGAACATGCGCTCGAACGCCTCTTCTCCGACAATCGGGACAGCAAGCTGTCGAGCTTTGGCGGCCTTGCCGCTCAGCGAGTCGGCCGCCACCAGCAGTCGGGTGGATTTGGTGATTCCGCCGGAGACCAACCCGGCCGCACAGATGGCGGCGCCCCACTTGTCGCGGCTGCGTCTGGTCGCCTCGGCGAATACGACTCGGTCCCCGGGTTGCAGTGCGAGGCGACCCGCTTGGCCTTTGGCGTTGACGGCGTTGGCGGATGCCCACGCGAGGGATTCCTCGACGTAGGGAATGCCCAGGCCGAACCCGTTCGCGATGCCTATGAGGTCCTCGCGCTCGTCGTCGGTGACAACGCCGTCGGACAGCGCCTCCACCGCTACTGCGCGCAGATAGTCGTGGTGCAGGCGGGCCGACGGTGGCTCGGGCAAGTCCGGCGGCTTCGGCGGCGACGACGAGTTGTCTGCCCTCGGGCCGGGAGATCGACCGGTCCAGCAGCGCGTTGTCCAACACCAGCAGATAGGCGGCTTCGTCCTCGGTGACACCAGGGACCCACGCAGCTTGAAGCACCGACCGCAGCAATCCATACGGATCAGGCGGCGCCTGTCCCCGATGTACCGCCACGGCCTTCGATGATTGCCCGACGGGTGTCAGCCATGAGAAGCGGGCGCTGCACCGCAGGTCTTCCTTCCGCTCAGGGGCGGCGCAGCATCAGCTGATGAGGTGCGGCGACAGTGCCGCGGTAGCGCGAGCGTCATCCAGTGCCGAGTGGGCGTCGTTGAGTGAAATGCCGAAGGCTTCGCAGCAATGTGCGAGTTTCGCGGCACCGATGGTGCGGCGCGCCCATTTCATGCAGCACAGAGCCTTTGGGCGGTCGGCGACGTCGTAATGAGGCAGTTCCGGCTCGCGGTGCAGAAAAGGCATACCGAAGGAGGCGTCGTGCGCGACCGCGACGCGCCCGCACAACAGTGACAGCAGGTAGTCGCTGATGTGGGCGAAGTGGGGAGCATCAAGTACGTCACCCGCTATGATTCCGTGCATTCGCGATGCTCCGACATCGCGGCAGGGGTCTTGAGCAAAGTGGTCCACTCACGCTCGACGTGCCCGTCGCTGTCGGTCAAGGCGACGCCGACTTCAACCACCCGGGCCGCGCGCTCGGGGGCCAAACCCGTTGTCTCGAAATCGATCACAGCGAAGGACATTCAGAGTTCGCCTCGGAAGGCGCGGGATTGGAGGGAAGCGAAGAGTTCGTCGAACTCCATGGGTGACGGCCGAGGGATCGCGGAGAGCCGGCGCGCGAACTCGCGTTGCTCGGCCGTTGCCACCAATGGCACTCGAAGGTCCAAGAGTTTGGCCTTCGAGATGTTCTTCATTGATCCACCGGTGCCGGTCGCAAGCATGGACATTCGACGGCGGAGTGGTGCGGAATGGAATAGCGACCGGTAGTAGAGCGGAACAGATTCAGTGTCATGCCAGACGAAACGCCAGATCTTGTCCGGGAGAGCGAGCGACTGCGATTCCCCATCCACGTACGCGACCGCGCCCACAAGCTTTGCCGTATTCGCCCGACTGATCAGCAGGTCACCCTTCTGTACGAGATGCTCTGCGGGAGGTACGTATCCGACCGGGAGGGGCTTGGATTCATGCATCTTGAATTTCCCCGTTGTGACGGCACTGATCTTGAGAACCCGGAACTTCGATGCAGACGTCTCATCGTCGGCGACCAAATTCTTGCCTCCTTGAAGATCGGCAACGTCTCGGAGGCGCACTGAGGTGCCCGAGGCGGCGGCGATATCAGGATCCCCAAACATATCTACGAACATTGCGTCGACAAGGCTGTTGTACATTGCCGCTGACTCTCTACGTTTGGTACGCAACTCGTCGGCGTGGTCCAGGATCGCGGCGATACGGCACTGCTCGGAGAGCGGGGGCAAGGGAACCGGCCACTTTGCAAGCGCCTCTCGGCCCAGATGGTGAATGCCAACACCACGGGATCCGCGAGCAAAGGCGGCGCTTGAGGCTTGCTGTCGGAGATACTGCAATAGGTAGCGCGGATCGACCTTGGTCCCCGGCCGCACTCTGAGAAGGGTGTTCTGGAACGCGCAGTCCTCGATTTCTCCCATCCAGATGGCAGGCTTGCCAACCTCAGAAGGGGAACCTGACGCTTCGTTCAACAGGAGATCCCCGGCTTGGAGTCTGTATATCGCCATCTCGGAGTCGGTGAAGTTCATAATCTTGACGTCGTCGAGTTTGAGTCCGCTCCAACCAATATTTGCGGCGCGCAGATACTTTCGATTATTTGGTCCCGAATGGTTCTTCGGTGAGCGTTGTCGACCGAGACGTACCTCGGCGATCTCCGACAGCGCGGCGGTCGGCCACTTCACGACAGCATTGCCTTCAGCTCCGCCAGCCCGTCGGCGATCTCGCCCTCCAATTTCTCGATGTCAGCGATGATCTCCAGCGGTGGCCGATGCTCGATCTCGTCGTGCACGATCTCTTTGTACCGGTTCAGCGACAGGTCATAGCCTTGGGCGACGATGTCAGCTATCGGCACGCAGAAAGATTGCTCGGTGCGGGCCCGTTCCAGCTCGGTAGAGTCGCGTTGAGTCCACCGCGTCAGCACATCCGGAAGATCATTTGTCTCAATGGGATTGCGCTTGTCATCCAACGAGAAGCCGTCGGCACCAACGTCGTAGAACCACACCTGATCGGTGCCGCCGGAGTTGGTTTTGGTGAAGAACAGGATCGCTGTGGACACCCCCGCATATGGCTTGAACACCCCCGACGGTAGCTTGACCACACCGTCGAGCTTCTGATCTTCGACAAGCGTGCGCCGAAGTTCTTTGTGCGCTTTGGATGATCCGAACAGCACGCCGTCGGGCACGATCACCGCCGCCCGCCCACCTGGCTTGAGCAGCCTCAAAAACAGTGCCACGAAGAGTAGTTCGGTCTTCTTGGTCTTGACCATTCGCTGCAGGTCCTTGGCCGTGGACTCATAATCCAGCGAGCCGGCGAATGGCGGGTTCGCCAGGATCAGCGTGTACCCCTCGGCATCCTCGCTGGCGCCCTCCGACAGTGAGTCCCGATAGCGGATATCGGGTGACTCGATACCGTGCATCAGCATGTTCATGCTGCCGATGCGCAACATCGTGGAGTCGAAGTCGAATCCATGGAACATGCTGTTGTGGAAATGCTTTCGCTGCGCCGCGTCCGTCAGCACCGACGGATGGTGCTCACGCACGTGCTCAGAGGCGGCGACCAGGAACCCGGCGGTACCGCAGGCTGGATCGCAGATCTCATCGGCGGGTTGCGGATCCATCATCGAAACCATCGCGGCGATGATGTGCCGTGGTGTGCGGAACTGTCCGTTGACTCCGGCGCTGGCGATCTTGGAGAGTAGGTATTCGTACAGGTCGCCGTTGGTATCCCGGTCGGCCATCGGGATGTCGTCGATCATGTCGACCACCCGCGATAGCAGCGCGGGGCTGGGGATGGTGAACCGGGCATCCTTCATGTGTTCGGAATAGGTTGAGCCGTCACCGCCCAGCGCGCGCAGATACGGGAACACCTGCTGCCCGATGGCTTCGAACATGACGCCCGGCTCGTCGTCCTTGAGGGTCCTCCAGCGCAGATTCTGCTGGTCCGGGCCGAACAGAATGCCCTCAGCCTTGCCGGTGACGCGGGCCTTCTTCTCGGCCAGCGTGTTCAGGTCATCGAGGCGGCGAATGAACAGCAGGTAGGTGATCTGCTCGATCACCTCGATCGGATTGGAGATGCCGCCGGACCAGAACGCATCCCAGACCCGGTCGACCTTGCTCTTCAACTCGCCGGTGATCACGGTGCTGCCTCATCTCTGCGCGTGCGGAACTGAACCGAACTGTATATAGGAGGCGACCGACAATGGGGGATAGCCGCGACATCATGTTCCTTTCGGCCAGGGTCGCTTGCCTTCGTGACAGCTGTGAATTTTGGGTCCGGCTACGGGGCAGTGGGAAGCCCTCAACGCGCGACCGGCCCGCGATCTGCCGGGACTGCGGGCTCTGATGAAACGTCCGTCGCCGTTCAGCGAGTGAGCAGCACGTACCGATCGCCCGAGTTGCTTGCTGATCATCACGACCTAGCCGACTTCCGGTGCCGCTCATCGGAGCAGACCGAGTAGCTGCGCCGTTACGCGCGTCAAGCAGGCGCGGTCGGTACCACGCGAGTATTTTCGGTTACCGAGGGCCAAAGCAGCCGTGTCGCCGCCTATTACGCCTGGTGCATGGCCCAGCTCCACGCCGACGCAATCCCCCGCCGCGTACGCAACGGCGCTGGCCGCGATCCCCAACCGGTAGCTCTCCTGGCTCGACTCGGCGTAGCTATCGACCACGGACGTGCGGGTCTTGGAGCCGGGATGCTTCACGACGTCTTCGTGCGACTCGGTGAGCTCTCTGATGACATCGGCTGTCGCGGCCTGCTCGTCCACGCCGAGTCCACTGACGCACGCAACTTCCACCTGCATCTCGTACCCGAGTTCGAGCCGAGCCCCACCTTCGACCTTCACTTCGTGCTGCTGACGAAAGACATCCGGCGCACCGTTCGGGCGGATTGAGGCCCACACTCGCCGAGCGGCTGCACCCACTTTCCAGGGGCCTTTCCGGGAGCGCCGGATGCGATGTCGGTGGGCTTGCCTACGCTCTGCTTGTGGATTATTTGGCGATCAACGCGCTGCGGGAGAAGCATCCCGCTTGGCGACTGCTGCGTGCCGGTAACGCCACGCTGATCCTCTCGTTCCTCGGGGCGTTCTTCGTCGAGGGCAACCGAGGCGCGTGCTCAGCCAGTGAGCTTGCGGCTGCGTTGGACGACCACCTGTATGCCTTGAACATCGAGACCCCCACCGAGGGCGGGGAGCCACGGTTCCCGAAGGATCCGCGATCCTATTTGGAAGACTGGGCGGCCAACAGCACCGCGTATCTGCGGCGGTTCTACCCCGCTGGCGACGACGAAGTGCACTACGAGGTCACGCCGGCGTTCGAGAAGGCTTATGCGTGGGTGATGACCCTCAAAGGCAGGTCCTTTGTGGGAACCGAGTCCAGGCTGCACACCGTGGTGGAGCTGCTACGCCAGATCGTGCACGGAACCGAAGTCGAACCCACCGTCCGGCTGGCCGAGCTGCACCGCCGCCGCGACGAACTCGATGCCGAGATCGTGGCCGTCGAGGCCGGCGTCGTTGCCGTCCTGGACGCGACCGGAGTCCGCGACCGTTACCAGCAGCTCTCCACGACCGCGCGGGAACTGCTCTCGGACTTTCGCGAGGTTGAAGAGAACTTCCGGCTCCTCGACCGTGCGGCGCGAGAGAAAATTGCAGCCTGGGATGGATCCAAAGGCGAACTGCTTGCCGAGTTGGTCGGCAGCCGCTCCGAGATCGCCGGCTCGGACCAAGGTCGCAGCTTCCAGTCGTTCTACGACTTCCTGCTCTCGGAGTCGCGCCAGGACGAGCTCACCGAACTGCTCGCCAAGGTGTCAACCCTTGACACAATCGAAGCCGATCATCGGATTCGGGGCATCCACCACGACTGGTCTGAAGCCGCCGATCGTGCGCAGCGCACCGTCCGGCAGATATCCGAACAACTGCGCCTTTTCCTCGACGATCAGGTCTGGCTGGAGAACCGGCGCGTTCTCGACCTGGTCCGGGCAGTGGAGAGCGCCGCGATTGAGCTGCGCGACAACCCACCGGCCGTGGGGCTCAACGTCGATCAGCCGGGGATCGAGATCACGCTCCCGTTCGAGCGTCCGCTATACCAACCGCCGGTGGCAGTAGCGGTCGAGAGCCAGATTGTCGCGGCGACCGAGGAGGTCGACAGTGACCTGCTCTTCACTCAGACCTTCGTCGATCAAGCACGCCTGGTCGAGATCATCCGCACCGTTCTGCCTGAGCGCTCCTTGGCGCTCTTGTCCGACGTCATCACGATGTACCCCATCGAGCATGGTGCGGCAGAGATCGTCGGCTACCTCGCCCTGAACGACGAAGACGTGACGGTCGACATGGACGAAACCGATGAGACTCTGCTGGAATACACCGACCCTGCCGACCCGGACATCACCAAGCGGGCGAGGCTGCCGAAAGTAACGGTGCGACGACGATGAGCAACGAACACGCCGTCGCCAGCACCATCATCCGGTTGATGCAAGGTGTCGTCTACCGCGAGTCCGATGAGGACGCCTGGCTGACGCTGGAACGCTTGGGCGCCGGTGTCCGAGACCACTTCGCCACCATCGGTGTCGACGTGGTCGTCGACGATGCGGAGGGCTACGCCTACCTCCGGTCCCGGCCATCCGAAGATGGTGATGAGGCTCTCCCGCGTCTGGTGCGCCGGCGGGCGCTGACCTACAACGTCAGCCTGCTGCTGGTGTTACTGCGCAAGCGGCTCGTCGAGTTTGAGACGACCGGGGGTGAGGGCAGACTGGTCCTCACCACCGACCAGATCGTTGAGCTACTGAGGCTCTTTCAGGCCGAGTCCACCAATGACGCGCGAGTCGTGGACCAGGCGGAGGCGACGATCAAGAAGGTGGCAGAACTCGGCTTCCTGCGGCAGCTACGCGGTCAAAGTGAGCATTGGGAAGTACGGCGAATTCTCAAGGCTTACGTTGACGCCCAGACGCTGTCCGACTTTGCGGGGAAGTTGCGGGATTACGCGGGAACGGCGGCCGGCGATGAGTGAAGAAGGGGCTGGCTACCGGCTGCAATATGCGGAGGTCTTGAACTGGGGCACGTTCGACACCCAGGTTTGGCGCTTCACTCCCGACACCGAGACCGCGTTGCTGACCGGCGACATCGGCTCGGGCAAGTCGACCGTCGTAGATGCGCTCACCACGTTGCTGATGCCATCGCACAAAGCCGCCTACAACAAGGCCGCCGGTGCCGAGGCCAGGGAACGCACCCTGCGCTCCTACGTTGAGGGCCACTACAAGTCCGAGCGAGTTGAGGCCACCGGAAAGTCCCGACCCAAAGGACTGCGCGAGAAACGAAAGACATATTCCGTCGTGCTTGGGGTCTTCACCAACCACGGCTACAACGAGACGGTCACCCTGGCCCAGGTCTTCCAGCAGCGCGAGAGCAGCGGCCAGCCCTACCGCTTCTTCGTCACCGCAACCAAAGCGTTGACGATAGCGACAGACTTTGCCGACTTCGGCACTGACCTGCGCGATCTGCGCAAGCGGCTGCGCGGCGCCGGGGCAGAGCTTTTCGATGAGTTCCCTAAGTACGCAACCTCGCTGCGCCGGCTGCTCGGCATCCGATCAGAGCAGGCCCTCGAGCTGTTCCACCAGACCGTCTCTATGAAGTCGGTCGGCAACCTCAACGACTTCGTGCGCGACCATATGCTCGAACCGAGCGATTCGACCGCGCGCGTGCGGGACATCATTGCCCATTTCGACGACCTGACCAAGGCCCACGATGCCGTCAAGCGGGCCCGCGAGCAGCTCGAAGCACTTGAACCCATCGTGGCTACCGCGGCGAAGTACGACACCGCGCTCGCTGAGCGCGACACCCTGGAGCACGAGCGATCAGCCGTCCGGCTCTTCATCGCCGAGCTTCGCTCCCGGCTGCTTGCCGATGAGCTCGCTGCGCTTGAGGCCGAGGGCTTGGGCTATTGGAAGGAACAGGACACCGCCAAAGCCGCGCAGCAGGAACTCAACAACGAACGCGAATCTCTCATCGAGGAGCGTGCCAAGGCGGGCGGGGATCGTATTGGTGAGTTGGAACGACTCGCCCGCGAGGCCCGAGCGCAGGCCGAAAAGCGCCGTCATACCCGGACGTTGTTCGACGCGGCCGTCTGCGACGCCGGCCTGGAGCCGGTTACCGGTGGAGCGGACTTCGCCGCACTGTCCGCGCTGGCCGCCGCCGAGCGCCCGCGGCTCGCCACCGAGAAGCGAGCCCTCGATGCAGCCAGCGCTGACGCGATCGGACGCGAGAAAGAGTTGCAACGCAAGTGCGACAACATCACTGAAGAGCTCGCGAGCCTGGAGCAACGCACCAGCAACCTGCCCGTCGAACAGGTCGAGGTGCGCGCAGAGTTGTGTGCGGCCCTTGAGCTGACGCCCGAAACCCTGCCCTATGCCGGCGAACTCCTTGACGTCAGCGATGAGCACTCCGATTGGCGGGGCGCCTCAGAACGGGTCCTGCGTGGGTTCGCCCTCTCGTTACTAGTGCCGCAGCAGCACTACGACGCCGTCGCCGGATGGGTGAACAGCCGACGCCTCACCTTCCATGGTCGCGGTGGCCGGACGATCGGAGCCAAGCTGGTCTACGAGCGGGTTTCCCGACAACGCGTCCGGCTCCAATCGCCTGGGTATGAAGGGCTTTTGCTCGCTGACTGCCTCGAAATCAAGGACGGGGCGTTCCGCGAGTACCTCCTCGACGAGCTCACGAAGCGGGCCGACCACCGATGCGCGTCAACCCTTGAGGAGTTCCGCAGCCAGCGGCGGGCCGTCACCCGCCAGGGTCAGGTGCGTTCCGGCGAACGCCACGAGAAGGACGACCGGCATCGGATCGACGACCCCCGCCGTTGGGTCCTCGGCTGGGCCAACGAACGAAAGCTTGCCGCGCTCCGCACGGAGCTCGCCGAGCTTGAGGCAGAGCTGGAGACGGTTGCCGCCGAGCTGGCGACGCTTATGGCGAATCGGGATGCGCTGCAGGCTCACCTGGAAGCGCTTGCTCGGCTGGACGGATTCCAATCCTGGATCGAACTCGATGGTGACGAGGCCGAATCGCGCGCCAACAACCATGACGCCGAACGTGTTCGGCTACTGGCGGGCTCATCGCGCCTGGAGGAGATCGCGCTGGCCCTCGCCCACAACGCCGAGCGCGGTACTTCGGTGGCGGAATTGATCGAGAAACTCACCGGCAAGCTGGCCACCACGGCCGCGGCGGCGAAGCGCGCAGAGCAGGACAAACAGCGAGACGACGAGTTCGTCGCAGCGCAGCCGGAACACCAGCTGACCGCCGCCCGCAAGTCCTACCCGGCCCTCGACGAGCGCCTTGGGGTGAAGCGTCCGGTGCGAGCAGTCGACTGCGCCGAGACCGAGACGGCGCTGGCGGCCGAACTTCATCGGCGTATCGAGCGCCTGACCAGGGAACTCGGCGGCTATGGGCAGCGCCTGGGCCAGTACATGCTGGAGGTCCTGCGGCAGTGGCCCGAGCTTCGTGCGGACATGGATGCCAGCGTCGAGGCCCGCCGCGACTTCCTGGCGTTCCGGGACCGCGTGGCCACTGACGACCTCCCGCGTTTCGAGAGCGAGTTCAAGGATCAGCTCAACAAGAACGCCATCCAAGAGTTGGCAGGGTTCAACAACTGGCTCAACCGGCAGGCCTCTGCCATCGACGAGCGCGTCGATCGCATCAACGAAGCGCTGGGTGCGGTGCCCTACAACCCGGGTCGCTTCATCCGACTGGAGAAGGAGCAAACCACCAATCAGGATGTTGCGCAGTTCCGTTCAGATCTGCGCAACCTGACCAATGACAGTCTGGCCGTCGATGGCGACCAGTACTCCGAGCAACGCTTCCTCGACGTCAAGCGGATCATCGAACGCTTCCGCGGCCGTGACGGCTACGCCGAATCCGACAAGACCTGGACTCGACGGGTCACCGACGTGCGCAACTGGTTCATGTTCTCCGCCTCCGAGCGTGACGTCGAAACCGATGCTGAGTGGGAGCATTACAGCGATTCAGACGGCAAGTCAGGTGGTCAGAAAGAGAAGCTCGCCTACACGATTCTCGCGGCATCGCTGGCGTACCAGTTCGGGCTCGAGTGGGGTGTTGAGCGATCCCGAGACTTCCGGTTCGCGGTCATCGATGAGGCATTTGGACGCGGCTCGGATGTCTCGACGCGCTACGCGCTGGAACTCTTCGCGACGCTCGGGTTGCAACTCCTCATCGTCACGCCATTGCAGAAGGTTCATGTCATCGAGCCGTATGTGAAAGCGATCGGATTCGTCGACAATCCGACCGGAACGTGTTCCCGCATCCAGACGATGACGATTGAGGAGTACCGGACTCGGCGTGACGGACCGCGGCCGTGAGTGCCGGTTGGACCACCTCAGCTGACATTGCCGCCAAGGTCAAACGCCGGTGGGCCGACGGATCACTGTTGCGGGCCTACGCCAACGGTGATCCATTCTGTTCGATCGAGGTCCCACTTCGTGGCCCCAAACCGTCGCAGGTCGGAGACGATATTACCGCCGCCCGCGAGTGGGTTGCGGCTCTGGACGCCGGCCGTCGCAACGACAGCCGATACGCCCTGCAGTGGCAGCCGATCGGCGGCAGACAGATCGGTCGCAACCGGCTGCCCATCCGCGCGGTGGTGTCCACGATCGAGCAGGCGTGGGCGCTGCTGGGCGTGACGGTTTCGGTCCGTCGCTTCGATGAGATCCTGGCTCTCGCACATCAACATCCACAGGTTCGCGACTGGCTCATCGCCCATCCGCATCGCGCGCTCGAACTGGCACCCGAGATGTCGCAGCTGATTGCCGCCTACGTTTGGCTCGACAATCATCGGCAATCGCATCGGTATCTGCGCCAGATCAGTGCACCCGGTGTTGACACCAAGTTCGCTGAGCGGCACCGAGGGGTCCTGGCGGCGATGCTTGGAGTTTCGTCGACGGGCTCAGGATTTCTGGCCGGCCTTGGCCTGCGATCGAAGCCCGCATTGGTTCGGCTGCGGCCCGCGCCCTCGCTGGGCTTCCCGGCTCCGCTCACCGAGTTGGCGGTGCGTGCAGAGGAGTTGGCGCAGCTCTCGGTCGAACCACGAGTGGCAGTCATCGTGGAGAACGAGATCAGCTACCTGTGCGTCGAGGTCCCCGAAGGCGGTGTAGTGATCTGGGGGAAGGGCTTCGACGTCGACAGCGTAGGCCGGCTGCGATGGTTGGCTGAATCCGACGTTGTCTACTGGGGAGACATCGACACCCACGGATTCGCCATCCTCGACCGGTTGCGGGCGTGGCTCCCCCGAGCACGCTCGGTGCTGATGGACCGCGAGACGCTGCTCGCCCATCGCGACCGTTGGGTGACCGAAGGCCGTCCGGCCCAGTCGGCACTCACCCGATTGACGCCTGACGAGCAGGACCTCTATTCCGAACTCGTCGGGGACGGGTTGGGTCAAGGGGTGCGTCTCGAGCAGGAGCGAATCGACTGGCAGTGGGTCGAGCAGCGGCTGCCAGAGGCCGACAGCGCGCGGAGGTGAGCGGGGGCATGAAATGTTGTCGCGCCACCACCCCAGCTAGGCCGGCTGTTTAGTACCGGGGGTTCCGGTCTGCTCGCTGCGACCATTCATAGCGTGAGCGGCGAATTGCGCTGTGGTGGTGAGTGCCACGGCTCTGTCGAGTTGGCTGGCGAAAGCCACGTCTGCGCCGCGACCGGCCTTTTCGTCGGCGGCAACTTTCAGCTCACCAACGACATCCTCGATGCCGCGCGCGACCCCTGCGACGTCCTCCACGTTGTCGGGGCAGGCGACGATGCCCACTGCGAAGCTTCGGCCATAGGACACGGCGGTGACATTCAGATTGGTGCCCTCGACCAGTGGGGCCATCGCGTGTATGCCAACGACTTGCGCCCCGGCGCAGTACACGGTGTCCCGTGGCCCCGGAACGTTGGAAGTGATCAGGTGAGCCACCGGGGAATGGAGCCGAGACAGCTTCAGGCTGCTGTACAGACCCGACGCCAACCCGATCACCCCTGGCGGCACCAGGTCGATGACATCGGCGAGGTTGACCGGGGGCGCCGAGCGTCGTCCATTCTTGATACGTGATGTCGCGGCATGAATTCCGGCCATCTGATCGGTCGCGTCGGCGAGTTGCACCGGCAACGAGACCACAACCGGAGACCAACTATTGCCGGCATCGTCGTCAGCGCTGCGCGTCGAGATCGGCATCATGGCGCGCAGCGGCGAACTGGGCACCGCGTCATGGGTGTCCAGCCACCGCCGCAGCGCCGATGTCGTCACGGTGAGGAAGGCATCGTTGATGGTGACACCGAATGCTGTCGAGATCGCGCGCAGATCCTCCATCGACACCTCCGCGAACGCCACGCTGCGTCGGGCAGTAAGTGGGGCGTTCAGCACGGTTCTCGGCGAGCTCTGCTCCTGCTGTGACTTAGGGACGTCGGCGGGTTGCAGGTCGGTGCCCGCGAGTAGCTGGCGCGCCGATCCCAACGCGCTTTCCACCGCCGACTTCACCGCTGCGGGAGCCAATCTGGCAGTGACATGAAGGCCTGCCGCGGTGTTGGCGGTGATCTCGTCGATCGCGTCCCACACCCGTGCTGCCACGCCGGGCGTCGTGGCCCGGGGCCGAGGCGGCGCCGGGGCGAATTCAGCATTTGGATGGGCAGTCATCAGCTCCGGCAGCAAGGAGGTGACCGCGCCCACCCCATCAGCCATCGCGTGGGAGAACTTGATCACCCCGACCAGCCTGCCGTCGGCGAGACCCTGCAACACCCACGCATCCCACAGCGGCCGCCGGCGGTCCAGAGGTTGCGCGTGGAAGTCGCTGATAAGAGCGCTCAGCTCTGCCATGGTCCCGGGCTCGGGCAACCGCACATGATGCAGGTGGTCCCGAATATCGAAGGCGGGGTCCTCAATCCATGCCGGCTGGCCTAGTCCGAAGGGTCTGGTGAGTAGGCGCTGCCGGAAACTCGGTATCGCCGTCGCTCGCTCAGCCAGCTGTCTCAAGAGCGCCCGCGCGGTCAACTCACCGCGCGCTGCCGGGTCGAAGAATACGACCGCGAGAACGTGAGTGGGCATCACGGCTGTCTCGCCGTGTAGGGATATACCGTCCAATCCGGTCAAACGATTCATCTTGGGGCTCCGTCCGCTCAACTGACTACTCCACAATTAGACGCGCGATAACACGCCACAGGCGGATCGACAGCACATTCCCAACACAGTCACATCCGACTGGCGGGTTCGATATCAACTGGCGGCCCGTGGTGTACTCCTACTTCGCGGAAATGGAGGCAAGCGTGGTCGTCACAGGTCAAGTCGTCACAATCATCGTCGCGGTGTTCTTCGCCGGAATGGGTGTGTACGCCCTCGCGACCCCAGCTCGCTTGCTCGCCCCGTTCGACATCAGCCTGGGCAGCGCTGCATCTCGCGCCGAGGTTCGCGGCGTTTACGGCGGATTCGGTCTCGCGATCGCCGCGATGCTCGTCGTTTCCCTCACCGCCCCCGAACTGCGTTCCGGCATCCTGATGACGGTCGCCGCCGCGCTGGCCGGGATGGCATTCGGTCGCCTGGCGTCAGCTCCGGATGGCCGAACGAGCTTCTACCCCAACTGGTTCTACTTCCTTGTCGAGTCTGTGGCCGCGGCGGCTCTGTTCTTGGTCGCCTGACAGTCGCGATCGAGTGCCTCCTACGATCGAAACATGACCTCCTCGCGGGACCAGCACGTCATCGTCGTGGGTGCCGGCCTGGCCGGCCTGGCCTCCACCGTGTGGCTGGCCGAACTGGGCTACCGCGTGACACTGCTGGAGAGCAACGGGTCACTCGGCGGGCGCACCATCGGCCTGACCTCCGAGCACGGTGATGCAATAGAAAACGGGCAGCACGTGCTGGCGGGTTCCTACCAGAATGTCTTCCGGTACCTGGCTTCGATTGGCACCGCCGGTCTGGTGGAGTTCCCCGATGAGTTCGGCGTGCGGTATCCGGGTGGGCACGTGGAGAAGTTCGGCATGCGTTTCAGCAGCATCCGAAACCTGGTCCTGGGTCAGGTCAGGGGGTTGAGCATCCCGACCTTGATCAAGGCCGTGCCGGCATGGGTTCGCTTGGCCCGCGACGTGATCGAGTTCGACGACGCACTTGACGACGTCACCGTCGACCAGTGGTTGGACCGGCTCCGTTTTCCCGCTGAGGTTCGCCGAATCATGCTCGACCCCATGGTGCTCGGTCTGCTCAACGAGCTGCCGCGCCTTGCCTCGGCACATGCGTTCGCCGCCCTATTGCGGACCGGCGCCGACCGGGTGCGCCGGACGGGCAGTAGCGCTGCTCGCATCGGCTACCCGACGGTCGATCTGGAGCAGCTCTACCTCGACGGGGCGCGCCGGGTGATGGCCGACCGCGGGGTTGATGTGCGACTGCGGACCCGGGCGGTATCGGTCCGGGTAGTCGACGGTCGTGCGGCCGGCGTGAAGCTGGCTGACGGTTCGGTGGCGGAAGCCGATGCTGTGGTGCTCGCGGTTCCGTCCTGGAACCTGCGGTCGCTGCTGGATGATGTCCCGAGTTCGGAGGACATCCGGCTGGCCGCCAAGAAGCTCGAACCGGTTCCGATCATGAACGCCTATGTGTTGTTGGACCGTCCGCTCGGCACCATGACACCGTGGGAATCGTTGTTGGACAGCGATATCGGCTGGGTTTTCGACCGTGACCGGATGCACGGCCCGCGTGACGACGGCAATCACCTGTACGCACTCACCACGTGCGCTGCCTACGATCTGATGGGCCTCAGGAACGCAGAGGTCGCACACCGTCTCGTTGCCGCACTGCGTGCCGGCTATCCCAACGCCCGGGATGCCGAAGTGCTCGACGTCACCCTCGTGCCGTGGCCGAAGGCCACGTTCTCCTCGCGGGTGGGCATGTCCACGATACGGCCGGGCAATCGCACGGCTCTGCCCAACCTCGCCCTGGCCGGCGACTGGACCCACAATGATTGGCCGACCACCATGGAGGGCGCCGCGCAGAGTGCCGCACGTGCTGTCGATCTCCTCCACGAAGCTCTTGGGCGGTCGCCGGTGACCAGATGAGGCTTCGGATCACCGATGTCCCTCCTTATCCCGGCGGGCGATGTCCGCCACGGACTTGTCCTTACTTGTCGGGATACATCGGTTGTCCGAATACGTCAGTTCGTCCGTGAGAACTGAACGATCGCCTTTGCGGTAGCCTCACGCCATGGAAGTACTACGGTCTGTAGTTGTTCTGTTCCACATCGTCGCCTTCGCCATCACCTTCGGGGCGTGGGTGGCTGAGGCGGCGGCGGGCCGGTTCCGTATGACCCGCGTCATGGACTACGGTCTGCTGCTGGCACTGGTCACCGGCCTCGCACTTGCCGCACCGTGGCCGGCCGGTATCGAACTCAACTACCCGAAGATCGTGATCAAGTTGGTGATCGTGGTGGTCCTCGGCGGACTGTTGGGTATGGGCGCTGCCCGGCAGAAGCGGACCGGGGACGCGGTGCCGCGTCCGTTGTTCGCAGCCGTCGGCGTGCTGGCATTTGCGGCCGCCGCGGTCGCGGTGCTTTGGTGACCCAGTCTGGCTACTGCTCGCCGAGGCCCAACAACTCGGTCACGTGGTGGTCGCGCCCAGCGGTGTAGCCGCCGTCCACGGCGATGGCCTGGCCGCTGACGAAACTGGCCTCACTCGAGACCAGGAAAGCCGCCACAGCGGCGACCTCATCGGGCCGACCGAACCGCCGAAGCTTGTGCTCATGGCGTAAGCCCTCGCGTGGCGTGTCCATGCCGGGAAGCTCCATGACTGAATCGAACAGCGGGGTCTGGATGAAACCCGGGCAAATCGCATTGGCGCGGATTCCGCTGGGCCCGTAGTCGATTGCGGCGTTCTTGGTGAGTAGCACCACCCCTCCCTTGGAAGCGTTGTACGCGCTGCCGCCCGCCGTTCCCTCGAGCCCTTCGATACTGGACAACGTCACGATCGAGCCCCGCTCGCCGTCGACTCGATCCTGGGTCATCATCTGGTTCAGCGCGGCCCGCATCACCACGAAGGTGCCCTTGAGATTGACGTCGAGCACCCGGTCCCATTCCTCATCGGGTAGCAGGTGGATCGGGCCTCCGCCCCCCACCCCGGCCGAATGGACCACGCCGTCGATCCGGCCGGCCTTGTCGACAACCGCGGCCACCGCGCGTTCGACGGCATTGCTGTCGAGCACATCGGCGCGGTAATACTCAAGTTCAGTCGAAAGGTTTTGCGGTGCTTCGGAAGCGAGGTCGACGCCGATCACCGATGCACCGTCGGCCAGCAGCTTCTCCACGGTGGCCGCCCCGATACCTGAAGCTGCCCCGGTCACCAGAATGCCCTTGCCGGCAAGACTGCTCATCGTCACAGTATTGCGTACCTCGCGGGCGCTGAGCGCGCGCCGTTGTACGCGACGCGCCGCGCGGAGGCGTGCAGACACGCACGCTCGGCCGGAGGGGGGACGGGGGGAGGCGCGCCCAGACTGATCATCCATGCACGGACATCTGTATGGTGTGTTACATGCCAGAGGTCACCGCCTCCGCGGTGCGCGACCCAGAATTCGCTCGGCTGACGGGCCTGCCATTCGACGATGCCGACGAGGTGATCCGCGCGGCGATCGACGAGGCCAGCGTGCCTGCCCTGCTGATGTCGATGGTGCACATGACCGGCGATCTCGGCATCCTCGACGAGCTGCCCGGACCGTACCAGCTCATCGCGATGGATCTGCAGGGCGCGATGAGCGAGCCGGACAAGCAAGCCGTGCGCGAGCGGGCCTTCGAGGCCGTCCGCGACTACCGCGACAAGGGGTGCCCGCCGCCGTTCCTCCCCGATGCGCACCAGCTTCGGAGCATGCTGAATGTGATGACCGCCGGTCAGGTGACCGAGGAGTTCATCGACTACATCGCCGCCGACCTGCGCCTCACCGATGTCGATCAGAACGGCCCGGTGCTGGCCTCCACCGCTGAACAGCGCGCCGGGTTTCCGGTGGTCGTCATCGGGTGCGGCGAATCCGGGTTACTGGCGGGCATCAAGCTCAAACAAGCCGGCATCCCGTTCACGATCGTGGAGAGGCAATCCGGGGCGGGCGGCACCTGGCAGGCCAACCGCTATCCGGGGTGCCGCGTCGATATCGCCAGCCAGTACTACACGTATTCGTTCGAGCCCACCGACCACTGGGAACATCACTACGCGACCCAGCCCGAGATCCTGAAGTATCTCAACGATGTGATGGCGCGCTACGAGATTGCCGATCATGTCCGGTTCGACACCGAGGTCATCGGCGCCGAATGGGACCAAGCGACGTCGACCTGGCAGATAAAGATCCGTCCCACCCACGATACGGCCGATTCCCCCCGTGCTCCTGAGACGCTGAGCGCCCGCGGACTGATCTGCGCGGTCGGCCAGTTCAGCAACCCGGTGATCCCAGATATCAAGGGTGCCAAGGATTTCGAAGGGCCGTCGTTTCACACCGCGGACTGGGACGACTCCATCGACCTGGCGGGCAAGAGCGTGGCCGTCATCGGGGCGGGCGCCAGCGGTTTCCAGCTCGTCCCGGCGATTGCGGATACTGCCGCACACGTCGACGTCTATCAGCGCACCCCGCAGTGGATGGCGCCCAACGTCAACTATCACGCGCCGGTCGGCCAGGGTGCACGGTGGGCCACCCGGCATCTGCCCTACTACGGGCGGTGGCTGCGATTCGTGACCTGGTGGCCGATCGCCGACGCGCTCAACGAGCAGATCACGATCGACCCCGACTGGGACAATGGCGGGTTATCGGTCAGTGCAGGCAATCACACGATCCGTGAGGTGTTCGTCGCGTGGATGCAGGCCTTCACCGCCGACGCGGATTTACTGGCCAAGGTCACGCCGGACTATCCGCCGATGGGCAAGCGCACCCTGCAGGATGACGGAACGTGGCTGACAACGCTGCAGCGCGACGACGTCGAGTTGGTCACCGAATGCATCGCCGAGATCGGCGCACATGGCGTCACCGATGTCAGCGGCCGGCACAGGCCGGCCGATGTGGTGTTGTGGGCCACCGGCTTCGACGTCAATCACCAGCTCGGGCCGATCGACGTCCGCGGGCTGAACGGCATTGGGTTGAACGAGGCATGGGGCGATGCCGCTTACGCCTACCTGGGGGTGACGGTGACTGACTTCCCGAATTTCTACTGCTTGTTCGGGCCGGGCACCAACGCAGTCAACGGCACCAGCCTGATCTACAACTCCGAGTGCCAGATGCGTTATGTCCTAGGGTGTATCGACCTGGTACTCACCTCCGGAGCCGCTGCGGCCACCCCAAGGGCCGACGTGTGCACCGACTATGACCGGCGCAGCCAGGCTCGCCTCAAGACCATGGTCTACGCGCACCCCGCCGTCACGAGCAGCTACTACAAGAACTCAGCCGGTGAACTGCCTACGCTGTTCGCGTGGCGCATCGTCGACTACTGGAAGTGGACACATCGCCCGAACCCGGGTGACTACGAGCTGAAAATGATGTGATGACAGGGGAATTCATGGCTGGACGGTTGGACGGCAAGGTCGTCTTGATCAGTGGCGGAGCCCGGGGCATGGGCGCATCGCACGCCCGCGAGATGGTCGCTCACGGCGCGAAAGTGGTGTGCGGCGACATTCTCGATGCCGAAGGCGAATTGGTGGCCGAGGAACTCGGTGACCGAGCGCGCTACGTTCATCTCGACGTCACCCGCCGCGAAGACTGGGATGCTGCGGTGGCCGCCGCCGTTGCCGAGTTCGGCGGAGTAGACGTGCTGGTCAACAACGCCGGCATCTTGAACATCGGCACGGTGGAGGATTTCGAGCTCGCAGAATGGCACCGCATCCTCGACATCAACCTCACCGGCGTCTTCCTGGGTATCCGAGCCGTCGTGCCGGCGATGAAGAGAGCCGGTCACGGGTCGATCATCAACATCTCCTCGATCGAAGGGATGGCCGGCACCGTCGCCAGCCACGGCTATACCGCGACGAAATTCGCGGTCCGCGGGCTGACCAAGTCCACCGCTGTGGAATTGGGGCAGTTCGGGATTCGGGTGAACTCCGTGCATCCCGGCCTGGTCAAGACGCCGATGGCCGACTGGGTGCCCGAGGATATCTTCCAGAGCGCGCTGGGGCGCATCGCCCAGCCCAAGGAGGTCAGCAACCTGGTGGTGTACCTGGCCAGCGATGAGTCGAGCTTCTCGACCGGATCGGAATTCGTCGTCGACGGCGGCACGCTGGCGGGCCTGGCGCACAAGGACTTCTCCGCGGTCGCCGTGGATCAGCAGCCTGATTGGATCACCTGACCCAGCGGTTCGGCCGGCGGGTCAGCCAGTGGCGCGTCACCGTATCGCGACGACGACTTTGCCTTTCGCGGTCCGGTCTTCCAGTGAGGCGATCGCTTCGGCCGCCCGCTCGAGGGGGAACACGACAGGTTGGGGCGCTGACACTGCCCCTGATGCCAGCAGCGGTTCCAACTCGGCCCACTGCTCCTGCAGGTAGCCGGGATGGCTCAGGGTCCAGGACCCCCAGCCGACGCCGACGGCGTCGACGTTGTTGAGTAGCAGCCGGTTCACCTTGATCGTGGGAATCTCACCGCCGGTGAACCCGATGACGAGCAACCGGCCGGCCGGGGCCAGCGAACGCAGCGAATCGGTGAATCTGTCGCCACCGACGGGGTCGACGACGATGTCCACACCCCGGCCGTCGGTCAGTGCTTTCACCGCGTCCTTGAACCCCTCGGCCAGCACCACCTCGGTCGCCCCGGCAGCCCGGGCGACCTCGACCTTGTCCTCGCTGCTGACCACCGCAATCACCCGGGACGCGCCGAACGCGGACGCCAACCGAAGCGTCGAGGTGCCGATACCGCCTGCGGCGCCATGGACGAGCACGGTCTCGCCGTCGCGAAGTCGGCCCCGGTTCCGAAGCGCGAAGTGCACCGTCAGATCGTTGAACAACAGCCCGGCACCGGCCTCGAACGACACCGAATCCGGCAGCTTGAACAGTCTCTCCGGTGGCAGCGCGACGACTTCGGCCATCGCCCCACACAGCATCGTCAGTCCGGCGACCCGGTCGCCCGGCCGAACACCTGCTGCCTCGGGTGCGCTGCGGACCACCCCGGCGATCTCCGCGCCCGGGGTGTAGGGCAGGGCCGGCTTGTACTGATAGAGCCCGCGGGACTGCAACGCATCGGGAAACGCCACTCCCGCGGCGTGTACGTCGACCAGAATTGTGTTCTCCCCGGCAGCGTCCTCGCGCGGTTCGTCGATCTCCACGACCGCTGCAGCCTGCGGTCCCTCGAGTACCGCTAGCTGAATTGCGCGCATCACAGCCTCCCTAAAGTGTTGTCGCGAATAGATCTCACTGCACCGTAGTCGGCCCGCGCGAGTGGTACGCGGCGGTACAGTCTGCTACGCGGCAAAGTCGCCGGAACTAACGAGTGCACAGGGGGAGCGCATGGCACGAGGTGGTAGGGGCCGAGGGAAGGACCTATTCGCCCCGGCCCACGCTCTGCCCGAGGGGCGTGCGGTCGATGTGCGCTCCAAGGACGGCGTGCGCCTGCATGCCGAGGTGTTCGGACCGCCGGACGGATACCCGATCGTCCTTGCCCACGGCATCACCTGCGCGCTGCGGGTCTGGGCCTATCAAATCGCCGACCTCGCCGAGCATTACCGGGTGATCGCCTACGACCACCGTGGTCACGGCCGCAGCTCCGTGCCGCCGCGCCCCAGCGACTACAGCCTGGACTACCTGGCCGCCGACCTCGACGCCGTGCTCGAGGCGACGCTGAAACCCGACGAACGCGCCGTCATCGCGGGGCACTCGATGGGCGGCATCGCGATCACGTCGTGGTCCGAGCGGTGTCCACAGCGCGTCGCGCAGCGTGCTGACGCGGTCGCGCTGATCAACACCACCACCGGTGACCTGCTACGCAACATCAACCTGCTGCCGGTTCCGGCACGGGTGTCCGGCGCGCGGGTCCAGGCGGCGGGGTCGCTGCTGAGGATCTTCGGGTCGGCGCCGCCGGTGCGGGCCGCCGATATTCTGACGCATCGCTTCGTGTCGAGCCTTGCGGTGGGCCGCGAGGCCGACCCCGCCATCAGGGATTTCATTTTCGATTTGTTCAACGGCACCCCGTCGGTCGGGCGGGGGGGCTGGATCCGGGTTCTCGTCGACCACCTGGGTCCGCAGCACATCGGCTTGCAGAATCTCAGCGTCCCGACTCTGGTGATCGGTAGCCACAAAGATCGTCTGCTACCGATGGCCTCGTCCCGCCACATCGCGACCGCCGCGCCGAACCTCGCCAAGTTGGTCGAGCTCCCCGGTGGGCACTGCGCGATTCTCGAGCGGCCTGCCGACGTCAACTCGCAACTGCGATGGTTGGTTGATGCGGTGACCGGCGGGGCCAGCGCAGCGACCGGACAATACGGTGAGCCGACCGAAGGTGATCAGGAGAGTCGCATCAGCTCCTGATGCACCTCGCCGGCTGCCCGAACGCCGGAGCGAACCGCCCCGTCCAGGAAGCCCGTCCACTCGTCGGCGGTCTCGGTGCCCGCCCAGAAGATGGTGTCGACGGGCGCGCGCAGCGACTTCCCGTACCCCGTCCAGGAGCCGGGCGGCACTGCGGCCGTCGGCCCACCGGGGGCGAATTCCTCTGTGCCCCAACAATGATCGAGATAGTCGATGGGCTTCGACGCGGCGTCGCCGAATAGGGCGACGAAACCGGCCAGCGCGACGTCGCGTCGTTGCTGGCTTGTCAGCGGATCGAACATGCGCGCATCGGTGAACCCGAGCAGGATGCCGGGGCCCGCGTCGCCGGGGCTGACGTCGAAGGTGATGAACACCGGCCCCTCGTCGGACAGCGCCGCACCCGAACATCCGTTGTCTCGCCAGAAGGGCCTCTCATACGCCGCGTAGGCCTTGCTCAGGTGGCCCTGTGGCCAGTGCGCTACCAATTCCTGGTGCTCAGGCGGCAGTGGGGGATCGAACTGAATCCCGGAGCGGTGTTCGGGTGGGATCGCGACGACGACCGCCAGTGCGGTGAACTCGTTGTGCCCTGCGGCGACGGTCGTGGTTCCGTCCTGCTGCCGGTGGATGCGTGTCGCCGGCGCGTCCAGCACTACCCGGTCACCGAGTTCGTCGGCCATTCGCTGCGCGATCTGCTGCGTTCCCGCGGGAAAGCGGTCCTGCTGGGCGCCGCCTTCGGTATCGAGCATCCGGCTCAGACCGCCGGCGGCTTTGACGTAGCGCACCGCGTGCAGCATCGAGACCGCGTCGGGTTCGCATCCCCATGTCACCCGGGCCATGATTGCCATCAGGTCGCGCGTAGAGGCGCCCGCGTGCATCGACCGCAGCCACTTGTCGAGCGAGATGCTGTCGAGGTCGGCGGCGATCGGGGAGGTCCACGGTTGCGCGACGGGGACCTTCCTGCTGATGCGATCGAATCGCCACTGGACCCGTGACACGTCGACCAACTCCAGGATCGACAGCCGCGGGATCGTGCTGCGGTAGGAGCGCACCCGGCCACGCCAGCGGATCAGATTCTTGCCGCGGCCGTAGGTCGGCACTGTTTCGCACCCCAGCTCGGCGGCCAGCGCAAGCACCGCATCCTGCGTCGGGCCGACGAACGTCCCGCCGAGATCGACCGGAACTCCGGCCAGGGTTCCGGTGTGAGACCGGCCACCGACCCGGTCGCGGCCTTCGACGACGACGACGTCGTGCCCGAGCCGGACCAACTCGCGCGCCGCCGCGAGTCCGGCGAATCCCGCTCCCACGACAACGACGTCGGCCATGGCTTGATCTCCTCTAAAGTTCGGTCGCGTCCTCGGCACACACAGACACCTAGCTTCGCATTACGCGTACCCAGCCTCGCATTGCGCGCCGAATCCACATTAGGCTCGCAGGTTGTGCGGGTGATGACGGCACTCTTCGGGCCGATAGATGCGGTGGAGCGAGCGCGGGCGCTGCGTGATGCCGGGGCGAGCGGCGTCTTCACCTTCGAGGGCCCACACGACGTGTTCACCCCGCTGACGCTGGCGGCAGGCGTCGGCGGGCTGGATCTGATGACCAACGTCGCGATTGCGTTTCCACGTAACCCAATTCACCTCGCGCACCAGGCCGTCGATCACCAACTGCTCAGTGGTGGCCGGTTCACGCTGGGGCTGGGCACCCAGATCCGAACGCAGATCGAGAAGCGCTACGGCGCCGAATTCGACAAACCGGTGGCGCGGATGGCCGAAATGGTCGGCGCGCTGCGGGCGATCTTCGCCACCTGGACCACCGGGGAGCGGCTGGACTTTCACGGGGAGTTCTACCGGCACACGCTGATGACGCCGACGTTCATCCCCCGGGCTGAGTTCACGCCCCCGCCGATTTTCGTGGGCGCGCTGGGTCCGCGACTGACCCGGATGACAGCCGAGGTCGCCGACGGGCTGCTGGTGATGCCGTTCGGGTCGAAGCGGTTCCTGCGTGAGGTGACGATGCCCAATGTGGACTCGGGGCTGGTGGCGTCCGGCCGCAGCCGGGACGGGTTCGCGGTGGTGCCTGAGATCATCGTCTCGGTGGCCGACCAGGACCCTGGCCACCTGTCCGCCCGGCGCCTGCTGTCGTTCTACGGTTCCACCCCCGCCTATCGGCCGGTGCTTGAGCTGCACGGCTGGGGCGATCTGCAGCCAGAACTCAACGCGATGTCCAAGCAGGGCCGCTGGCAGGACATGGCGCGCCTCATCGACGACGACGTGCTGCACACCATCGCTGCGTGCGGCACGCCGAAGGAGGTGGCCGCCCACATCCGCGATCGGGTGGACGGCATCAGCGACCGGGTCTGTCTGTACCAGCCGGGGCCGATCGCGGTGGATTCGTTGAGCGAGATCATCGACGCGCTGAGCGGCTGAACCCTATCGTGGTAGCTGAGCCGGCTACAGGAGGTTGCGTATGCAGGAGAACCAGCCGGAGTACTCCGACGTTCTGATCATCGGTGCGGGAATCTCCGGAATCGGAGCCGCCTATCGCATCCAGGAGCGCAATCCCCAGCTCAGCTACCGGATTCTTGAGCGCCGTTCCCGGATCGGTGGCACCTGGGACCTGTTCCGCTATCCGGGCATCCGGTCTGACAGCGACATCTTCACGCTGTCGTTCCCGTGGGAGCCCTGGCAGCGCCCCGAGAACATCGCCGATGGTGACCACATCCGCGAGTACCTGGCCACTACGGCACACAAGCACGGTATCGACGAGCACATGCGGTTCGACACCTACGTGAAATCCGCGGAGTGGGATTCGGCGACGGATACCTGGACATTGCAGGCCGAGCAGGACGGCTCAGCGCGCACCTACCGGGCCAGATTCCTGTTCTTCGGCACCGGTTACTACAGCTATGACGATCCTTACCAGCCGGATTTCCCCGGTATCGAACGGTTCGGCGGCGAGGTGGTGCACCCGCAGTTCTGGCCTGAGGACCTGGACTACTCGGGCAAGCGGGTGGTGGTGATCGGCAGCGGGGCCACTGCCATCAGCCTCATCCCGGCATTGGCCGAGAAGGCCTCTCACGTGACGATGCTGCAGCGGTCGCCGACCTACATGATGTCGATGGCGCGAATCGACCCGATGGTCGACTTCATCCGCAAGATTCTGCCGCGCCGGTTGTCCCATTCGGTGGTGCGCTTCCGCAACGCGGCGTTCCACGTGTTGACCTACTTCATGTTCCGCAAGGCGCCGCGGTTCGGCCGCAAGCTCATCCGCAGCCGGACGATCGCCGCGTTACCCGAGGGCTATGACGTCGACCTGCATTTCAAGCCGAAGTACGATCCGTGGGACCAGCGGATGTGCCTCATCCTCGATCACGACCTGTTCAACCAGATCAGTGCGGGGCGGGCCGACGTGGTGACCGACACCATCGACCACGTCGACGCGACGGGCATCGCACTGGCGTCGGGCGCCCGGGTGGACGCCGACGTGATCGTCACCGCGACGGGGTTGCAACTCCAGGCCCTCGGCGGCATCCGCATCGTCGTCGACGGCACCGAGATCACGCCCACTGACCGCTTCGCGTACAAAGAGTTCCTGATCGAGGACGTGCCGAACATGGCGTGGTGCATCGGGTACACGAACGCGTCCTGGACGTTGCGCGCGGATATGACGGCCAAGGCGTTCGCGAAGCTGTTGGCGTACATGGACGCTCGTGGCTATACCCACGCCTACCCGCATCGGGGCGAGGGGCCGATCGACGAAAAGCCGGCCTTTGATTTGCAGGCGGGCTACATCAAGCGGTCGCCGAATGCGCTGCCGAAGTCGGGTACTCATCGGCCGTGGAACGTGCGGCACAATTATGTACTCGACATCATCGACCACCGGTTCGACCGGATCGAGGAGTCGATGGTGTTCGGCAGCGCCCCGGTAGGGGAGTCACGCTCGGCCTGACCGACATTTTCTTCGGTGTCGGTGTCGGTGTCGGTGTCGGTGTCGGTGTCGGTGTCGGTGTCGGGTTAGCCCGTTGCGCGGGAGCGCCATTGCGCGGGGTGCCGTTGCGCGGGAGCGCCATAGCGCCCTTGGGCCGGGAAGCCGTGAGTCAGGGTGCGACGGTGAGCCAGTCGGCGAAGCCCGACGGGTCGTGCCGCCCGAGGGCGCCATGCTCGAACAGTCCCCAGCCCTCGCGCTCGGTCCCGTCGGCGTCGCGACACACCGCGCGACCGACGTGGTCGATAACGCCGAATCCGGAGCGCCCGACGATCGCCGGGTCGTTCATGTCGTAGGTCAGTCGTTCGGTGAAGTTGTCGCCCTTCCACATTCCGTGCAGCCAGTCGGGGTCGCCGCCGTATCCGCCGCCCACGTGGATGGGTACCGCCAGCTTGGACTCCACATCAATATGTAATGGGCTGCCGTCGAATGCGGTTGCATCGATCGTCGCTCCGGTGGGGATACGGGTACCGGACCGGTAGTGGATCTTGATCCGCGGCCATCCCAGTTGCTCGACACGACCGTCTTTCCAGATCCGGGTGCAGTCGTTGAGCGACCGGAATCCACTCGCGTCCTCCTGGATGATCACCACGATCCCGAAATCGTCGAATGCCATGGGCACATAGAGCCACCACATGCCTTCGAAGGGAGGGTCGTCGGGCCGGCCCGCGGGTTCGGCCTCGCCGACCGGCCGGATGCCCCAGGACCGGTCGCGGGTGCCGATCCAGCGGGTGGGGTCGACCGCCACGTCTTCGCCGTCGATCGACAGTTGGCCGCTCCAACTGCCCACCTGCGCGAACCGTTGCGCGTCCAGGGTGACCCGGTTTCCCCTGCGCATGACGTGGGGCTGCTCCTGGACGACGTCAAAGAGCCCTTCAAACGTGAGATCTGCTGCGATTCCGTCGGTTTCGTCGAGCACAATGCGGAGTTTGCGTAGCGGTTCGACGACTTCGATGCGGTATGCGCCGACATGCTGATTGAGCCTGTCCTGGTCGATCGCTCCGGACAGGTGTACCGCGGTCTGCGTATCACCACTTCGGCCGAATCTGCCGTTGCCGCGGCGGGATACGAGCAGAAACGCGTCTTTCACCCCGAGGTTCGGGTAGTAGCCCATGCCGGTGATGACGAAGATGTCCCCGGTGCGGTCATGGGCGTTGTAGTACGACCGGTCGTAGAAGTTCCGGTCCGAGGAGCCGGGCCAGGCGATGGGCTGGGGCATCTGGTGGACCGGATATTCGTCTATGGGTCCAAGCATCAGTTCGTCTCTCCGATCAGTCTTTTCAGCAGTGGGGCATGGTAGAAGAGGGTTTCGATGTCGTCCGGCTTCTCGATCTCACCGAAGCGCACGCGACGTGCCCCGGTGCGCATGAACACGCAGCACCAGATGACACCTGAGTACACGTAGAACCACTCGAGGTCGCCGACCTCGATGCCGGCCAGTTCCCGGTAGGTGGCTCGCACGTCATCCTCATGCAGGAAGTCGGGCATACCCGGCAGCCCAGCCAAGTTGGTCAACTCCTGGAAGACCATGTGCGCGAATATGATCCACGCCACATCGAATTCCCGGGGCCCGACGGTGGCCATCTCCCAGTCCAGCACGGCGGCCGGCGTGAATCCTTGGTAAATGACGTTGCCGATGCGAGCGTCACCCCACACCAGGACGGGTTCGGCGGCGGCGATGTCGGCCGGGAAGCGGTGCTCCAGCCAGGCCAGGGCTGCTTCGACCAGCGGTGAGCGGCCGATGTCGGGGACGCTGAACTCATACCAGCTCTTCAGCCAGCCGAAGTGGCGGTGCAATGCGGTCTCGCCGGGGGGATCGACATCCTGAAGGAATCCGAAGGTCTGCTGCGCGTCGGGAATCGAGTGCAGCTTGGCGAGTACTTCGATGGTGCTGTCCTGTAACTGGCGCTGCTGTTCGACCGGGGCGTCGTAGAGCCAGTTGTCGCCGAAGGTGTAGGGCATCACGTCGGGCGGGACCCGTCCATCGACGCGATCCATCAGAAAGAAGGGCCGACCCAGCACCTCGCCGGTGGACTCAAGCCAGCGAACGCGCGGCACGGCGACGTCGGACAACTCGGCGACCAGGCGTATCAGCTCGTGTTGGTGGTCGAGGCGGTAGTGCTCGAACACCGGCACGTCGGCCTCGGTGGGAGCCACCCGGGCCACCCAGTGTTGTTCGACCGGATTTTCGCCGCGCAGCCAGCGCCCGGACAGCAGGATCGTCTCTGAGGACATGCCGTTGGAGTCGACCCCGTTTTCCACGGCGATCTCGGGTGTGCTCCCGTCGACCAGAAGCGCAGACAGCCAGTTCGACAGGCGTTCAGGAACATTCGCCATGTCACGACTGGAGCGCTGCAGCCGTCCCACGTCGCCGACGGCTGGTTCATTGGTCACGAACTGATCCTTTCCGGCTCACAGTTACGCTACCATGAGTAGCGTTATGAAAACAGAAGTGTTTCCCGTTGACAAGGCCCCTAGTGCCGGACGGCCGAGGGACCCGCGCATCGACGCCGCCATTCTGCGAGCGACCGCGGACCTGCTCGTCGAAACTGGGTATTCGAATGTCACGATGTCAGCGGTCGCCGAGCGCGCCGGAACCACCAAGACCGCGCTGTATCGCCGATGGTCGAGCAAGGCCGAGCTCGTTCACGAAGCAGCGTTCCCGAATACGCCGACGGCCATCCAGGCACCGCCAGGGGATATCGCAGCCGACCTGCGGGCGATGATCGAGGCGACGCGCGACATCTTCACCAGTTCTGTGGTTCGGGCGGCGCTGCCGGGGCTGCTGGCCGATATGTCGGCGGACAGCGACCTCCGCGAGCGGGTCACCGCCCGCTTCGGCGACCTGTTCGGTGCGGTGCGCGATCGGCTGTGGGGCGCGATCGATCGGGGAGAAGTGCGGGCGGGCGTTGACCCCGATCGGCTCGTCGACCTGATCGGCGGTGCCACGTTGCTGGCGCTCCTGCAAGCGCCCGACGACCTCGCGAAATCGGCGTGGGTGGACAGTACCGCGGCAATACTGCTGCACGGCATAGCGACCTAGCTGCCCGCCCTCTGCACCGCGAGCGCGCGTGTCTGCACACCGCCGCGCCGCTAGCGGTGGCATTTTGGGCACGCTCGGCCAGACTTGAGGGTGCTGAACTGCTCGAGGATGCTGAACTGGCGGTATCAGAGGAACCGGGCTGCTGAGTTGACCAGGTCCAGCAAGGGTTGCGGAAGCGCTCCGAGCGCGAAGGTGACGGCGGCGGTGACGGTGACGACCGCAGTCGTCAGCGCGCTGGGGACCACCACGACCGGGGCATCATCGGGACGTTCGGTGAAGAACATCAACACGATCACCCGGACGTAGAAGTACGCCGCGATCGCGCTGGCGATCACACCGACCACGACCAGTGGAATCGCACCCCCTTCGCCGGCGGCTTTGAAGACCGCGAACTTGCCGACGAAGCCGCTGGTCAACGGGATGCCTGCGAATGCCAGCAGAAAGAGCGAAAAGACTGTGCCGACAACAGGATAACGCTTACCCAGGCCAGCCCATTGCGCTATCGCGGTCGCTTCGCCACCGGCGGCGTCGCGGACCAGACTCACCACCGCGAACGCGCCCACCGTGGAGAAGCCGTAAGCGAACAGATAGAACAGCGTCGATGACAGGCCGGCTTCGTTCCCGGCGATCACACCGATCAGGATGAAACCGGTATGGGCCACCGCCGAATATCCCAGCATGCGCTTGACGTCGGTCTGGGTGACCGCGGTGATCGTGCCGACCACCATCGTCAGGATCGCGATCGCCCACAGCACGGGGCGCCAATCCGCATGCAGTTCGGGCAGTGCGACGTAGAAGAGACGCAGCATCGCGCCGAATGCGGCGATCTTGGTGGCCGCGGACATGAATGCCGTGATCGGGGTCGGGGCCCCCTGATAGACGTCGGGAATCCACGAATGGAACGGCACGGCGCCGACTTTGAACAGCACACCGGCCAGCAGCAGGCCGGTCCCGATGAGGGCCAGCGACGGCTTGCCGGCATCCGCCGCCACCGCCTCGGCGATGCCGTCCAGCGTGAGGGTGCCCGCATAGCCGTACAGCATGGCCGCGCCATAGAGGAAGAATGCCGATGAGAACGCGCCCAGCAGAAAGTACTTCAGCGCTGACTCCTGCGAGAGCAATCGCCGCCGTCGTGCGAGCCCGCACAGCAGGTACAACGGGAGCGACAGCACCTCCAGTGCGATGAACATCGTCAGCAGGTCGTTGGCCGCGGGGAAAATCAGCATGCCGCCCACCGCGAACAACGTCAGCGGGAAGACCTCGGTCTGGACGACGCCCGACTTGGTGGCCAATCGCTCGTCGACACTTCCGACTACCGCTGAGGCCTGCGCGGTGAAGGCGTCCAGGCCGGCCCTCTCCTCGGAGTCTCCGTCGGCCGATGAGCCCCGGCCCGATATCGTGATCCGGCGCTCGCCGATGAGCAGGATTCCAAGCACCGCGACGAGCAGGATGGTGCCCTGCAGGAAGAGCGCCGGCCTGTCGATGGCCACCGCTCCCATCATGGCGCTGGAACCGTTGCTGCCGTGCAGATCTCGAGCGATGATCACGACGGCCGCGAATGCCCCGACCAGCGCGGTGAGGCTGAGCGCCACTTGGGTGACGTAGCGCTGCCGACGGGGGAGGAACGCCTCGACGAGGACCCCGAGAACGGCCGCGCCGAGCACGATGAGCATGGGTGATATCAGTCCGTACTCGACAGATGGCGTTGGCAGGGGCATGGCCATATTCATCGTGCCGGGAATCATCGTGCCGGGATTCATCGCGCCGGGCCTTCCGCCATCCGGGGTGCCGGGTCGGTCTGGTTGATCGTCGTGAGCGTGTGGTCGACCGCGGGGTTGATCACGTCGAGTGCGGGCTTGGGATACACCCCGAGCACCAGCAGCAGCGCGATGAGCGGAGCGACGACGGCGATCTCGCGTGGCACCAGGTCCAATATCTTGCCCTCACCCTCGGCCAACTCATCCGGCACGGGGCCCGTCATCATCCGTTGGTAGGTCCACAAGATGTAGATCGCGGAGAGCACCAGGGCACTGGCAGCGAGCACGGCAAAGGCCGGGTAGCGGGTGAATGTGCCGATGAGGACAAGGAATTCACTGATGAACGGCGCGAGTCCGGGCAGCGACAGCGTCGCCAGTCCAGCCACCAGGAAAGTTCCTGCCAGCACCGGGGCCACCTTCTGCACGCCACCGTAGGCGCTGATGAGGCGAGATCCTCGCCGGGACACCAGGAACCCGGCGATCAGGAATAGCGCCGCCGTCGAGATGCCGTGGTTGACCATATACAGCGTCGACCCGGACTGACCCTGGCTGGTCATCACGAAGATGCCCAGGATGATGAAGCCGAAGTGCGAGATGGAGGTGTAGGCAATCAGCCGCATGACGTCTGTCTGGCCGATCGCGACTACGGCACCGTAGACGATCCCGATTACCGCCAGCGTGATGATCAACGGGCTGAAGTAGGCAGCGGAGTCGGGGAATAGCTGCAGGCAGTATCGGAGCATGGCGAAGGTACCGACCTTGTCCACGACCGCCATCATCAGCACCGCACTGGCCGGCGTCGCTTCGACAGCCGAGTCGGGCAGCCAACGGTGCAGCGGCCACAGTGGCGCCTTGACGGCGAAGGCGAACATGAACCCGCCGAAGATCAGATGCATCACCATCGGGTTCACCACGAACTCGCCGGATGCCACCGCGGCGACGATCTCGCGGAAGTCGAACGTCCCCGCCGCGAAGGCGTCGCTCTGTGCGGTCACCACGTACAGACCGACGACTGCGGCGAGCATGATCAAGCCGCCGAAGAGGTTGTACAGCAGGAACTTCACCGCCGCGGCGCTTCGCTGTGCGCCGCCGAACCCACCGATCAGGAAGTACATCGGGATCAGCATGGCCTCGAAGAAGACGTAGAACAGCAGGATGTCCAGCGAAACCAGCGAGATGAGCACCATGCCCTCGACCGCCAGCGTCAGCGCGAAGTAGATGTGCACCGAACGGCCACCCCAGCTGAGGCGATCGCGCGCATCGTTCCAGCCGGCGACGATCAACAGGGGCACCAGGACCGCGGTGAGAACGATCAGGGCTAACGCGATGCCGTCGATGCCGAGGATGTAGCCGGTACCGAAAGACGGGATCCACGTGTGGGACTCGACGAACTGGAACTGCTCACCGGAGGGGTCGAAGCCGACGGCCAGCACGGCTGTGACGGCCAGGACCGCCAATGCCACGGCCAGCGCCACCCACTTCGCCAGGGTGCGCATGGTGGCAGGCAGCAGCATCACCAGCACTGCGCCGACCATGGGCACTGCCCACAGCACGGTCAGCCAAGGAAACGAGGTCACCACTGGTTCACCGCCAGGATCAGCGCGACGAGGAGGACCGTGCCGACCAGCATCGCCAGGGCGTAGGACCGCGCGAAACCGGTTTGCAGCCGCGCCAACCTGCCGGAAAAGCGCCCGACGAGGGCTGCCAGCCCGCTTCCCGCACCGTCTACCGCTTCGTCGTCGATCTCCACCAGCCCCTGGGTGATGAGCATTCCGGGCTGCATCAGCACCTTTTCGTTGAACGCGTCGCCATAGAGGTCGTGGCGAGCCGCCACGGTCAGCACCGACCCGGCGGGCACCTGTTCGGGAACCGGCCGAACCCCGTACATGCGGTAGGCCACAACGATGCCGACCGCGACGACGGACAGCACGATCACCGTCACCACCCAAACCGGCAGCACGTGGTGGATCTCATGCGAGCCGACCACCGGTTCCAGCCAGTGCTCGAGCGTGCCGCCGATCGCCAGGGCGCCACCGGCGGTCACCGAGCCCACGGCGAGCAGGATCATCGGCCAAGTCATCACCGCCGGCGACTCATGGGGGTTTGCCCTGGGTCGTCCTCCCGTCGCTTCGCTCGCTCCATCGGCCCAGCGCTTCGGCCCGAAGAACGTCATGAGCATCACCCGCGTCATATAGAACGCGGTGATACCTGCGCCCAGAATCGTTGCCCCGCCCAGGATCACGCCCTTGATACCGCCTGCACCCAGAGCCGCTTCGATGATCCCGTCCTTGGAGAAGAAGCCGGCCAGTGGCGGCACGCCGATGATCGCCAGATAGCCCAGACCGAACGTCGCGAAGGTCACTGGCAGCGCCTTGCGCAGCCCGCCGTAGCGGCGCATGTCCACCTCGTCGTCCATTGCGTGCATCACCGAACCGGCTCCCAGGAAAAGGCCGGCCTTGAAGAATCCGTGCGTCAGCAGGTGCATGATCGCGAACGCGTAGCCGGCGGGCCCCAGCCCGGCAGCGAGCACCATGTAACCGATCTGGCTCATCGTCGAGGCGGCCAGCGCCTTCTTGATGTCGTCCTTCGCGCAGCCTATGACAGCACCGAACAGCAGCGTGACCGCGCCCACGACCACGACGGCAGTCTGTGCGTGCGGGGCCAGGTCGAACACCGGTCCCGAACGCACGATCAGATACACACCCGCGGTGACCATGGTGGCCGCGTGGATCAGTGCCGAGACCGGTGTCGGGCCTTCCATCGCGTCGCCCAGCCAAGATTGCAGCGGAACCTGAGCGGACTTGCCGCAGGCAGCCAGCAGCAGCATCAACCCGATCGCGGTCAAGGTTGCCTCGGTGAGCGCCGGTGCGGCGCCGAAAACCGTGGCGAATGAGACCGATCCGACGGCGGCGAACATGATCATCAGCGCAATCGCCAGACCGACGTCACCGACCCGGTTGACAACGAACGCCTTCTTGGCCGCCGTCGCGGCTGACGGCTTGTGTGACCAGAATCCGATGAGCAGATACGAAGCCAGGCCGACGCCTTCCCAACCCATGTACAGGCCGAGGTAGTTGTCGGCGAGGACGAGCAGCAGCATCGCAGCGAGAAAAAGGTTGAGGTAGCCAAAAAAACGTCTTCGGCCTTCGTCCTCTTTCATGTAGCCGATCGAGTAGACGTGGATCAACGATCCGACACCGGTGATGAGCAGCACAAAGCACATCGAAAGTTGGTCGAGTTGCAGGCCGAAGTCCACGCGTAGTTCGCCGACCGGAACCCAGGAGAACAGCGTCTCGTGGGTTGACCTGCTGCCGGCGTCCCGGCCGAGCATGTCGACGAACAGCACCGCGCCGCAGGCGAACGACGCGATCGCGGCCAGCGTACCCAGTAGGTGCCCCCACGGGTCGGAGCGCCGGCCCGCCAACAGCAGGACCACCGCGCTCGCCAGCGGGAGCGCAATCACCAGCCACACAGGTAGTGTCATCGGCGCCTCAGGTCCGTCTCGTCATCGGCCAAGCGCTCACTGGTGTTTCCTCTTCTTCGCGCAGGTTCTTCGCGCAGGTTCTTCGCGCAGGCGCTCATCAGTGCTTCAACAGACTGGCATCGTCGACGCTGGCAGAGCGGCGACTCCGGAAGATGGTCATGATGATGGCCAGACCGATCACCACCTCGCACGCGGCGACGACCATGGTGAAGAACGCCACCACCTGGCCGTCGAGATGCCCGTGCATGCGGGAGAACGCGACGAAGGCCAGGTTCGCGGCGTTCAGCATCAGCTCGACGCACATGAACATGACGAGTGCGTTGCGGCGCAGCAACACTCCGGCAGCGCCGATGGTGAACAGCAGAGCGGAGAGATACAGGTAATTGTCGGGGTTCACCGGCCCTCACCGTCTGCTTCCCCGTCTTGGTCTTCGGGCATCGCACGCAGCTGCAGGATCGCGCTGACCGACAGTTCGGAGGCCGAGCCGTCGGGTAGCCGGGCCGGCACGTCGACGGCGTTGTGTCGTGCGTAGACGCCAGGATTGGGCAGGGTGGTCGGGTGCCCCCCCGGGGCGAAACGCTCGGCGGCCAGTTCGCGCTGACTCTTGCGGCGCTCGAGGCGCTCCCGGTGGGCCAGCAGCATCGCACCCAGTGTGGCGGTGATCAACAGCGCTCCGGTCAGCTCGAAGGCCCACAGGTACTTGGTGAAGATCAGCGCGGCCAGCCCTTCGACGTTGCCGTTCGCATTCGCCTCGGTCAATCCGACGAACCCGGTCGCCGCGACGTTGCCGATACCGGCGATCAACAGGATGCCGAATGCCAATCCCGCACCGATCGCCGCAAAACGTTGTCCGCGAAGAGATTCCTTGAGGGACTCCGAGGAGTCGACACCGATCAGCATCAGCACGAAGAGGAAGAGCATCATCACCGCGCCGGTGTACACCACGACTTGGGCGACCCCGAGAAATGGCGCATCCTGGGCTATGTAGAGCACCGCCAGTGCGATCATCGTGAGGGCGAGCGAAATCGCCGAATAGACCGCCTTCGGCGCGGCGACCACGCCGATGGCACCGGCCACCGACGCCACCGCCAGTATCCAGAACAGGACGGCTTCGTTGGTGCTGGTGTATCCGGCCGAACCGGTAGACGCCGCGAGCGCGGCGACGAACGCGGTGCTCACTGGGCCTCCCCGGGCGCAGTGATGTTGCCGCGGTAGTAGTCCTCATCGGTGCTGCCCGGCGCCATCGGGTGCGGAGGTTGCTCCATACCCGGCTGCATTGGTGCCAGCAGGTTGTCCTTGCCCAGGATGAGATCGGCACGATTGTCGTCGGCCATCTCGTAATCGGTGGTCATCGTCAGTGCCCGAGTCGGGCACGCCTCGATGCACAGCCCGCATCCGATGCAGCGCAGGTAATTGATCTGGTAGACGCGGCCGTAGCGTTCGCCGGGCGAATACCGTTCAGCCTCGGTGTTGTCGGCACCTTCGACGAAGATCGCGTCGGCGGGGCAGGCCCACGCGCACAATTCGCAGCCGATGCACTTTTCCAGGCCGTCTGGATAACGGTTGAGTTGGTGACGGCCGTGGTAGCGCGGGGCGACGGGTCCGGGCTTCTCGGGATACTCCTCGGTGACGGGCTTCTTGAACATGGATCCGAAGGTGACACCGAAACCGGCGATGGCATCGAGGAATTTAGGCATCTGCTGGCTCCTTGTCCGGCATCGGAGGCACTGGGAAGGCGCCGGCTCCTACCGGATCGACGGGTTGTTCGGGGGTCCTGCTCGGGTTCCGGGTGCGCAGCGTTCGCCACAGGAGCGCCACCGTCGCCAGTGCTACGGCAATGCCCGCGGCGATCAGCGCGGTGGCCCACCCCTGGTAGCCGTAGTCGCGCAGGATGCGGGTGGCCGCGACGATCATCGTCCAGCCCAACGACACCGGGATGAGGACCTTCCATCCCAGCCTCATGAACTGGTCGTAGCGCAGTCTGGGCAGCGTGGCCCGCAGCCACATGAACAGAAACAGGAACAACCACACCTTGGCGGTGAACCACAGCAGCGGCCACCAACCGGCGTTGGCGCCGTCGATGATGCTGATCGGCCACGGCGCCTGCCAACCTCCCAGGAACAGCGTCGCCGCCAGCGCCGACACCGTGGTCATGTTGACGTACTCGGCGAGCATGAACATCGCAAACTTCAGCGACGAGTACTCGGTGTGGAAACCGCCGACCAGTTCGCCCTCGGCCTCGGGCAGATCAAAAGGCGCACGATTGGTTTCGCCGACCATCGAGGTCACGTACACCAGAAAGGACGGCAATAGCAGGAAGACAAACCAGGTGTGGTTCTGGGCGGCGACGATTCCCGACGTCGACATCGTCCCCGAGTAGATGAACACCGCGACGAACGACAGCGCCATCGCGATCTCGTAAGAGACCACCTGTGCCGAGGACCGCAACCCGCCGAGCAGAGGGTAGACCGACCCTGATGCCCAGCCGGCCAGCACGATCCCGTACACACCGATCGAGGTGACCGCGAGAATGTAGAGCACCGCCACGGGCAGGTCGGTCAGCTGCAGCGGAGTTCGGTGGCCGAACACCGAGACTTCGCCGCCCATCGGAATGACAGCGAACGCCATGAACGCCGGTATCACCGCGATCACCGGTGCGGCAAGATAGATCCACTTGTCCACCCCGGCCGGGATCAGCCCCTCCTTGAGTGCGAGCTTGATGCCGTCGGCCAGCGATTGCAGCAGCCCGCGCGGACCGACCCGGTTGGGCCCGAGCCGCAACTGCATGCGGCCCAATATTTTTCGCTCGAACAGGATCGCCGTGAGCACCGTCAGCAGCAGGAACACGAAGACGCCGAGAGCCTTGGCGAGCATCAGCCACCACGGATCATGGCCGAACAATGTCGGATCGGGGTGGCTCACGGGTTGCCCCGTCCGATC